>NZ_JBMPOX010000009.1:0-199809 GCF_049340445.1 Undibacterium sp. Ji50W | reverse complement strand
CGTATTCCTTTTGTACGGAGAAGCTTTGAGCGATGTCTTTGAGGGACAGGCTGGACGCTGTCCAATATGCCAGACCCAGTGGGTCCGCTGGACGGTTGAAATAAGCGATGTAAAGCTTTTGGATATCTGCAGTGGTATTGGCCATTTATTTAATATCTCTGACGAATTAATTCAAAAAAACCAGAATTGCATTAGGGCGTGTTGACCTGGTTACACAATATTACAAACGTGGGTTGCGAAAGACTATCACGCCAATCTTGATTTACTTGTGACTAATATCACAAATATTTATCTCGCCAAAAACTTGAATGTTAATTTACGTTAACTCAGTAGCTGTCTCAGTAATCATCTCAAGACCAACACATCAAAAGTCGTCAATTAAGCCACTGACGACTTCCCCAGGGTGGTTTAGCCATTCATCTGGGCAAGGGCAAGGAAAATGCAGGTATGGATTGTCGTTGGGCTTCCCGTAAAATTACCCTCAAGAAATATTTACATTCACCTCGCAAACATTCTGAAACTCTATAGCCCTGAGCCTCGGTAGAATGGGCAAGAAAAATTCCTGGAGGGCAGATACAATACGGGCCTTCTGGCAAAAACTGCATTCCGACTTTGTTTACCTTCCGTAACAGGCAATTCGTTGCCCCCTGCTTGCTGGCCCTGCTGATGGCGGCTTTGTGTAATGCATCGTCAGCTGCCGATGCCTGTGAGGGCAATCCTGCGCCAATTCGTTACCTGCTGAGCTTTGACGATGGCCCCAGTGCTGTGCGACCAAACAATCCGACAGAAAAAGTATTAGGGACTTTGTCGAAAAACCCGTATCAGTCAGATATCAAGGCGGTCTTCTTTACCCAGACGCGGGCAGTCAATGGCGGTGGAACCGAGTACGGTCGCAGCCTGCTGAAACGCGAAGTGGATGAAGGGCATTTGCTGGCCTTTCATACCGCGACGCCACGGCATTCCAATCATCGCTATCTGACAGAAGATGAATTCAATGCTTCACTGGCATTGGGTATCACTGACCTGACGGGCATTACGGGTATTGCCCCCAAGCTGGTACGCCCGCCCTTCTGGAATTATGATGCACGCACGCTGGATACCTATCACAGCCATGGCTTGCAAATGCTGTTGACGGATTTAAGTGCCAATGACGGCATTATTTATGGCATTAATTTCAGCCTGACCAAGCACCGCAATATGCGCAAGCTGTTATTGGCAGTACGCCCGCACTGGTGCAACAACGAAATGCCTGCGGTGGATGGGGTAACGCCCATCGTCGTTACCTTTCACGACATCAATCCTTATACCGCCAATCATCTGGAAGAGTATCTGGAAATTCTTTTGGATGTCGCCAAAGAGTTGGACATACCCACCAGTGAAAAACCATTTTACGATAACCGGGAAGAACTGGAACACGCAGCCCTGGCAAGGGTGGTGAAAGATGCCAGCAATCCGCCAAAGTTACCGGGTATATGGAACTGGTTCTGGAGTTTATTCCGCTGACAAACCAATGTGCAGGAGTTGTGGCGGAGATGTGAACTGCCTGGCACTGCATAGTGTGATGGACAATTCAGGATGCTGGAAGTGCAGGCATTCTGCACTGGCAACATTCAGTTTGATATGCGCTTCCTTACTGGTCCATAGTTGATAAAAATCACGCACCCGGCTACCCGCGTCCTGTTGATGTAGCCAGGCATTTTCGGCAGCATCAAAAGCCTGCAATGCCAGCGCAGAAAAATCGCGGTCGGGATTCAACAATTCAATATCCAGACCCAGCCTGCTGTCGGCACTGACCGCGCAGGCAAGCCAGTTACCGCTATGCGAAAGGCTGAAGCCAAGCTCAGGGCAAGCCGGAAAATCCAGCCGTGGCGCATTGCCCGGACGTTCAGTCAGTTGCAATGTGCTGACCGGTACGTCCAGCAATTGACTCAGGCTTTGACGCAAGAGCACACGCCCAGCCAGGAACTGGCGCTGTCTTTCTCTTTTAACGAAGCGCTGATAACGCAGCACTTCGTTTTTACTTAACCAGGGCAGATAAGCAGCCAGATCAATATCGGTGATATTGACCAGAAAGAGACTGGCTGTATGATCTGGCATAACTGGCTTTATTATCTGGCCAGCGCTTTTTCATCTGCGCCCGTTTGTCCGCCAATGGCGCTACTGTAGTTATCCATAATATAGCGGCTGGCAAGATTCGCAACTCTGGTCAACATCAAATTGTCATGCACACCAAATACAAAACCGGCAGCCATTGCGTTGGCACGTTGGAAAAACTCCGGCAACGCAACTACTTTACCATTGCCGTCAGTGATCTTCATGCGCATCAGCACGCCGGAACTGCCAGCCAGAGGCCCCAGCATTACGCGCTTGACGCCATGCTTGAATTCCATTTCCTCAATCACAGGTTCAATGATCAGCACACGGCCATTATCTGGACGCATGTTCCAGTTTGCCAAAGAACTCGCCAGATCTTCCTGGATATTTTGATTGATCTTGACCAAACCGGATTTATCACCATCATAACCTGGTCGGAATACAACTGGCTGAACCCTGATACGTCCAAATCCGGAAAAAGCTTCAGATGGAGGTGGATTCTGCATGGAAGTAGCTTTTACCGACGTGGCGCAACCCTGTAAAAGACTGAGTGCAAATACCATGGAAATTAAAAAACCGCGCTGTAAGGCAAGAGTCATTATGAGTCCTTAAAAAATGATGAGATGATCTGTTGTAGAACAATGCACACTAGATGGTGCATTGTTTCCATTTTATTTGTCCGCTATTGTCACAAAATCTGCCTTAAGGACAACACCAGCCATCAAGGCATTAACATGGCATTCAAATTCTGTTTCGCTTGATTTTTCAACATTGTCATAGTTGCTGACAATATTGATCACGGCGTTGGCACCTGAACTTTCAGCACGCTTTTTCAGTTGCAACATGGCGGATAAAAAAACCCAGTTGCACGCTTGCTCCGTCGACTTATTCAAGGCATTTGTTTTTTTGTTGGTTTGATCATTAAGGATTTTTTTCAGGACAGGTGGCGTGGCCTGATTACCAAAATAATATTTCACCTTGTCGCCCAGTCTATACGGTGCATTATTGCTGGCCATTGCTGTTGCAATGGGCAACATCACTACGTTGTCGGCAGCCATAACCGGCAATGCAAATCCAGACAGTGTGGCCAATGCAATTACCGTTGAAATCAATTTTTTCATGTTCCATCTCCTGGTTAAAAACCCGCTATCAGCACGCCAGATCATCAAGGATATTTTTTGAAAATCAAAGAGGTATTGATACCGCCAAATGCAAAGTTGTTCGACATCACGTAGTCGCAATCAATGGCCCTGCCCTCGCCTCGAATGTAATCCAGTTCTGCGCATAGTGGATCAAGTTCTTGCAAATTGATGGTGGGGGCAAACCAACCTTCACGCATCATTTCTATGCTGATCCAGGCTTCCAGTGCGCCGCATGCGCCCAGGGTGTGCCCCATATAGCTTTTCAGTGAACTGATGGGGATGGCATTGCCAAACACCTGGGCGGTAGCCTGGCTTTCGGCGATATCACCCTGCTGCGTACCAGTGCCATGCGCATTCACGTAGGCGATGTCGGATGGCTGCAATTGTGCATCTTCCAGCGCCAGTTGCATGGCGATCTTCATGGTTTCTGCATTCGGTTGCGTCACATGGCAGCCATCGCTATTGGTACCGAAACCGACCAGCTCGGCATAAATTCTTGCACCGCGTGCCTGTGCATGTTCCAGCTCTTCCAGTATCAGGCTACCGGCACCTTCACCTATCACCAGGCCGTCACGACCGGCATCGAAAGGCCGTGGTGTATCTTGCGGATTATCATTGCGCACGCTGGTGGCAAACAGGGTGTCGAACACGGCCGCTTCGGTGGCGCATAATTCTTCAGCACCGCCTGCAATCATGGCAATTTGTTTGCCGCTGCGTATGGCTTCATAGGCATAACCTATACCCTGGCTCCCTGATGTACAGGCCGATGAAGTCGTGATGACGCGACCGGTCAAGCCAAAAAACACACCAATATTGACTGGTGCCGTATGCGCCATCATTTTGATATAGGTGGTTGCATTGATGCCTTTGGTGGTGCGTTCTTCCATCATGCGGCCAAAATCACCGATGGCACTGGGCGTACCTGCCGATGAGCCGAAAGAGATTCCCATCTTACCACTGGTCAGCAAAGGATCGTCCAGCAAGCCGGCATCAGCCAGTGCCATTTCACTGGCGCGGGTCGCCATCAGGGCCACTCTGCCCATGCTGCGGGTGGCTTTGCGGTGGTAGCGTTCATTCAGTTCAAAGGGTGCAGCCGGTACCCCCAGTTGTGTATTCAAACCTTCATAATCACTCCACTCCTGCATGCGCACGACGGCATTGCGGAATTCACCCAACTGCTTGCGGATAGCCGGCCAGTCATTACCCAGAGGGCTGATGCCAGCCATGCCGGTCACGACGACGCGGCGATTTTGCAGATTCATACTCATGTTCATACCCAAACTCATGCCATACCTCCATTCACCGATATGACCTGTCGTGTCACATACGCTGCATCTTCATGCATGAGGAAACTGACCACAGCGGCGACCTCTTCCGGCTTGCCGACACGGCGTGCCGGTATCATTTTCAAAGCTTCTTCCAGCGGTACTTCGCTGATCATGTCAGTTTCTATCAAGCCTGGTGCCACACAATTGACGGTGATGGCACGCTTGGCCAATTCTATTGCCAGTGCCTTGCTGGCACCAATAATACCCGCCTTGGCTGCGCTGTAGTTGACCTGGCCACGATTGCCGATCAGGCCAGACACCGAGGCCATGGTAATGATGCGACCCGGCTGGCGGCGCTGTACCATGGGCATGACCAGGGGATTGAGGACATTATAGAAACCATCCAGATTGGTATTCAGGACCAGATCCCAGTCTTCGCCCGACATGGCCGGAAAAGCATTATCCCTTGCCACGCCGGCGTTGCAGACCACGCCGTAATAACAACCATGCGCTTCCACATCTGCCAGCAACAGCGCTGCCGCATTATCCCGTTCGCTGATATCAAACTGCAATACGCGGGCGGCCCGGCCCATACTGGTAATTTCAGTCGCGACAAGCTCAGCCTCTTCACGCTGACTACGGCAATGCAATACGATATCGTAGCCATCGCGGGCAAGACGCAAGGCGATGGCCTTGCCTATGCCACGTGAAGATCCGGTTACTAATACACTCTTACTCATCTCTCACTCCGTTGCAGAAATTCTTTGGCATCAGCCGGTTGAAATACCGTGATGGTGGCAATAGCCAGCGACGTGCCTGTTGCCTGATCACGGATGCCACACTCAAATGCCCCTAATCCATTATCACCTTGCAAGACCCGCTGTACCTGCACTTCCAATACGCTGCCAGTGGCAAACACCGGCTGGCTGCAATCGTAACGCCGGGTTCCCAGCAAAAAGCCAACCTTCACCGGTTCATCGCGCAGGCTGGCAAGATAACCGGCATGGGCGGCTATCGCCTGCGCCATGTATTCGATGCCGACCCAGGCATCCACACCTTGCGGTTTGCAAAACAGGGTTTCTGGCCGGATCGCCACTTCAGCGGTCAGGGTTTCGGCGTCGGCTGCCACTATCCTGTCCAGCAAGACCATTTCGCCGTCATGCGGGACCAGGCTGCGCACTGGCGGAAATATAGTTGTGTTTGTTCGATTCATTCTGTCTTCCCCAGCACCAGACATGCATTCGATCCGCCAAAGGCGAAAGAATTGCTGACTATCCAGCGCAATGGTTTACCTGCCTGCTGCCGTGGTGCCACGATATGCAGGGCAGGCAATTGTGGATCAGCAATACCATCCCACAGATGTGGCGGCAATAAGCCTTGCGGATTGTCATCCTGCATCACCAGCCAGCACAGTGCCGCTTCAATGGCAGCGGCAGCCCCCAGGGCATGCCCGGTAAATGGCTTGGTGGAACTGACAGCAACGGCAGCACCAAATATGTCTTGGATCACGCGTGATTCCATCGCGTCATTCTGCACCGTGGCCGTACCATGCAGGTTGATATAGTCGACCTCGGATGGTGCAATACCGGCACGCTGCAGGGCCTGGGTAATCGCCATACGGGCACCACCACCGGCGGGATCAGGTGCTGACATGTGGTGACCATCCGAAGATTCACCCCAGCCACACAACGCCACGGCACTGGGTGCGGTTGCGGGTGCGGGCTCGGCAGTCATCAAAAAGAACGCAGCGCCTTCGCCAATATTGATGCCTTTGCGATTGGCGCTGAGCGGGTTGCAAAATTCTGTACTGACTGATTCCAGTGCAGAAAAACCGGCCACGGTAAATTCACACAGGCTATCCACACCACCAGTCACCACCGCATCACACACGCCCATTTTGATCAGGCGGGCGGCACTTGCCATGGCCTTGGCGCTGGAAGAACAGGCACTGGAATGGGTATAAGCTGGCCCACCCGTGCCCAGTTCATGGGCCAGCATGGCAGCCGGTGATCCCATTTCCTGCACTGCATATTGAAACGACGATGGCAGGCTGCCGTGCTCGTGGTAAGCCCGCATGGCGCTCTCTGTGCTGGCAATGCCGGATGTGCTGGTACCGATGACGATACCGACACGGTCAGCACCAAAGCGCTGTATGGCGACATCTACCGCCTCGCGGATCTGTGCCAGTGCAGCCAGCGCCAGTTGATTATTGCGGCTGCGCAAGGTGACTGGCAAATGGCTGACATCCGGCAACATACCGCGCACCTGGCCTACCGGCAATACCCGTCCCGCCGACCAGGTATCGGTCATCTGCAGGCCGGTACCGGCTTCTTCCAGCAAGCGGCGCCTGATCTCCTGGTGATTGTCACCCAGGGCACAGACCACGCCACAGTGATGTAAATACAGCTTCATAAATAAAATAGCTTCAAGGTGCCGACTGTATGGTCAGGCGATAGTGATAACGCAGGTTGTTCAAGACCACGGTGCCGCTCCAGCGCGGCATGCGGCTATAGTCTATGCTGGCCACCAGTTCATTCTCCAGATACAGTAGCCGGCGCAAACCCCGCTCTTCAATGCGCCAGCCCGCTGGCAGCGCCTGGGCAATCGCCTGCACTGGCCACAAACTCAATTGCATGTCTTCCAGCACATCTTCGGCCTTGACCTGTGCCGGCAACATCATATGACGCCAGGATTTGAGTTCCTTGCCATCATAGCTGAGACTTAACACGCGCTGACCAAAAGCCAGACCTACCAGCTCCAGTTGCCCGCCATCCACTTCCAGTGCAGCATCCAGTTCATCGATGCGGCCATTGCGTTCCACCTTCAGATGTTGCTGCACGCTAAAATTTTCACCCAGGCTGGCAGGTGGCAACTTCAAACCCAGACGAGCCTGATTGGATGCTGGCGGTGCAGTTGCGCAGCCAGACAATATCGCCAGCATCAGCAACACGGGAAGTGCGACTATTTTATGACTGAACAGGTGGCGCATGATGGCTCCCGGAAGAAGTAAAACACGGCACAATCAGCCAGACCAGACTGGTACCAATCAGCATGGTCAGCCCAAATGCCTGCAATGCCGGCGTGCGGCTCAGTCCCAGTAAACCGAAGGACAAGATGGTATTCGCCGCAGACAGACCCACCGCCAGCCAGGGCGTGGCATTGCGTCTGTCTGCATGTTCCTGCATGAAAATACCGTAATCAACCCCTACCCCCAGCAGCAGCATCAGCGCCAGCACATGGAATAATTGCAGGCTTTGTCCGGCCAGCCCAAACAGGGTCAGCGTGGCCAGGCTGGCGACCATGGTCGGCGCCAGCACGCGCCATGCATGACGGCGATAACGCGGCCACAGCAAGGCAAATACCAGCCCATAGGCAGCACAGACTACCCAGCCCATATACGCGCGATAACGCCCCAGTACCGAAGAAATTTCACTGACTTTATCGACCCACTGCACGCCTTCCAGACCATCGGCGGTATGTTGCAGGGATGTCAGACCGGCGTTGGCATAGTTCACACCGCGCAGGGCAACAATGCTGGCATATTCATTACCGATACGGCCCAGCCACAAATGCCGCCAGGGTTCGCCGGCGGCAGTTTTCAGGAAACTGTCTACGCTCATGCCTTCAGAAGGCTGCAGCAAATGCGCACGGATACCGGCAGCCCAGCTCGCCTCTTCATCCACCTTGACCGCCAGTTGCGACAAGGGGCCACCGTCGGCCAGCAGTTTTTCTTCTATCAACTGCCGCCGTGTCGCCTGTGTCTGTGCCGAAGGCACCCAGTTGGACAGTGCCTGATAACCGGAGATGGTGTGTGCTGCTATCATGGTCTCCAGCTTGCGTTTCAGGATTTCTTCGCGTTGCAACACCATTTCTGCCGAAGCGCCGCGTACCAGGAAATACTGCACCGGGGTCGGCGCATCCAGCAATTTGCCAAGCTTGATCTGATCTGCCACCAACTGTTTTGGCGGTGTTTGCAACAACCTGATGTCGTCATTTGCACCCAGCCTGGAACAGGCAAACAGTACCAGCAATGAAAATGCCAGCAGTATGCCTATACCATAGCGATTCATTCTCAGACGCGGCCAATGCCACAGCACAGCACTGTACCAGGCCACCAGTTTGCCGCTTTTCAAACCGCCAGCACGCACCAGATGCGGAAACCAGCAGACTACCGTCAGCCAGGCAAATAGCAGGCCCAGGGCAGAAAATGCCGCCATATGCCGCAAGCCGGGGAATGGTGTCAGGCCCAGGCCCAGATAACCGATCACCGCCGCCAGCAAAGTCAGGCCCAGGCCAGGCAGCAGGCGCTTCAGCAATTGATGGGAATCGAGTTCTGCATCGGCATTCAAACGGTTACATAAAAAGTAAATACCGTAATCCTGTGCCACCCCAATCAGACTGGCACCAAATACCAGTGTCAGCAAATGTATGCCGCCAAACAACAGCCAGCAGACCGACATCGCACCCAGAAAACCTATGCCTATCGACATCAGGATCAGCATGATGGGTTTCAACGAGCGGAAACTGAACCACATCAGCAAAATGATACCGGCCAGGGAACCGACACCGATGGTCGATACTTCCGCATTCGCCTGTTGCCCGGCGGCGGCGGCATGCAATACCACGCCAGCACTGATGATCTGTACACCCGGTGTAGCCTGCCTTGCGGCATTGGCAGCCTGTGTCAGCAACGGCAGCACGGCTTCCTGCGCCGTCAATGAGAATGCTGGTGGTTTCAGGCTCAAGGGCAACAGCACATACTGGTTTTCTGCATCAGCAACAAACAGCATGCCGTCACGCGGTCTGACTGGCGTTTCCTGCGCCCTCTCCTGTACCCAGCCACTGAAAAGACCAAAAGGGTCATCCTGGAAGGAACCCAGTTTGGGACCGGAAAAAGCACCATACATTTTGACCAGTGCAGTCTCGGTCCAGAACTGCGCTGGTTGCGTGCGCAGTTGCTGCTCTTGCTGTGCAGTCAGCAAACCCAGGCTATTCTTTTGAAAAGCTGTCAACCAGTCGCTTTGGGTCTGGTCGTTGATGGTGGTTGGCGTCAACAGATCGGCGCGAGTGGCGATGACGGCGTTATACGCCTGTGCCGCGCGTTTTGCCTGTTCCCAGTCAGGTGCACCGATCAATACCACCACCCTTTGCTGGGCCGTGTCCACCATATGCGCAAAGGATTGCTGCAATACCGGGTCGCGTTCCTGCACCGGCAACAAAGCCAGGATGTCGGTGTCGGGCGTAATACGTTTGCCCAGCCACAAATAGGCGTTATGTGCCAATAACAGGCACACCACCAGGGCCCATGCTATGGCCAGGACTGCACCCATGCTAGGCCGATTTTTTAAGGCTTTATCCATTCTGTGGTTTGCATGCGTCTACAAAAGCAGGTTCAGGTTGTATGCAGGTCATCAAAACATCGCCAGTTCTTCTGCAGTGATTGCCGTTTCACCGGTTTTAATATCGGAAAAGATAATCGCAGTACGGTCGCCGCTGGCTTCGTCGATATGTATGTTTTTTACATAGGCTGCGCCATCCAGGCTGATCTGTCCTATGGCTTTGGCCAGCGCCGCTTCGCGTGCTTTGAGGCTGACTTTCCAGCTACCGGCGTCAGCCGTGCCATCCACCTCAAACAGCGATTCCAGTTTGCCCAGGTCCCCGGATAGCAGGGAAAAAAGCACGCTATTGATCATGCGCACGGTGGGTTCTTTTTGCGCATCCAGTCGCATGGCAACGCGATCGCCCTGCATATGCACGATTTCATCGCGCGTCAGCCGCAAGGTATTCGGGAAAGGCTGCAAGGTACGCCACAACACGCCCTTGCCATTGATCACGCAAAACCGGCCATTGGAAGCCAGTGGTTTTTTCATGCCCACCAGTTGCTTGGTCTGGTCAAAGCGACCGCACAGGATGGCAGGTTTGGCCAGCGTGTTCTGGATTTTTGTAGTCAGTGCCGAAGTGGCACTGGCATTAGTCGTCAGCAATACTGCCATCAGCGCAAACAAGCTGGAAAGTCTGGGTTTCATGCTGGGGTCACTCCCAATTTTTCAAATAGTACGGGTGGTGAAACAAAGCACATTTCACCACTGCTGATTTCCACCGCGACTTGTGTGGTGCTGGCGCGGGTCAGACGTTTTCCGCTGGCCGCATCGGTGATCAGATAATCGATCTTCAAACGATTTTCCCATTCGACGATATCGGCACGCAGTTTCAGTCTTTGCCCAAAACTGGCTGGAGCCACATAGCGTAACTGCATGTCTATCACTGGCCATGCATAGCCAGATTCTTTCATCTGCACATAGTTGTACTGAATACTGTCCAGCAGCGCACAACGCGCCACTTCCAGGTATTTGACGTAGTTGCCATGCCAGACTATCTCCATCGGGTCCAGGTCAAAAAACTGTACCTGCATCTCGACTTCGGCAGCCCAGCGGCTAGGGGTGGCATTCTTACGCATACAGACTCCATTCCTGTTGCCGCATGCGTTCCAGCAGCAGGCGCAAATCCGGTTCCAGACGGCGGTCTTCCTGTATCGGGGCGATATCTGTGGCCAGGGTTTCCATCATCTGTGTCAACGCTGGTGAAAGCGATAATTCCGGGTGCAGTCGCAAGCGTAACCAAACACCCTGACGTACGGTAATCAGCAAGGCGGCGACCACTTGTTCGGTCAGTTCCAGCACGCGCAGGCAATCCCTGGCGGCTATGGTGCCCATGCTGACCTTGTCCTGGTTATGACATTCGGTAGAACGTGAAAACACCGAGGCCGGCATGGTCAGCTTCAAGGCTTCCGCCGTCCAGGCAGAAGCGCTGATCTGTAAAGCCTTGAGACCATGATTGATGGCAGCACGCGGCCCTTGCACGCCAGACAGATTGGCAGGCAGGCCATGGTTGTAACGGCTGTCCACCAGCAAGGCCATTTGCCGGTCAAGCAGATCAGCCAGGTTGGCGACGGCGTTCTTCATGCCATCCATGGCAAATGCGATATGGCCGCCATAAAAATGGCCGCCGTGCAGTACACGTTCATTGTCGGCATCAATGATGGGATTGTCATTGGCACTGTTCAATTCATTTTCTATGGACTGCCGGAAAAATGGCAAGGCATCGGCCAGCACGCCAATCACATGGGGCGCACAGCGTATGGAATAACGATCCTGCAGGCGCTTGCCATTGCGTTCCACCTGCCCTGCCGGTAAATCATGGCGCAGCCATGCTGCCACGCCCTGCATGCCTGCATGTGGCTTGACAGAGAACAGTACTTCATCAAAATGATGGGCATTGCCATCCAGCGCGAAAGAAGCCAGCGCGGTGATACGTGTCGTCAGTTGCGTCAGGTAAGCGGCGCGGTCATACGCCAGGCAAGCCAGTGCTGTCATGACCGCCGTGCCATTCATGATCGCCAGGCCTTCTTTCGGGCGCAGCCGCAAAGGCTTGATGCCGGCTTCACTCAGGGCCTGGGCAGCTGCCACATGTTCACCCTTGCGCCAGACTTCGCGTTCGCCGCACAAGACGGCAGCCAGATAAGACAGGGGAGTCAGGTCGCCACTGGCACCCACCGAACCTTCTGACGGAATCAGGGGCAACAGGTCATGCTCAAGCAAACTGGCGATCTGCACCAGCAATTCCACACTGACGCCGGAAAACCCTTTGGACAATGAGGCCAAGCGGGTCGCCAAAACGGCGCGGGTCTGTGCCGGGTTCAGGTATTCACCCAGCCCGCAACCATGGTAGGTGTACAGGTGATGCGGTAATTCCCCTACCAGTTCTGCCGGTACTGTGACCGTGCAGGAATCACCATAACCCGTGGTGACGCCATAGATGGTGCCATCTTCCCGCAACAGGCGATCCAGAAAATCCGCCCCACGGGCAATTGCCGCCCGAAAAACAGGATCAGCCGACAAGACGGCCTGCGCTTTGCCATGCGCAATAGCTACAATATCTTCTATACAGAGCCGGTTGCGGTCAAACACAACGACACGCGGCTTGCTGCTGGAAATAGTTGAGATGGTCGGATCAGCGGGATGCATCTGTTTGTTCCAAATGAGGTATATACCAAAAATCGTAAAAATTAAACCATTGCAAGGGTGCCTGCACACAATAGTGTTCCAGTCGTGCGGCGTAGGCGGCTATCAGTTCCTGCAACATGGTGTCGCGATCCTTGCGGGGCAGCCTGACTGATTCACGCAGTAACTCGAACCGTACCTGCGGCACGCCATCCATCTGCAGGGAAAACAATAAATACACCGGGCACTGCAAAATACTGGCAAGCACGTACGGCCCTACCGGGAAAGCCGCATCCTGCCCAAGAAATTTTGCGCACGCCACCCTGGGCTGTGGTGCCACCGGTATGCGGTCACCGGCGATGACGACAAAGCCGCCCCCGGCAATTTTTTCAGCCAGCAGCATAGCGGTAGCAGGTGTCATTTCAGTCACTTGCAACAAATCCATCTGGCTGTGAGGATCTAGCTGGCCCAACATGCGATTGAATACCTGGGCATGCTTGGTATGCACGAGTATGGTCAATTTCACGTCAGGAAAATCGCGGGACAATACCCGGCACATTTCCAGATTACCCTGATGTGAGCAAATCAATACAGCGCCGCTTCGGGTAAGCATCTGCGCATGTATCTGTTCTTGTCCGTGATACTGCACTTGTTCAGTCTTGAACAAGCCCCCCCAGAGCAGCATTTTATCCAGTATGCTTTCGGCAAACGCAGCAAAATGCCGGAATACCCCCAGCCAGCCTTGTCGTACCGCGCGGTAGGCATTAATGCGACGCAAATAATCCATCGATGCGCGACGCGGCACCGCCTGCAGCATTACGTACCACAGCAAGACCGGGTACAGGACAATGCGGAAGGGCCAGCGTCCAAAATAGCGAAAAATCCAGAACAACAGCCGCATGCCAGCCACGAAACCGACTTCATTCATACTGGCCCAATGCCTGTTGGTGGCCGCCGGTTTAGTCATGGCCTGCCCCGCCAGTTACGTAACAGCAAACGTGGAAAACGCCACAACATGCCAAAGAATAATTGAGTATGCATTTTGGTGATCAGCACATTATCCAGCCAGACGCGGAAGTGGGAAACGCCATCCGACGGATACGCCACCCTGGTCGGCAGGTTGACAATGTCGGCACCGTCCCAATACAGCCTGACCAGGATATCGGTATCAAAATTCATGCGCTTACCGACCTTCTGTTTCGCCAGCAGTGTCATTACCGGGCTTATCGGATACACCCTGAAACCACACATGGAATCACGAATCGCCAACGACAGGGTATTGATCCATACCCAGACATGGGTCAGATAGCGTGCATACAGGCGCACAGCCGGCACCGAATCGTCATACACCGGGTAACCGACCATGATAGCCTGTGGGTGCGCCTGCGCCTGTTCCAGAAAGCGTGGAATATCAGCGATGCAATGCTGACCATCGGCGTCCACCTGCAGCAAATGGGTGTAGCCGGTTTTTGCCGCATGTTCAAACCCTGTCATCACCGCCGCACCCTTGCCCTGATTACTGGCATGGCGCAACAGGCTGACCCGCGCCGGCGTTGCCGCATGCAAGTCATCCAGCACCCTGGCACAAGCGGGCGAGCAGCCGTCATCGACCAGTATGCAATCCACGTCATGCGCCAGGACGGCATGCACTACCGCAGTAATGGCATGTTCGTGGTTGTAGACGGGGATCAATACGCAGGCTTTGAACACTTTACTTCCCTGCCCTCGTAAATCGCAGCAGGGAATGGCAGTAACCAATATCGTCACGGGTGGTCAGCAATTGCAGGCCGGCGGCTTCTGCCAGACGTATATAGTCATTGCTTTCGTAAATCTTGCTGTTGCCGCTGGCCATGGACGTGAAATACGGCGAGGTATTGATCAGGCAAAAAGCGGCGATATCGTAACGTTGCCGGTCCCAGAAAGTATCCATGATCAACAACTGTCCCTGAGGACTGAGGGCGGCAGCAGCACGCTGCAAGATACTGGCAATGGCCGGTTCGGAAAAACAGCTGAGGAACTGGCTCATCCAGATCATGTCCATATCTGCAGGCAATGTCAGTTCAGCATCCAATAAATCCACCGGATGAAAATGCGCACGCTCAGCCACACCAGCCTTGCGCAGGTTTTCTTCGGCAACTATCAATTGCCTGGGCAGGTCAACCAGATGCATTTCCACTGACGGATTGTAGGCCAGCGCCGCGCAGCTGAACTTGCCGGTATTCGCACCGATATCCATCAGGCGGCGCGGTGCCGTGGCGAATACATCCGGCAAGATATCCGGGAAAGATGTATCCGAATAATGATGGTCAAACGCAAACCAGCTGGTTTTGGCAGGTTCTGGCAATTGCGACAGCCCCTGGTACAGGGTGGGCCAGTCACCTAGCGCGCTCAGGCCCAAGGGTTTTTCCTGGTCCAGGGATGCGTCCAGCCGGAACAGGCCTTCGTAACATACATCATGGTTGAAATCGAGATTGATCTGGGTAATCGCATCGGTCAGTACGCAATAACCGGTTTTATCGAGTACATAGCGCCCCGCGCTCAAATACACGACGCCAGCCGACAGACAGGTTTCCAGCACAACCTTTAGCACATATTCAGTCCAGCGCCCGGTGGCGGCCAGTTCGGCAATCGTCAGGCCAGTACTACCAGTATCCGACAAGGCTTGCAGCATGCCGCGCTTCCAGGCATAGCGAACGCATTGGAACACGACAGGCCCGAAAGCGATCTTCTGCGCTTCAAAACGGGCAGCAAAAGCACTCTGGCGTTCCGGGGAGAATTTTTTATCTAGCATGCGGTCTTTTCATTGGTGAATAAGATGCGACCACTGGCGTGTTGCCCGGCGTCGGAAAAATAACGGAATTGCACACTGCCCTTATGCAGGTCGTGGATCATTTCCAGCATGACAGGAGTTTCAGCATGAATCACCTGCTGAAACTTGAGCGCATGAATGGAGATAAAAATGGCTGGCAAATCAAAATACTGACGCCCATATAAAATGGCCCAGTCAACTTGTACCACACCAGGCAATACCGGGGCGATCGCAAAATGTCCATCGAAATAGAATAGCGATGCGGGTACGGTCAATTCCAGTACGACGCGCGTAGCTTCCTGCTCCAGCATATGCACCTGTGGCAGGCGTGGTCGCTGGTCCTGATTTTCATTGATCAGGGCCAGCAATTGCGCATGCGTGGTCTTGCCCTGGGCATTGACCGGCATCTGGTCCAGGTAACGCCAGCGACGCGGTAGTGCAATGGCATCGACCACGCCAGACAACAAGGCGCGCAAACGCTGGTTGAAGGTATTTTTATCCGTCTGCGCCAGCAAGTCATGTCCTAGTGCAGAGGGCACCACAAAGGCCGTTAATTTCTGTCGCTGACCAGCGACTTCTTCATCGACCAGGATACGCACTTCGTTCACCAGTTCTGAACTCAGCAAAGCCTGTTCCATGGCGTCCAGTGAAATTCTTTTTTCTTCAATTTTGACAATACGGTCACTACGCCCCAGCAACAGCAGATGGCCGTCTTCCGTCATCTGTCCTCTATCTGTCAAACGCAGCCAGGCATCCTGCATCAAATGTGGTGAACGTACTTCCAGCAAGCCATCTTCCTGATGAATACGCCATGCCACTCCGGGCAGCGCTTGCCAGGTATCGATATTGCCCTGCTTGCGCTGACGCCAGGCAATGCCGCCGGTTTCGGAACTGCCATACACTTCCAGGGGGACCTGTCCCAATAATTTTCCGACTGAAAATGCGACTTCTGCAGTCAATGGCCCGCCGGATGAAAACACGGCACGCAGGTGCTGCCTGGCAGCCTGCCAATCCAGATGGTCGGGTAAACGTTTCAGGTGGGCCGGGCTGGCAATCAGCACACAGTCTGCTTGCCCGGCCAGTTGCAGCAATTGTTCAGGAAAGCTCAGGCTTTCTGCATGAATGACACGCCCTGCTGCCAAAGGCCATAAAATCCGGAACAGCAAACCATAGATGTGCTGATGCGAAACTGTCGCCAGCACCACAGCATTTTCCAGGCGTGCACCAAACACCTCTTCCAGGTTGGCCACTTCACTGGTCAGTTGTGAGATTTTTTTAGGTACTGCCTGCGCCTGCCCGGTACTGCCTGAGGTATGCACCACCAAGCCCAAAAACTCAGGGTCCAGGCCAGTCAGCGGCGGTAGGTGGACAGGTGCTGGACTGGCTTGCAGTGGCTGAAATTCGGCAGGAAAATCACCGGCAAATGCATCGACAGATTTCGCCATTGCCGCGCAACTGCTGTTCAGGGTATCGGCATTCAGCCAGACGGTTTTACCGCACTGCCATGCCGCCAGCAAGGCCGCTGCAAATTCCAGGCTATCATTCAGATACAGGGCCAGTTGCTTGCCGGGCAGGTGCTGAAAAGCATGCGACCACGCACCTATGCGCTGCATGAAAGCGGAATGAGATAAAGTAATGGAACCGGCACGTAAGCCGACCACAGATTGTGCCGGACGGGATGCCACCGCCAGGCAAGGATCAGAAAAAAAATCAGACATGATGCAGCCGCTTAAATCGTAGACGTACCAGATATTCGAGGCCGAACAACAATCCCATGAGGATGTAGGCGATGACGCCGGTATACAGTGACCACACCTGGGCCGATGCCCAAAGGGCGGTGCCCAAAGCGATAGCCCCATTGAATATGAAAAACACGCACCAGACCTGGGTCACGCGCCTGGTGTAAGCCACTGCCGCTGGCGGCAAATCCGGCTCACGCAAACGGGCCAAGCGTTCGACCATGGAAGGTGGAACGGCCAGACTGAAACCAAACACGGCCAGCAGTACTGCATTCACCAGAACCGGATATAATTTCAACGGCAACAAGGCATTCGCCCAGACCGCGCATGCCGCCAGCACCAGGGCTGCAAACATGGACCAGCGGGCGATTTGACTGAGCTTGAAACTGGGGATTCTTGTGGCAGCCGCCAGCAACAACAGGGCAGCCATCCAGCGCGGCTCTACCTGCCCCTGACCCAACCAGATCACCAGCGGATAAAGTATTGTGAGGACGACCGCCAGCGCGGCCAGTATTCGGCGAAAGATGCTGATTACTCCGCAGTGAGATTGCCCAGGGCTTCCACTACATCCCCGATAGTCCGAATTTTCTTGAACACGTCGGGTTGCAAACGCAAGCCTGTCATTTGTTTCAGCTTGACGGCCAGATCGACAGCATCAATGCTGTCAATATCCAGGTCTGCGTATAGATTTGATTCCAGTGTCAATGAAGACTTGTCCAGCTCAAACATCTCAGCCAGCAGATCCACTACCCACACAAACAATTCATCTTTGCTCATTGCACTTACCACAACCATTGCCTGCCCCTTACTTCTTTCTATGTGTTTCAATCAGTGCAGCAAGTGCGCTGACTGATGCGAAATGGCGACGCGTGTCTTCTGAATCAGCAGACAGCGAAATACCGTAACGTTTTTGTAAAGCTACACCCAGCTCAAGCGCATCGATGGAATCCAGGCCCAGGCCTTCTACAAACAAAGGCGCATTGCTATCTATATCGGCGGCTGTGATGTCTTCCAGTTGCAGCACTTCGATAATCAGTTCTTTTACTTCTTGTTCAAGCATGACGTTGGTTTTCCTCGGTAAAATAATGTTGCAGGTGGTCCGTCAGATGACGTGCCGCCATGACGTCCGATTGACCGGCGTCGATAAAACCCTGTATCGGAATATCATCCCTTACTTCTATTCTGAACTGCGCCAATTTGCACGGTACCTGCCACCACTTTTCCCCTTTTCCAAGGGTGGGTGGCTCGCAACGTATCAATACCGGAGTGACCGCGCGTACACCACGCACAGCGATATTGGCAGCGCCGCGCTTGAGGCTGATAACACCATCTGCCGGGGTGCGCGTACCTTCGGGGAAAATGATCAGGTTATTTCCCGCTCGCAAGGACGCGATACATGCTTCCAGCAAATCTTGCCCGTGTTCATTACTGATATACGCTGCTGCCCTTACCGGCCCACGGGTAAACACATTATTCCGCAGGCGTCCCTTCACTATACAGTCGGCGTGTTTGACAAATGCCATTAAAAATACGGTATCTATCAAGGTAGGATGATTAGCCAGTATTAACAAGCCACCACGCTCCAGTTTTTCCAGCCCTATCAACTCATAACGCAATACGCCCAGCAAGCGCATCAGGCCGACAAAACAACGAAACGTCCAGCGTATGATATGGCGTGCCATCGTCCTGCGCCGGTCTTGTTGCCATACCAGAAGATGCAACAGCGGAAATACCACCACCCACAGCACTACACCGCCTATACCGAAAGCCGTAAAACTGATGCCTGTGGCAACGATACGCCAGCAACGATCGAGATAATCAAACATCTCGCGACCAGATCCAGCGGCGCGTTCCCGCCAGCCGGATTAGCTTCGACTGCGCGCCGCATTCAAAGCGCCATATCTGCAAGCCGGATGTCATTGCACCCACATCCGCTCCCGATTCGGCATCCAAGCTGTCTTCCTGCCTGTCTGTAACGCTTTCACATCGTAACTGGATGACATCGTCCTGTGCCGGCGTCATCAGCCATGCCCAGGCATAAGGCTGTTCATCGACATCCTGGAACTGTTTCATGAGTTCAGGCAAGGGTTGGTCGTAAGCAACCAGCAGCACCATGGGCTCGCCATCTGCCAACAAGCCACAAGCCTCAATCACACCATGCTCTATCGTGCTATTACCAGCTGCCAGGGCAATATGATTTGCCTGATCCTTGCGGGCAATCGAAAACAAACCGGCACTGGCATTGTGTACGGCCAGGCCAAATCCGGTCGGTGATACAGATTGCTCTTGCACCAGTTCTGTCAGCAAATCAATGGCACGCGTCACTTCGCCATGACGCGAGCAAAACACAGTGGGAATATTGGTACGCCCATCCAGGCATTGATAAGCCACTTCCAGTGCCATCTTCCCAAGGGAACCGGCACGACGACGCAACATCGGCGGCATCGCAGCCACGGCTGGTTCGGCATCGCCCGCAAAAGGAAAAGGCGCTTTCGCCCATTCCTTCCAGGCATCTGGCGTATCGACGCCCGGGGCCCAGGCAGCATGACTTGCAATAGAAAAACGAACTCCATTTTTACGCATTATTTTTATTTTCCACTCAGGCACACCACACGGTTCGCTGATAGCGCAAAAAATCTGTCCTATACAATTTGTAACAAATCAGGCTGTCATTATAACAAAGCGCAATTAGAGCCCACAATCTGATGTGCTTAAATCGTCGTAATTTTTGCATTTCTTTTAACAATTTAGTAATTCAGTACAATATAAGCATTTCCAAAAGACAATTTACTTTTAGGATTGGCATGCAGCCATGGAAATGCAAAAAGGCCCGGGTGCATCTGCATGCACCCGGGCCTTTGTTTTTTGCACCAAACAATCAGGATCAAGAAACCACGTATTGCCCCTGATTCAGGTATTCATCACGATGTTGCCGCGACCGGTTTGCCTTTCAGCCAATGCCTGATTTTTCCCAGCAAATGTTCAAAATCATCGATATAGGTAAACACTGCCGGTACCACCAACAGGCTCAACAGGGTTGAGGTAATCAAACCGCCTATCACCGCAATCGCCATCGGCGAACGGAAGCTGGGGTCAGCGCCCCAGCCTAAAGCCAGCGGCATCATGCCGGCCCCCATGGCAATGGTGGTCATGATGATGGGGCGGCTGCGCTTGTGGCAGGCATCCACCAGGGCATCAAACCGACTCATGCCGGCTTCCCTTGCGATAACAGCGTAATCCACCAGCAGGATGGAGTTCTTGGTGACGATACCCATGAGCATGATCAGGCCTATCATGGATGGCATGGACAGCGCACGCCCGGTCACCAGCAAGGCCACGAAAGCACCACCGATACTCAAAGGCAGGGCAGCCAGGATAGTCACCGGTTGCAAGAAATCCTTGAACAGCAAGACCAGGACACCATAGATACACAATACGCCGATCAGCATGGCGATACCAAAGCTGGCGAACAGGGCCTGCATCTCTTGCGCGTCGCCCAGTTCAGCAATACTGACTGAAGGTGGCAGGTTTTTCATGCTCGGTAAAGCACGCGCTTCTTCATTCACTTCACCCAGTTGACGGTTACCCAGTTCCACATCCAGGGTCACATTGCGCTTGCGGTTCAACCTGTCTATCTGTGCCGGGCCGGATTCCATCGTCACGCTGGCGACAGTGCCCAACATGACGGGGCCATTTTTGCCGGGTACGGTCAGGCGTTCTATCTCCGCCAGGTCTGCCCTGAAGCTGTCTGGCAACTTCACGCGGATAGGCACCTGACGTTGTGACAGATTCAGCTTGGGTAAGGATTGGTCATAATCACCCGCGGTTGCCACACGCACGGTTTCACCTATGCTGGCAGCAGTCACACCCAGATCGGCGGCCCTGGCCGGGTCGGGACGCACGATGATTTCAGGACGCACCAGCGATGCACTGGAACTGACATTGCCGATGCCCTTCAGGGTGCGCAATTCCCTTTCGACTTTTTGAGCCGCTTCTATCAGGGCCAAGGGATCCTCACTCTGCAAGACCAGTTGCATCTTGACACCCGTATCCGGTGGCCCTACGGTGAACTTGGCACCGGAAATATCTGCCACTTCCTTACGTATCTTGGCATCGATATCACTGATGGAATCCTTGCGATTATTCCTGTGCACCGCCGTCACAGTCAGCACGGCGCGTCTGGCTTCTGCTGCTGCACCTGGCGCAAAAGCATCACCGCTGGAACCACCACCGATGGAACTGAATACATTGATGATGTTCTTGTCGCGCATGATGGCGACCCTGGCCTGCTCTGCCGTTGTACGGGTTTCTGCCAGGGTGCTGCCTGGCGGCAGTTCTATATTGACCTGGGTTTGTGCACGATCTGCCGATGGCACGAAACCGGTAGGCAACAAGCCGACCAGCGCAATCGAGCAGACAAAAAATACAGTCGCAGCGATCATGGTCACCAGACGATGACGCAAGCACCACTGCATGGTTTTCATATACCGCGTCATGAGCCAGCCGTCTGGCTGACCATGCACACCTTCTGCATGCACGCCAGTCTTGCCTGGTTTCGGCGACTTCATGATGTATGCCGCCATCATCGGTGTCAGCAAACGCGCCACCACCAGCGAAGCCAGAATCGCAATCACTGCCGTCCAGCCAAACTGTTTGAAGAACAGGCCCGGTACGCCGCCCATAAAGGCCGTCGGCAAAAACACGGCGACCAGCGCAAAGGTAGTGGCGATGACGGCCATACCAATTTCATCGGCCGCTTCCATCGCTGCCTGCATCGGTGTTTTACCCATGTGCAAATGGCGGACGATGTTTTCAATTTCCACAATCGCGTCATCCACCAACACCCCCACTACCAGCGCCAATGACAGCAAGGTCACGGTGTTGAGGGTATAGCCGAAATATTTCAAACCGAGGAAAGTCGGGATCACCGACAAAGGCAGGGCCGCAGCCGCGACCAGCGTGGCACGCCAATCGCGCAGAAACCAGAACACAACCAGAATCGCCAGCAAGGCCCCTTCATACAGCAAATCCATGGAGCCATCAAAATTCTCTTCCACAGGCTGAGCATTATCGATAGCCTGATGGAATTTCATGTTCGGATGCGCCGCCTGCAATTCTTCGACTGCAACACGTGAACCCCTGGCCACATCCACCTCACTCGCACCCTTGGTACGAAAGACTTCAAAACCGACCACCGGCTTGCCATCCAGGGTTGCGGCGGAACGTGGCTCACTGACGGTATCCAGCACCCTGGCCACCTGGTCCAGGCGTATGTGACGGCCATCCGGCAAAGGCACATCCAGTGTAGCCAGTTCGGCTGCAGTCTTGACGGTAGCAATGGTACGCACCGATTGCTCGGCACCACTGACGTCACCACGACCGCCTGGTGCTTCCTGCTGCACCAGTTTCAAGCGACGCGATACATCCACGGCGGCCACATTCAATGCCGCCATTTTGGCGGTATCCAGTTCCACCCGCACTTCACGGGTCACACCGCCCATGCGTTTGACGGCACCTACACCAGGTACGCTGCGCAAACGTTTTGAAACGGTATTGTCAACGAACCAGCTCAGGTCCTGTGCATCTGGCTTACTGCTTTCACCCACAACCACATGGCTGTCTTTGTCAGGCTCGGTCGCTTCGACGGTATACGTCATGATGACACGGCCGGCTGTCGACGCCTTGCTCACCGTGGGGTCACGCATTTCGCTGGGCAGGTCGGCACGCACGGTTGCCACGGCGTCGCGTACTTCATTGACGGCATCAGAAATGACTTTTTCCAAAACAAATTCGACCGTCACTTCGACATCACCGTCCAGCACCTTGGTATAGACGTTTTTGACGCCCTGCAAAGACGCGACCGCATCTTCTATCTTGCGGGCGACCTCGGTTTCCAATTGCGCCGGTGCCGCACCGGACAACGGTGCGCTGACGGTCACGATGGGCAATTCTATATCCGGAAAATCTTGCACGATGGTCGTGCGGAACGACAATATGCCGGCCAGTGTCAGCAACACAAACAGCATGATGGCTGGAATCGGATTCTTGATGGAGAGGGATGAAAAATTCACGTTTGCCCCTTAATTTTTTGCAGGTGCCGGTCCGGCCACTGCGGCTGTAGCAGCCACCACCTTCACCGCATCACCATCATTCAGGAAACCGGCACCGTTGGCGACAATGATGCTGTCGGCATTCAGGCCCTGGGTCACTTCAACCTGATCACCCTGCGGCAGACTGACGCGACGGCCAGTCTGCAATTTGATCTGGGTCACGCGACCATCTGGATTCAGGCGGAAGGCATAACTGAAACCATCCCTCACCACCACCGCCTGCTGAGGAATCGTCAATGCCTGTGAACTACCCATGACAAATTCACCTTTGGCAAACATGCCAGGTTTGAATGCCTGACCATTCGTTTGCGTTACCACTTGCGACTTGCCTGATACCACGGCGACCGTGGGCAACAGATCCACATACACCAGACCCATCCTGGTCTGTGCATCGACAGTCGGCGATACCACCCTGACCTTGCCCTTCCATTGCGTGCCACCGGGGGCGGTGACGACGGCTTCGGTGCCGGGTGTCAATCTGGCCATTTCACTGGCCGTGACTTCTGCCCGCCATTCCAGACGTCCCTGACGTATCATGCGAAACAGTTCAGCCCCATTGGCCACCACGGCACCCAGGGTTGCCGAACGGGCGGTGATGATGCCGCTGTCTGGCGCCAGCACACGGGTATTTTTCATGCGCAGTTGCTGTGCATCGACATTTGCTTTTGCGGCTTCCACCCTGGCTTTGGCAGTTTGTTCGGCTGTCAGGTATTGCCCAACCTGCTGCGCACTCAGAGCGCCACTGGATTGCAAGGCGCGGGTACGGTCGGCATTGGCGACGGCATCTGCCAGATTGGCTTGTGCCTCTGACAGGCTGGCCTGGGCCTGGGCCAGGTCGGCCTTCACGGTATCGCTGGAAAAACTCACCAGCAACTGGCCACGCTGCACATGGTCACCGATATTGGCATGCAGTTCCTGTATGCGCAGGCCATTGGCTTCTGATCCTATCAATGCTTCCTGCCAGGCAGCAACACTGCCATTGGCGGCCAGCTTGATGAGCAAGTTGCCTGCCACTGCCTTGGTGGTGGTTACCGTCAGTGCTGGCTTGGTTGGCGCGGCTGCACTTGCCGAAGCACTGGCGCTGCCAGGCTTTGAGTTAGCATCTGCAGCAACAGATGTGGAAGAAATCCACAAGCCACCAGCCGCGACTGCAACAACACCCGCCAAACTCAAGCCCAGGAAAACTGGTTTGCGTGAAATGAATGGGATCATATGAATGAGGCTTTCTATTATTCGTTAAATTCAGGAATGTGATGGGGTGGTGACGCTATCGGCAGATGAGGCAGACGAGGCAGATGGCGTCAGCGGCGCAACAGGCGTGGGGTTGGCCGCAGGTGTGTGTATGTCCCAGCCGCCACCCAATGCCTTGTATAACGCGATCCAGGCATTATTTCTTTCAAGTTGCAGACTGATCAGCGATGACTGTGAGGCAAACGCCGTACGCCTTGCATCTTCCAGTTCCAACAAACTTGCCATGCCCTGGTTGTAGCGCACCGTGGTTGCCTGCAATGCCTGCGCATAGCCGCGTGCAGCCAGTTCCGAATCCTGGCGGCGGGCATCGGTGCTTTGCAAATTCACCAGCGCTTCTTCCACTTCACGCACCGCCTGTCTGACCTTGCTGGTGTAACTGCTGCTGGCAGCCAGATAGCGCGCCTTTGCTGCGTCAACATTGGCTACCGCCTGGCCACCATCAAAGATGGGCAGTGTCAGTGCCAGCGGGCCGATAGACCAGGTATCCATGCTGCTATCAGTACCCATGCTGCGGTAACGCATGCCGCCTATCGATCCACTCAGTGTCAGGCGCGGATAGCGACGCGCTTCTGCCGCACCGATCTGGGAACTGGCCATGCTCACTTCTTTTTCTGCGGCGTACACGTCAGGACGTTGCTGCAAGACTTGCGCCGGTACGCTACTGATTCCCAATGGCAGCAAATTCTTTGTCGCTGCATCACGGCTGAGGGCATCCAGCTTTTGCCGCAGTTCCGGCTCTGGCCTGGCTGTCATGGCAACCAGTGCCTTGATGTCACGGTCACACTGGGCTGCCTGCTGGATGGCGCGGCTATTTCCCTCTGCCGCACTGGAACGCGTCAGGCTGGCAGTTGCATTCGATGTCATGCCGGCCTGCGCACTGAGTTCTGTCAAACGTGCAGTTTCTGCCCTGGAACGGGCATCCTGCCAGGTGATATCGGCGACCTGACGGCAACTCAGCACAGAAAAATACAGCTGGGCGACTTCCGCCGCGACCACGATGCGGGCATCATGCCATTGCGCCCTGCTGCCTTCCAGATCCGCCTCTGCTGCCTGATTGGTGGCGCGATTGACACCGAACAGATCCAGTTCCCACGTAGTCTGCAAACCCACTTGCGCCGTACTCGCGACCGGAACACCAATCTGATTTTTTGCCCGGCTGACATTCGCCACCGCATCCAGCGAAGGCAGCAAGGCCGCACCACTGGCAACCCTGGCCGCCCTGGCTGTTTCTATGCGCGACCAGGCTTGCGCAATTGATGGGCTGACGGCTTGTGCCGCATCAATCAGTTCTACCAGGGTGGCGTCACCCTGGGCTTGCCACCAGGACCGCAGTTCGGCATTTTTTTCAGTGGATGGCAAAGCCGCCTGCCACTGCGCCGGCACGGTAGCCATACCCGCCACACCGGTGTTGGTGGTGGCACAGGCAGCAAGCAGAGAAACACTGCCGGCAGTAAGTATCAAACGTCGAATGATCATATCGCTGTTTATGAAGTTAAATTATCGGAAGAATGCAAAAATCGACGCCGTTTTTCGTCTTCACACATGGCCATGGCGTAATCAGCCAAGCGGGATGAATAGACATCGATGGCCTTGGGTCTGGCGATCAATGCCGGTCGTATGACCTGCATCAGGTCACGACTGACCATCAGGGAAACTGCCAGGCCTGTAACGGAAAAAGCCAGTCTGTGCACATCATCATCAGCGCGCCGGATACCCAGATAGCGACACAACAAACGGACCAGTCCCTGATGGGCTGGGCGTATCATGGTATCGATTTCTTCCCCCCATAAACCGGTGGGCTCCAGCATTTCGCGGAAATGCAGTTTCATGCATTGCTCTACCATCTCCCCCTGTTTCAGGGAATCGGTAAACGAACACATCAGCGCTGACAATATGTCGCGCAATTGCGTTTCAGGTTGCTCAAAAATAGCCGGATCCACATTCGGATTGCTGCGGGGGTCGTTGAACACCGCACGGTACAAGCCTGCCTTATCGCCAAAGTAATAACTGATGGCAGAAATATTCACCTCAGCAGCCCTGGCGATTTCACGTGTGGATGTCTTGGCATATCCTCTTCCTGCAAATAATTGCAGGGCACTGTCAAGCAGGCGGGTACGCGCCTCTATCCCATCCACCCGTAAGGGCTTACCCGCATGGGTCGTGGATGGTGTAATCAATTTGGACTGGATAGACCTGCTGGCGGTTTGGCTTGCGGTTTGGCTGGCAGTTTTATTATGGCTGGACTTTTTCATGAAACGCATCCTAACATAAATCAAACGTTTGATTTAACTATCTCATGGAAAATGCTCCCCGCCTGCATATTTGTATCTCACCATAGCAATAAAACACATCAGTCCCTCCTCGGACATCCCATGTCATTACCTTTGCGCCCCACTTTCATTCAAAACCATAAGCTTTCCGGCATGAGTTTGAGACGGAGCAGAATATTTCCTGAAGACAAGCCAACTGTCACGGCATAGTCATATTGACGGATTAGGCTCTCAAAAATTGTATTTCTCATGATTGGTGCCTCAAAGTGAACTTATTCAGCTCCCCCGCCATTCGTCTGATGCGCAACGTCAGGATCGCCCACAAATTCAGTTTTGTCGCTCTGGCATTCGGCATACCCTTACTGGTCGTACTCTTCCTGCTGTTTCGGGATATGAGAAACGACATCCTGCAAATCGAAGCCAAGCAGACTGCCATCAACACCATTGCAGAAAGAGGCAAGCTGCGTCTGCTAGTGCAAAAGCAGCGTGCGCTACAACATATGCGCCTGCAGGGAAATAAACAAACCGCCAATGCACTGGCTGAAAACCAGACCAGGATTGACGAAGCACTGGAACAGCTGGACCGCAAGGAAGCCCTGAAAACACTATGGTCAGCCATGCTGGCAAAACAAAACAGCTTCAAGGCACCGGAGAGCTTTGCCGAACACAGCAAGCTGATACAGGCTATCGATAACGAAGTCACGGCCATCGCCCACACATCTAAACTGACGCTGGATGGTGATTTGAAAACACATCAACTGGCGAATGCCTATGTCAGCACCCTGCCCCAGATTGAAGAAAAGCTGGCGCTGATAGCCGGGCGTGGTGCTGCCTATATCGACAGCGGCCTGTTTGAAGCTGGTGAAGATGTCATGCTGAATTCCATGCATATGCTGGCACGGCATGAGCTGAACAACCTGGCCCAGCTCATGCAAGATATCAGTCAGCATCAGCCGCAATACGCAGCGGCACAAGCAAACATACAGCAGCAAATCGAAGATGCAAAAAAATTCCTGGCCCGTTCACAGGATGAAGTCCTGGCCTCGGTCAATCAAAGTTCCGGTGATGCCTTCTTGCTTGCGGGCCTGGGTACCATAGAAAAACTGACACAATCAGAGGCAGTCATCGCCACGCTGATCAAGCAGAATCTGAATGCCGATATCGAAGACGTGAACCAGCGTTCATGGAAGATGTCGGCCTGTATCATTGCGCTGCTGGTCATCGCCACCTACTTCCTGATCGCGATTTACCTGGCATTGACCAGCGACCTGAAACTGTTAACTCAGGCCATTGCTGAAACCGCTGCCGGCAATCTGCAAAACCGTGTGCATAGCAAGGGCAAGGATGAACTGGCGCAGTTGATCAATGCCGTCGGCGCGATGAACCAGCACTTGTGTGACATGGTGACGAATATCCGCAATGGTGCCCTCACGGTGGATGTGATCGCCAGAGAAATCCATGATGAAAATACTGACCTCGCCAGCCGCACTGAAAGCCAGGCGGAAGCCTTGCAGCAAACTGCCAGCGCCATTGATGAACTGACCGCGACCATCACGGAAAATGCAGGTAACCTGGCGCAGGCCAACAGCCTGATTCACAGCTCGGCCGAAAGAGTACAGCAAGGTTTGCGAGTCATGGATAGCACTATCCTGTCCATGCTAACCGTCAGTGCAAGCTCCAGGAAAATTACCGAAATTATCGGTGTCATGGACGGTATCGCCTTCCAGACCAATATCCTGGCACTGAACGCCGCAGTAGAAGCTGCCCGCGCCGGTCAGGAAGGACGTGGCTTTGCCGTGGTGGCAGCCGAGGTAAGAAATCTGGCGCAACGCAGCACCACTGCCGCCAAGGAAATCAAGACCCTGATCGCCGCATCCGGTCAGGCAGTGGAAGCCGGCAGCAGCATGATCAATACCGCAGGCAAGACCATGCAGGATATTGCTGAAAATGTAGCGCTGGTGACCGAACTCATACGGCAGATTGCGCAAGCGAGCCAGGATCAAAGCGTGGGTATTTCTCACGTCAACCAGGCCATTGCTGATATAGACCAGATCACCCAGGACAATACCTGCCTGGTAGAACAAGCCAGCGAATCGACTGCCAAACTGGAACAGCAGGCAGCCTTGCTGGGCGCCGCAGTCAGCGTCTTTAAAACCCAGGCATCAGCAACAGAAACCCAGCATTTGCATCTGGCCAGCATCACTGACTACCTGCCGCCCACACCAGCCACGCGCAAGCTGGCAGCATGATGATTAGTTCAAAAAAACGGCAACAATAGCAAAAGACGCAGATGCGCATCTGCGCAGATGCAGCACCAAAAACAAAAACCACCTTGCGGTGGTTTTTGTTTTTTTCCCACTTCAAAGCTGAAGGGGCAAATTTGTTCATAGCAGCCTGTATCAGACTTTCAGCAAACTCAAAATTGATTTCAACTCATCCCGGATCTGATGCAGGTTGACCGGCGCTGCTTCACGCACTTCCACCTCTGCCGGGCCACCATTGACGTTCAGCTTGTTTCTGGCACCGTTGATGGTAAAGCCTTGCTCATATAATAATTCACGGATACGGCGTATCAACAACACTTCATGATGCTGATAATAACGACGGTTACCACGTCGCTTTACCGGTTTGAGCTGTGAGAATTCCTGCTCCCAATAACGCAGAACATGTGGCTTAACGCCACATAGCTCACCAACTTCGCCTATCGTAAAGTACCGCTTGGCCGGAATAGGCGGCAGCACAAAAGACTCGATCTTGATTTCTGTCATGGAAAATGTCAGGCAGCGTGGGCCAGAGGTTGACTGCCGACGTCATCGACCATGCCCTTGAGCTTCTGACTGGCGTGGAAGGTAACGACACGACGAGCAGTGATAGGAATTTCTTCCCCGGTCTTGGGATTACGACCAGGACGTTGAGGCTTGTCACGCAACTGGAAATTACCGAAGCCGGACAACTTGACAGCCTCGCCCCTTTCCAGTGCATCACGGATTTCATCAAAAAAAGTTTCTACCATGTCCTTGGCTTCACGCTTGTTCAAGCCTACATGCTCAAACAACAGCTCAGCCAATTCTGCCTTGGTCAAGGTCGGCAACTCCTTTTCCGCCTGTGAGCGCGCCCTGGCTTCCAGCATCGCACGATTCAAATCAGCATCCAGCACCGACTGAAATTCAGCGGAAATAACGTCATTCATTTTAAAACTCTTCCCAAGTAAATCTAACAGGTTCACGCAAATTTAACGCAGACGGGCTGCAAATTGCAGACTGGCGGCGGCCACCAGTGCATTCATTGCAGCTTCTACTTTATCATCTTGCAGGGTACTTTGAGTATCTTGCAAGCTAAAGCGGAAAGCAAGACTTTTCTCATCAGTTTCCAGGCCCTTGCCACGATATTCATCAAACAAAACAACGGCTTGCACTATCTTGCAGGCTTCATTCTGGCGAATTTCAGCCTGGAATACATCTAGCAAATTTTGCACCATTACTGCCTGTTTGACAACAAGTGCCAAGTCCCGGGTAACCGCCTGGAATTTTGAAATCTCCTGGTACACCGGCACGCCCACATCTTGCAATGCAGCGACGTCCACCTCAAACAATACGGGTGCCAGAGGCAATTCATATTTCTGTTGCAGGCGCGGGTGCAGTTCACCAATAACACCGATGTGCTTGCCGTCACATTCTATGGCGGCACTACGTCCAGGATGCAGCGCAACATGTTCCCGCTTGATAAAGCGTAACGTTTTTGGCGCAAATAATGCTTCGAGGTCGGCCTTGATATCAAAGAAATCCACGTTACGGGTTTCCTGCCCCCACTGCTCTTCAGCAACCGGGCCATAAGCCAGCGCTGCCAGACGTTTTGGCTGCTGATAGCCGGCGACTTCCAGCGGACCATCTTGCACATTGGCATCCTGCAAATAGACTGCGCCGATTTCAAAAATACGGATACGGTTCAGTTTGCGGTTCAGGTTATAGCGGGCATTCGCCACCAGGCTACCTATCATGCTGGTACGCATGACACTCATCTGGCTGGCAATCGGATTCAACAGGCGAACAGGCTGGGCATTGCCGGAAAAATCCTGCTCCCAGGCTTCTTCGACAAAGCTGTAATTGACGACTTCCTGATAATCCTGATCAGCGATCAGGCGCCGCACGGCAAACAGCGAACGCTGGTTTTCCGGCGCAATCATCATCGCATTCGCAGCCACCGGCGGCAATGCAGGAATGTTTTCAAAGCCATACACGCGCGCCACTTCTTCGATCAGATCTTCTTCGATTTCGATATCGAAACGATAGGACGGCGGCGTCACCATGAATTCACCAGGCACCTGTGTGAATTGCAAACCCAGGCGGGTGAAAATGTCGGCAATCTTTGCATCATCCAGCGCCACACCGATGACCTTGACGGCACGTGCCGTACGCAGCTTGACCGGTGGGCGTTGTGGCAGATTGATGATCTGGTCATCAACCGGACCCAGTTTGACCTGGCTGGCACCGCCACAAATCTCGACAATCAGGGCACTGATACGCTCTATGTGTTCGACGATAGACGCAAAGTCGACACCACGCTCAAAGCGGTGCGCTGCATCGGTAGAGAAATTGAAGCGACGGGCACGGCCCTGTATCGCCTGTGGCCACCAGAAAGCGGCTTCCAGGTAAATGTTTTGGGTATCCAGGCTCACGGCAGTGGAATCGCCACCCATGATACCTGCCAGGGATTCAATTTCTTTTTCATCCGATATGACGCCGACCCAGTCATCCACTTCTACCGTATTACCGTTCAGCAGTTTCAAGGATTCGCCGGCCTTACCCCAGCGTACATCCAGGCTACCGTGGATCTTGTCCAGATCAAACACGTGCGAAGGACGACCGAGTTCCAGCATCACATAGTTGGAGATATCAACCAGTGCAGAAATCGGACGCTGACCGCTGCGCTCCAGTCTTTGCTTCATCCATTCTGGCGTCGCGGCACGGGCATTCACACCGCGAATGACACGTCCGGCAAAACGACCGCACAGATCAGGCGCACTGACTTTGACAGGCAAGGTTTCTTGCAAAGTCACCGGCAATACGATCACTTCCGGCAATTGCATAAGTGTACCGGTCAGTGCCGATACTTCACGCGCCACACCGAGTACGGACAGGCAATCGGCCTTGTTCGGTGTCAGTTTGATGGTGAATTTAAGGTCATTCAACTGATAGTAGTCACGGAAATTTTGCCCCACTGGCGCATCGGATGGCAAATCCATCAAGCCACCGTGGTCTTCAGACAATTTCAATTCACGGGCAGAACACAGCATGCCGTAGGATTCTACGCCACGCAGCTTGCCGACCTTGATTTCAAATGGTTTGCCGTCTGCACCAGGTGGCAGGATGGCGCCGACCATGGCGCATGCCACCTTCATGCCTACGCGCACATTCGGTGCGCCACACACGATATTAAGCAAACTGCCAGTACCTACATCGACCTGGCAGATATTGAGCTTGTCAGCATCGGGATGCTTGGCAATTTCGCGGATTTCGCCGACAACGACATTATTAAATGGCGGAGCAACCGGCTCTACCTCTTCGACTTCCAATCCCGACATGGTGAGCAGATGGGACAACTCATCCGAAGTCATCTTCGGATCAACCATGGTACGTAGCCAGTTTTCAGAAAATTGCATAATTCAGCCGTCTAATGTTGGATGCAGGGCGCGATGCGCCACTCAAAAATTCAGGGATGCGCTGCTTTTTTAATTGAATTGCTTCAGGAAGCGCAAATCGCCTTCGTAAAACAGACGCAAGTCATTGACGCCATAACGCAGCATGGTCAGACGTTCAAGACCGGAACCAAAGGCAAAGCCTATGTATTTTTCCGGATCCAGACCCATGTTACGCACCACACTAGGATGCACCTGGCCAGAACCGGACACTTCCAGCCAGCGGCCTTTCAATGGGCCACTACCGAAGGCGATATCGATTTCGGCTGAAGGTTCAGTGAACGGGAAATAAGAGGGGCGGAAACGCACCTGCAAATCATCGGTTTCAAAGAAGGCTTTGACAAAGTTCAGGTACACACCCTTGAGGTCAGCAAAGCTGATATCTTCGGCGATCCACAAGCCTTCAACCTGATGGAACATCGGGGAATGCGTGGCATCGCTGTCGACGCGATACGTGCGACCAGGTGCAATGACCTTGATCGGTGGTTTGTGCATGCGTGCGTAACGTACCTGCATCGGGCTGGTATGCGTGCGCAACAGCAGTTGCTTGCCCTGGCTATCTTTGCCATCGACATAAAAGGTATCCTGCATAGAGCGTGCAGGATGATTTTCCGGGCTGTTCAAGGCCGTAAAATTGGTCCAGTCTGTTTCGATTTCGGGGCCATCTGCCACATCAAAACCGATGGAACGGAAGATTTCTTCGACGCGCTGCCAGGTGCGCATGACGGGGTGTATACCACCCACGCTGCGGCCACGGCCGGGCAAGCTGACGTCGATTGCTTCTGCATTCAGACGTGTCTGCATTTGTGCATTGGCCAGCGCGTCACGGCGCTCGGTCAAGGCGGTTTCAATCTGGACTTTGGCTGCATTGATGACTGCGCCCTGAACCTTCTTTTCCTCTGGTGGCAATTTGCCCAGACTTTTCATCTGTTCGGTAATCTGTCCACTCTTACCAAGGTAAAGCGCTTTTGCGTTCTCTAAAGCGGCAGCGTCATTGGCTGCCAGAAAATCAGCACGTGCCTGGCTGACGATTTGATCTAAAGGGTTCATGCCTTGTTCCCGCTTACCATGAAGCTGAAATAATGATCTGAAAACAAAACGGGGCATAGGATTCAACCTCTGCCCCGCTTGATATTTGCAACTGGCTTGCACCAGTCGCTACGACTACCGTCTGCTAGTCTGCTCGCCTGCTATTAAGCAGCCAAGTTAACTTTGACTTGATTAACAATCGCAGCGAATGCTGGTTTGTCAGTCACAGCCATGTCAGCCAGTACTTTACGGTCGAGTTCAATCGCGGCTTTTTTCAGGCCGTTCATAAACACACTGTAAGTCAGGCCATGCTGGCGAGCCGCTGCATTGATACGTGTGATCCACAAAGCGCGGAATACACGTTTCTTGTTGCGGCGATCGCGGTATGCATATTGACCAGCGCGCATAACTGCTTGCTTGGCAATACGGAATACCTTACTGCGACGACCACGGTAACCTTTAGCAAGGTTGAGAACTTTCTTATGACGGGCACGAGCTGTAACCCCACGTTTTACTCTAGGCATAATAACTCCTTAAATAATGAGTATGAGGTTAAGCTGTTGGCATCATGCGCATTACGGATACCATGTTGGTGTCATGAACACCTACAGAACCGCGCAATTGACGTTTGTTTTTGGTAGTTTTCTTGGTCAGAATGTGACGTTTGAAAGCTTGACCGCGTTTAACGGTACCACCTGGACGGACGCGAAAGCGCTTTTTGGCGCTGCTTTTCGTCTTCATTTTTGGCATAGTACTATCTGTCTTTTAAGACAGCTCCACTTTTATATGATGGTAGGTGGCAGCAACGATCGCTACTCTTGGATGCCTACTTCTCACTTATTGTGACCCAGCTTTTGGCTGGGTCTATCGTAATGCCCGCTAAGAACCTGTTTTCGATCTTACTGCGCGGGCGTGATCGGGGCTCATGCGCTGCTCAAAATGCTCATGTACTTGAGTACATTCCGCTTTTTGCGCTGCTCTTCATCCCGCTGACGCTCGCTCGCTACAGATCGTAAACAAGTTCTAAGGCGTGCCTCACAAAACCTGCTTTTGCTTTTTCGTTTCAAATAAGCTGAAACTTATTTTTTCTTCTTCGGTGCCAGGATCATGATCATCTGGCGACCTTCCATCTTCGGAAACTGTTCAACCTGGCCATACTGTTCCAGATCAAGCTTCAAACGCTCCAGCATACGCATACCGATTTCCTGATGCGCCATTTCACGACCACGGAAACGCAGGGTAATCTTGGTCTTGTCGCCATCATCCAGGAACTTGACCAGATTACGCAATTTGATATTGTAATCACCGTCATCTGTACCTGGACGGAATTTGACTTCCTTGACCAGTATCACTTTCTGCTTGAGCTTGGCTTCGTGAGCTTTTTTCTGCTCCTGGTATTTGAATTTGCCGTAATCCATCAGACGGCAAACCGGTGGCTGCGCCGTCGGCGCTATTTCCACCAAATCCACGTTGGCTTCTTCAGCTAAACGGAAGGCTTCACTAAGTTTCACGATGCCCAGGGGCTCATTCTCAACGCCGGATAAGCGCACTTCAGGCGCTGTAATTTCACCGTTGATGCGATGTGACTTGTCAGTAGCTATTGCAGTTTCCTTCAAAAATAATAATAAAAGCTATGCAACCCTGTGAAAACAGGGTCGCTGCTAATCTGTTAAACCTTGGTTTCAACTTCGTTTTTCAAACGAGTTATAAAGGCGTCCAGAGGCATTACCCCCAGATCCAGATTGCCACGCGTACGCACAGCCACTGTATTGGCATCCCTCTCTTTATCGCCTATCACGAGGATATATGGCAGTTTTTGAATCGAATGCTCGCGTATTTTATAGGTAATTTTCTCATTACGCAAATCTGTATTCACTCTAAACCCTTGTTTCTTCAGGATTTCCGCAACAGATTGCGAATATTCAGCCTGCGATTCAGAGATATTCAAGACGGAAACTTGCACCGGTGCCAGCCACAAGGGCAAGGCAGCAGCATGATTTTCTATCAAGATACCGATGAAACGCTCCATCGAGCCCACAATCGCCCGGTGCAGCATGATAGGTACTTTACGACTGTTGTCATCCGCGACATATTCCGCACCCAGGCGACCTGGCATGAAGAAATCAACCTGCATGGTACCAACCTGCCATGGGCGACCCAGGCTGTCTTTCAGGTGATATTCAATCTTGGGACCATAAAAAGCACCCTCGCCCGGCAATTCTTCCCATTCCACGCCACAGGAACGCAGTGCAGTACGCAAGGTATCTTCTGCCTTGTCCCAGATTTCATCGCTACCGATGCGATTTTCAGGACGCAGGGCCAGTTTGATGAAAATCTTGTCAAAACCAAAATCTTCATACACTTTCATTGCTTGCGGATGGAAAGCCATGACCTCAGCCTGAATCTGGTCTTCTGTACAGAAAATATGACCATCATCCTGGGTAAAGCCACGTACACGCATGATGCCGTGCAAGGCACCAGATGGTTCATTGCGGTGACATTGACCGAATTCGCCAAAACGCAAAGGCAGGTCACGATAACTCTTCATGCCAGAATTGAAAATCTGCACATGACCAGGGCAATTCATCGGTTTCAAGGCATAAACGCGGTTTTCCGACTCGGTGACAAACATATTGTCTTTGTAGTTATCCCAGTGACCAGTCTTACCCCACAGGCTGCTGTCGAGGATTTGCGGCCCCTTTACTTCCTGATAGCCGCAATCCTGATACACCTTGCGCATGTATTGCTCTACCTGTTGCCAGATAGTCCAGCCCTTTGCATGCCAGAACACCAGGCCAGGTGCTTCATCCTGGAAGTGGAACAGGTCCAGTGCCTTGCCGAGCTTGCGGTGATCACGCTTTTCAGCCTCTTCCAGCATATGAAGGTAGGCTTCCTGATCTTCCTTTCTGGCAAAAGCAGTGCCGTAGACACGTTGCAGCATCTCGTTTTTGGAATCGCCGCGCCAGTAAGCACCCGCCAGTTTCATCAGCTTGAATACTTTCAGCTTGCCAGTGGATGGCACGTGCGGACCACGGCACAGGTCAGTGAAATTGCCTTCTGTGTACAAAGACACATCCTGGTCAGCGGGAATGGATTCTATGATCTCGGCCTTATAGGCTTCGCCTATGGATTTGAAGTAGGCAACTGCTTCATCGCGTGGCAATACCTTGCGTGTGACTGGCTCGTCTTTTTTCGCCAGTTCAGCCATTTTCTTTTCTATTGCCACCAGATCGTCTGGCGTGAATGGGCGCTTGTAAGAAAAGTCATAGTAGAAACCGTTTTCGATGACAGGGCCAATAGTGACCTGCGCGTCTGGGTACAATTCCTTGACGGCGTACGCCAACAGGTGAGCGGTGGAGTGACGTATCACTTCCAGGCCATCTGCATCCTTGTCGGTGACGATGGCCAGATCCGCATCCGCATCGATCAGATGCGAGGTATCGACCAGTTTGCCATTGACGCGTCCAGCCAGAGCAGCTTTTGCCAGGCCAGCACCGATGCTGGCAGCAACTTGCGCCACCGTTACCGGCGCATCGAATTGTCGTTGCGAACCATCAGGAAGTTTTACTGAAACCATGTCACTCTCCAAAGCGGAAAAATACAAAAAAAATTGAGATAAAAAATAAGTCTAAAAAACGCAGACGAAAAAAAAGCACGGCTAGCCGTGCTTTTTCAGTTTGTTACAAACGAAAAGTATCCTCGACTAGAGTCGCTCCCAAACCAGTTTCGTGGTAGTTCGCGGTGTCATAACCAAGGATGCCTTTCTCGCTCTTAACTATAATGTTTTAATAATTTTAAAATCTTTGGTAGGCACGATTGGACTCGAACCAACGACCCCTACCATGTCAAGGTAGTGCTCTAACCAGCTGAGCTACGCGCCTAAAGAAACGAGAGTATAGCAGAGACTTCCGGAAAATTGCTAGTCCCCCGCCCTAAAAAATTTACACCACTCAAAAAGCAGGCGCGAAAAACGGTCCGTAACCAGGGTGTGTTGACCTGGTCCACTAGCCAGTAATTATTTCCCAAGCGCCCAAATCCCCACTTCGGCTACACTATGGCATATCTGTCCAATATCTATCCATTCAGCAAGCCATCATAGACATGCCCTATCACGCCCACAGCAAAAGCGAGCATTTACACGATCACCGCCGGGGTGACGCCGAACACCGGCATTATTTTGAAAACCGCAGCCAAAAGATACTCGCCTGGGCACTCGGCCTGACCCTTAGTTTTGCCGGCGTGGAAGTGGTGTTCGGCTTCTTATCCAACTCACTGGCGCTGATATCCGATGCCGGTCACATGGTGACCGATGCTGCTGCGCTGGGCCTGGCACTGCTGGCGCAGATCATTGCAAAACGCCCGCCGACGGCAAAAAATTCATTTGGCTTTGGCCGTGCCGAAGCACTGGCAGCCTTTGTCAATGGCCTGGTCATGCTGGGTGTGATTGCCTGGATCATCAAGGAAGCAATACAACGCTTTTCCACGCCAGAAACAGTACAAGGTGGCACTGTCATGCTGGTGGCAGGCATAGGCCTGGCCATCAATATCGTGGTTGCATGGGTATTGTCACACGACAAGGAAAGCGTCAACACCAAAGCCGCCATGGTACACGTCATGGGGGATTTGCTGGGGTCGGTGGCAGCCATCGTATCCGGTGCCGTAATTTACCTGACAGGCTGGATGCAGATTGATCCTCTGCTGTCGATTTTTGTGTCCCTGCTGATCCTTAAATCCACGCTGGCAGTATTGAGCGAGTCTTACCACTTCCTGATGGAAGGGGTTCCTCACAATATTGATTACGTGCAAATTGGCGCTGACCTGGAAGCCATCAATGGTGTGCTGTCAGTACATGACCTGCACGTATGGGAAATGTCACCCGGCTTTCCTGCCCTGATAGGTCACCTGGAAATCGAAGACCTGAGCGCCTGGCCGCGCATACTGGAAAGTGTCAAGGCCATGTTACTGAGCAAGCATAAGATTGACCACATTACCCTGCAGGCGGAGGTGGATGAACTGGAAGAATTTCAGGATTAAGGCTTGCCATGCTGGACGCTTCAGTAACTGAGGTATCCAGCATGCATTTTAATTCCGCCTTACTTCCAGCACACCACTGACTTCATGCAGCACCGTCAATGCTTTTTGCAACTGCGTGGTGCCGCCGATTTCTACCGTGAATGACATTCTGGCCTGTGACTTGGCGCTTTGGGTATTGACGCCGATCACATTGATTTTTTCGCGGGAAAACACTTCAGAAATATCACGCAGCAAACCTTGGCGATCTTGTGCCAGGACAAAAATATCCACGGGATACACCGTATCCTTGCCGTGATCACCCCAGGTGGTCTGGATCACTCGCTCCGGTGCCTTGTTGCGCATTTCTGCGAAATTCTTGCAACTCAACCGGTGGATGGAAACACCCTTGCCACGTGTAACGAAGCCGACGATATCATCCGGCGGTGCTGGCTTGCAGCAACGTGCCAGTTGTGTCATCAAGCCTTCCGTACCCACCACCAGCACACCGGATTTGGCACCCTGCGTCACGCTGGATGCGCGACTCTTGTTGGTGAAACTGACTTCTTCCGGTTCTGCCTCGACGACATTTTCACGCAGCACGGTTTCAATCTGGCGCAGACTGAATTCATCCTTGCCGACCGATAAAAACAGCTCATTGACTTCGGCAAAGCCCAGCTTGCGTGCCAGCTCTTCCAGATTGACAGCAGTCTTGCCTTCACGCTGCAAGGTTTTTTCAACCAGGGCACGACCTGAAGACAGGGTTTCTTCCTGATCGATGGTATTGAACCAGGCGCGGATTTTGGTGCGGGTACGGGTACTGGCAGAATACTCGGTAGTCAACCAGTCACGGGAAGGGCCGGTCTGTGGCGAGCCAACTTTCAGGGTAATGATTTCTACCGTCTGGCCATTTTTCAAGGGTGTATTCAGCGGCACCATGACGTTATCGACACGCGCTCCGCGGCAACGGTGCCCGACATCCGTATGGAGGTGATAAGCAAAATCCACCGGGGTTGAATTGCATGGCAATTCGATGACTCTTGCTTGTGGTGTCAGTACATAGATCCTGTCATCGAGACTGGCTGCCTTGAGTTTTTCTACCCATTCGCGCTGCAATTCTTCTTGCTCGACGACGACATCGGCAACATCCGTCTTCCAGGCCAGCAATTGCCGCAGCCAGGCAATTTTTTCATCATATTCCTGTGCTGAAAAATTCGAACCGCCCGATTCCTTGTAGCGCCAGTGAGCAGCTACACCATATTCGGCAAACTGATGCATTTCGCGCGTGCGTATCTGCACTTCCAGCGGCCTGCCGTCTTCCACCACGACCACCGTGTGCAAAGACTTGTAGCCATTCGGCTTGGGACGCGAAATATAATCGTCAAACTCTTTGGGTATCGGTGCCCAGGCATTGTGGACGATACCCAAAACGGTATAGCAATCCTTGATATCGTCGACAATCACACGGAAAGCACGGACATCATACAGTTCGTCAAAATCGACGGACTTGCCCTTCATCTTTTTCCAGATACTGTATATATGCTTTGGACGGCCGGTGACTTCGGCCTTGACGCCAGTTGCCTGTAATTCTTTGTTCAGCCTGGCGATGGCATTGACGACGAAGCTTTCACGCTCCAGTCGCTTTTCTTCCAGCATCTTGGCAATGCGCTTGTATTGCTGCGGCTCGAGGAAACGGAAAGACAGGTCTTCCAGTTCCCATTTCAATTGCCACACACCGAGACGATTCGCCAGCGGCGCATATAAATCCATGGTTTCGCTGGCATACTGCTGGGCCGCACCGTCTTCGCGCTTGCATTCGGCAAAATAACGCAGGGTAGTCACGCGCGATGCCAGTCGCACCAGGACCACACGCATATCGGTGGCCATGGCCAGCACCATCTTGCGCAGGGTTTCCATCTGGGTTGCCGCTTTTTCTGCTGCATCCTTGCCGCGTCCTACATCACGCTGTGTCAGGGCGGCTTCGCGCAGTTTCATCAGGCGGCGTATGCCAGTCACCAGGTCGGCAATTTCCTTGCCGAAGCGGATTTCTATCTGTTCGGCCGCAATCGGATTCAGTTCCGGCAATTCAAACAGGATGGCGGCAATGCGGGTATCAACGTCGGTACGCAGCATCGCCAGCGTGGCTACCACACCGCTGACAAACTGCAAGGCATTCTGCTCTGTCACTACGCATTTATTCGCATACAGGGGCGTGACATATTCCAGCGCAGCGATGACCCGCTCCGCGTCTGTATCTGACAAACCTTCGAGCAATGCTGCTTCGGAAGCTGTAGTCGAAATTGATACCATATGATTTATTTCTGTGCTGCGGTAACGACGATCTCGATCAGCCATTCGGGCTTCGCCAGTTTGGCTTGCACCGTTGCACGTGGTGGTGAATTGCCTTCGGCTACCCATGCGTCCCACACCTGGTTCATGGCGCTAATCAATGTAATGTCTGACAAAAATATCTGGCAACTTAAAATACGCGTCTTGTCGCTGCCAGCTTCGGCCAGCAAACGGTCTACATGGGCCAGCACTTGTTCAGTCTGGCCTTCTATTCCCTGCGTTGCATCATCCGGCACCTGGCCAGCAAGATAGACGACTTTATTGAACAGGGCCGTTTCCGACAAACGCGGGCCTACATGAAATCTCTGGATACTCATTTTTATACTCAAACCTGGTTCAACAAAAAATCAACTGCAACGGCAATCTGATCCGGCTGCACAAATGTCGGCGCATGTCCTACTCCCGGAAACTCCACCAGCTTTGCCCGTGGGCCGCGCTGTGTCATGGCTGCCGCTGACTCGACCGTCAGCAAATCTGATTCGCTACCGCGCACCAGCAAAGTCGGGCACTGTATTGCATCATACGCTGCCCACAGCATGGTCTGGGCAACGGCAACCATTTCCGGCGTGCTGGTCTTGAACGGCTGGGCCAGGCCGAGGTCATAGTGTCGCACCCATTGCCCCTGCTCATTTTGACGTAGCACATCCCGGGCCAGCTTTTCCCACTGGTCTGGCGTATGCGGACCAAAGGAGATGGATATCGCCTTGATATAAGCTTGCGCTTCTTCAAATGTCGCAAAGCGCACATCCTGCCCTATGTAATCACCTATCCTGGCCAGGGCGTCGGGATTCAGTACCGGCCCCACATCATTCAGGATCAGTTTGCTGATAGGATTATCCGGCAAACTCGCGAGGCTCATGCCTATCAGGCCGCCCATGGAGGTACCAAACCAGTGCACCGTGTCCGCTTCCAGCCTTGCCAGCAGGGTCACCATATCACTGACGTATTGCGGAATCTGGTAATGCATGGGGTTGCGCAGACGACCGGAATAGCCGCGTCCGACCACATCGGGACACACTACCCGGTAATGCTGGCACAGCTCGGCGGCCAGGGCATCAAAGTCATCGGCGACACGGGTCACGCCGTGCACGCAAATTAACACCCTGGAATTCTGCGGGTCACCCCACTCTTTGTAGGACATGGTATGCAAGCCGGTAGGCGAGATACATTGCACTGATTTGCGTCTTGCCTGCATGATTTATTCCTGTGAACAGTATTTTTACGAATGAAGATGGCCTCCATTTTACCGTTCGTTGCGCTTAAAATCATTGTTAACTGTGCAAAGGCATGTTTTATTAACAAAATGTGGCAGCTACTTACCACTAACTACCACTAACAACGCGAACTATCCCGGGCAAAGATGATTTTTTGAAATTACCTTGCCCATTCTTGATTCGCTCTCACCCACTGATAATTCAAGGGCTTATGTGATGCGTTCCCTTTTTAATGGCAGGTGAATAGCGAACCTGCCACTCTGTGAGGGGCAAAGAAGCGACAGCTTGTATTTTTTTGCTTTCGCCGCCCTTTTTTCGGATGTATAGTGCGATAACACTGTCGAAACGGGAGCCCCTCATGCAGCTTTTTGTGCGCCTGGCAAGCATTTCTGCCCTTCTCATCATGACCGGAACCTGCCTTGCCGCAGATAAAATGAAACCTGGCCTGTGGGAACTGACGATCAAGTCAGATGCCATGAAAGCCATGCCTAAAATCCCGCCGGAACAAATGGAAAAAATGAAGCAGATGGGCATCAAAATGCCTGACATGCAAAACGGCGCAATGGTACAAAAAGTCTGCTTTACCAAGGAAATGGTGGATCAGGATAAACCGCCTTCAGGTGGTCGTGAACAGCAATGCCAGAACAAGGACTTTTCCCGTTCAGGCAATAGCTATACTTCGGAAATCGTCTGCGACATGCCGGAAATGAAGGGCACAGGTAACGTGAAAGGCAGTTTCACTCCTGACAGTCTGACTTCCGTTTATGATTTCAAGGGTGTCTCTCACGGCAAGCCGTTTTCGCACCATACGGAAACCACAGGCAAGTGGATGGGCAGCGATTGTGGCGACGTCAAACCCTTTGTCATGCCACAGAAAAAATAAATCCTGCATGCTTTGCTGCAAGCAAACAAAAAGCCGATGTTTCTGACATCGGCTTTTTGTTTCAAGTCAACGACAATGACCCAGATTCAGGCCACGCCACTGACATCGATTGCAGCTTCGGTTTTGGCAATGATTTCTTCCTTGCTGACACCTGTCGCCAGTTCGACCAGTTTCAAACCGGCAGGCGTCACATCAATCACACCCAGGTCAGTGATAATGCGGTTGACCACGGCAACGCCAGTCAAAGGCAGATTGCAGGCTTTCAGAATCTTGTGGACATCACCTTTGGCAACATGCTCCATCAAGACCACGACGCGACCCACACCAGCCACCAGGTCCATCGCACCGCCCATGCCTTTGACCATTTTGCCAGGGATCATCCAGTTAGCCAGATCGCCATGTTCGCTGACCTGCATCGCCCCCAGGATAGCCAGGTTGATCTTGCCGCCGCGTATCATGGCGAAAGAATCAGCCGAGCTGAATATCGATGAACCCGGCAAGGTCGTTACGGTTTGCTTGCCGGCATTGATCATGTCGGGGTCTACTTCTTCTTCCGTTGGGAAAGGGCCTATGCCCAATAAGCCGTTTTCGGATTGCAGCCAGACTTCCATGCCTTCTGGTACATGGTTGGCGACCATGGTCGGCAAGCCTATACCCAGATTGACGTAAAAACCGTCTTGCAATTCCTGTGCTGCACGTGCAGCCATTTCATCACGATTCCATGCCATGTCTTGTCTCCTGCTCGGTTTATTTCGAAGGGCGTACGGTACGCTGTTCTATACGTTTTTCCGGATTGGCATTGACCACAATGCGCTGCACGAAAATACCCGGTGTGTGGACTTCATCCGGGTCGAGCTCACCGATTTCGACCAGTACTTCAACCTCTGCCACAGTGATCTTGCCAGCCATCGCCACATTCGGGTTAAAGTTGCGCGCTGTCTTGCGATAGACCAGATTACCGGCCTTGTCGGCCTTCCAGGCCTTGACCAGGGATACGTCGGATACCAGCGAACGCTCCATCACGTATTTTTGGCCATCAAACTCACGGATTTCCTTGCCGTCGGCCACGATGGTGCCGACCCCCGTCTTGGTGAAGAAAGCCGGGATACCGGCGCCACCTGCGCGCAGCTTTTCTGCCAGCGTGCCTTGCGGGGTAAATTCCAGTTCCAGTTCGCCAGCCAGGTACTGGCGTTCAAATTCCTTGTTTTCACCGACATAGGATGAAATCATTTTCTTGATCTGGCGGGTGGTCAGCAACTGGCCTAAACCAAATCCATCCACGCCAGCATTATTCGAAATGGCAGTCAGTTCCTTGACACCAGAATCACGCAAGGCAGCGATCAGTGCCTCGGGTATACCGCACAGGCCAAAACCGCCTACGGCGATGGTCTGACCATCCTTGATCACACCTGCCAGCGCGCTGGCAGCGTCAGGATAAACTTTGTCCATAATGTCTCCCTCTCCAGGTTTTAAATCGATATTTCTTTTGTCTTTGGTCTCTGCAAATGCAGTCAAGCACACTACAAATCATTAGCTTTAGAACGTGTTTACGATCTGTAGCGAGCGTGCGTCAGCGGGAGTGAAGAGCAGCGCAAAAAGCGGAATGTACTCAAGTACATGAGCATTTTGAGCAGCGCATGAGCCCCGATCACGCCCGCGCAGTAAGATCGTAAACAGGTTCTTACAGGATATGATGCTGCGTTATACTTCGCAATACCGTAAAAATACGCCTTTACTACAACCCTGTCAGTGGATCGTGGAAATGAATGTCGTACAGCCCATAGATTTTGAATCCATATTTCAACATGCGCCTGTCGGTATGTGCGTGTCGCAGAACCGCATCATTCATGCCTGCAATAATGACCTGGCGAAAATGTTTGGCTATCAAAACGACGAATTACTGGGTCAGTCTTTCCTGGTGCTGTATCCCAGCCCCGACGAATTTGAGCGTACCGGTGCCCGTATTACCCCCATCATGAATGCCAAAGGCTACTACTCTGATGAACGCATCATGAAACGCGCCAACCAGGAACTGTTTTGGTGCCACGTATCAGGACGGGGATTGAACAAGGACGATCCGCACGCCGCTGGCATCTGGACTTTTGAAGACCTGAGCGCCAAACGCCCGGTAACTGCCGAACTGACCCCACGTGAACGCGAAATTGCCGCACTACTGGTGGAAGGTAAAACCAGCAAGCTGATTGCACGCCAGATCGACCTCAGTCCCCGGACAGTAGAAATGCACAGGGCCAAGCTGATGCGCAAGTTCAATTCAGCGACATCCAGTGAGCTGGTACACAAGCTACTCGGCATCATACGTTGAACCGGGGCACCTGAAACAAGGCGCGTGCAATAAGCCATCAGGTCTTATTTTTACGTTTTGCGACCTTGATTTCGCTCAGCTTTTGCTTGATCGATTCTGGCAGGCTGACGGATTTACCTGTCTCTGCCGCCACCCAGACCACTTTGGCACCGCCTTCTGCATACAGGGCGTAACCGTCACCGACCGAGCGCATTTCCTGTATGGTTTCAAAACTGCTGCGCCCTGCTTCGCCAATATAGGTACAGACTTCAACCTGGTCAGGATATTTCAGCGGTTTCTTGAAGATGCAATAGGCATTCACGATGACGGGGCCGTTACCCTGTTCATCCGGCTGGCAACCCATCATGCTCAGCCACTCTATGCGCGCCTGCTCCATATAACGAAAATACACGGTATTGTTGACATGGCCCATGGCATCCATATCGCCCCATCGTATGGGGATGGTGACGGTATAGACCAGTTTCTTTTCCGTTACCTTAGCCTCTATCATTGCACGCTCATACCATCATCGGCAGTGACGATTGCGCCATTCAGGAAGCGTGATTCTTCAGCCGCCAGCAAAAGCAGCAGGCCATCCAGGTCTTCCGGCGTACCTACGCGTTTTCTTGGCAGCATCTCGACCAGTTTCTGGCCAGCCTCGGTAGCAAAATAGTCTGAATTAATTTCTGTAGAAATATAGCCAGGGCAAATCGCATTCACATTGATGCCGTACTTGCCCCACTCCACTGCCATGGCCTTGGTCATATGCACTACCGCTGCCTTGCTCATACAGTAAATGCCTATCTGTGGCAGCACGCGCAAACCGGCGACCGAGGCAATATTGATGATGCGATGCTGTTTTTTAGGGTCCCCCTTATGGCGAGCTATCATGCGCTTGGCAGCTTCCTGTGCCACAAAGAAGGCACCGCGCTGGTTGGTGTCCATCACATAGGCATAATCATCCGGCGTCACGTCAACCAGGCGTTGCGTAGTCGACACACCGGAATTATTGATCAGGATATCAATCGGACCGGCCTCTGTCTCGGCATGGGCAATCGCTGATTTGATGCTGCCATAGTCGGTCACGTCCAGCGCCACCACATGCGCGGCACCTCCTTCTGATTCGATTTCGGCACGTAATTCTTTCAGTCTGTCTATACGACGCGATGCCAGCACGACCTGTGCGCCGGCCTGTGCCAGAATTTTGGCAAAGCGTGCACCAAGACCACTGGAAGCGCCAGTTATCAACGCTATTTTGCCTTCGAAATTGACTTCTATGCCCATCTGATTCTCCGCTAATAATTGGAATAAGCTTACTACTCTATCTAGCCGCTATGATGACATAGAGATTATGCTTGTGTTGTATGGATTTGAATTAGTTGAAGATTTTTACAGAAATTTTCCTGCTAATTGACATGATCTTGGTGCATCCCAAAGTTGGCTCTGCGATAATCCGGTGTATTTCGTGCACCAATAAGAAAAATTTTTGGAGTGCACCCTCGCTTGCGCAATACATCTACAGCAGATAACATGCTGAAAACAAATAAGCACGCTCGTTCGAAAATCTTCAGAAAGTGAAAATAGTCATGACACAAAGCATACTTGAACAGTACGGCCCTCGCGATGCAATGGAATATGATGTGGTCGTCGTCGGTGGTGGCCCGGCTGGTTTGTCGGCGGCCATCAAACTGAAGCAACTGGCGGCAGAAAAAGGCACCGAGGTCTCAGTCTGCGTACTGGAAAAAGGCGGCGAACCTGGCGCGCATATCCTTTCTGGTGCCGTCATGGACCCCAAGGCACTGACCGAACTCTTTCCCAACTGGAAGGAAATGGGCGCGCCCCTGAATACCGAAGTCACCGAAGACCGCGTCCTGGTTCTGACAGATAGCAAAGCTTACCGCACGCCAAACTGGATGCTGCCAGCCTGTTTCGAAAATCACGGCAACTACATCGTCTCGCTGGCCAATGTGACGCGCTGGCTGGCTCAGCAGGCCGAAGCACTGGGTGTGGAAGTGTTTCCTGGTTTTGCCGCTGCAGAAGTTTTGTATAACGATGATGGTTCGGTCAAAGGCGTGGCCACCGGCAATATGGGCGTAGACCGTCACGGCCAACCTACTTCCTCTTTCCAGCTGGGGATGGAATTGCACGCGAAATACACCCTGTTTGCGGAAGGCGCACGTGGCCACCTGGGCAAGCAGGTCATCGCCAAATATGACTTGAACAAGGGCAAAGACCCGCAATCCTATGGCATAGGCATCAAGGAATTGTGGGAAATCGATCCCAAGCAACATCAAGCAGGCCTGGTCGTGCATACGACGGGCTGGCCTTTGATGGATCAGTACAGCGGCTCTTTCCTGTATCATCTGGAAGACAATCTGGTGGCCGTGGGTTATGTTGTCGGCCTCGCGTATGAAAACCCTTACCTGTCACCCTACGAAGAATTCCAGCGCTTCAAGACCCATCCAGCGATTCGTGGTTTCTTTGAAGGTGGCAAGCGTATTTCTTATGGTGCACGGGCGATTACTGCCGGTGGCTTGCAATCCCTGCCTAAACTGGTGTTCCCGGGTGGCGCATTGATCGGTTGTGATGCCGGTTTCCTGAACATGAGCCGTATCAAGGGCAGCCATGCCGCAATCAAGACGGGCATGCTGGCAGCAACAGCTGCCTTTGAAGCGGTGTCAGCCAGTCGCCAGCACGATGAACTGAGCAGCTATTCGACGGCGTTTGAACAATCCTGGCTGCATGAAGAGCTGTACACCGCACGCAATGTCAAAGCATTGCTGAAGCGCGGCACTTATGGCTCACCACTGGTGTGGCTGGATCAGGTGGTGTTGCGCGGCAAGGCACCGTGGACTCTGCATCACAGCAAGGCAGATCATGAATGCCTGCGCCCTGCTTCGGAATTTACACCTATTGTTTATCCCAAGCCGGATGGCAAGCTGACCTTTGACCGCCTGTCATCGGTGTTCATTTCGAATACCAATCATGCCGAAGACCAACCCATCCATCTGACATTGAAAAATGCCGATGTGCCGGTAGCCATCAACCTGGTGAAATTTGCTGGTCCGGAATCACGCTATTGCCCGGCCGGCGTATATGAATTCGTGAAAACCGAAGAAGGCGCAGATCGCCTGCAAATCAATGCGCAAAACTGCGTGCATTGCAAGACCTGCGATATCAAGGACCCGACCCAAAATATCGTGTGGGTGACGCCTGAAGGTGGGGGTGGGCCAAATTATCCAAACATGTAACATGAGGCGCTGATTAAGCTACTGCGCGACCTTATTTTTAGCCTGCTGTTTTTTTCAAATTCGTCATCGTACTAAAGTACGATTGCGCTTCTTAACTAAAATTAAGGCCGCTCGCTACGCTTACTCAGCACCTCCTGTCGTAATATGAATTGAAACTTCACATCTTCCATAATGCAAAAAGCCGCTGATCAGCGGCTTTTTTGTTTTCAATATTTTTTGCGGCTCTGATCTGCAATCACCACTTACCAGCCAGGATTTTCTCTAGCCAGAAAGTACCTATGACGGTTTTTACGTCGGTGATGTGGCCGGATTTGATCCAGTCCAGCATCTCTGGCAAGGTGGCGGTGAATACTTCCAGGAATTCTTCTTCATCCAGTGCTGCCTTGCCTGCCGTCAGGCCTTTGGCCAGGTAGATGTCCAGATGCTCATCAGAATACGCGATGGCATTGTGTATGGTGCAGACGAAAGACCAGTCTGTCGCGGTATAGCCGGTTTCTTCACGCAGTTCACGTTGGGCGCAGACCAGGGGGTCTTCACCGGGATCAATCTTGCCAGCGGGGAATTCGATGAAAATGCGGTCCAGCGGATAGCGAAACTGCTTCTCCAACAAGATCCTGCCATCATCAAACAAGGGAATCACGACTACTGCACCCGGGTGGCGTATATATTCTCTGGTGGCGGTCTGACCATCAGGCAGCGACACCACATCTTTGTCGACCTTGAGAAAACTGCCTGCATACACCAGCTCTGTGCTGAGCCGTGTTTCTTGCAAATCCAGCTTGCTGGTGACTTTTTCAGCCATGTTTGCGTTTCAGGTAACGATACACAAAACCAGGGAAAGCCAGCACCAGGAACAGGCAGGCATTGACAGCATAGAATTCCCAGCCCTGCGGGAAAGGATTACCTGCCCCGGCTTCCAATGCATGGGCAATCAAGCCAAGACAAAAATACAGGACGATCAGTTCAAGCAGGCGCACCCATAAAGGCTTGGCATCGGCAAACCATTTGAGGCTGATCACCGCAAAACAGCGTTCATTCACAAATGGCGTATTGGCAGCCAACACCGCCAATACGATCACCAGCCAGACTGAGGCAGAATTACCCACTATTAATATTTAAGCGTGTTAGAAATGGCGTTTGCACAGGCCATCATCAGGGAACCGGGCAACAGACCCATGACCAATACCGCCAGGCCATTGATGCTCAGTATGACGCGCATGTCGGTGCTGGCAACGATAGGACTATGATCCACAGGTTCGTCAAAATACATGAGTTTGACGACACGCAGATAATAGAAAGTACCGATCAGCGAGAACAGCACGGCAACAATTGCCAGCCACAACTGACCTGTAGACAATACTGCCTGCAATACGGACAGTTTGGCGTAAAAGCCCATCATAGGCGGGATACCTGCCAGCGAGAACATCAACAGCAGCATGACAAATGCAAACCATGGGTTGCGCTTGTTCAGGCCCTTCAGGTCTTCCAGATTTTCTGCTTCAAAGCCGGTACGTGCCAGCAGCATGATGACGCCGAAGGTACCCAAGGTCGTCAGCACATAGGTAATGCTGTAGAACATGGAAGCACTGTAGGCATCAACCGCCAGATCAGCATTGCCATTGGCGACGCCAGACAACATACCCAGCAGCATGAAACCCATTTGTGAAATGGTGGAATACGCCAACATACGTTTCAGATTGGTCTGGGCGATAGCGGTCAGGTTACCCACGGCCATCGACAACACTGCCAGCACCACCAGCATCTGTTGCCAATCGACCGCCAGCGGGAACAGCCCTTCTACCAGCAAACGGAAAGTGATGGCAAATGCTGCCAGCTTAGGTGCGCCACCCAACAACAGGGTGACGGCTGTCGGTGCACCTTGATACACGTCAGGTACCCACATATGGAAAGGAACCACGCCCAGTTTGAACGCCAGGCCAGCAACCAGGAACACAATGCCAAACACCAGTATGGTTTTGTTGGCTGTCGCTGTTGCTGCTACTTTGACCACTTCACTCAATTGCAGAGAGCCGGTCGCACCGTACAGCATGGAAATACCATACAGCATGAAACCCGATGCCAGCGCACCCAGGATGAAATACTTCATCGCGGCTTCAGTCGATACCGTGTGGTTACGACGCAAGGCAACCAGCGCATACAGCGACAGCGACATCAATTCCACGCCCAGGTAAATGACGAGGAAATTGTTACCGGAAATCATCACCATCTGCCCCAGCAAGGCAAACAGCGCCAATACATAGTACTCACCGCCCAGCTGGGTATTGGTCATGCCACGATCACTCACGTACTGACGTGAATAAATCAGGGTGACGCCCACTGCCAGGTAAGATAGCAGTTTCAGCATATTCGACATGGGGTCAGAAACAAACATGTTGTTGCTGACGTAGATTGACATCACCGTATCAGAATTGGCCGCAGTCAAGGCACCACACACGGCCAGGCTCAGCAGGCTCAGCACATACGTGACGTTGCGCTTGCTGTCTGCCAGAAACATATCTATCAGCAATATGACGCAAATCGCCAATAGCAAAAAGATTTCAGGATAAAGTGGTATCAGGTTCATATTATTCATTTTTACAAGCATTGATCTGCCGCCACATGAGATCTGCTCTCAGTACGTGGCTCGCGCATCCATATCCTCTATCAAGGCATCACTTTTGACACTGCCACATGTTTCAACAGATCAGTCACCGAGACCTGCATTGCATCTGTAAATGGGGCCGGGTACAAACCCATCACCAGTACCGCAATGGCCAACACACCCAGCATGAAAAATTCACGCTTGTTGATATCTGTCAGGTGCGCTACGTGTTCATTCGTGATATTGCCGAAAATCACACGTTTTACCATCCACAACGAATACGCTGCGCCAAAAATCAAAGCTGTTGCTGCCAGCATGCCTATCCAGAAATTGAACTGGACCGCGCCCAGAATCACCATGAATTCGCCAACGAAACCGGACGTCGCCGGCAAGCCGCAGTTCGCCATGGAGAACAGAACGAACAGGGCAGCAAACTTTGGCATGGTGTTGACCACGCCACCGTAATCAGCGATTTCGCGGGAATGTACACGGTCATACAGTACGCCGATACACAGGAACATCGCGCCGGAGATAAAGCCATGGGAAATCATCTGTACGATAGCACCCTGCACCGACATGTCATTGAACATGAAGAAGCCGAGCGTCACAAAGCCCATGTGCGCAATCGAAGAATACGCCACCAGCTTTTTCATATCCTTTTGTACCAGCGCCACCAGGCCGATGTATATAACGGCGATCAGCGACAAAGTAATAATGAAACCAGCCATGTAATGACTGGCATCCGGCGCGATAGGTAAAGAGAAACGCAAGAAACCGTAAGCACCCAGTTTCAGCATGATCGCCGCCAGTACCACGGAACCACCAGTAGGTGCTTCCACGTGGGCGTCTGGCAACCAGGTATGCACTGGCCACATCGGCACCTTGACCGCAAACGCCATCAGGAAGGCGCAGAAAATCATGATCTGTGTCGTCAGTGGCAAGGGCAGTTTATGCCATACCAGAATGTCGAAAGAATGACCGGCTTTCAGGTACAGGTAAATGATGGCAACCAGCGTCAGCAAGGAGCCCAGCAAGGTGTACAGGAAAAACTTGAAGGCGGCATACACACGATTCGGGCCACCCCAGACACCGACGATGATGTACATAGGAATCAGCGTCGCTTCGAAGAACACATAGAACAACATACCGTCGGTGGCGCAGAATACACCTATCATCAAACCGGACAGTATCAGGAAAGCACCCATGTACTGGGCAACCTGCTTTTCAACCACTTCCCATGCAGCGATGACCACGATGACGGTGATAAATGCCGTCAGTGGTATCAGCCACAGGGAAATGCCATCTATACCCAACGAGTAAAAGATGTTGAAGCGTTCTATCCAGGAAAATTTTTCGACAAACTGCATGCCGTGTGCGGCATTGTCAAAATTCTTGATCAGTGGAATCGTGACCAGGAAACTGGCGATGGAACCGATCAGTGACACACCGCGCACCAGGCCAGGATTATTGTCGCGACCAAAAGCGAGGACGAAAATGCCGAACGCAATCGGACACCAGATCGCGAGGCTAAGTAGAGTAGAAGTTGACTGCATCATGATTATATTTTTATAGCCGTGGTCACTTATTTAGCGAAGGGAAACAGCACTGTGTAAGCCAGGAATGCCATTACGCCGAGTATCATTACAAACGCGTAGTGATAGATATAACCACTTTGCAACCGGCGTATCACTTTGGAGAACCAGCCAACCAGTTTTGCGCTGCCGTTCACCACCAGGCCATCAATCAGGCCCTTGTCACCGATATTCCACAAACCGCCACCCAGCACGCGTGCGCCGCCAGCAAATACGATCTCATTGAAACGATCCATGTAGTACTTGTTGTCCAGCAGCGTATAAATGGCGCTGGCTTTGACTTTGATCGCAGCAGGAATCGCAGGCTTGACCATGTAGAACACATAGGAAGTCGCCACACCAGCCAGTGCCAGCCAGAACGGAGGCGTCATCAGTGCATGCAGGGCCATCGCAAATGGGGAATGGAATTCATGCCTGAGCTCTTCCATCGCATGGTGGGCTTCATTGACGAAAATGACATTGTCAAAGAATTTGCCAAACAGCATAGGCTCGATGGTAATGAAGCCAATGAGCACGGAAGGAATTGCCAGCAAGACCAGTGGCAACCACACCACCATGGGTGATTCATGCGGTTTTTGCCCTGGTGCCAGACCATGGTGATGTGCATCATGGTCGTCGTGCGCACCGTGGGCGTCGTGGGCGTCATCTGCATGCGCAGCGTGGGCATCTTTGGCATGGTGATCATCATGATGATCGTGCGCATGGCCAAAGTTTTCCTTGCCGTGAAAGACCAGGAAGTACATGCGGAAAGAATAGAAAGCAGTCACAAACACGCCTGCCAGCACGGCAAACTGGGCAAAGCCTGCGCCTGGCAGATGACTTGCCTGCACGGCTTCAATAATGCTGTCCTTGGAATAAAAACCGGAAAAGAACGGTGTACCGATCAGCGCCAGCGAACCCAGCAAGGACGTGATCCAGGTAATCGGCATGTATTTGCGCAGGCCACCCATATTGCGGATGTCCTGATCATGGTGCATACCGATAATCACGGAACCAGCAGCCAAGAACAGCAAGGCTTTGAAGAAGGCATGCGTCATCAAGTGGAACACCGCCACCGAGTACGCAGATGCGCCCAGAGCCACCGTCATGTAACCGAGTTGTGACAGAGTCGAATAGGCCACCACGCGCTTGATGTCGTTCTGGATAATCCCCAGGAAACCCATGAACAAGGCGGTAATCGAACCGATCACCAAGATGAAGGACAAGGCCGTATCAGACAGTTCAAACAGTGGCGACATGCGCGACACCATGAAGATACCAGCCGTTACCATGGTCGCCGCGTGGATCAGTGCAGAAATCGGTGTCGGGCCTTCCATCGAATCGGGCAACCAGACATGCAAGGGGAATTGTGCCGACTTACCCATGGCGCCGATAAACAGGCAGATACAGGCAACGGTAATCAACATCCAGTCTGTATGTGGCAACAGCATGGTAGCCAATTCTTGTTTTTTGGCGAAGACTTCGAGATAGTTCATGGAACCGGCATTTGCCACCAACAAGCCTATGCCGAGGATGAAACCAAAGTCACCAACGCGGTTAACCAGGAAGGCTTTCATGTTGGCGTAGATGGCAGTCGGTTTGGTATACCAGAAACCAATCAGCAGATAAGACACCAGACCCACCGCTTCCCAGCCAAAGAACAATTGCAGGAAGTTGTTGCTCATGACCAGCATCAGCATCGAGAAGGTGAACAGCGAAATGTACGAGAAGAAGCGGTTGTAACCTTCGTCTTCAGCCATATAACCGATGGTATAGATATGCACCATCAGCGACACAAAGGTCACGACGCACATCATCATGGCGGTCAGGCTATCGACCATGAAGCCGACTTCCAGCTTCAGGCCGCCAACATTCATCCATTGATACAGGGTAGCGTTATAGCTTGCGCCATCCATCACGGCAGACAAAGTCATGCAAGAAATGACGAAGGCAATCAGCACGCCCAGTATGGTCGCTGTATGCGATACTTTTCGTCCTACCACATTGCCAAAAAACTTCGTTCCTAGCAAACCTGCGATAGCAGACCCTGCCAGAGGCGCCAGAGGTACTGCCAATAATAATTGTGGGTTAAGTTGCCCCGCCATGATGACCCTTTGTTAGCTTATTACTTTTCTTAAATCGCCAGCGTATGCCGGACTGTCGCCATACCTCAGTCCGCAGCATTATCCTTGTTAACCTTTTAATGCATCCAGATCTTCGACATTGATCGTGTCCAGATTACGGAACAACACAACCAGTATTGCCAGACCAATCGCAGATTCAGCGGCGGCCACGGTCAATATGAAGAAGACGAATACCTGACCAGCGGCATCACCCAAATAATGAGAAAAAGCGATGAAATTAATATTCACTGCCAACAACATCAACTCGATCGCCATCAACAACACAATGATGTTTTTACGATTGAGGAAGATACCGACGATGGAAATCGCAAACAGGATTGCGCCCAATATCAGGTAATGCGTCAAACTCAAAGTCAAAGCCATTTAAGCCTCCGGATTCACAGTAGCTGCCGCAGCAGTTGCATTATTCTCAGCGCGTTCGGATTCAGCCTTCATGCTGACGATGCGGATACGGTCCTTGGCTTTCACTTTCACCGCAGCAGCCGGATCAAAGTACTTGCTGTCCTTGCGGCGACGCAAAGTCAAGGCAACCGCTGCCACGATGGCCAGCAACAAGATCGCTGCTGCCACTTCAAAAGCAAACTGGTAATGCGTGAAAATCTCTATACCCAAGGCCTTGGTATTACCAATTTTGTCTGCGGCTGCCGGCACATGATTGTCTGGACGCAAAAAGCCGCGCCACAGTACCGCCGCCATTTCCAGCACGATAATGCCGCCAACGGCTGCCGCCAGCGGGAAATGACTCCAGAAACCTTCCCTGAGCTTGTCGAGATTGATGTCCAGCATCATCACGACAAACAGGAACAGCACCATCACCGCGCCGACATAGACCAGCACCAGTACAATCGCCAGGAACTCGGCCTTCAGCAGCATCCAGATGCCCGCGGCATTGAAGAAGGTCAAGACCAGAAACAAGGCAGCATGCACAGGATTGCGTGCAGAAATAACCTGGATCGCAGCGACTATCATGATCGCTGAGAAAACATAAAATAAAACGGTAGTAAATTCCATATCGAACCAGGTCCAGTTAGCGGTATGTAGCATCAGCGCTTCGCGCTGCTGCAATTTGTGTCTCGTAACGATCACCTACAGCCAGCAGCATCTCTTTGGTGAAATACAGGTCGCCGCGTTTTTCACCGTGGTATTCCAGTACATGGGTTTCCACGATGGAATCGACCGGACAGGACTCTTCACAGAAACCACAGAAAATGCACTTGGTCAGGTCGATGTCATAACGGGTAGTACGACGACTGCCGTCCGCACGCTGCTCAGATTCGATCGTGATCGCCATGGCTGGACATACTGCTTCACACAATTTACAGGCGATGCAGCGCTCTTCCCCGTTCGGGTAACGGCGTAAGGCATGCAAACCACGGAAACGTGGCGACTGCGGTGTCTTTTCTTCCGGGAATTGCACCGTGATCTTGCGGGCAAACATATAGCGGCCTGTCAGGGCCAGGCCCTTGATCAGTTCGCGCAGCATCAGGCTGCCAAAAAAATCCTTGATTGCTTCCATTTTTTTAGCCTCTTACTTCCAAATATTCCATGGAGTTTGCATCCATGCTGCGACGATCACCAGATACACCAGGGTCAGCGGGATAAACACTTTCCAGCCCAGACGCATGATCTGGTCATAGCGATAGCGCGGGAAAGAAGCACGTGCCCAGATGAACAGGGAAACCACAAAGAAGGTCTTGATGCCCAGCCAAATCCAGCCGGGGACGAAATCCAGGAAGCTAAACGGTGCAGACCAGCCGCCCAGGAACATCAGGGATGCCATGGCAGAAATCAAAATCATGTTGGCATATTCGGCCAGGAAGAACATGGCGAAGGACATACCCGAATATTCAACCATGTGACCCGCAACAATCTCGGATTCGCCTTCCACCACGTCGAACGGATGACGGTTGGTTTCAGCAATACCGGAAATCACATACACCACAAACATGGGCAGCAGCGGCAACCAGTTCCACGAGAATAGGTTGAAACCATGGCGGGCAGCAAAGCCCTGGGTTTGCGCATTGACGATGTCCGTCATGTTCAAACTGCCTGATACCATCAATACGATGACCAGCACAAAGCCCATGGCGATTTCATACGACACCATCTGTGCCGATGCACGCATGGCACCGAGGAAAGCATACTTGGAATTGGATGCCCAACCGGCGATGATGATGCCGTACACTTCCATCGAAGTGATCGCCATGATGAGCAACAGACCGGCATTTACATTCGCCAACACTGTTTCAGGGCCGAAAGGAATCACCGACCAGGCTGCCAGCGCAGGCATGATGGTCATGATAGGTGCCAGCACGAACAAGATTTTATTTGCCTTGGCCGGGATGATGATTTCTTTCAGCAGCAGCTTTAGCGCATCCGCGATAGGCTGCAGCAAGCCGGCAGGGCCAACGCGATTCGGGCCAAGACGAATATGCATCCAGCCTATCATCTTGCGTTCCCACAAGGTCAGGTAAGCCACGCAGCCCATGACAGGCAAGGTGATGCAGACAATCTTGACCAAGGTCCACAGCGGCAGCCATAAAGCGCCGAGGTAGTGCTGACCTAGCTCATGAATAGAGAGCAGCAAATTCATTATGCACGCTCCAGTTTGATGGCACCGAACATGCCGTCCAGATTGGTTGTCAGGCTGTGGCCTGCTGCAATCCTGACCACATTGTCAGGCAGGGATTTATCTATTCCCACAGGGATCAGGGTAGAACCTGTTTTGCTCAGTCTTACCATGTCACCTTCGGCAATACCCAACTTGCCTGCTTCGGCCTGGCTGATCCAGGCTTGTGGCGCACGCGCATCGGCGGTCAGTTGCAGGGATTCTGCACGACGTACGATAGCGTCTGTGCTGTAAATGCCGACATCGGCAATACGTTCCAGACCAGAACTGGCATTAGCAGAAACAGCCGGGGCGATTTTGGCCAGGTTATTCAGTTGCACCGTCAGGTCAGCTTGCGTCAACACGGTATCGCGCACTGCTTCTGCCGTTTCAAAATCAAAGTTTTCCAGACCCAGCAAATTACCCATTACGCGCAAGACTTTCCATGCTGGACGGGTGTCACCCAGAGGCTTGACCACGCCTTGGAAACTTTGGGCACGGCCTTCGCAACTGACGAAGGTACCTGCAGTTTCAGTGAATGGAGAAACCGGCAGCAAGACGTCTGCATATTCTGCGCCATGCTTGAATGGCGACATGACGACCACCATGTCAGCCTGATCCAGTGCAGCCTTGGCTTGCACCGGATACGCGCTGTCGAGCAAAGGCTCGGCGTGCAACACGATGTAGGCTTTTTTGGCTTGCGTGAAAACTGGTTTGGCATTATTGGCCGGTATGGCATTTGCCAGATAACCACCAACAGTATTCGCTGCTTCTGTCAGGTAACCAAATTCGCTACCTGCATTTTCAGCTATCCATTGTGCCAGCGCATGCAATTGCGATGCTTCTGGATGGTAAGACGCGGTGTTACCGAGGAACACACCTGCTTTGCCAGCCAACAGGCTGGCCGCAATCGCTTCTGCTTTGGCAGATGCCTGCACTGCTTCCAGGCCGGCTGGTTTGGCGATTTCTTTTTTCGTTGCTACGGCTACCGCAACTTCAGCCAGGAAAGCGGCCCACAGCGATGGTGCCACGACTGCATTGTTGGCCAGCTTGATGAGCAATTCATCATCGGTTGCATGCAGGATACTCAGCTTGGCACCCATTTTTACCGATTGACGCAAGCGGGCGGCCAGCAAAGGATGGTCTTTACGCAGGAAAGAACCAATCACGAAGACATTTTTCAACTGAGCAAACTTGGCGATACTGGTACCCAGCCAAGGTTTGATGGCAGAATTCAAAGCGAAGTCAGACTGACGCAGGCGGAAATCGACATTATCAGAACCCAGGCCACGAACGACACGTTGCAACAGGGTCAGTTCTTCCAGTGTTGCACTGGGTGCAGCAACCGCAGCAATGGCATCAGCACCATGTTCATGCTTGACGTTACGCAGGCCATGGGCAACATATTCGAGAGCTGTCTGCCAGTCAGTTTCCTGCCATTCACCGCCCTGCTTGATCATCGGCTTGGTCAGGCGTTCTGTGCTGTTCAGCGCTTCGTAAGAGAAGCGGTCTTTGTCAGAAATCCAGCATTCATTGATTTCTTCGTTTTCCAGCGGGACCACGCGCATGACCTTGTTGTTCTTGACCTGCACGATCAGGTTGGAACCCAGGCCATCATGGGCACTTACCGATTTACGGCGGGACAATTCCCAGGTACGGGCAGAATAACGGAAAGGCTTGGATGTCAACGCACCAACCGGGCACAGATCGATCATGTTGCCAGACAATTCGGAATCAACCGTTTTGCCGACGAAGGAAGTGATTTCGGAATGTTCGCCACGGTTGAGCATGCCCAGTTCCATGACGCCAGCGATTTCCTGACCGAAACGTACGCAACGTGTGCAGTGTATGCAACGGCTCATTTCTTCCATGGATACCAGCGGACCGACATCCTTGTGGAATACGACGCGTTTTTCTTCTTCGTAACGGGATGCCGTGCCACCGTAACCGACAGCCAGATCCTGCAACTGGCATTCGCCGCCCTGATCGCAGATAGGACAATCCAGCGGGTGATTGATGAGCAAAAATTCCATCACCGCTTTTTGTGCTTTTACTGCCTTGTCGCTGGAAGAACGCACGATCATGCCGGCGGTCACTGGCGTGGCGCAGGCAGGCAAAGGTTTCGGTGCTTTTTCAACCTCGACCAGACACATGCGGCAGTTGGCCGCAATAGATAATTTTTTGTGATAGCAAAAGTGCGGGATGTAGGTGCCAAGCTTATTGGCAGCGTCCATCACCATACTGCCCTCTTGGACTTCGACTTTTTTGCCGTCTATTTCGATTTCAACCATGGTCTACTCTAAGTGTGCTAACCGAAGCTGGCTTACATGTAAGTGGGCACCAAGCAATGCTTATGCTCGATGTGATATTCAAATTCTTCGCGGAAATTCTTGATCATGGCGCGTACCGGCATCGCCGCTGCATCACCCAGGGCGCAAATTGTCTTGCCCTGAATATTGTCAGCGATGGAGTTCAGCATATCCAGATCATCCGCACGACCCTGGCCATGTTCTATCCTGTGCACCATGCGATACAACCAGCCCGTACCTTCACGGCAAGGCGTGCACTGACCGCAAGATTCTTCAAAATAAAAGTAAGACAGGCGCAACAATGATTTCACCATGCAGCGCGTTTCATCCATGACGATCACCGCACCAGAACCCAGCATGGAGCCCGCCTTGGCGATGGCGTCATAATCCATATCGGTAGCCATCATCACATCGCCGGTCAATACTGGCATGGAAGAACCACCAGGGATAACTGCCTTGATCTTTTTACCGTCGCGCATGCCACCAGCCAGTTCCAGCAATGTCGCAAATGGCGTACCCAGCGGCACTTCATAATTGCCTGGTTTGGCTACGTCGCCCGACATGGAGAAAATCTTGGTGCCGCCGTTATTTGGCTTGCCCAGTGCTGCATATTTTTCACCACCCATGGCAAACACAAACGGCACGGCTGCAAAAGTTTCTGTGTTATTGATCGTGGTTGGCTTGCCATACAAACCAAAGCTGGCCGGGAAAGGTGGCTTGAAGCGTGGCTGCCCTTTCTTCCCTTCCAGCGATTCCAGCAAGGCCGTTTCTTCGCCGCAAATGTACGCGCCGTAGCCGTGGAAAGCATGCAACTGGAAATTGAAATCGGAACCGGCAATTTTGTCGCCCAGCATATTGGCCGCACGCGCCTCTTCCAGCGCTTCTTCGAAACGGTCGTAATCAGCAAAAATTTCGCCGTGGATATAGTTATAACCAACTGTGATGCCCATGGCGTAAGCGCCTATGGCCATGCCTTCGATCAGGGCATGCGGGTTATAACGGATGATGTCACGGTCTTTGAATGTACCAGGTTCGCCTTCGTCAGTATTACAGACCAGGTATTTTTGACCTGGGAACTGACGCGGCATGAAGCTCCACTTCAAACCAGTAGGAAAACCCGCACCGCCACGACCACGCAATGAAGATGCCTTCAACTCGGCGATCACTTGCTCAGGCGGGATTTTTTCATTCAGGATACGTTTCAGTGATTCATAGCCACCACGTGCTACGTAATCTTGCAGATGCCAGTTCTTGCCATCCAGGCCAGCCAGTATCAAAGGCTTAATATGGCGATTGTGCAGACTCGTCATTATTTACCTGCCTCTTTCAATTCATTGACCAGACCGTCAATTTTGTCATTCGACATGAAACTGCACATGCGTTTGTTATTGACGATCATCACAGGCGCATCACCACAGGCACCCATACATTCACCTTCAACCAGCGTGAATTGGCCGTCTGCCGTGGTTTCCTTGTAATCAATACCGAGCTTTTGCTTCAGGTGATGTGCTGCACGTTCGCCACCTGACAGGGCGCAAGGCAGATTGGTACAGACCGAAATCTTGAACTTGCCCACCGGTTTGGTGTTGTACATGTTGTAGAAAGTCGCGACTTCCTGCACTGCTACCGCAGGCATGCCGATGTAATCAGCCAGGGTCTGCATGACTTCCGGAGATACCCAGCCAGTTTCATCCTGGGCGATAGCCAATGCGGCCATCACAGCGGACTGGCGCTGGTCAGCCGGGAACTTTGCCAGTTCACGATCAATTTTTTTAAATGCCTGCTCTGATAACACCATAGCTAATGCCTCGATTCGACGCCCTCAGGACGCCGCTTTATCTGTCAATCTCACCAAACACAATATCCTGAGTACCGATGATCGTTACCGCATCAGCAATCATGTGACCTTTTGCCATTTCATCCAAACCCTGCAAATGCGCGAAACCTGGCGCACGGATTTTCAGACGATACGGCTTGTTAGCACCATCGGACATCAAGTAAATACCAAACTCACCTTTAGGATGCTCGACTGCGGCATACGCTTCGCCAGCAGGAACATGGAAACCTTCTGTGAACAGTTTGAAGTGATGGATGAGTTCTTCCATATTCGACTTCATGTTCACACGATGTGGTGGCGCCACCTTGTGGTTATCAGTAATCACCGGACCCTGGTTGTTTCTCAGCCATTCCACACATTGTTTGATGATGCGATTGGACTGGCGCATTTCTTCCACGCGTACCAGATAACGGTCATAGCTGTCGCCATTCACACCGACTGGAATATCAAAGTCCAGCAAGTCATACACTTCATACGGCTGCTTCTTGCGCAAATCCCATTCAATGCCGGAACCACGCAACATAGGGCCGGTAAAGCCCATGGCTTTGGCACGCTCAGGCGACACGACACCGATACCGACCAGACGTTGTTTCCAGATACGGTTGTCGGTCAGCAGTGTTTCGTATTCATCGACGTATTTCGGAAAACGGTTGGTGAAGTCTTCAATGAAATCCAGCAGGGAACCCTGGCGGTTTTCATTCAGCAAGCGCATCGCCTTTTCATTCTTCAAAGCCGAAGTCGTGAATTGCGGCATTTGCTCTGGCAAATCACGATACACGCCACCTGGACGATAGTAAGCAGCATGCAAACGTGCACCCGAGACTGCTTCATAGCAATCCATCAGGTCTTCACGTTCGCGGAAAGCGTACAGGAATACCGCCATCGCCCCCACGTCCAGCGCATGCGCGCCTATCCACAGCAAGTGGTTCAGCAAGCGCGTGATTTCGTCAAACATGACGCGAATGTACTGAGCACGCAAAGGCACTTCCAGGCCCAGCATCTTTTCAATCGCCATGACATATGCATGTTCATTGGCCATCATCGATACATAGTCCAGGCGATCCATGTAAGGCACGGATTGCAGGAAGGTTTTTTGTTCTGCCAGTTTTTCAGTCGCACGATGCAACAGTCCGATATGCGGATCGGCACGCTGTATGACTTCACCATCGAGCTCAAGCACCAGGCGCAACACACCATGCGCAGCAGGATGCTGAGGACCGAAGTTCAGGGTGTAATTCTTAATCTCAGCCATTATTTCATCCCGTAATGTTCTTCACGAATGATACGCGGCACATTTTCGCGTGGTTCTATCGTGACAGGCTGGTAAACGACGCGCTTTTGATCTGCGTCATAGCGCATTTCAACATAGCCGGAAACTGGAAAGTCTTTACGGAAAGGATGTCCGATAAAACCATAGTCAGTCAGAATGCGGCGCAAGTCATTGTGACCATCAAACAAGATACCAAACAAGTCGAACGCTTCACGCTCATACCAGTTGGCAGCATTCCAGATATCAATCAGGGAAGGCACGACCGGCATTTCATCATCCGGCGCAAAGACACGCACGCGCAGACGCCAGTTGTTTTTAATGGACAGCAAATGTGACACGGCGGCATAACGCGCGCCTTCCCACAAGCCATCGCCATAGGTGGAATAATCAACACCACACAGATCAATCAATTCTTCGAAGTGGGTATCCGGATGATCGCGCAACGTACGCATGGCATCCAGGTAAGCTGCTGCAGAAACCACGATAGTGATTTCACCCAACGCATTTTTTAATTCCAGAATGCGTTCACCCAGGACAGTTTTTACCGCCGCCTCAAGGTTTTCCAGTTTGGTAGTCATAATTTAATGTTGCCCCGGCGACGACGCAATTAACGCGCAATGGTATTGGTACGTTTGATCTTGTTTTGCAACTGTATGATGCCGTATATCAGGGCCTCTGCCGTCGGCGGGCAACCTGGCACATACACATCCACAGGAACAATACGATCACAACCACGCACCACGGAATACGAATAGTGATAATAACCACCGCCGTTGGCACAGGAACCCATGGAAATAACCCAGCGTGGCTCGGCCATCTGGTCATACACCTTGCGCAGCGCAGGTGCCATCTTGTTGCACAGCGTACCGGCAACGATCATCACGTCAGACTGACGCGGCGATGGGCGAAACACGACCCCGAAGCGGTCCAGATCATAGCGCGAAGCACCAGCGTGCATCATCTCTACTGCGCAGCAGGCCAGACCAAAGGTCATGGGCCACATGGAACCGGTACGCGTCCAGTTGATCAGCTTATCGGCTGTTGTCGTAACAAAGCCTTCGTTCAATACACCTTCAATTGACATAATCCATCACTCCCAATCCAGAGCGCCTTTTTTCCAGATGTACCAAAATCCAACGCCAAACTCCAGCACAAAGCCGAGCATAATCAGAAAACCTGCCCAACCCAGGTCACGCATCGCCACGCCCCATGGGAAGAAGAATGCCGTTTCCAGATCAAACAAAATGAACAGAATTGCTACCAGGTAGTAACGCACATCAAACTTCATGCGCGCATCTTCGAACGCCTCAAAACCGCATTCGTAAGCAGAATTTTTTTGTGAATCCGGTTTATATGGGGCAAGAACACGTCCCAGAATTTGCGGCACCACACCAACGGCGATACCAACCAGAATAAAGAGAAGAACTGGGAAATAATTTTCGAGGTTCACGTTAGGCTACCTGTAATTGAACGCCAGATTGAAGCAAGTCATTTATTGATATTGACAAGCAAGAAACAACTGCTTCCTCGACCAAGTCAGCAAAGAAAACTGACTCTATTTTTATTGGTGCCGACGACGAGACTCGAACTCGTACAGCTTTCGCCACTACCCCCTCAAGATAGCGTGTCTACCAATTTCACCACGTCGGCCTAAGCCCAGCATTCTACTATGTCTAGCCTCATTGTTCAACGCACAATTGCAGCAATCCAATGTTTTTTGCTGGGAAAATCAAATTATTTTGGAATCTGGTTTGCCTGACCAGTAGCTGCAGAGGATGCAGGCACGGCAGTGATAACCGGACCAGAAGCCGCACCTGCAGAACTTGCTGGCGCGGCCGGCTTAACAGCTGTTACACCTTCCATAACACCAATGGCAGGCTTGCGATTGCCACTAGAAACAGCCAGGCCCAAAGTCGCTGCAAAAAAGATCGCAGCAGCCACGCCTGTGGCCTTGGACAGGAAGTTGGAAGAGCCGGTTGCACCGAACAGGCTGCCCGATGCGCCAGAACCAAAAGAGGCCCCCATATCAGCACCTTTACCGTGCTGCAACAAAACCAGGCCAATAATTGCCAAAGCTGACAATACCTGAACAACCACAACCAACGTAAATAAAGTTTGCATTCAAGACATCCAAAAAAAATTAAGCATCCAACAAATTAATCCAAACCACTCAGGTCGCTGCAATAATCGACAGGAAATCCTGCGATTTCAATGCTGCACCACCTATCAGGCCACCATCAATATCGGACATTGCCAGCAATTCTGCGGCATTTTCCGGTTTCATGCTGCCACCGTACAAAATCTGTACCTTGCTTGCAGCCTCAGCATTTCTGGCTGCCATTTGCTGACGCAGGAACTGATGCACATCCTGCGCCATTTGCGGCGTTGCCGTCTTGCCGGTGCCAATTGCCCATACCGGCTCATACGCGACCACCATTGCCGTCATATCGTCGAGCACATCAAGGACCGCATTCAACTGCGCAGCCACCACCTGATTGGTCTGGCCGTTTTCACGCTGCTCCAGCGTTTCACCAACACAAACAATAGGCAACAGACCTGATTTCTGCAAGCGCAATGCCTTTTGCGCCACCAGCTCATCGCTTTCAGCATGATAGGCACGGCGCTCGGAATGCCCGACTATCACATACCTGCTACCGCAATCCGCCAGCATGGCTGCCGATATCTCGCCGGTATAAGCACCCTGCGCATGCACGGACACATCTTGTGCGCCCCACATGACTGCAGTACCTGTCAATAATTCAGCACATTGCGCCAGATACGGTGCTGGTGGGCATACCAGGACATCACAATTTAATGATGCAGGCAAACCCGCCTTTATTTCAGACAACAACGAACGGTTAGCAGAAAAACCACCATTCATCTTCCAGTTACCGGCTATTAAGGTGCGTCGCATAGTAAGCCAAAATATAAATAACCGTCTATTGTAGCCCTCAGCGCTATCAGGGTCAAACCAGCGTACTCAGGTTTATGACTTTATGACTACAAAAACTGCACCAGAGGGCGCTTCAATGAAGGCTTTTAGTGCAGATAAGCTATCTTTTTGGCCATATCAGCCAAACTTTAAGGTCGTAGAACGTGTTTACGATCTGTAGCGAGCGAGCGTCAGCGGGGTAAGGGTAACAAAAACGCAGCGCAAAAAGCGGAATGTACTTAAGACCATGAGCATTTTGAGCAGCACATGAACCCCGCGTGGACTCCGATTGCGCTCGCGCAGTAAGATCGTAAACAGGTTCTTAACCTGCATCCATAGACAGCATGATTTTTCCTATATGCGCACCCTCTTCCATCATGGCATGCGCCTGCGCGGCCTGCGCCAGGGGGAAGACATGATGAATCACAGGCACGATCGCCCGGGAACTCAGCAGCGGCCAGACACGTTCCTGCAATTCAGTCGCAATCGCCTTTTTGAAAGCCACCGAGCGTGGGCGCAAGGTAGAACCAGTCACGGTCAGGCGGCGGCGCAATACCTGGGCCAGATCCAGTTCTGCAGTAGAACCACCCAGCAAGGCAATAATGGCCAGGCGACCATCATCGGCAAGGCAATTGATCTCTTGCGGCACATAACTGCCCGCCACCATGTCCAGAATAACGTCAACGCCTTTGCCAGCCGTCAATTCCTTGACGACATCGACAAATTTCTCAGTCTTGTAGTTGATACCGCGTTCCGCACCCAGCTTTTCTGTCGCACGACACTTGTCGTCCGAACCGGCAGTGGCAAATACACGATGCCCCAATGCCTTTGCAATTTGAATCGCGGCCACACCGATACCCGAGGTACCGCCCTGCACCAGAAAACTTTCACCCGGCGATAAATGGGCGCGCTGGAATACATTACTCCAGACCGTGAAATAAGTTTCAGGCAAAGATGCCGCTTCCAGCAAAGACAGGCCCTGCGGCAGCTTCAGGCATTGTCCTGCCGGTGCCACACAGTATTCGGCATAGCCACCGCCCTGCACCAGGGCACAAACCTGATCTCCAACCTGAAACGCGCTACCCTCGACATCACCGGCAACCACCTCTCCCGCCACTTCTAGCCCCGGCAAATCCGACGCTCCTGGAGGGACCGGGTAAAAGCCCAGACGCTGCAAGACATCAGGCCGGTTCACACCGGCGGCACTGACCCGTATCAGCAATTCACCCTTGCCGGGTACAGGCACGGGCCGGGTAGCCATCTGCAACACTTCCGGCTTGCCGTACTGGGTGATTTCTATGGCGCGCATTTCAGTTTTCATGGGGACTCATCAATAAAGTGGACGATGGGATTTGAATTGTAAGCGAATAAAAAAACGCCCGTACAAAGCACGGGCGTTTCTTCATTTTTCCAGCCTGGCGGTGCAAGGCAAGTGACGGCCTGATTATCTACTGATCATCTACCTCACTACCTGCCGCTGTTATTGCTGCTGTGGCTGACCTTGTGCTTCAGACTCAGACAATGCCGCCTTCATGGACAGCTTAAAGCGACCACGGTCATCTGTTTCCAGCACTTTGACGCGCACTTGCTGACCTTCTTTGAGGTAGTCAGCAACCGCATTCACGCGCTCATTGGCGATCTGGCTGATGTGCAGCAAACCGTCTTTGCCTGGCATGATTTGGACAATCGCGCCGAAGTCCAGCAACTTCAATACTGTACCTTCGTAGACCTTGCCAACTTCAACTTCTGCAGTCAGTTCTTCGATGCGACGTTTGGCTTCCTGGCCAGCTGCTGCATCCACAGAAGCGATAGTGACCACACCTTCATCGCTGATATCGATTTGCGTACCAGTTTCTTCCGTCAATGCACGGATCACTGCACCACCCTTACCGATAACATCACGGATTTTTTCAGGGTTGATCTTGACTGTGATCAGACGTGGCGCAAAGTCAGACAATTCGGTTTTACCGACAGGTACGGCTTCTTGCATTTTACCCAGAATATGGATACGGCCTTCTTTGGCTTGCGCCAGAGCGACTTGCATGATTTCTTTGGTGATACCCTGGATTTTGATATCCATTTGCAGGGCAGTAATGCCTTCTGCAGTACCAGCTACTTTAAAGTCCATGTCACCCAGATGATCTTCATCACCCAGGATGTCGGTCAGGACGGCAAACTTGTTGCCATCCTTGATCAGGCCCATGGCGATACCGGCCACGTGTGCCTTCATCGGCACGCCAGCATCCATCAAAGCCAGGCAACCGCCGCAGACGGAGGCCATGGAAGAAGAACCATTGGATTCAGTAATTTCGGACACCAGGCGTACGGAATAGCTGAAATCTTCCGGATCAGGCAAGGCAGCCTGCAATGCGCGTTTAGCCAAACGGCCATGGCCGATTTCACGACGCTTAGGTGTGCCAACACGGCCTGTTTCGCCAGTTGCGAACGGAGGCATATTGTAATGCAGCATGAAGCGATCAGAGTATTCACCCATCAGCGCATCAATTTTTTGCTCGTCACGGGCGGTACCCAGTGTAGCAATCACCAAAGCCTGAGTTTCACCACGTGTGAACAGGGCGGTGCCATGCGTACGTGGCAGAACACCGGTACGAATGGTGATAGGACGCACTGTGCGTGTATCACGACCATCGATACGTGGTTCGCCTTCGAGGATTTGGGAACGAACGATTTTCGCTTCCAGATCAAACAGGATATTACCCACTTCGGAAGAATCAGGAGCAGCTTCGCCTTTGGCAGCAGCTTGTTCAGCCAGTGCGGCAGCGACTGTGGACGTTGCCGCCTTCAGTTGCTCAGTACGTGCCTGTTTTTCTTTGGTTTGATAAGCAGCGCGCAACAAGGGTTCTGCGACTGCAGTTACAGCAGCAATCAGTGGCTCATTTTTTGCAGCAGGTGCCCATTGCACTTCAGGCTTACCGCCGTCACGTACCAGTTCATGGATTGCATCGATCACCGCTTTCATTTGCGTGTGGCCATAAACTACCGCGCCCAGCATGATTTCTTCAGACAATTGCTGCGCTTCAGATTCCACCATCAACACGGCTTGCTCAGTACCGGCAACAACCAGATCCAGTTTGGATTGTTTCAGTTGCGTTGCAGTCGGGTTCAATACATATTGACCATCGATATAACCAACACGTGCTGCACCAACCGGGCCACTGAATGGGATGCCAGCAACGGAAATCGCAGCAGAAGCGCCGATCATCGCAGCGATATCAGGATCGATTTCCGGATTGACGGACAATACATGAATGATGACCTGAACTTCGTTCAGATAGCCTTCTGGGAACAGAGGGCGGATAGGCCTGTCGATCAAACGGGAAGTCAGTGTTTCTTTTTCAGATGGACGACCTTCACGCTTGAAGAAACCGCCGGGAATACGGCCAGCAGCGTAAGTTTTTTCCATGTAATCCACGGTCAGAGGAAAGAAATCCTGACCTGGCTTGGCATCCTTCTTTGCAACAACGGTTGCCAGTACGACGGTATCTTCTATGGATACCAGGACCGCGCCAGAAGCCTGGCGGGCGATTTCACCGGTTTCCAGTGTGACCTGGTGCTGACCGTATTGGAAGGTTTTCGTAATTTTATTAAACACAATGTGTCCTTTCTATTTTGCCGACAGATTTTCAGGCGCTGTCGTTCACCTCACCGCGAGCAACCCGCCTGGATTGCTTTTTTGCCTGTTTTCAACATTTCCGTTAAAAACCGGGCTAAAACTGGGAGAAACTAAAACTCTACATAGACAAAAAGCCTGCGACAGACGACTGACGCAGGCTTTTTACTACCAATGATTTGCTAAGCTCAGCAAGAATTACTTACGCAAGCCGAGTTTTTCGATCAGTGAGCGATAGCGATTCAGGTCTTTACCTTTCAGGTAAGACAGCAGACTCTTACGACGGTTAACCATCATGATCAAACCACGACGGGAGTGGTGATCTTTAGAGTGCGCTTTGAAGTGACCATTCAGGTCATTGATACGTGCAGTCAACAAAGCAACTTGCACTTCAGGAGAGCCTGTGTCATTTTGACCACGGGCATTGTCCGCTACGATAGCGGCTTTTGCATTTTTTTCGATAGACATAATTTTCCTTAACATGCGATAACAAGAGTCGCCGTTTTTATAAAAACAGCTACAAAACCATCGTTATCGTGAAATAGCAATCCCGCCGGAATGACAGGACGCGTGACTATACCACCGTTTTAAGCCGGAATCAAATCCTGCTTTAAATCTGGGGATTCAGTTTCTCAGTCTTTGATTGCAATTTATTCAATGCCGACAAATAGGCTTTCGCTGAAGCAACAACGATATCAGGATCAGCGCCGACGCCATTGACGATGCGGCCAGCCTTGGACAAACGCATGGTGACCTCACCCTGTGATTGCGTACCAGTCGTGATCGCGTTCACCGAGAACAATAACAGCTCTGCCCCACTCTGCACCTTGGAATCAATCGCATTGACCATGGCATCAACCGGGCCATTACCGTTCGCTTCGCAACTGACTTCCTTGCCGTTTGAAGTAAATACGACTTTAGCAAATGGCAACTCACCAGTTTCAGAACGTTGCGAAAGAGAAACATAATGGAAGGCGTCGTTGTTTTGCGCATGCTCTTCATCAGACACCAGGGCAAGGATATCTTCGTCGAATATTTCAGACTTACGGTCGGCCAGTTCCTTGAAACGGGCAAAGGCTGCATTGACTTCAGCCTCTGATTCCAATGCGATGCCCAACTCTTCCAAACGCTGTTTGAAGGCGTTACGGCCAGACAATTTACCCAGGACCAGTTTATTCGCGCTCCAGCCCACGTCTTCGGCACGCATGATTTCATAGGTATCACGCGCTTTCAAAATACCATCCTGATGGATGCCGGATGCATGCGCAAAGGCATTTGCCCCCACCACGGCCTTGTTCGGCTGCACGGCAAAGCCGGTGATTTGCGACACCAGCTTGGATGCAGGCACGATCTGGCTGATATCAATACCCAGTTGCAGATCAAAATAATCCTTGCGGGTGCGCACTGCCATGACAATTTCTTCAAGCGCAGTATTTCCTGCGCGCTCACCCAGGCCATTGATGGTGCATTCGATCTGACGTGCACCACCTATCATGACGCCCGCCAGGGAATTGGCCACCGCCATGCCCAGATCGTTGTGACAATGTACCGACCACACCACCTTGTCGGAATTCGGGATGCGTTCACGCAGGGATTTCAGCATATTGCCGTACAGTTCAGGCACGGCATAACCAACGGTATCCGCAAAATTGATGGTCGTTGCGCCTTCCTTGATGACTGCCTCCAGCACGCGACAGAGGAAATCCATGTCCGAGCGGCTGCCATCTTCCGGACTGAATTCGACATCATCCGTAAAGTTGCGGGCATAGCGCACGGCCTGTATCGCCTGCTCCAGCACCTGGTCTGGCGTCATGCGCAATTTCTTTTCCATATGCAAAGGAGAAGTCGCAATAAACGTATGGATACGCTTGCGCTGCGCGGCCTGCAAGGCTTCGGCGGCACGCGCGATGTCACGGTCATTGGCGCGCGACAGTGAGCAAATCGTGGAATCCTTGATGATGGAGGCAATCGCCTTGATGGATTCAAAATCACCTGGCGACGCTGCGGCAAAACCGGCTTCAATCACATCGACCTTCATTCTTTCCAGTTGCTTGGCAATGCGGATTTTTTCATCCTTGGTCATGGATGCACCAGGTGATTGTTCGCCATCGCGCAAGGTTGTGTCGAATATGATGAGTTTGTCAGCCATGATATTGCTCCTGAGATAAATTTAAAAAAACAGAATTTACAAAATTGATATGAGATGAAACTGTAAATTGTGAATATTCTCTAGCCTACCCTTGCAAGACGCACATGGGTGGTGAGACTACTCGAATTGTGGGTATGGGGAATTTAGCGCGTAACCGCTAGTAGAGATGCCAGCAATAGCGATAGCAGACCAGACAGGCCTGCCATAGTGTTTTTTGCTATTGATGTGGATGCGAAGTTCATGCCAAAGACTATAAGCGCGATTGCAGAAAAGTGCAAGAATTTATAGCAGCAAAATCCCATTTTTCTCAGGCAGAAAAACAAAAAAGCCGCGATACATTTTCTGTATGGCGACTTTTCTTGCAAAATGCCGAATATTATCCGGCGCACATATTCTCAAATATTATTTCTCTTCATGTGGCTCGACACTGGTCTGCACCAGGCTGACCGGCCTGCCCTTGCGCCAGCGCCATAGCAACACGGCATAACCAGACAAACCATACAAGACGAACAAACCAAATAACACCTTGGGTGGGTCACTGACCACAGCCACATAGGCCAATACAATCAGAAATGGGGCGATAAACGGCACCGAACGACGTAAATTGACATCTTTGAAGCTATAGAAAGGCACATTGGTCACCATCGTCAAACCGGCAAACAGGGTAATGCTCCAGGTACTCCAGCTCAGCTCACGGCCAGGGAAATGCAAGTCTTCCATCAACAATACAAAGCCTGCCACCAGGGCCGCAGCTGCAGGGCTAGGCAAGCCCTGGAAGTAGCGTTTATCGACAATCCCAATATTGGTATTGAAGCGTGCCAGGCGCAAAGCAGCACCGGCACAATACACAAAGGCAGCCAGCCATCCCAGCTTGCCCATGCCCTTTAACGACCATTCATAGGCAACCAGCGCTGGCGCTGCACCGAAAGAAATCATGTCTGACAAACTGTCGTACTGGGCCCCAAATTCACTTTGAGTATTGGTCATACGCGCCACGCGACCATCCAGGCTATCCAGCACCATGGCCACAAAGATCGCCAGTGCAGACTGGTCAAAACGTTGATTCATCGCCATCACAATGGCGTAGAACCCGCAGAACAGGGCTGCCGTCGTAAAAGCATTCGGCAACAAATAAATCCCGCGCCTGGGTTTGGCCGGCACGCGTACATCGTCCCCCTCATGCCCGTTCGCAGCCGAGTTCTTGCGCATACTCTTGGGGAACAACTTGAAACTGCCTTTGGGCTTTCGTTTTAGTATAGGTGCCATTCTTGCTATCGTAATCTGTGGAATAGGTCACTTGCCTGTGCAAGGGATGCAAAAGTGTGCGAAGTATAACCCCGATTATTGCCGGTGAAAACAAACTCAGAGACATGCCTCGTTCACGGTCCGGCCTCCAATATACATCTTCATTTACATTTAATTAAAATTTAATGCACAGATCTGATAAGCAATCATAAGACCCACAAAGTAAAAATCGCCCCTGCGGGCGATTTTTAGTCTTCGAGCTGCGTGCGCCTACGAGCGCACGCTGGATGATGCCCGGCGATCTCAGCAATTAGTTCTTGCTTTGATCAACCAGTTTGTTTTTAGCGATCCAAGTGCACTTGAAGGCGTAAAAAAAGTCGTCCAAGTGGACGACTTTTAGCCTTCTAGCTGCGTGCGCCTACGAGCGCACGCTGGATGATGCCCGGTAATCTCAGCAATTAGTTCTTGCTTTGATCGACCAGTTTGTTCTTGGCGATCCATGGCATCATGGCACGCAATTTCGCGCCCACTTCTTCGATCTGGTGTTCAGAAGTCAAGCGACGGCGGGAGATCAAAGTTGGTGCACCTGCTTTGTTTTCCAGGATGAAGCTCTTCGCGTATTCGCCAGTCTGAATATCTTTCAGGCATTGGCGCATGGCGTTTTTGGTGTCTTCTGTGACGACTTTCGGGCCAGTCACATATTCACCGTATTCTGCATTGTTGGAGATCGAGTAATTCATGTTGGCGATACCGCCTTCATAGATCAGGTCAACAATCAGTTTCAGTTCATGCAGGCATTCGAAGTAAGCCATTTCTGGCGCGTAGCCAGCTTCGACCAGCGTTTCAAAACCAGCTTTGATCAGTTCAACTGCACCACCGCACAAAACAGCTTGTTCACCGAACAAATCGGTTTCTGTTTCTTCACGGAAGTTGGTTTCGATGATGCCAGCACGGCCACCGCCGTTAGCCATGGCGTAAGACAAGGCGATGTCACGGGCAGAACCGGATTTGTCCTGATATACAGCGATCAGGTGAGGCACGCCGCCACCCTGGCTATAAGTACCACGTACAGTGTGGCCAGGTGCTTTAGGAGCGATCATGATGACGTCCAGGTCAGCGCGTGGCACGACTTGACCGTAGTGAACATTGAAGCCGTGGGCAAATGCCAGCACTGCGCCTTGTTTGGCGTGTGGTGCAACGTTTTCAGCATACACCTGGGCGATGTTTTCATCAGGCAGCAAAATCATGATGACGTCGGCAGCTTTGACTGCGTCATTCACTTCAGCAACGTTCAGACCGGCATTTTTTGCCTTGTCCCAGGACGCGCCGCCTTTACGCAGGGCGACAGTCACTTTACAGCCGGAATCATTCAGGTTTTGCGCATGGGCATGGCCTTGGGAGCCGTAGCCGATGATAGCAACGTTTTTGCCTTTGATCAGGGAGAGATCACAATCTTTGTCGTAGAAAACTTTCATTTTGTATCCTAATAATTAAGTATTTTTGTAGAGAATTGGCAAATAACAGCAAATGCCTGAATTGCTAAACCTTGAGGATGCGTTCGCCGCGCCCTATGCCTGAACCACCGGTACGTACCGTTTCCAGAATGGCCGTGCGGTCGATTGAATCAATGAAAGCATCCAATTTACCTTTATTACCGGTCAATTCTATGGTGTAGGTCTTTTCGGTGACATCAATGATGCGGCCACGGAAAATATCTGCGGTGCGCTTCATTTCTTCGCGTTCCTTGCCGACCGCTCTTACCTTGATCAGCATCAGTTCACGTTCTATGTGCGCGCCCTCGGTCAGGTCAACCACCTTGACTACCTCGATCAGGCGGTTCAAGTGCTTGGTGATCTGCTCGATGATGTCATCGGAACCGGAGGTCACGATCGTCATCCTCGATAAGGTGGCATCTTCAGTCGGCGCAACGGTCAGGGTTTCAATGTTGTAACCACGGGCAGAAAACAGACCGACCACGCGCGACAAGGCACCGGCTTCATTTTCGAGAAGGATGGAAATAATATGTCTCATCACAGATCCTCCGAACCCAGCAACATTTCAGTCAAGCCCTTGCCTGCCTTGACCATAGGCCAGACATTCTCGGTTTGATCAGTAATGAAATTCATGAATACCAGTCTGTCTTTCATGGCAAAGGCTTCACGCACTGCGCCATCCACGTCTGCCGGATTTTCTATCTTCATGCCAACGTGGCCGTAGGCCTCTACCAGCTTGGTAAAGTCAGGCAAAGAATCCATGTAAGACTCGGAATAGCGTGAGCCATAATCAATCTGTTGCCACTGCCTGACCATGCCAAGGAAGCGGTTGTTCAACAAGATGATTTTTGGTGTCAGGTGATATTGCTTGCAGGTTGCCAGCTCTTGTATGCACATCTGTATCGAAGCTTCGCCAGTGATACAGGCGACAGTCGCATCCGGATTGGCCATCTGCACGCCCATGGCATACGGCAAGCCCACACCCATGGTGCCCAGGCCGCCAGAATTGATCCAGCGACGTGGTTTGTCGAAGCGATAGTACTGTGCTGCCCACATCTGATGCTGACCAACGTCAGAGGTTACAAAGGCATCGCCCTTAGTGACTTCCCAGACTTTTTCAACAACGGATTGTGGCTTGATGACTTCACTGGAAGTCGGGTATTTCAGGCAATCACGAGCACGCCATTCATTGACCTGCTTCCACCAGGCGGCCAGCGCCTTGGGATCAGGACGCGTCTCCACTGCACTCAGTTGTGACAGCATTTCCTGCAACACATCCTTGACATTGCCAACGATAGGAATATCAACCTTGACGCGTTTGGAAATCGACGATGGATCAATATCAATATGAATGATCTTGCGTGGATGCGAAGAAAAATGTTTCGGGTTGCCGATCACACGGTCATCAAAACGTGCGCCAATGGCGATCAGCACGTCGCAGTGCTGCATGGCCATATTGGCTTCGTAGGTACCATGCATGCCTGGCATGCCGACGAATTTTTCATCGCTGGCACGGTAGCCACCCAGACCCATCAGGGTATTGGTGCATGGGAAACCGAGTGTATCAACCAGTTTATTCAGTTCCGGCGCTGCATGCGCGAGAATCACGCCGCCACCGGTATAAATCATCGGACGTTCAGCCTGCAACAACAGTTGCACAGCCTTGCGAATTTGTCCTGCATGCCCTTTGTCGACTGGCTTGTAAGAGCGCATTTCGACTTCTTTAGGGTAGCTGTAGGTAGTTTTGTGCATGCTGATATCTTTAGGGATATCCACCAGCACAGGACCCGGACGACCTGTCGTCGCAATATAGAATGCCTTCTTGACGGTCTCGGCCAGGTCTCTGACGTCTTTCACCAAAAAATTATGCTTTACGCAGGGACGGGTAATACCAACGGTGTCGCATTCCTGGAAGGCGTCCTGGCCGATAACGGCACTGGGAACCTGACCTGAAATGATCACCATGGGTATGGAATCCATATAAGCAGTAGCCAGACCGGTCACCGCATTGGTAACACCAGGCCCGGAAGTGACCAGAGCCACACCGACTTTATTGGATGAACGGGAATAGGCATCAGCGGCATGTACTGCAGCTTGCTCGTGACGCACCAGGATATGTTGAAACTTGTCCTGATTGAAAATTGCATCATAGATATAGAGTACGGCACCGCCCGGATATCCGAACACATGCTCAACACCCTCTTCGGCCAGACACTTGACAAGTATCTCTGCGCCTGTAAATTCTGAACTCATAAATTGTGTCCTTTCAAGGTCCATAGGAGATTGATCGGATGTTCTTTCCTGGCGAAATCGACATGCAAGACCGGAAAGCTGAAATCCCTTTATGTGCGGTCACATTCCCCTTTACACATCCGTTGGATGTGGTGCCAGGCAAGGCTTAGTGCACTCGTTCAATCAGTATTAAGGCTTTACAACGACAGACTTCTCACGCTTGTGGCATGGGTCAGAACAAACAGCTTCTTAAAGCGAACCCGTCGGTGTCAGCATTGTGGGCTGTTCCAGACAAGCATTTTGTGCCCCGAGATTTTGGAGCGGACTCACAAGGTACTGCGTCGCAGCATTTTGGTCAAGGAAAATTCACAGTAAAAAGCGAGTTATTATAATAAATTTGATTATCATAAAAACTATTCTTAACGAAATGCAGGACATAAACGCGTATTTTTGCTAGCATGTGCGCAATTTTGAGTGCTGGCATCTTCCTAAAGAAATCCAATCAGATCAGGAACTGGTGCCTGCTTAAATACCTGACTAAACACGTAATTACAACGTAACTGCCCGCAACGTAACTGCCAACGATGGCCACAGACAAAGAATTATCCAGCTTTTTGGAAGGTGTAGAGCGTCGTGCTTTCAAGCACGCCGTGTATACCGTCCGCAATGAGGAATCTGCTTTAGACATTGTCCAGGAAGCAATGATCAAACTCGCGGAAAAATATGGTGACAAGCCTGCCGCCGAATTGCCCATGCTGTTTCAGCGCATACTGCAAAACACCATTCTGGATTTTTTCCGCAGGGAAAAAGTGCGCAATACCTGGGTCAGCCTGTTTTCCAGCATTACCCCGGCCAATAACCAGGATGATGACAATTTTGACTTATTGGAAAGTTATGCGGCAGAAGAAGGAACAGAAGCCTCAGAATCCAGCGCCGACAAGATAGAACGCGAGCAGGTTCTGAATATAATTGACGAAGAAATAAAAAAGCTTCCTGCGCGTCAACGGGAAGCCTTCCTCATGCGTTATTGGGAAGACATGGATGTAGCGGAGACCGCCGCTGCAATGGGTTGCTCAGAAGGCAGCGTCAAAACACACTGCTCCAGAGCAACACACGCATTGGCCGTCACACTAAAGGCTAAAGGAATTCACCTATGAATTATTCAAAAGAAGCGAAAGACCTTGAATTTGCTTACAAGGTAAGACGAGCGCTGAATGAATCAGCGGAAAGCCTCTCTGTGCCAACTCTGGATAGGTTAGCACAGGCTCGTAAAATGGCCATGGCACGCAAGAAACAGGAAGCACCTGTTGCTGTATTGGCATTTAAAGGCGTGCTGGCCGGCAATTCCGGTTTTTCTTTCCAGGGACCTGGTTCCTGGATGGGCAAGCTGGGTATCGCCCTGCCACTGCTGGTGCTGGTGGCCGGCCTGATAGGCATTTATGAATATGAACAACAGCAAAACATCAATGAGCTGGCAGATATCGACACTGCCGTTCTGGTTGATGAATTGCCGCCAGCCGCTTATGTTGATACCGGGTTCACTGCCTATTTGAACAAAACGGAGGAATAGGCGTGACGTTGCACTTAATGCGAGATCTGCTGTGTCTTACTGTTGTGCTTTTCTCATTATCACCGGCTTTTGCCGGTGGTAGCACTGCGCTCGCACCACAAACAAATGCCAAGCCAGCCAATGGCGCGGCAAGCTCCAGCTATGCCAAACCTTTATGGGTAGAACTCAGCCCCACCCAAAAGCAGGCCCTGACATCACTCAGCCCTGAATGGGACAGGATGTCCGAACTGGGCAAGAAAAAATGGCTGGAAATCGCCAATCGTTACGCAACGATGAAGCCTGACGAGCAAGCCAGATTGCAAGAACGCATGCGTGACTGGGTCAAACTGACACCAGAACAACGTATGGCTGCACGCGAAAACTATGCAAAATCCACCCAACTCAAGCCGGAACACAAGTCTGCCCAGTGGCAGCAATACCAGCAATTGAGCGAGGACGAGAAAAAACGCCTGGCCTCTGAAAACGAGAAAAAGAAAAGCGTCACCAATCTTCCGGCTGACGCACTGAAAAACCCAAAAATCCTGGCCCCTCTCAAAGTAGGCCCCAAGCCTGCTGTCACAGTCAAAGCCACGCCACCAATAGCTGCACCATTGGCCCAACAGCCAGTCAGTGCGTCGGCGCCAGCCATTTCTGCTACACCTGCCCCGGTTTCCGTCGCGACAGTGACAGACGCAGCGCCTGCCAGCGCTACTGCATCTCAGGGCTCTGCCAAATAAATCTGTGAATTCTGAACTTACTGCTCCACCATTACGTCGCCGTCTGATTTGCATGGTTTATGAAGGCATGCTGTTGTTTGGCATTGTTTTTGTGTCTGACTGGATTTTTGATGTACTGACACAAAGCCGGCATGCGCTGGTATTGCGTCATGCGCGCCAGTTCTGGCTGTTTCTGGTGATCGGTGCCTACTTTGTATTTTGCTGGAGTCGCAGCGGCCAGACCCTGGCAATGCAGACCTGGCGCATCAAGGCGGTAGACCTGGATGGCGGCAAATTACCTGTGGTGAAGGCCATCGTGCGGTATTGCCTGGCATGGATGTGGTTTTTGCCAGCCATGGCATTGAATTATCAGCTAGGCCTGAAAGAATGGCCCACGGTATTGCTCGTCACCGCTGGAGTCATCGGCTGGGCCATGACGACCCGTCTGGACAAACAGGGACAGTTTCTGCACGACAAACTTGCCAAGACGCGATTGATCCACATTCCTTCCGAAAACGAACTCAAAGCGAGTTCTGACACCTGATCTGCTGTTGATGTTGGCTTTTCAATGTTATTCTTATGAAATAATTTATCGAGAAGAATGACATGCAACACAAAGCTCCTCGTCGCACCAGGGAACGCATACTGGAATTATCCCTGCGCCTTTTCAATGAATTCGGTGAACCAAACATCACCACGACCGTGATTGCGGAGGAAATGAATATTTCTCCCGGCAATCTGTATTACCATTTTCGCAACAAAGATGATATCGTCAATTCCATCTTTACCCAGTTCGAAACGGAAATCAATAAAAAGCTGTCCTTCCCTGAAGGCCGCAAGGCGAATATCCAGGATATCTGGACCTACCTGCACCTGACATTTGAACTGGTCTGGCGTTATCGTTTTTTTTACCGCGACCTCAATGACCTGCTGTCCAGGAATCGCAAGCTGGAACTGAATTTCAAGCAAATCCTGACCCACAAAATCAAGGTCGCGACCGAATTGTGCAACGGCCTGCGCGCCGATGGCGAGTTTGAAGCCACTGACATGGATATCAATGCCCTGGCCACCAATATGGTGGTGGTAGCCACTTACTGGCTGTCGTATGAATATGTGCGCAATCCGCGCAAATACACTGAATTACAGACCATGTCAGACTCGCTGGCGCGCGGCTGTTATCAGGTCATCGTGCTGATCAGCCCTTATCTGCGTGGCGAAACCAAGAATGTCTTTGAAAAACTCTCGCAAGACTACCTGCGCAAGATGAATCCGGCATGACATCCGGTATGAAAACGGTCTGCGTTTATTGTGGCTCTTTACCCGGCGTCACGGCTGACTATGCGGCTGGCGCCCGGCAACTGGCAGCACAACTGGTCAGCCAGCAATTACGCCTGGTCTATGGTGGCGGCAATGTCGGCCTGATGGGCATCATTGCCGATGAAGTATTGCGCCTGGGTGGACAAGTCACCGGCGTCATCCCCAAGGCATTGATGGACAAGGAAGTCGGCCATACCAGCCTGACTGAGCTGCATATAGTTAGCAATATGCATGAACGCAAAGCCATGATGGCAGACCTGTCGGATGGTTTTATTGCCATGCCTGGCGGCATAGGCACGCTGGAAGAACTGTTTGAAGTCCTGACCTGGTCGCAACTGGGTTTTCATGAAAAACCGGTCGGTTTATACAACATCAATGGCTTTTACCAGAAACTGCATGATTTCTTGCTGCATACCGTAGAGCAAGGCTTCCTGCGAGCAGCCCATCTGGACTTGTTATATATCGACAATGATGCCGCCAGCCTCTTGCTGAAATTTACCGCATACCGCCCTGTCCATGTCAGAAAATGGCTGGATGCCAAAGACCTGTAAGTTCCCGGCATGATCTGAAGCCTTGTTGGGAGCAGCATCTGTAGCCACATCGATAGCTTTACTTCGCAGGCGAAAGCAGTTCCCGGTCAAAACCGGAGTAAAATGCGCCTTTATCCGACCTTTTCGTGTTTATTTCAAATTATGAAATTCTCCAAGCAATTCCCCTTATACGAATCCGAAGCAAGTCAGTTCATCAAAGACCTGAAAAAAACCAATCCTGCGTTGGAACAAAGCCAGCGCGATGGTCGTGCCCTGCTGTGGGACAAACAACCGGTCGACCTCGATACCCAGAAGCGCCAGCTTGAGTCGCGCATCAACCAGCAAGCTTACGTTTATCAAAACAAGGGCTGATACCACCCATATCCGCCCACACTAGCCCATACCCGCCCGTAAATAGAGAAGCTTGTGACAACCACCAATGCCTTGCCGCCAACCGAGTTGCCACTGGTTGGCGCAGTTGACAGCACACCTGATGTTGTCGATGGGCTGGCCTTTGCCAAATTATATGGCGAGCCGCTGTTCAAGCTGCCTACCGATCTGTATATCCCGCCGGATGCCCTGGAAATTTTCCTGGAAGCATTTGAAGGCCCGCTGGATCTGCTGCTGTACCTGATACGCAAACAAAATTTCAACATCCTCGATATTCCGATGGCGCAAGTCACCTTGCAATATCTGCAGTATGTGGATCAGATACGCAAACACAATCTGGAACTGGCTGCAGAATACCTGCTGATGGCCGCCATGCTGATTGAAATCAAATCACGCATGCTGCTGCCATCGAACAAAAGTGCCGACAGCGATGAAGCCGATGATCCACGCGCCGAGCTGGTACGCCGCCTGCTCGAATATGAGCAAATGAAACTGGCCGCCTATGACCTGAATGCAGTGCCGCAACTGGGGCGCGATTTCCTGCATGCCCAGGTCTTCATTGAACAACATACCGTCCTGCACTGGCCGCAGGTAGAGATTGCCGACCTGCAGTCCGCCTGGGCCGATGTGCTGAAGCGGGCAACGCTGGTAGCACATCACAAAATCAGTCGGGAAGAATTATCTGTACGCGAACACATGACCGGCATTTTGCGTAAATTGCAGTCAGCCAAATTTGTAGAATTCTCTGATCTGTTCGACCCCAGTCGCGGTGCCCCTGTGCTGGTCGTCAATTTTGTCGCCCTGCTTGAACTGGCCAAGGAAACACTGATAGAAATCACCCAGGCCGAAGCCTTTGCGCCGATTTATGTGCGCCTGGCCTATTCGCCAGCCTGATTGATGCGTCTGGATGCGTTTTGATGCATATTGATGCGTCATCCATTGGCACTGATAAAAAACTTATTTATTACTATAGAGCTGCACCATGAAAATCGTTTCCTCCATTGAAGAGTTGCGCGACCAGTTAAGCGGACAATTGCGTACCGCATTTGTACCGACCATGGGCAATCTGCATGAGGGACACTTATCCCTGATGCGCCTGGCAAAAAAACATGGCGACCCTGTGGTCGCATCGATTTTCGTCAATCGCCTGCAATTTGGCCCGAATGAAGATTTCGACAAATACCCGCGCACCTTCCAGGCTGACGTAGAAAAGCTGGAAAAAGAAGGCGTCTATGTGCTGTTTGCACCGACGGAAAAAGACCTGTATCCAGAACCACAAGAATACCGCGTGCGCCCGCCGGATGATCTGGGCAATATCCTTGAAGGTGAATTCCGTCCCGGCTTTTTTACCGGCGTCACTACGGTCGTGCTGAAACTGTTTTCATGCGTACAGCCGCGTGTTGCCGTGTTTGGGAAAAAGGATTATCAACAGTTGATGATCGTCCGTAACATGAGCAAGCAATTTGCCCTGCCAACCGAAATCATCGCTGCAGAAACCTACCGTGCAGATGATGGCCTGGCCCTGTCTTCGCGCAATATGTATCTGTCTGCAGCAGAACGCGCCGAAGCACCTGCCCTGTACCAAACCCTGAATGAAGTTGCTGCTGAAGTGAGCGCCGGCCATCTCGACATGTTCGAACTGGAACGGGAAGCCATGGCCAGGCTGGCCGCACGCAACTGGAAACCGGATTACATCTCCATCCGCAAGCGCGCTGATTTACAACCACCGTCTGCCGGTGACATTGCACAGAAAGCGCAACTGGTCGTCGTAGCTGCTGCCAAACTGGGCGGCACGCGCCTGATCGACAATCTGGAAATTTGATGCGCATTCTGCTAGCCGCGAAACCGCTGCTGAAACGCTTATGCCTTACTTGCATGCTGGTGCTTGCCGGTGTATGTGCAGCAGCCTCTGCGGCTACGGCTACAGGAAAAACTGCCATCACCGTACTGGACGATGCGCAGCGCCAGGTGACCCTGGCCAAACCAGCACAACGCATCATCAGCCTGGCACCGCACATTACCGAGTTATTGTTTGAAGCCGGTGCAGGGAAGCAGATTGTTGCCGTCACCGATTACAGCGACTACCCCGAAGCAGCAAAGAAACTGCCTTCGATAGGGAATATCTTCGCCCTCGACCTGGAACGCCTGCTGGCACTGAAACCTGATCTGGTGATTATCTGGGGAACCGGCAATGCCAAGATACTGGCCAACAAATTACGCAGCAATAACATCACCGTTTTCGAAAGCGAACCCCATGATTTTGAAATGGTGGCGACCTCGATAGAACGGCTGGCAAGTCTGGCAGGCACTGATGCAGTTGGTCAGGCCGCAGCACAGAAATTTCGCCAGCGCCTGGACCACCTGCGCAAGACCTATGCCCTGCCCGCCTCTGCCACGCCGGTCAGCGTGTTTTACCAGATGGTGCGCCGGCCACTGATGACACTCAATGATGATCACATGGTGTCAGATGCAATACGCCTGTGTGGCGGCAGAAATGTATTCGGCAAATTGAAGGAACTCAGTTCCACCATCACCACTGAAGCGGTGCTGTCAGCCAATCCCGACATAATGCTGACCACAGGCGACAACGTGGAAGCACTGGCCGACTGGCAACAATTTCCCATCCTGACCGCCGTCAAAAAGAATCATTTCTACACCGTCAAAGGTGACTGGCTGAATCGCGCCGGGCCACGCATACTCGACGGTACCGAAGCACTATGCAAACACCTGGCAACAGCCAGATCAAAATAAGGCTAACAGGACTTATGCAACACAGCTGGGGCGCTTTTGCGTAAGCCCTATCAAAGCAAGCATTCGGCTTTAAGGCGATAATAGCGATCTCGCCTGGTCTGCCAGGCTTATATTTTGATTGGCAACGATGCGTAAAGGTATCTTGTTTGCAGGCTCCGCGTATTTGCTGTGGGGCCTTTTCCCTATCTATTTCAAAGCCCTGCATGAAGTGCCCGCCTTAGAAATCCTGCTGAATCGCATGGTCTGGTCGCTGCTGTTCTTGCTTGGTGTGCTGACCTGGCGCAAGCAATGGTCATGGATCAGTGAAGCAGCACGTCAACCCAAACTAATCGCCGGCTTTGCCATCAGTGCCCTGCTGTTGTCTGCCAACTGGTTTGTGTATATCTGGGCCGTCAATCACGGTCATATCATTGATGCCAGTCTTGGCTACTTTATTACACCGCTGGTGAACATCCTCATCGGCTCGGTCTGGCTGCGTGAACGCCTGCGCCCTGTGCAATGGCTGTCGGTTGCACTGGCAGCGTGTGGTGTGGCCTGGCTGACCTGGCAAGCCGGTCACCTGCCATGGATAGGCCTGATCCTGGCCATTTCCTTTGGCACCTATGGCCTGTTGCGCAAAACCTCGCCCCTGGGTGCGCTGGAAGGTCTGTCGCTGGAAACTACCCTGCTCTTCCCGTTTGCCCTTGGCTATCTGGTCTGGATGGGTATGCACGGCCAGAATGCCTTCATCAGCGGCGACATCGACATCAAAATGCTGATACTGGTCAGCGGCCCCATCACCGCCATCCCGCTGCTGCTGTTTGCCGCTGGCGCAAGGCGCATACCCATGACCACACTGGGCTTGTTGCAATACATGTCGCCACTGGTGCAGTTGCTGCTCGGCGTATGGCTGTATCACGAGCCTTTTGATTCTGGCAGAATGCTCGGCTTTGTAGCCATCTGGGCTGCGCTGATTGTGTACTCCGCAGAAGGCTTATGGATAAATTTAAGCGGACAAAAGGTAAAAACATCGTAACAATGATATTAAAGAAGTTCTGACTAAATCCAATTTTTTTTGAAAAACATTCCAGTTTTTTTTAGAAATAACTATTTAAAAAATCATTGTCAAATTTGCGATGTGGGTTAGTGCTGGTGATGATTTTTTGTTGATTTATATAGCCTGGATAAGCTTTTTGAAAAAGTGCTTTGTCAGCAGCGCGATAGTAAGGTAAATAATACGTACCGCCTTCTGCCATTGCTAATTGTATGGCTTTGTTGAAGCAACCAATGACTGAGGGCTTGGGTTTGCCATTTTCTATATCCACATTGAGATCGACCGCAATACATGCCATGGTCTGTGTCGGGCAATAGGACAAGAATGTCGTTTCCCCGTTCTTTTCTGCCTGCACTATTCTTACGGTTGTACTCATCACGCGAACACTCCCGTCTCCTGGGTAAATAATGGTTTTCAGTTTTTCTACGAATGACTGTAGATTCGCAACAGGTACAAAATATTCCTGCAATAAATCAGTTTCTTTTTCACCCTTGTGCATGACAAAAGAAATGGATGAACGCATCCAGTTCATGCGACTCTTGATGGGGTTTGAATTTGTATAATAGCTTACGATGCCTTTCCATAATTTGCTACGTGCTACTTTATCTTCACGTGCCTTACTCCAGACTCCACGGGTAAATTCCCCGGTTACCCATTGCTCTATGTCCAGTTTCTCGTCTTTCCATGCGAGTTTTTGTTTATTTTTGTAGCTCACTCTCAGAACGTTTTCGTAGAGCTTATCTGGGTCAAAGGACAACCATGCATAGTGCATATCTGGCCAAGGGTCACTTCCACTTCCCTTGCTATCGATGAAGGTCTGATATTCAGCCAGGCTCATAAGCTCAGATTCTTGTTCCAGCATTTCATTTGGGCAAACCTGCAAGCTGGCTTCCAATATGATGGCACAACTACCGTAGCCGCCTAGGACAGCCTTCGCCAGATCACTGTCAGGCGTTACATTTGATTGTATGCTGCCATCTGGCAAAAGCAGTTTTAAGCTCTTTACTGTAGACGACAGAGGTCCCATACGTGGATCGCGTCCATGACAATTGACACTGAGTGAACCGCCGACAGAAAAGCCAGGTGATGACTGATGAACTAAAGGGGCCAATGCAAACTTATTGAGTTGGTGATGCACACGTGACCATGTAGCTCCCGCTTCTACTGTAATCGTGTTGTCATTGACATTAACCGCAATAATTTTGTCCATCAATTCACTTACAAGCATTACATGCCCCGTACACGTCGCTTGACCACCTTGACTGTGGCGTGAACCTGCAACCGACAGTTTTTCTCCAGCTGCAAGATTTTGAACATGAGTTTGCACCGGTACCTGATCGGTAATGAGAGGCATGGATGAAATCTCAGTCTGATTGAGCCCGGTCAAGTCCCGAATCGTGATCATGCTTATCTCCCTATAGAAGTGAAGTGGAAAGTGTGTGTGAAACACACACGGGTGTTGCTTAATTTATATTGACATAGTTTAATGTCAATAGTCTACCGCTTGTTTTATTTTGATTGAATCACCAGAACTAGGGATGCTTGCGCAATGATTGCCTTCTTCCAAAGACCTGTGGTTTTTGTGTTCTGGCTACTGATACTCTTGCTGGGCGGGCACGGTTTTGCACATGGACAAGTGTTGCGCTTGGACAAAGCACACTTGAGCAATTTGAGCGGCGGGGTTCAACAAGAAACACTTATAGACTTGCCAGATTCCTGGAATGTATATAAACCCATGCGATCTGGAGTTTTTAGGTATTCCATGTCTATAAATCTCAAAGACAATATCTCACAGACATATGCTATCTACTTGCCAAGGGCTGGTAATAGATTGCTGGTGGAAATTAACGGTCACATCATAGGAAGTAAGGGTGAGCTATCGGATTCCAAAAAAGATTTTGTTCAAACTCCCCATATGTTCCACATCGCAAAGCATATTTTGAATGTGGGTATAAATCATATTACCGTGACGGTTGCTGGCGAGGCAGCACGCTATGCAGGGTTATCAGAAGTTTGGGTCGGGCCTCTCACAGAGATTAATCCCATGTTTGAACAGCGTATGGCATGGCAAGTGGGAGGATCGTTAGCCACGATCAGTATTTGCATGTTTTTATCATTGCTTTTTTGTGGCTTTGGATGGGCGTCAGGGTCTCGTACTTATGTGATTTTTGGTTTATCTGCTCTGTTGTGGGGGTTTCGTACCAGTTATGCCTTAACGACAGAACCTGTCCTGCCATACAAATGGTGGGGGTGGATCATCGACATGGCTTACGGTGGCTCTGTTGCCTGCCTGATTGTTAGCACTGTCAATATACTAAGAATGAAGCCAGTCTGGACTAAAAAAGGCGTGACTATTTTTATGTCTCTGACAGCATTGCTAACTTTTTTGTATAGCTTTGGCGAGAATTACCAGGCCAGGAATTTATGGTTATTGTTAATGTTGCTTTATGTTTTTCTGACCGTTATTTTGCTATTTATAAAATGGAAGAAAAATACTACCTTTCAAAACAATATTTTACTGGGTGCAGCAGTCATTGCATTGTCTTTTGGTATCTATGATCATATTGTCGTGCTATATACCAGACAAGGTTATCAGACATTTGCGCTAGCACGATTTTCAATTCTTTTTTTTATGCTGGCGATGAGTATCATCATGGCTCGCCGGTTTGCGCGTTCTGTGCAAGCTGCTCGTCGCAGCCTGTTACGAACCCGGAATAATTTGAGTAAAGCTCTAAGCAAACTTGAAATTGCCAATGCGGAAAAGAAGTCCGCTCAAATTAAAGAAGCAGTAATTTTAGAGCGCCAACGAATTATGCGAGATATGCATGATGGTTTTGGCTCTCAACTTGTAGGCATGTTAAATCACGTTCGGACAGAAACGATGCACCCAGCTGTCATGGAACAGCAAGTAAGGGAGTTAATTGACGAACTTAGATTAATCATCGATGCATTAGAACCTATGGAAGGAGATTTAGGCAATTTGCTGGGCGCTTTGCGTTATCGCCTTGAGCATCGGTTTAACGTAGCTGGCATTGAGTTAATTTGGCAAGTTGACGAACTTCCGGCAATACAGAACATGACGCCGGTAAAAGTGCAGCACATTCAAAGAATATTTCTTGAAGCATTTACAAACATTATTAAGCACGCTCGGGCAAGTGTTGTATCTGTCACTACAGCGGTAAATGCGGAATCTATTTGCGTGTCAATTCAGGATAATGGAAACGGTTTTAATACAAGCGCTCTCTCTACAGGTCGAGGCTTGATTAATATGCATAAGAGGGCAAGTGAATGCGGGATGCAATTGCAGTTGGAATCCTCTTCAAATGGGAGTGTACTTAATTTGATATTGCCAATTTCTGAAGCTCAGCGAGAAATTAGAGATTGAAAAATCGAAAAAAATTAAACGGGGCAATTCAGTATCGAACACACAAATCACCCTTATTTTTGCACGTCAGGCGTACGGTACATTTTGACCTAAAGGCCTGAATTTATTGGTGTCCAAGTTTTGACTGTGATACAGCATCTTTGGTGTCATCCACGGAAATTTAGCGGCCAAGTCAATGCCAGCCCTACTTAGTTCTTTCTGCAATAAGTCAGAAAGTACTTTAGTTGCACCAGCACTTAGATTCGCCAAGTTAAGTGTCAGTTCCAGCACCCATTTCCATATGGCTTGATCCGATAAATCCAGACCTGCACCTTTCAACCAGGCATTGTAAATAAACTCGCTGCAGTAGATACAGTCATCATCTCCAAGTATCTTGGAATCAAACATATCATATGGCCTGCCTAGCATTAACTTGGCTTGAGTTTCAATTTCTTCTTTTACTGCTGCCCATTGAGGTTCATCAAGTTTGGGTCTTGCAGCCCAAATTAGGTCTCCTTTGGCCAATTTACGATTGCACCAACCACGCATGCGCTCTATGCGAGCATTATTGGGATCTGTGTCCTTCACAATCGGTTCATCTTGCATTAGGTAAGGATGAAGTGCAACACGGTAGTGGCTAAAATCCGAAGCATTTGCTTCAATCACGAATACCTCATTGCCCTGTTTCAAAACCATAGCTACATGACCAATATAATACGGTCCCAGATGTCCATCAAAATTCGTTAAACTTAGTTCATTAAACGGCCCGCCTAGTCCTGCACGAAAAATCATTGCAAGAGGATTTTTCAAGAATTCAGCAAGCGTTTGACCTGGGTTAAAAATGCCGTCCATTTCAGGAAAAAAAGACGTAAGCAAGTCATGTACAGCAAAAGCCTCACTGAGCAAATTATTTTCAACAAATTTGAAAGGTTGCATATCATCTTTCAATTGCTCGACAGTTTTTTCAAGCAAATTCCCAACGTCGGATGCAGTCCAGATTTGACTACTTGTTTGATCCAGTACAAGGTCGTCGTTAAGCTGCGCTCCTGAAACAAAATCAGCATTGAAAGCCGGGCTCAGCAAGTTTTGACTCAGCATCTGAATCATGGGAATTACGGCGTCTGGTGGTCGTGGAAATAATAAATCACCAGTCCTTAAGGATTCCGGTGCTGGAAAAGCACTCTGTATAGCGATCGGCATGACTCCTCCCAATATTAATTTGAATTATTTTAATAACCCCAACCTGCTGGCCTCATACACTGCTTCGCTCTTAGAATGCACTGCTAATTTTACGTAAATATTCTTGATATGCGCGTGCACCGTATGTATCGATACTTCATGCAATCGCGCCACTTCTGCGTATTTAAAACCACGCGAGATATAGTTCAATACCTCCATTTCACGCGGAGTCAATGCACCTCCTGGCGGCTCATCAGCAACTACGGTCTGCTCCTTACGGAACTTACGTAAAACCAACCTGGCAATTAATGGCGTCATCGGTGCGCCACCCGCGCGCAGCATCAGAATCTGCTTTTCAATATCATCGTCCAAAGCATCCTTTAATAAATATCCAGATGCCCCTGCTTCGATACTGGCCATTACGTGCTGCTCATCCTCAAACATGCTTATCACCATAATGTCCGTCTCAGGATGATGGCTTGCACAATATCGAATCACATCAATGCCACTGATATCAGGCAAGCCCAGATCGCTCAGCAATACATCGGCACGATTATTCATAAGCCAGTTCAACATATCCCGACCTGTCGAAGCCACAAACAAAAGCTGCATATGATCAGAACGCGCAATGGAAGCACTGAATCGCTGTGCGGTTGCCAAATCATCTTCGACTAACACTACGCCTATTTTTGATGTCATTTTGCTCATAACAGAAAAATACGTGATTTCCTGATAAATGTCACTACCAGAAATGGGGATATACGGAAAAACACACGAAGCGCACTGCCATTTTCAGGCTGAGACAAGATCCGTTCTGATCATCTTAGATCACAGTTACAGGCAAGCCCCTCCCCATTTCTAGCTATTCCTCATCAATAGTTGCCATCCTAGTATTAGCAATACAGAAAGAAAGAGCAGACTTAACGTGTGCCAGACGTTCTCAAACAATGCTTAAAAACTCCTATTTCTGAAAAAAAATTTCATATCCTCACAAAGGAACCGTCATGCCTAACTTTGCCAGCACTCAAACTACTTACTATTTCGGATGGAAACCAGAACTACCAGATATTCGGGACCGCACATATTCTGCTTCATTCGAGTTAATCAACAATTTACCTCCCAAGATTGATTTACGTGACAAATGTCCACAGATATTGAACCAGGATCAACTAGGGTCTTGCACTGCGAATGCAATTTCTAGTGCGCATTTTTTTTGCCAACTACGCCAAAAGCCGGAAGCTGCTTTTCAGCCCTCACGTTTATTTATCTATTACAACGAAAGAGTAATCGAGGGCACACAAGAAATCGACCATGGAGCCTACATAAGAGATGGCTTTAAAACCATCGCCAAAGATGGCGTCTGCCCAGAGGTAGATTGGAGTTACAACATCAAGCGCTTCAACGTCCAACCAGACCAGGTTTGCTATGAAAAAGCAAGCAACTCCCAATCCATCGAATATCAACGCCTGACTCAGTCCTTAAGTCAACTCAAAGCCTGTCTTGCAGAAGGTTATCCATTCGTATTCGGGTTCACAGCTTACGGCAATTTAATTAGCGAAGAAGTCCGCAATACAGGTCACTTAACACTGCCAAATAGCGGTGAGAAGTCGATAGGTGGACATGCTGTGTTAGCGGTGGGTTATGACGATAGCACACAAAATTTTATAGCTCAAAATTCCTGGGGTGCTGACTGGGGTGACAAAGGTTATTTTTATATACCTTATAGCTATGTAACAGACAACAAGCTGGCGGATGACATTTGGACTTTACGTTTGGTTGAAGTTTGATGGATGTCTTCCATGCCAGTCTGTTTCAGCTAGCACAAAAAAATTAACAGGGCTTACCGCCAATACAGCAAATAAATTAAGGGGTCAATATGAAAACCGTAAATTCAATAGTCTCAACAGCACTGACTGTCTTTCTGACAGGCTGTGCCTCAGCCCTCAATCCATTTACAACAGACAAAACATTTGCCGGAATTTCACCACCTCAAATTCACAGGCAAGATGATGATGGACGGCTAAAAAACAAAATGGGTATTTCTACAGAGACAATTAACTCAGCAGAAGCTCGCCCGTTTGTTGAATATTATGAGGCTCTAACAAAAGCCGCTAATGCACAGGCCAACGAAACCTCAATCGACGACTACGTAGCTAAAGGAATTACCGTCGTCAATATATCCTGTCTACGTTGGTTTACAAGTCTCTCCGAATCCCAGTCAAGGTTTGCATATACACAGAATAATCAGAATGTCATACAGAATTTGGGCACAACTTTACTAGGTATCGGCAAAGCCAATTCAATCATTGTCGGAACATTTGGCGCATTATTCACGGGTCTAAATGGCGTGGAAAATAATTTTTCACAGTCATTCCTTCTTGCTCCGAACGCCAGCAAAGTCAAAGACCACATTTTCACAGCGCTAGATCAACAAGCCGAACGACTGCTTATGCGAAAAAAAGAAAATGAAAAAACTATCAGCACTGCAGATACAACTTCTTCATTGCGACCAAAAACATTCACAGAAGCGTATATGGCTCTTGAACGTTATGCAGATATTTGCACCCAGCAAACTGCAAAGGCTATCGTGAATGCGTCCCTGGATCAAACACAAACTAAAATTTTGTCTGATCAAGGAAATAAAGTCTCCACAGTAAGTACACAAACAAGTATGGACAAAGCAGCTAGTCAGCTATCTCAAGATGCAATTTCATTTCAGAAAAATATCGTAAATACTTTAAATCAATTACAAAGCACAGTGGAAATTGTTCAAAAAGATAATATTAAAAATGCTAACCAACTACAAAATGCTATCGATGCAGCCACAGCGAACAACGACAAAAAGATTGACTCGCGCTTGAATCAACTGGAGCAGAAATTACTTGTCAAATAATCTGTAAAACCAGAAAACATAACAAAATAGGTGTCTGAACCAACTGAGAATGGACTGTTAAACTACAAGAAAATGTTTACGCGATATCGAAGTTAATATATGCCAATTACATTTTGGTTTTAACAGTCCATTTCACTAGTGCCGCTTGGCTTCGCGCAAGCGGAAGACACTCCGCTTTTAACGTTATGCCCACTAACGTTCATTGTGTTACGCCTAATTTGATACGCAAGGGAAATTGCATTTTGCATGGTGTTCCCTTGCACAAGCCTGGCTTATATCGTTCATGTATCAATGCCGTCGCCACCAAGTTTGTCATCCGTTCATCCGGTGATTTTATGACGCCAACGGCATTCGGCGTTCCATCCGCATTGACTTCAACAAAGACCGACAAATCCCCTTGTAGATGAAGTACATCCTGGGCATTTGAAATCGCCCTGAGAATTTCTTTGGTACCTTTTAATGGATACGGTGGTTCATCCGTTTCATCCAGGTGTTCATACAATGAACGCACCTTGGTTTTTTGCTCGCTCGTCAACTCAGCATACGATTTATTGATAGGTACCCTGATACCCGTCACTGCATCTTGCCTGATACGCGAGCCAGTCGAGGGGTCTTCGCGTTTCAGTGTGTATTCTGGCGCAGGCGTGGCTTCTTGGGCGATGGCTGAAGTAGCATTGAGCAAGCAAAAACTTAAAAATAACCGCTGAAAATTGGACATAAGCATATTGAGATGGATGTGGCTAGCGTGAATAAAGGGCGACCCGAACAAATATCATTTGCCAATTATACATGCAGTTGTTTCAACAACTATTTAGGATAGGACTTACGCAAAATTGTTCCAGCAAGGTGCGGCGACGAAGACAGACGAATGTACGCGGCTCCTAGGAGAGGAGCTGCAACGCAGCTGTGGCGGTTTTGCGTAAGTCCTAAAGGAATTTTCCTTGATAACATTGAGATTCCGCTAGTGTAGTGTTGCAGCACTACACTAGACACCAAACCACTGTTCAAGTCACGTTACAAGTCTTGTACCCGCTTTCATGGTAAAGTAGGGGCTTCGCTAGGGGTCCTGGAAGCAAATGTTTCCGGGTGAGAGAGTCCCTTCTACCTGATCTGGATAATGCCAGCGAAGGGAAGCGCAAAGTCCCGTCCTTCCGTTTCTTTGTTTGCTCCCGCGCTGCCATCCACAACGCATTAAAGCGCAAATAAAGAGCACACCATGTCTGAACCATCATTTCGTCCTGCCCTGTTGGCATTTTCCATTGCACAGGCATTTGCATTATTACCCCAGGCACAGGCCCAGACTACAGAAAAACCCCTGCCTGAAGTCGTGGTAACGGGCAACAAGACATCCGAAGGCAAAGCAGAACGCAGCAAGGCATCCGGTTTTATCGAAACGGCTTTGGTCGATACCCCTTTTTCGGTAAATGTGATAACCAGTAGCCAGATGCAGGATTTGCGCGTGCGCCAGACCACGGATGCGATGAAATTCGATGCCAGCGTGAATGACGCCTACAATGCCATTGGCTATGCCGAACAATTCTCGATACGCGGTTTTGCCCTCGACAATTCATCCAGCTACCGCAAGGATGGTTTCGCCATTCCAGGTGATGCCTCCATCCCGCTGGAAAATAAGGAACGCATAGAAATACTCAAGGGCATCGCCGGTTTCCAGGCTGGCTTTGCAACGCCGGGCGGCATCATCAACTATGTGACCAAACGCCCGACCAGTGCACCGTTGCGTTCCGTCAATCTGGAAATCAGTGAACGTGGCACGCTGTATGGCGCAGCAGATATTAGCGATAATTCCAGCGACCGCCAGTTTGGTATCCGCATCAATGCCGCCGGTGAACGTTTGCGTTCGTATGTCAAAGGTGCGGATGGCGAACGCCAGTTTGTATCCGCCGCATTTGACTGGCATATCACACCACAGGCACTGCTACAGATCGATGCTGACTATCAACATAAATCGCAGTTGTCGGTTCCCGGTTTTCAATTATTCAATGGCACAGATTTGCCACGCGGCGTGCCAGCAGACCTGATGCTGAATGCGCAGCCCTGGGCCAAACCGGTGGATACCCGCAACAGCAATCTGGGCTTGCGTTTTGAATACCAGATCAACCAGGACTGGCAAGCCAGCCTGTCTGCCAACAAGCATGAATTCAAACGTGATGATTACACGGCCTTCCCTTATGGCTGTGGCGCAGCGAATCTTTACCCCGGCTATTGCGCAAATGGTGACTATGATGTGTATGACTACCAGAGCGTGAATGAATCCAAATCACAGTGGGGTACACAAGCACAACTGAATGGTAAATTCAGTCTTGGTGGTATGCAGCATGAGCTGGCTGTCGGCCTCAGCAATTCACAACGTAAAGATTATTTTGGTGACTACGTGTATGACTATGTGGGCAGCAGTAATTTGTTACGCCCTGTTGCAGTAGCACCATCCACCAATAAAACCGGCCCGGTTTTATTGCGTCGTACTGACAAGGAATGGTCTGCCTTTGTACAAGATATCATCAGCCTGCAAGACAATCTGAAACTGCATCTGGGTCTGCGTCGCTTGAATATTTCACGCACTCAGTTGGATAATCCTGGCTATGACCAGAACAAGTTCCTGTCGACGGCAGCGCTGGTATTCAAACCTGTGCAACAAGTTTCTGTCTACGGCAGTTTTGCTCAAGGCCTGGAGCATGGCGGCATTGCCCCTTTCGGTACCAGCAATGAAAACAAAATGCTGAACCCGGGCAAATCCACACAAGTTGAATTCGGTGTGAAGGCAGATGTACAGCGTGACCTGAGCCTGTCTGCAGCCATCTTCCGCATCAAGAAGCCGCTGGAATATACCAATAGCAGCAATACCTATGTCAGCAATGGTGAAGCCCTGCATACAGGTGTGGAACTCTCGGCACAAGGCAGGCTGACATCACAACTGAATCTGGGAGCCAGCCTGACTGCCCTTGATGCCAAACAGCAAAACACCGGCATCAGCAGCCTGGACGACAAGCGCGTCATGAATGTGCCGCGCTTCAAATCTACTGTCTATGCCGATTATGCTGTAGCTGAAATCAAGGGTTTGAATGTGAATGCAAGCTGGCAATATGCCAGCAGCAAGGTATTCAGCCCGGATAATAGTGTGACCGTGCCCGGTTACCATGTCGTCAATCTGGGGGCTCGCTATGCGACACAAATCGGTAATACGGCAACGGCCCTGCGCTTTAATATCGACAATGCGCTGAACAAGTTTTACTGGCGCGATGTGACCCAGTCACTGGGTGGTTATTTATTCCCTGGTGCGCCACGTACTTACAAAGTGTCAGCACAATTCGATTTCTGATACAGCTTACCCGATGCAAAAAGCGATGCCAGATTGATCTGGCATCGCTTTTTTATTGCCCTTGGTATTACCCTTGGTACTGATATTCAATACTTTGCAAGCAATGCGTGCCTCCGCACGCAGACTATGTCATCCTGAGCCTGACATTTCCAATGTGGAGTAGGCATGATGAACACATTCAAGTATATTTTTGCTATCGCAAGCGCCTTGCTGGTCAATCTTGCGAGTGCGGAAGAAGTTTTAAAATGCCATGCCAGTTTTCCCGACTTTGGTAATGGCAAGCATCAGTTTGAAATACAAATCGACAAATTGACCGATGGAGCACTGGCAGGGAAAATTGATGGCAAGGCAGTCAATCAAGACATCAGGATGAAAGTGTATGCTGTATCCAGCGATCTTGACTATGACACCGATCCGAATTCAGCAGCCCATGGCAAACTCAATGAGGCGGAAGTCTCGCTTATCCATATCTACAAATTGCAACACAACCCGTATTTGGGAAACCGGCCTATCATTTCATTCCCGTTAGAAGCAGTCAGCAAGATCCACTTTTATGACCTGCTGGGCGGGAAACCAAACAAGTTTGGCGGCACGGTATTATTTGAAGCCTATGATCAATCCGGCAAATTATTGGGACGCGTATTCAGGTCACTGATGGTGGCCGATTGCATTTGATAGCATTTGATAGCATGTGACAGCATTTGATATGGCTTTGACACAATGGCATCCTTGCCCGGACAAAATCACAGGGCAAGGAATTGCCAGTATGGCTGACGAAAAAATTTACACATTCGCCCTGACCAGGAAATCTATCCCGATCTCACGCCAGGCTTCAATTTCTTTTTGCAACCAGTAAGCCACTGTTGGGTGAACACTGACCCAGTCGCGTTTCATTTCCAGTTCAACCCTGCCCTTCATTTTCAGACGCACATCTTCAAAATCAATCTCTGCACGTGAATGCATGAGCATGACCGACAGTCGCAGGGCCAATACTGCCTTGGCAAAATCTACGTCTGCCAGGCCATCACCGATCTTGCGCAGATTGCCTTTCTGACTCAGGATCAGCTTGCTCATCACCCTTTGTTCACGCGTGGTAAAACCTGCCATATCGGCATTTTCTATCATGTAAGCGCCATGCTTGTGATAGCCGGTATGCGATATCACCATGCCGACCTCATGCAGTATCGCACTCCATTGCAACAGGCGCGCATAGGTTTCCGACGCAGGTTTCAATTGCTGGTAGAGCGACTTCGCCATATCCGCCACCCGGTTGGCACGCGACACATCGCTGTGGAATAACTTGGCCACTGTTTGCACCGATAGCTCACGACGGTCACGCTTGGTGGCACGCAGGTATAAATCCCACATCACCCCCATGCGCAGACCGGCTTCTACCGGCAGCAAGATAGCGATATTGAATTCCATCATCAAGCCTATCAGGATGGCCAGGCCACCCACCACCATAGCTACCCGTTCAGGTTTGATACCGCTTAATTCCAGTTGCGCTATTTGCCCGGTCTGTACGCAATATTGCTTGAGCAGATTGAGGTTTTTCAGCGTCAGTGTGCCATCACCCAGACCACCTTTGCTGATGGCATCTGAAATTGCCCGCATGGTGCCGGAAGACCCATAGGCTTTGCGCCAATGCTGAGGCTGGTAAGGTGGTGCCGCATCTTCAAACATCGAACGGGCAGACAAGATCGCCGCTTCAAAAGCCGCATCTGTCAGGCGTCCATCCGGGAAGAAACTAGTACTATGCCTGACCGTACCAATGCTGAAGGATTCCACCTTGAGTATCTCATGACCATGCCCCAGTATCACCTCGGTAGAACCACCACCGATGTCGAGCACCAGCCGGCGTTCACCAGGAATCGCCACTGCATTCGAGACACCCATGTAGATCAGGCGGCCTTCTTCTTCGCCCGAAATCACTTCGATGGGGCAGCCTATCGCTGCTTCTGCCAGCGGCAATAATTGCGCGGCATTTTTTGCGATGCGTATAGTATTGGTAGCGACGACGCGCAGGTTTTCTACCGGATAGGTATCCAGGATTTCACGAAAACGGGCCAGGCAGGAAATAGCTTTTTGCATCGCCTCTGGCGTCAGGTTGCCATTCTTATCCAGGCCAGCGGCAAGACGTATGGGGTCGCGTGCACTTTTAACGACCTTAATGACATCGCCTTCATGTCGGGCGATGTGCATGCGAAAACTGTTGGAACCCAGATCAACGGCGGCCAGCATGTTTTCTATCCTTTATTGATGATAATGATGATTGAACTGAATTAAACATAAATGATATTAATCATTTTTTATGACCTGACGGTGACCAGCTTGCAACATGTCACAATAAGAGACTAATGCACAAAGAAACGTCTTTCCATGGCTTCCAGGCCCGTGGTTTTCAAGACTTCAGCCAGACGCTCTGCTGGTCGCCTTGCTGGCAGGTTTTTATATTCAGCCACGATCAATTCGTTTTTCATGGAATGTTCCCATCCTACCAGTTCCGTGACCCGGACCTGGTAACCGTGCGCTTCCAGTTGCAGGCAACGCAGCACATTGGTGATCTGGCTGCCAAATTCACGCGTATGGATAGGGTGACGCCACATTTCCGACAGTGGATTATTCCGCACTGCCTCGCCCTTGTCCTTGCGCAGTTCGGCCGCCACTTCAGCCTGGCAACAAGGCACCAGCACCATGAACTGCGCCTTCTTCTTCAGCGCAAACTGGATGGCATCATCGGTTGCGGTATCACAGGCATGCAAGGCAGTGACAATATCAATTTTTTCAGGCAAGGCATCCGAGCTAATCGAATCGGCAACCGACAGATTCAGGAAAGACATGCCAGGAAAATCCAGCCTTTGCGCCAACTCGGTCGAACGCTGCACCAGTTCATCCCTGGTCTCTATGCCATAAATCCTGGCCTTGCTTTGCGCCTGCGCCGATTTAAAAAACAGGTCATACAAAATAAAACCCAGGTAAGACTTGCCGGCACCATGGTCCACCAGGCTGATGTCTGCATGGTCCTGCTGCAGTTTCAGCAGCAAAGGTTCAATGAACTGATACAGGTGGTACACCTGCTTGAGCTTGCGACGGCTATCCTGATTCATCTTGCCGTCACGTGTCAGTATATGCAGCTCTTTCAGCAATTCCAGAGACTGACCAGGACGTATTTCATGCTTCTCTTGTTTCTCTTGCATTTCTGCCACTTTACTACCTGTCTTTTTCATGATGATCTACTCGCATCTTATACTTCTTATACATCCCACATAGGGGCATGATAATTCCACAGCCCGCACAAGAAAACCCGACAGCCTGCGCCATCTGTCGATCATGGCACGTGGATACTGAAGCTGTCGATGATGTAACAACATTTTTAATGGATGGGCAGCACTCTTCACACCGCAGCCATTGCTTCAGTATTACAGATATCTGCGCAGGAAAACAAAAAAGGACTCAGGTATGACACCTGAGTCCTTTGTTTTGGTAGGCCGTGCGGGATTCGAACCTGCGACCAACGGATTAAAAGTCCGCGCTGCTATCCCTATATAAACCACGTCCAGCCACGGTTTAAATAAAAACTGTGGGGAATATTTAAACGTATTCTATCCTATTTCTTGCCCCTTGTGTTCAGTTTCAACCTCGAAATATTCCCCACAGTTTTAAGGTAAATCCATGTAACACCTTCATTTGCAAACTTGCACATCATGCATATACTGGTTACTAGCAACCAATTTTCAAAGAAGATACCAATAGTTACCAATGGTTGCCAATCTACTTTTTCATCCTTTTTTTATGCAAACTAACCCGACGCAACTTTCCAATAGCCATGTTGCCCGTATCGTCATGATGAGTGTTCAGAACCTCCGTAAAACATACATCAACAAATGAAAACTGAGTGTAAGCAAAGACGCTCGTTGAATGCCATATATAGACCTTTCCGAATGCCTCAGGGTTTTTCCTGACAGGTTCAAGGTTAGCAAAGAATCGGAACCAGTTGGCAACCAAAATACGCAAATTGGAGACAACCAAGTTGCCAATAGTTTCCATGAGTTGTCAAAGAAAACCCGTTTACAACGATGCCCCACTGGAGAGATTTCTATCTCTTAGCTTCGATGCGCTATTTCTGCCAGAATGAGTTTTTCAGCTGCAAGGCGAACTTTGCTGACAATTTTGGCTCTTTTAGTTGAATCATGTTGGGTGTGTGCCTGCTTCACCAACTTACCTAGTTCAATATGATCTATATTATTTTGATCGAAATTCGGCAAACTAACATGCTTGAAAATATCGCCCATATTGGTGGACACATTGTGTGCTTCGATCATCTCTTTGACTATCTCAGCATGCAGTAAACCACAAAGAAAATAGGCTGGTTCTGGTTTTACAAAGTCAGCGAAATACAGTTTGTGATCTGGCACGTACGTACGTGCTCCAAATGCTGGAACCATATGAGTTGAAATTACCGCTGCACTGAAATCACCAGTCATCTCTGCCCAAATAACTTTGTATGGTGCGAACGTATAATCGCCCACATTGTAGATAGAAAAGAAAGGTGCATTCTTCATTCTAGTCTTATAGGTGGAACGAGATTCCAAGAATGACTTGTAGGCTTTAAAAAATTTAAACGTCTTCGGGTTTGTGTTTGTATTGAATGTATCTGCGGCTAGTTCAAGTTCGGCTTTATTAATTCCTTTATTCGGGACAAACGTGTATAGATTATCTTCGGAGAGAAAATAACAGGCATGCAGATCACCTGCCCCTTTAGCAAGTGGATATAAACTCTCAGCCTCTACCCAAAAATCACGAGCATTTCCGAGTTCGGTTTTTCCTTCATGTGGACGTGTTCGTACCTTAACAGTGCCATCGGCCTCATTAGAGTCAATGATTTCAACGAAATAGACACCATTCAGATCGGTTGTAATTCCCTTTCTGCCATTTACCCAAGTAGAAGGCCCGAAGAGTGTTTTGCATGCTTCAAAATGCCCTGGCTTCATAATTGCCCACGGTGCTCCTTCCATCGTTTCAGAAACAGGGGTTGCCTCCATTCTGACAATATCCACTATATCAAGTACATCACCTAAATGTAGCCGTGGGTGTATTGCTTTCGAACGCTGTGTTTTGCCACCACGACCCATTTTCGGCTTGCCAGAAAGATCTACTTTTTGCTTGCCCATCCAAACGCGATAATCTAACGGATATTTGGCAATACCACCTTCTTGCTTAGTGAACATCACGATGGCGGTTTTGTTTGCCGCATCTGGAAATGGCTTCAATTCCTTCATATCATCAATGGACAGAGGGACGAGACGATCTGTCGCATTGAGACGGAAGCGCCGAAACCCTTGCGACGAGGGTGATTGAAATACGGTCTGGGTAATCACAAAAATCAAACGTCCATTTTCTATCAACCACTTGTCAGCGGTCGTGTAGGTTATGATCGCTGAAATATCCAGTTCATTACCACCATGGAATTTGGTGTCTGAAAAAATGTCATATTTTTCGCATGTTGGTTTCGCTCGATTTCGATATGCCTCTGGGAGATTTGACCATCGTACCCATGGTGGATTTCCCACGATTGCATCGAATTGTCCTGCTGTTGCCGACCAGAAAAAATTGCGCACGATTCGGAACCAAATACCGTTCCAATTCTGGCGGTGAAGATCAAGAACCTGATCGTACGTTATTTTCAGATTTTCGCCCCATTCTGCTGATTGGTTTGCAGTCAGGATTGATGCGCGCACCAATTTTGCAGCTACCACCGAATATTCACTATCGTTCTCGACTTCAGTTCCCATGAGTTGAAACACTTGGTCGAGTAGGATGCGGTCTCTCGCTAGATCAGCAGGTAAGATGACTTTCAGGTTTGCTTTTTCGCTTCCGATACTGTATTCGATGACTTTCTGGTCGCCATCTGGATTTGGCGCAGGTGAATAAACAGCATCGGCCAGCAGCACCGGAATTTCGATATCTTTGCCTTTGCATTGCTGCAACAGGTCTGCAATCGCAATCAAGAAATTGACGCGGGATGACTGAACGGCCAAAGGATTGAGATCGAAGCCCCATACGGTACTTGTGAGCATTTCCAATGTACGAGTGGCGTCCCAGTTAGCTCCCCGTGCAGCACGACGTTTTTGTTCTATGGCTTCTAACAAAAATGATCCAGATCCGCACGTCGGATCAAGCACGCGGGCGACAAGCCATTTTTCGCTGTCGTAGCCCAGTTTTGCAACGGAATGTTCGACTAACCAATCTGGCGTATAGAATTCACCAAGACTTTTCCGTAATTCTTCAGGCACAAGATCTTGGTAGAAATCGCGTAGCACGTCGCGTGAACGGCCTGTTTTCTTGATCGTATCGAATCGGTAAACGGAGAGTTGCGCCATGAGCACGCGAATAGCTTGGCACAAAGCCACGCGAATTGATTTTTTGCTTGTCGCGTCCAAATACCAACTAAATATCGCCTCTTCGACAAAGCCATGCAAGCCAACGGCATTAAAAAAACCTCCATTCTCAATGTCAGCCAAAAGCGCTGCAATCATGGCCTCGTCTTTTTCAAGGGCCAATAGCTCGTGTATGAGTGATGTACTCGAACCCATGCCATGAGCAGCAACTATTTCGGCCGCAATCAATTTCATTAGCAATGAGTGGAAGCTGTGCGTAACGAAAAGTTTTGCAGGGAGATCTATCTCTTCTTGGCCAGAAAAATCGAAACCCAGTGAACCGTTTATTTTTTTACGTTGTTGAATACTGAGGTCGGCAGCCTGCCCGTAAAGTGCTACCCATTCCTCGAAGAGCATTTTGATTTTTCGATTTCCAGCAGTTGGACTCAAAGCATCTGCAAGGGCATCAGATAACTCCTGCATAAACTCGCGTCCAGTCTGTGAGTCATGACCGAAATCTTCGGCCAAGTTCTCAGCAGTAATAGCACGACGAAAATTCGCCTTGAGCGCATCCACCACCATTTGAAAGGAAATAGGCGAGAACGGTATAAGCGGTTGGTGGATGATCTTGCCATCCTGAACCTGTGCAAACGAAATATGGTCGCCATCTATGGCCACACCGATGTAGTCCTTCTCGTCCAGTCCTTCTACTCCAGCGAGATGCTGTATATACTTTAAAAGTCGGCCTTCAGTTGCTTCGATAAACTTTGGACTCTTCTCGCTACCCTTGAAGAGCGAAGGGGCTTTAAATTCAATAATGACATTGTTGTAGCTGGAATCGCGCTTTGCTCTTTCCGCGTCGAGATCCATTTGTAATGCTTCTTCAAGTCCCTTCATCCACGCATGGCGTACTTCCTCTTCATTTGACCACTGATTTTTGCGGCGGTTGATGAGGCTATAGCCTTTTTTTGTGTGGTCGTCCATTCAGTATTTCTCTCTGCTTAGGTTGGTGCTCAAAGTATCATATTTCATAGTGAATTTGTCAGAATATAGGCAACACGTCTTATAAAACAAATTCACTGTTACATCATTAGTCTGTATTAGTTCAGCATCTGTATGTTGCCAGAATTCTATTTCTTCCATCCGATTTGTCAAAGAAAAAGCCCTCAACGTTACGCATGTATATTGCTGACAAATACAACATCATAGATGTGTCTAGTAGACAGCGTCCCATCTATCTTTGTAGCCATGAAAAATGACGGCAATTCTGACAGAAAAATAGACAATCTGGCCGTATATTTTCCTATCGTCGCATCACGCTAAAGTAGCAGAATAACCAAATTGATATACAACTCGGGGAACGGCGACAAAAAAATATTCCCCAATTGGGGAATATTTTCATATATGGGCGCAAAAAAGGGTTACACGCCGAAGCGGGTAACCCTGTTCTGTACTACTATATTTTGGTAGGCCGTGCGGGATTCGAACCTGCGACCAACGGATTAAAAGTCCGCTGCTCTACCAGCTGAGCTAACGACCCAAAACTGCTAAAAAAGATAAAGACTTAGTAATGTGACCTAAGTCTTTGGTATTCGTGGTAGGCCGTGCGGGATTCGAACCTGCGACCAACGGATTAAAAGTCCGCTGCTCTACCAGCTGAGCTAACGACCCGAAGACCGAGATTATAGTATGTTCCCAGTACCCTGTCAACGCTGCTGGCAGATTATCGCCCGTTGCGACTACTTCATGGCAGACAAACGATTCTTGGCGGCTTGTGCGGCTTCTGTCTCAGGATACTGGGCAATCAGGCTTTCCAGCACTTTCTTGGCGGCGGCTTTTTCTTTCAGCTCCATATGGCAAGATGCGATATTGAGCATGGCTTCCGGTGCTTTTGGATGATCGGGATAGGTCTTCACCAGTTGCTGCATGGCTGCAATGGTATTGCGGAAATCACGTTGCGTGTAATACGAATTACCCAACCAGTACTGGGCAGAACCGGCATACGCCGATTGCGGATAATTCACCAGGAAACTGGAAAATGCGTTTGCTGCATTTTTATAATCTGCCCCCTTGAACAGGGTCATGGCAGCATCAAAGGAGCGCTGCTCGTTGGGATCCACAGTCGCTTCCTTGCCATCCACCGTCGTGCGCTTGGGTTCAAGCTTGCGTACGCGGTTGTCCAGATCGACATAAAAATCCTGCTGGCGGCGCTGGGTATTGGCGAGGTCATTGCTCAGCACTTCAATTTGTCCGCGCAGTTTGGCAATTTCTGCCCGCAACTGTTCATTTTCATTCGCCAGTTCAAGCGCCGTGCTTTTGTCTGCCTTGGTTTCCAGTTTGGAATCCAGCTTGTTGCTCACGGCATCGACCTTGTTGCGCAGATCCAGTATGGCCTTGCGCGCTTCGTCGTCGTCAAAAATGCCGGCTGACGCGACAGAAGGTGCCAGTGCAATGGCGAAAGCCGCTGCAATAAAAGAAGTGCGTATGGAATTGAGTTTCATGGCGATCTGCAAAAAAATGGAAGCACGCCGGAACAGCTAAGGCAGCTATCCGGCGTTGAACGCAAATGAAGACCGGACGCTGTCAGGTCTTCAGGCACGAAGATTACTTGTAGAGGATGTCTGAACGACGGTTTTCAGCCCAGGAAGCTTCGTCGCTGCCAGTTGCTTTTGGCTTTTCCTTGCCCAAAGAAACGGCTTCGATTTGCGCTTCTGGTACACCCAACAGGCTCAGGGCTTTACGTACTGCTTCAGCACGTTTTTGGCCGAGTGCCAGATTGTATTCACGACCGCCGCGTTCATCGGTATTACCTTGAATCAGGATGCCACGATTTTTATTGGCGACCAAAAACTTGGCATGCGCTTCGATAACTGGTTTGAATTCATCTTTGACGGTATAGCTATCGTAGTCAAAATACACGCTACGTTTTGCCAGTGCACCTTGTGTCAACGGATCAACTGTCGTTGTCACTGTCTTGACGGCATTCGGGTCAGCCTGGTTGTTCTGGGTAGTGGTAACTGGTTTATCTTCCACTTTTGCTTTTTCTTCCAGCGGCACTTTGGAAGCGCAGGCTGTCATCAGAACAATGCTGGAAATCAGCATGGCCAGAGTCTTGGATTGGGATGTGAAACGCATTTTCTCTCCTGATTAAATAAATGAACACCGAAATAAATACGGCTTATTTCATGAAAGGACCCCAGGTGGGCTCCCGAATATCTCCGGCCTGAACCGTCAATTTTTGCTTCACCTTGCCATCTACCGATACCACAGCGAGCGAGCCGCGACGGCCTGACTCTGTGGCATACATGATATAACGGCCATTGGGTGAAAAACTCGGTGACTCGTCTTTGGTGGTGTCGGACAATCGTTGCTCCTGACCACTGGCCAAATCCATGACATATAACTGGAATTTGCCATCACGACGTGAAATATAAGCCAAAGTCTTGCCATCCGGGGATATTCTTGGTGTGATATTGTAAGTGCCGCTAAAAGTCACCCTTTTTGCTTCGCCACCTGCCGTGCTGATGCGATAAATCTGCGGGCCGCCACTACGGTCACTCAGGAAGTAAATCGACTGCCCATCAGCAGAAAATTGCGGCTCGGTATCAATGCCGGAGCTGCTGGTCAGCTTTTGCAGATTGCTGCCATTCGCACTAACGGTAAAAATCTGGGTCTGACCGTCACGCGACAGCGCCACCGCCAGTTTGCTGCCATCAGCCGACCAGGAAGGTGCAGAATTGCTGCCTTTAAAGTTGGCAATGATGGAGCGCTCACCAGTAATCAGGTTTTGTACCCAGATGACGGGCTTGCGTGATTCAAAAGAAACATAGGCCACCTTGGTGCCATCTGGTGACCATGAAGGTGAAATGATGGGTTCGGCAGAACGCAGGGCTACCTTGGTGCTTTCGCCATCGGCATCGGCGATTTCCAGACGGTATTCAGAGCCTGCCTTGGTGACATAGGCGATGCGGGTTGAAAATACACCACGCACACCCGTCAGTTTTTCATAAATATCGTCGGCAATACGATGGGCTGTCAGGCGGATATTACCCGGTGGCGCGGATACCGAAAAGCCAGCCAGGGCAGCCGATTTCAGGGTATCAAACAATTTATAGCGGACATCAAAACGCCCATCACTCAGGCTTTGGACGCTACCCACGACCAGGGCATCGGCCCCTTTGGATTTCCAGTCACCAAAATTAATAACGGAATTTTCATTCAGCACGATATTGGTATCAATCAGCCGGAAATAACCACTGCGGGTAAGATCATCCCTGATGATACTGGTCACCTGCTGGGGTGTCAGCGCTTCATCGGTAAAACCGGCAATGGCAATGGGGATCTGGTTGGAACCGACGCCAGACACTTCAACCCTGATCTGTGCGTGCACAGGTGCCAGAACGCTCAAACTACCTACTGCGGCCAGGACAGCGGAGACCGCAATTTTCTTCAACATGGACATCATTGGTATTTATTCTTCCTTCATACGATAGACCAGCTCCAGGCTGGGAGGTACTTCGCCTGACTTGTCGCGGGGGAAAGGTGCAGACTTTTCTATGCCTTTTGCCACCGCCTCATCAAAGCCGGGTATCCCCGATGATTTAAGTTTGCGTATTGCACCACGGAGTGAACCATCTGGCAATAGGTCAATACGATATTCGACTGTAGGATTACCGGCCGTGCTGTCAATTGCACTGAAATTGGTGTTGGAACGAACCTTGGCAGCAATTTTTGCAATATAACTGGGGTCGCCGCGATTATTCCCTGTCGATTTGGCAACAACACCTGAGCCGCCGCTACCCGTATTGGCGGCCTGATTCGTCATGCGCTGCATTTGTTCTTTAAACAATTTATCGCTGGCAAGCTTATCCTTGGCCTGCTGTTTCTTTTTATCCGCATCTTCCAGCGCCAGTTTTTCAGCCTTGCGCTTTTGCTCGGCCAGTTTTTCCTGTTGCTCTTCCTTGCGTTTTTTCTCAGCCAGTTCGCGTTGCAGTTCTTCTTCTTTTTTCTTTTCCAGCGACTTGCGCTTTTTTTCCTGGGCGATTGCGATTTCCGGGTCTTCCTGCCTGACTTCTTCTTTCACAGGAACCGGTTCTATGGGTTTTTCGACAACCGGTGGTGGGTCCGGCTGGATAACAGGCTTGGGCGCCGCTTCACGGGTGGTCAGATCCCACACTTCGGCCTCAACCGCTGTGCTTTCCTTGTTTTGCCAGCGTATGCCTATCCACAGAAAGCCGATCAAAAGAATATGCACGAGTGCAGCCAATACGATGGACCGTAATTGACCTGACTGATGCCGGTGATAACCTGGATACGCTTGCTGGGAAACCTGATTCATAGACGATGAGACTTCATTTGCCTGACTTGGTTCCGGGAATTGTTTGCCATATCAGTAACAAAGTGCCAATCAAATTGTTGTAACAGCTGAAATTATAAACTGCAAAGTGAGATTCTCCCCAAGACTTGACAAGTTCATTCGTAACAAAAAATTATTCATGTAGAATTTGACCATCATTTGCGCTCATTTTGCGGCATCTCAACCCACGCAGGCACCTCACTAGGACTTACGCAACCGGGGCTGTTTTGCGTAATTTATGTACATTATGTCCAGCTTACCCCTAGCTATTCCAGGCGCAGTCATTTATGCAAAGAATCTGACCGGGCTACGTCATTTTTATGCTCAAATCACGCATTGTGACGTAAGCCAGGCCGACGCCACGTATGCAATTCTTACGTTGGCCCAGTTCCAGTTAGTGATACACGCCATACCGCGTCATATTGCCGAGAGCATTAACATCAAAACCCCGCCTGAACGCAGGGGAGATACCGCCATCAAATTGATCTTGCCCGTTACAGATATCAGCCAGGCACGGCAAACCGCAGCCCGCCTGGGTGGGCAAATTGATGCGCCTGAACGTGAATGGGAATTCCAGCATTGCCGCATCTGCGACGGCCATGACCCAGAAGGCAATGTATTTCAAGTCAGGGCAACTTTACCCTGATAAGGGAAATAAAAAATCTGACCGGGTGCAGCCATGCGCCCCCCCGAATTGGCGGGGCAGGACAGGTCAGCCAGGACAGCTTCAGGTCAGCCGTTTCAAACGGCGCAGATACTGACCAGGCGTGCCCACATTCAGGTAATCATGCCCGTCGAACAGGAAGCTACGTTTTTGCACGGTAGCAGTGTAAGCCCGCATGACATCAGAAAACACATTCATGACTATGGTGCCGCCCAGATGCGGATGGTTATTATCCATCTCCACCGTATAGGTACCAAAGTAGGCGTAGGGGCTGGCTGTGGCAAAGCTGTCGATCAGCAGTGAATGCGGCACATCCCATGGCTTGGTCGGTGTCAGCCATGCTGGCTGTGGCGCACCGCTGAAGGGGTCCGCCGGTATCGCCAGTGGCGGATTTTGTGAAATCATCAGACTGAAATGTCCACTTTTGTCATACACCCAGTAGCCAGCGGATGGATGACCCCAGGGGTAGGTTTTCTTGGTCGGGTCACTCGGATCATCGCCTATATCCCAGGCTTCTACCATTTCCCAGGTACCGATAATGGATTGTGCATTCAGACTCATGGCGTCTCTCTTTCTTCCTGTATTGGAAATAAGCTATTTCGGAAAACCCTGGTTGATCCATGCCTGAAACATGGCCACCTGTGCGGCGGTCAGGGGCGGATATGGTGGTGGTGGCATGCCACCTTGAATCTGCGTCAAGACCATGGCGGCATTGGCCTTGACCTGTTCATAATCCGTCAGGTCAAGCCGCCACATCATGGAGGCGCGAAATTGATTGAACAGCGGGGCAATATCTTTTTCAAAAGAAACCATGCTCATGATCTCAGCTCCATAAAATCAACAGGTATTTTCCAGACGCCGCCACTGCCGGCGCGCGCAATAATGTCTTTTTTTGCAGTAAATTCAAAATCACCAAAGTCCACCACATAGACAAAGGCAGCATCGGCAGAAAACGCCACATCGATGGGGCGGTACCACGGCAGTTGCGGCATGGTATGCAGGCTCCAGTCACGCGTATTCACCCGTACCAGATTGCGCCCTACCCGTGGGCCGGGTGGCCCGGTCATCGGACGTTCATCCCCAAACTGCGCCACCAGCAAATCACCGGCATGCGACAGCTTGTCTGGTATCAGTGCCATCTTGACGGCACAGGCATTCACATCAAATGCCAGCAGCGGCGATTCTGGTGGTGGCAATTCTGCATGATTGGTCAGCACAAATTCCTGCGCCTTACCGTCGGGGCTACGATAAGCCGGCGAACTGATGGGTTTCCCTCCCTGGTAATCTGGCCAGCCATACCAGGCTCCCTGTTTGATCTCAAACAGGAAATCAGGGCAATTCCACACCGGACGTACACCGCGCACATCGGTACCCTGCTCGGTCGCGATCAAACGGCCATCCGGCAAGAACAGCAAGCCGTAGGCATTGCGTATACCCCAGGCCACTAGTTCCAGGTCACTGCCATCCAGATTGCAACGCATGACGCTGGCAGTACACGGCAATTGCGCAGCCATGCGGGTATCTGCTGCATGCACATGGCCATAGCGGGCAAAGGCGCTGGTGGACACCTGCTTCCCTTCCAGATCGGTGATGGTTGCCACCTGTCCATTCAGGCGGATATCGTAGCCGGGAATATCCGCCGCATGCTTGATTTCGCGTAACCAGGCAAGATCATTCGAATCTGTACCTATGACACCGCTATTGGTCATGGCCCCCTGACCGAAATAGATTTTATGATCGGGTCCTATGGCCACCATATTGGTATGGTAGTTACCAAAACCGGGCAAATCATCAAGCAGGGTATGGCGCTGGCCAGTTGCCAGATCCAGGCGGCTGATGCGGCCGGGGAAACCGCCTTCAGAGATGATGAGACTGTTGTCATGCCAGACCAGGCCATTCACCGGTTGTCGCAAATCCTTGAGCAACTCGGCAACGCTGCCATCTTCGTTGACACGCAATACGCGCCCGCCTTTGGGTGCATGATCAAACGGCAAACCCGATTCAGCCACATACACCTGGCCATCCGGCGCCAGCGCCAGACTAGTAGGAAAATTAAGTTCGGTAACGAATGCGCGCATGGTCATCAGTCAGCGATCATGATGCGCACGGCAAGAAAACACAGGTAAGCACCAGCTATCATTTCTATGCGCCTTGGCATAAACCGCCGCAACCAGTTGGCCAGATACAATCCTGAACAAGCCATGGCAGCACTGATCACCCCGATCACCATGGCAGAAGCAAGTACCGGCGTACTGGAAAAACTGATACCTGCACCTGCAATCACATTGTCGAAACACAGCGATATCGGCAACGCGAACAAGACAGCCTTGTGATTGACAAAATCCGGCAAGACCTTAAGCTGGTTGCGAAAAGCCAGCCACAAAATCGCCAGTCCGCAAGCCAGCATCACCAGCGGTGCCAGGCCATTTGCCAGCGGCCCGATCTGCGCAAGGAAAGCCTGCCCCAAGAACAGACCAAGTACGGCACCGCCCAGTTCACAGATACAAAACCCCAGGGCCAGCAGATGCAGGCGTCGGCGCTGCATGGGCATCAGACCGATGGAAGAACATACCTGCAAATTGTCCAGGCCAGCGGCAACACCAAATAAAATGACTTCAAGCATCATAGCCTCACTTGTCTTTCAAACCGTAGATACGCAGCACACCGCCCTGTTTGCCAAATACCAGTGCGCCAGCCACCATGTAGTTGCCAGCAACGGCTGGCCCCAGACAATAGCCATAACCGCCATTCATGCCGCCGGTCTGGTCACCCAACTGGTCTTGCCACAGCACTTTTCCGGTATAGGCATCAAAGGCATACACCGCTACTTTGGAGGTGGAAAAGAACACCAGGTCATTCACCACTACCGGCGAACTCAGGCCGGATTCGCCAGGGGTTCTGTACATGGGTGGCTGTGCTTCGATGTACAGCCTGGGGTCGCTGTCATCCATGGCCCAGGCATCTGCCAGGGTTTCCCAATCCAGCGCGCGCATGAAAGGCGTGGTGCGGTAATCAATGCCAGCTTCGACATTGTGATAATTATTGCCGCCGACACCCATGTACAGACGTCCCAGTTTTGTATGCACAGCGGCCGTGCTATAGGTGCCGGAATAGTTTTCCTGGTCCTCGTCATCCGACGCCTGATTCGACACGTAAGGGTCAAGCCGCGGATCATTCGGTGACACATGCGGATCGACAGTGGGTATCTGGCTGCCATCATTGTAGTAAGGCAGCAGTTGACGCCAGTTCAGCAATTCCAGCGTGGCGGCATCGAGCCTGAAGAAGCCACCATTCTTGCAACCGGCGGTGACCACGCGCTGGCCATTGACGGTCATCAGTGTGGGTGAACCGCCAAAGTCAACGTCAACGTCGGAAGAACGATAACTGCTTTCAGGTGGCGGCTGGAAAAAGCCACGGAAAGTACCGGTCGCCGCATCCAGCGACAAAATGCCGTTGGAAAACCCCTTGCTGGGCAAGGCACTGTCCGGCACCGGATTGCCCGTCGCGCAATACAAACGATCCAGCCGTTCATCATAGGCAATGGATGACCACACCGAGGCCCCGCGTATGGCAGGATTATTCGGCCCCATGGAATACATTTCCGGCAAGCTGCCGGATACCGATTCGGGCGGCAGCACGTTTGGCAAATTGGGTACGCCTTCTTCATACTGGCAGGTGCAGTATATCCATTGCACCTGACCGCTCAGCGCATCCAGCGCATACACAAAGCCGAAGCAGCCGGGGTTTTCACCCTCGCCCATACCGACAAACACCATCCCGTTATTGCCATCCAGCGAAGCGACCACAGGAGACGACCAGCCCGCAGCCGGCACACCGACACTGACATCGCCCAGGTTGGATGTGGGCTGATTATAATCAGGATCAGCATGCCGCAAATCCACCACCCAGTTGAGGCTGAGGTCCGTCGCATTCAGACAATAGAATTTGCCGTTGAAGGCGCTGAAATAGACATTATTTTTCCATATCGCCGGGGTACAACCCATACCCATGAAGCCATGGGTATCGCCTTCTGTCGGGTCTATCGGCCATTCATAGTGTGCCACTGTCTTGCCGCTGGCCAGTTCAATCTTCATAAACTTGCCGCCATTTGCACCCGGCAAATCATGGTTGTTGGCCAGGCCGACATACAGATAACCGTCCACGATGGCAGGTACTGACAATACCGGGCCAGGAATCGGCACATCGTGCAGCAGCGTAAAACGCTCCAGGCTGTCACGGTTGATGTCGCTGCCCTGTACCTCGCCGGTATGGGCAGTGTCACCATGAAACATCCACCAGTTAGTTTGCGTCATTGATGTTCTCCAAAAAATCAGGCGGGAATATAGTCAAAGGTCGGACCGGCAGTCTGGCCAGGCACCACCTCCTGCGTCATCAGCAATTGCGCCTGTTCACGCAGGGCTTGCATGGACAACAGGGCAAGTGCCAACCGGTCTGGCTGACCATTGAATACCGCATGCAATTTGCGCAGCATGTCCGAATAGGTGCTATTGAAAGTCAGGTTCAGGTCGGCAATGCGCGGCCGGTGTGCATAGTTCAGTCTTTGCGGATTGCTGATGACGGGGTAGATGCCACCGGCATCAAATTCTATGCGGTGGCCTTCAAATACCCAGGCCGGTTTGCCGGCTTGCGGATCAGGGTTGGGAATGAGCTTCCTGCCATAATAAATTTCGGCATATTTGTAATAGTGAGCCAGCTCATGTTCGGGATCAATAGGGCTGGTATCACTGCCTTCACCCTGCTCAACGATCATGTCTATGGCTGCCAGGGCACTGGCTTCATCGGTGACACCCTTGTACTGCAATTCCGGGAAACCGGTGACCAGCTGTTTTTCGGGGTTGCCGGTAAAAATATTGCCGAGCTTGCCGAGTGCCGTGATTTCATCCTGTATGTGTTGATAGAACTGGCCTATCGTCATGCCTTCTGGCGGCGGATCAACGCCATCTACCGTTTTTGCCGGCTCTTCGATCACCATAAAAACGTCGTGCACCAATTGCTTGGACAATGCCGCCAGCGGCACGATCAAGCTATCTTCCACGCTACCCGGCAAATGACCAGGGTAGTGCGGGATAAAGCGCGGATGGTCGATTTTTGGATGGCCACCCATCGCATTCAAGACATTACAGTCCAGCGCCATATGCAGCATTTCCTGCTTCACTATGGATTTGATGAGATAGGCGATTTCCAGGTTCTGATCAGTCTTGATCGAATACAAGGCATACAGATACGGCGGAATGGTCGAATGCTCCAGCTCGATGGCAGTTTGCAATGAATGCTTGAGTGCTTTCAGCCTGCCTTCAAAGCTATTGTCATGACTTTCAATCAGTGCATGTTTGAGGCGAATCATGAATTCTCCTTACAGGGATCAGAACTTGCGGTTATTTCACTTCCGGGATAGGCATCGCAAGCCTGGTGAGCTTGTCATGGGCTGACTGCCGATAGCTGGTGCTAGCGGCGGTTGGTGCCTGGCAGGTGGGTGATACATCGACATCTCCCGATTGGTACTGCGATGATGTGGCAAAGCCAATTTGATGCCGTAAAGGCAACTAAATACAAGCAGAATTTCATGGCTTTATTATCATCGTTCACGATTGCAAAATATGCAAGGCATTAACATATAAATAAGAGAAAAATTAACAATTTCGTTTCATTTATGCAATCGTATTTTTCATCAGGCAGCGGGCATGCTTGCACGAGCATTGTCTAAGAACCTGCTTACGATCTGTAGCGAGCGAGCGTCAGCGGGGTGAAGAGCCGCGCAAAAAGCGGAATGTACTCAAGTACATGAGCATTTTGAGCAGCGCATGAGCCCCGATCACGTTCGCGCAGTAAGATCGTAAACAGGTTCAAAAAAGTTCATTCTTCTATTACATATCACAGAAATTTCAACACGAAGTACTGCATTTCAGTACCTCACGTGCAAACAGACGAAGCCTGTCATTTTCAAATGGCATTGGTATTCATTCTTTGCGAGACTTCGCTTCGAACTCTCCGCCGGAGAGCTTGCAGCGGCAAACAGGCCGCCAGGAATACAAGCATTTTTGCGTCTCTCGATTAAAGGAACACCATGAACACCATTTTCAAACTCAGTGCCATTGCTCTCTCAACTTTTATGGCCATGTCCTTTTCTGCCCATGCAGAAGACAAGACTGCGCCTGAAGCAGAATCTGAAGCCGTCGTCGGTGCTGGCGTATTTTATGGACCAGAATATGTAGGCGCGCAAAAGAACCGCTTTGGCCCGGCCATTTTCGGCGAATACAAAAACAAGAATGGCTTTTTTGCGAGCACCACGCGTGGCGTAGGCTTTGCCAAGAAAGTCGATGATTTCAACTTCAGCGCAGCAGTCGGTTATCGTGCAGGCCGTGAAGATTCTCGTACGTCAACATCCCTGTTCAGCTCGGATGACCTGAAAGGCATGGGCGACATCAAAGGTTCCGCCACTGCCAACCTGCATGCAGGTACCAATATTGCCGGCCTGATCAATGCCACCGTCGATGCCAACCTGGCCTTGTCGAATCGTGAAAACGGTAATATGTACCGCTTCGGTTTGTCGGCACCGCTGCTGCAGACCAATACCGACAGAGTGGAAATTGGCGCATCGCTCAACTATGGTGACGCCAAATACAACCAAACTTATTTTGGCGTGACACCTACGCAAAGTACCAATTCTGGCTACAAGGCATTTACCGCCAAAGCCGGCTTCTCACAAGCCACCAGCACCGTCGCATGGACGCATGTGATTGACAAAAACTGGTCAGTCCGCACAGCTGCCGGCGTCTCGCAGGTAATAGGCGATGCGGGTGACAGCCCACTGACCAAAAAGAAAACCAATCCACTGGTAATCACAACAGTGAACTACGCGTTCTGATTCCCCTCAGTGTTTTACTTGTAGGAACCTGTTTACGATCTGTAGCGAGCGAGCGTCAGCGGGGTAAGGGTAGCTAAGCGCAGCGCAAAAAGCGGAATGTACTTAAGTACATGAGCATTTTGAGCAGCGCATGAGCCCCGATCACGCTCGCGCAGTAAGATCGTAAACTGGTTCTAAGTGTGTTTAACAGCGGAACTGTGCCCTCCCTCGCAGTTCCGCTTTTTTTTGTCGATACCTTTTGTGCCCTATTCCGGCTTGTTACGCAAGGCCGTCATGACGCCGGCAATTAACAAGGCAATGCCCAGCAAGGTAACGGGTTCAGGAAATTGTCGCTTCAGGATAAACGCATACGTCAGGGCTGCCAGGGTTTCAAAGACAATCAGTTGCCCGGCCAGATTGGTGGGCAATAACTGGCTGGCCTTGTTCCAGCACAGGGTACCGATCCAGGATGCAAACAATCCTATGATCAGCATCAGGCCTATGAAATACTGCGGTCTGGGGCCAAACGGCATGGCAAAATCCACCTGCGTTGCACTCATCCCACCCCACAAAAGCAGATAACCCAGCATAGCCAGTGGCAAGGTTGCCACGCCCTGCGCGCTGGCCCACACACGTGGATGGCGATCTGGATGATGGCGCAGCCAGTCCGCATTGCGCAAGGGATACCAGGTCCAGCAAGCCACGGCGATGATGGCCAGGCCCGCACCGCTCAGATACGTCAACATATCGGCACGGTTTGCCGTTTTCATGGCGGCGACTTCTGCCTGGTTGACGCAGGCAACACCGACACCTATCATCAATAAAGACGGCAGCATGCGGCGCCATGCAATGCGGCCATCACGTTCGGCATTACGGTAGTTGGCGGTGATAGCTATCACTACCGGCAAAGTACCTATCAGCATGGTAGGCAAAGGCGCACCGGCACGCTGTATGGCGCTGGCAAGACACAGGTAATACAGGAGGTTGCCCACGGCTGCCAGCTTCAGTGCTTCCAGCCAGTCTGCCCTGGTCAGCAAACGCAATTGCCGCCGATCCAGCCAGGCCAAAGGCAGGGTAATCAGGCCAAAAGCCAGATAGCGCCCCACCGATTGCAAGGCCGCCGGATATTCAGGCAATAACAGAGGGCCGATAAATACCAGCCCCCACATCAAACCCGCTGCCAACGCATAAAGAATACCTGCCCACATTTCTGGCCCTTCAAAAATAAAGCCAGCTTATAAGCCTGCCCGCATTCTGTCTTGTACCAGATTGCGCTTAAAAAATAGTTCTGAGGAATCAGGTAGCAGATATCAGCTACGCACCTGCTGCTGATAACGTGCCGGAGTGACACCGTAGCGACGCACAAATGCCTTGTTCAGGTGGGATTGGTCTGTCAAACCGGTCGCTGCCGCCACCTGGGCTGGCGGCAGCCCTTTACCGAGCAGGCATTTGGCTTCAAACAGGCGCAAGGCCATCAGCATTTGTTGGGGGGTTGCGTGATATTGCGTTTTGAAACTGCGCAAAAAATGGAAAGGACTCAGGCCCGCCACCAGCGCCAGCTTGTCCAGACTAAGCACCTCTGCCAGATTGGCGCGCATAAAATCCAGTACATCGGCAAAGCGTTGTCTGGCTTCTGCGGCAAGGGGTTTGTCTACGCAGGCATGTTGACGAAACCCGGTCAACAGTTCAAACATCAGGCTGTCAAAACTCAGTTCATCCTCTGCCTGCCACAACTGTTCAAGCAGATGACTAAGCTTGCGGGCACTCAATGCGTCGTGGGCCACGGCGTCGCGAAACCACCAGCCATGTTCACCGGTCATTTCCGCTATCGCTTGCGGGTCTATGTACAGCATGCGATAACGCCAGCCGGTTGCCGTCTCTGCCCTGCCGGTATGCAATTCATCCGGATTCATCATCACCACGGTGTCCTTGGGGGCCAGATGATCGCTGCCAGCATAACGGAATCGTTCAACACCGGATTCTATCGCCCCAAGGCCAAAGGCTTCATGCGTATGTGGTTCAAACGCATGGGCAACGATATGGGCGCGGTATAACTCGACGCCCGGACGGTGCGCAACACGCTTGAATTCGGCCCGGTCAGATACATGCTCAAACACTTGCGGCACACCAGGAAACACCATGCCCACATTACCAGCCTGATGATCAGGTCGCTCCAACTGGCTATCGGCGTTGATTACTGGCGGCGGCATGATGGTGGCTACAAGACGGTTTCAACACCACGATTGGCAAGCTGGTCGGCGCGCTCATTACCGGGGTGGCCAGTATGGCCGCGCACCCAGCGCCAGTCTATTTCGTGGATGTTGCGGGCTTCATCCAGTTGCTGCCACAGGTCAACATTCTTGACGGGTGCCTTGGAAGCCGTTTTCCAGCCTTTGGCTTTCCAACCGGTAATCCATTCAGTAATGCCTTTCAGCACATATTGGCTGTCGGTATGCAGGGTGATCTGGCAAGGCCGCTTTAAGGCACCCAGGGCTTGTATCACGGCCATCAATTCCATGCGGTTATTGGTGGTGTCTTTCTCACCACCGAATAATTCTTTTTTCTTGTCACCGGCAACCAGCAAGGCACCCCAGCCACCTACGCCAGGGTTACCCTTGCAGGCGCCATCCGTATAAATATCTATTTTATCCATGTCCATTTTTTGATTTGTTGGCGACCGGCAGCGCGTGCCCGGCGGCTATGCGTTTCTGTTTCCAGGCGGGACCGATCAGGTGCATGCCCTTAATGCGTTTCACCGCCTGCAGCATGTACACGGCCCCCAGGTAAGGCCACCAGCGCTGCCCTGCTTTTTCCATGAAGCGGCTGCGCTGCAACCATTTTTCCGATTTGAAGGGGGGCGCATAGCAACCAAAGTCGCTGCTGCCGATTTCCATATCCAATAATTTCAACCAATCCTTAAGCCGTGGATGGCTGATGAATTCACCTTCTGTGGGTAAGAAATAATTCTTGCTCAGACGCCCGCTGGCCTGTCTTGCACCCCACAGGCTGGTGCGATTGAAGCCACTGATGATGACCCGGCCCTCAGGTATCAGCACTCTTTCCACTTCACGCAGGATCTGATGCGGTTCGGCGGCAAATTCCAGCACGTGCGGCAGCACCACCAGATCAATGCTTTGCGATTCAAAAGGCAATTCGGCAAAATCATGCACCACGACCGTGGGCCGGTTTTGCTTGAGTGCATCCGGATCAGGGAAACGCGAATCGGTCAGCCAGCGGTGTGGCATGCGGCTGGCTGCCAGCGCATCGATTTGCGGCAAACCGATTTGCAGCGCATTATAGCCAAAGATATCCACCGTCAGCGTGTCGAGCAGATTTTGCTCCCACTCACGGATATACAGGCCGGCTGGCAACTCCAACCAGGCACCCAGGTCTATAATGTTTTTTTCCAAAGCTTCCATGCGCGTTTATGAAGAATTCCCTGAGTATATTGACTGTCCCTGCCTTTGACGACAATTATCTGTGGATCATCCACAATGGCCAGCATGCTGCGGTCGTTGATCCGGGTGATGCCAAACCGATATTGCAGGCTTTGCAAGAGCACGGCCTGACATTGTCCGCTATTTTACTCACTCATCACCATGCTGATCATATTGGCGGTGTAGCGAGCCTGCTGGAGCACTACCAGGTGCCGGTATTTGGCCCCAGCAAGGATAAAATCGCCCTGGTTACCCAAAAGTTGCAGCAAGATGAAATACTGACCGTGCCGCAACTGGACCTGGAACTGCGAGTGCTCGATGTACCCGGCCATACCCTGGGCCATATCGCTTATTATGCACCCTTGCAGCATTGGCTGTTCTGTGGCGACACCCTGTTTGCTGGTGGCTGCGGCCGCCTGTTTGAAGGCTCACCGGCACAAATGCTGACGTCGCTGGATCAGCTTGCGGGCCTGCCGGATGACACCGCCGTGTATTGCGCGCATGAATACACGATGTCGAATTTGCGCTTCGCCAAAGAGGTGGAGCCAGGCAATCAAGCCTTGCTGGCACGCATACAGAAAGAAAAAACCAAACGCGACCTGGGTATTCCTACCGTACCCAGCAATATTGCGCTGGAAAAGCAAACCAATCCCTTTTTGCGATGCCGGGAAAGCAGCATCATCGCCCGCTTGCTGGAAAGCGGAAAAATCAGTGCAGGCGGGGATGACATCAGTCACTTTGCCGCCTTGCGCGAATGGAAGAATCATTTCTGAACGAATAGCAAAAGAAAATGCAATTAGAAGAACAACAGCCCCACAATCGGCCCAACAATCAGCTCAACGACCAGCCCATCCGCGAGTCTGTCAAAACCGCCACCACGCTGGCGCTGTTTTGCAAAGTCGTGGACAACTTTGGCGATATCGGCATTTGCTGGCGTCTGGCGCAACAGCTGGAAAGCGAACACGGTATTGCCGTCACATTGTGGGTCGATGATTTACCCAGCTTTCGCCGGATATGCCCGGACATTGTCATTGATCAGGAACAGCAAGAGATTGCCCATGTCCATGTCCGCCACTGGCGCAACCAGGATGGCGTGTTCAGCGCCGCCGACGTGGCAGACATTGTCATTGAATTTTTTGCCTGTGATATACCACCGGGATATATCCGTGCCATGGCAGAATGCACGCCCAGACCAGTATGGCTGAACCTGGAAGGCCTGACTGCAGAAGCATGGGTAGAAGGTTGCCATACCTTGCCATCCCCCCATCCTTCGCTGTCTTTGACCAAGCACTTTTTCTTTCCGGGCTTCAATAACAAAACCGGTGGCCTGTTGCGCGAATCAAGACTGGATCAGGAAAGACCCGCCTTTCAGGCAGACCCAGTTGCGATGGAAAAATTTCTGTCAAGCCTGGGGCTCACGCCAGCCGAAATGGCAGCCACCAAAGTCTCCCTGTTTTGTTACCCGCAGGCACCGGTGGCGGCATTATTTAAAGAATGGCAAAACAATGGCCAGGCCATCACCTGCCTGGTGCCGGAAGGTGTTGCCGCTGCGTCCGTTGCGGCATTTCTGGGGCAGCCAGCCACAGTCGGCAGCAGTGCCACGCATGGCGCGCTGACCGTCCGGGTATTGCCTTTTATTCCGCAAGCAGATTACGACAAATTGCTATGGGCTTGCGACCTCAATTTTGTGCGCGGTGAAGATTCTTTTGTCCGGGCGCAGTGGGCAAACAAGGCCTTTATCTGGCACATCTATCCGCAAGACAAGAACCTGCATCATGTCAAACTGAATGCCTTCCTGAAAACCTGTACCTCAAGCACTGCCAGCCTGGCAGCCTTTGCGCGGGCATGGAATGAGGCCAGCGTGGAAACGGTGGACTGGTCACAACTATGGCCCGCCTTGCAGGCGGATATGCCCCACATTGCAGATTTATCTACTGAATGGCAGCAAAAAATGCGCGAAAATGGTGATCTGACGTCAAATTTGCTGAAGTTTGTGGGTTCAGTTCAGCAGGCAAGGCAAAAAGATGCAGTATAATGTTGGGTTAATTTTTAACCTGTTTTAAATCACAATCAAACGTGGGCTTGCGGTGCTTTTTGCCAGTAGGCGACAGATGATTTTTATGCAACCTACTTTTTACGTATACTCGCTATGAAATTTGCAAAAGAAATTCGTGTTGGCAACATTATTATGGTTGATAGCAAACCTATGATCGTGTTGCGTTCTGACGTCAACGGCTCCAGCCGCACAGGTTTCACTTACAAGTGGAAAATGAAAAGCCTGTTGACTAACAGCCCACAAGAAAACGTCTTCCGTGGCGACGACAAGTTTGATGTAGTTGTATTGGACAAAAAACCAGTTACTTATTCTTACTTCGCTGACCCACTGTTCGTATTCATGGATCAAGAATACAACCAGTATGAAATCGAAGCCGAAAACATGGGTGAATCCCTGAATTACCTGAAAGATGGCATGGAATGCGAAGCCGTATTCTATGACGGTAAAGCAATCTCTGTTGAATTGCCGACCACCATCGTTCGCCAGATCATTTACTCTGAGCCAGCAGTCAAAGGCAATACTTCCGGTAACGTACTGAAAGAAGCCAAGATCGAAAATGCAATTGAAGAAAATTGCCATATCGTTCAAGTGCCACTGTTCGTCAGCCAGGACGACATGATCGAAATCGATACCCGCACTAACGAATACAAAAAAGTCGTACGTAACTAATACGTAAAGACGCATAAAAAAACGCTGCTTTCTCAAGCAGCGTTTTTTTTGGTCTACATTTAGCTTGCACCATCCTGGCAAGCTCAAACCCGGTATCAGAATGCAGGAACGACTGCACCTTTATATTTCTCTTCGATAAATTTCTTCACCTCAGGCGAGTTCAGCGCAGCAACCAGTTTCTTGAATGCCGGGCTGTTTTTATTGTCTTCACGTGCCACCAATAAATTGGCATAAGGTGAATTGGCATCTTCTATGAACAGCGAGTCTTTCACAGGATTCAGTTTGGCTTCTATCGCATAATTGGTATTGATCAAAGCCAGGTCCACCTGCCCCAGCACGCGTGGCAATGTGGCAGCTTCCAGTTCCTTGAATTTCAGCTTTTTAGGATTTTCAATAATATCCTTTTGGGTAGCCGAGATGTTTTTTGGATCTTTCAGCTTCAATAATCCCTGCTTGGCCAGCAATAACAAGGCACGGCCAGAATTCGAAGGATCGTTGGGGATGGCGACCGTGGCACCGTCAGGCAAATCGGCCAGTTTCTTGTATTTGCTGGAATACGCGGCGAATGGTTCGACATGCACTTTGGCGATAGGGACTTCGATATCGTTCTTGTGGCTTTTCTTGAATTCATTCAGATAAGGCTGATGCAAAAAGAAATTACCATCCAGATGTTTTTCATTGACCTGCACTGCTGGCTGTATATAGTCGGTGAAGACTTTAACTTTCAAATCCACGCCTTCTTTAGCGAGCTGCGGTTTGATAAATTCCAGTATCTCTGCATGCGGCACCGGACTGGCAGCAATGTTCAAAGTTTCCAGCGCGAATACGGATGCAGGTGCCAGCAAGACAGCAGTTGTCAGGCCACCTGCCAGAGCGAAGCTAAGACGACGTTTCAAGTTTAAAGACATATAGACTCCATTAAAAAAATAAAAAACTACTTACTTCCGGGTGAACTTCAACACCAGCTTGTCGCCAACAAATTGCAGCGACTGCACCAGCACAATCAAAATAAATACCGTGACCACCATGACTTCGGTTTGAAAACGTTGATAGCCATAACGCAGTGCCAGATCACCCAGGCCACCGCCACCAATAACCCCTGACATGGCCGCATACGACACCAGGGCAATCGTCGTCACCGTGGCGGCAGCCAGCAAACCCGGCAAGGCTTCGGGCAACAAGGCATGCCAGATGATTTGCCAGGTCCTGGCTCCCATGGCCTGACAGGCTTCTATGATTCCCTTATCCACTTCACGCAAAACGTTTTCCACCAGGCGTGCAAAGAATGGTGTCGTGCCGATGACCAGGGGCGGTATTGTGCCCGGCACACCCAGTGATGTGCCCATCAATAACAGGGTGAAAGGAATCAGTACGATCAGCAAGATGATGAAAGGAATGGAACGCAGCACATTCACCACGACAGATAACACCGCGTAGAAAACACCCTGTTCCAGCAATTGCTTTTTACCGGTCAAAAATAACAGCACACCCAGAGGCAAACCCAGCACCACCGTAAACAACAAAGAGGCACCGGTCATGGTCAGCGTATCCAGCGTCGCCAATGCCATATCGGCCCAGTCGATTTGAGAGAAATCCATCAATGCACCTCTGCCACAGCGCTGATATTGATCCTTGCCACCCTGACGCCCGCATTCACCAGTAAATGTTCAACCGTGCCTGCTTGCTCTAGGGTACCGCGCAACTCGACCAGCAGTTGCCCATAGGGCGTATTCTTGATACGTCCTATGACACCTTGCAAGATGGCTATATCGATCCTGGTTTGTACGGCGATACGGGTAATGATGGGTTCATGCGTGCTTGATCCGACATAACTCAGGCGCAGTAAATGACAATCTCGATCTTGATCACCATTTTGTTCACTACGCTCCAGCACAGACAAATCCAGCGCCTGGTTTTCTGCCACAAGACTTTGCGTCACCGCATGTTGCGGATGCAGGAAGACATCAACCACCGCACCGGTTTCGACAATTTCACCGGCATCAATCACAGCCACCGCATCACAGATCGTGCGTATCACCTGCATCTCATGCGTGATCAGGACGATGGTCAGGCCCAGCTTTTGATTGATATCCAGCAGCAGGCGCAAGATGGCTTGCGTGGTTTCTGGGTCCAGTGCCGAGGTCGCTTCATCACACAATAAAAGCTGCGGGTAATTGGCCAGTGCACGGGCTATGCCCACCCGCTGCTTTTGACCGCCAGATAATTGCGCAGGATATTTGCTACCATGATCTTTCAAGCCCACCAGATCCAGTAATTCTTCTACTCTTGTCTGTATGGTGTCACTGGTATATTCCCCCGTGAGCTTGAGCGGGAAAGCAATGTTTTCCATGACAGTTTTTGCATGCAGTAAATTGAAATGCTGGAACACCATACCTATACGCTGACGCAAACCATGCAGGCGCTGACGATCAAATGCGGTGATATCCTCACCCTCTATCCATACTTTGCCGCTGCTTGGTCGCTCCAGAAGATTCAGGGTACGCAACAAGCTGCTTTTACCTGCACCTGAACGTCCTATGATGCCGAAAATTTGTCCTTTTTGAATGTCAAGATTGATATTGTGAAGAGCCCTGACTGCGTGGCCATTTGCCTTGTAATATTTGCCTAATTGCTCGATACGTAACACTGAATTCCCTACCGAAAGATATAGCCGATGGAGGACACTGTATCGAAAGGAAATGCGCTTTTCCAATCATATAAACAAACTTGTATATACAAGCCTGACGCATAAAGACAGAAGGAAAAATCACGAACTTGCCGTGCATCAAGTTTATTTCAGGCAAGAAAAATGATTTTGTGTTTAAATCGCTTGTATATTCCAGGCATGACTACTATGTTGGAAAGAGATTCATCAGACTCTCCATGCGAGCAAAGCGAGTTAATATTATGGTTACTTCAGTCACTTCTTCCAGTTCGGCGCAAAACCAGCAACTTATCCAGCAAGCTGCTGATGCACGGGCAAAACAAAATAGCGAAACCATAGGTGCTGCGGCTGATCGCGATTCCAGCACCGCCGATGCGATTGCAGATCAAAAAAGAATTACAGACGCACAAGCTGAACAACAGGCGCAGGCAGTCGCCAAGCAAAATAATGCGAAGCAAGCCGAATCAAAGCCGCCAGAACAGCCTAAGCCCGTCGTCAATACCAGCGGACAGGTAACTGGTACGACAATCAATACGACGGCCTGACCCCTGATCCAGATATACCTAGCCATACCCGGACATACCAAGGCATACAAAAAAGCCACTCTGAACAAATCTCAGAGTGGCTTTTTATTGGCGTCAACGAGAACAAGAATAAGGCCTGCAAATCTATCGCTGTCAGGCCTCGCTGTCAGGCCTCACCATCAGGCTTTATTCTGGAATAAATTGAAGCTGGTCCTGGTATAAGCCTGTTCAGGAAATACCTTGATCAATTGATTATCCGACAAGCCCATGTGACGCTCGCATACCTGTATCAGTACAGAGCGGAAATCCGTTGTCACCGGCACATCACGGCCTTCATACAACTGGTCACTGCCCAGACCGCGCCAGTCGCCATAAACTTTACCGCCAGCGACTTTGCCACCCATGACCCACATGACATTGCCATGCCCATGATCGGTACCGCCATTGCCATTCTGTTTGGCTGTGCGGCCAAATTCAGACATCACGACTATCGTGGTGTCGTCAAACATCGGTCCCAGACGTTTGGCAAGATTGGCCAGGCCCAGCCCCAATGGCGACAGACGATTCGCCAACTGACCTTTACCTGCGCCCTGGTTGGCATGGGTATCCCAGCCGCCCAATGCCATAAAAACCATCTGGATTTTGGGATCATTGCGCATCAGTGTGGCGATACGGGTGCTGTCATCAGGAAAGCCATTGGGCAAAGGTGCGCCACCGTTGGCTGCCTGCTGCTCTTTTTCCATCGAAGCACCCATCATTTCCTGGTGGGCTTCCTGGGCATCGCTAAAGGTTTTCGCGTATTTATCGTTTTCCTTGTACATCTGCTCAAAGGCTGCCCCAACCTTGGGTCTGTCAAGCACATTGGCCTTGGTGCCAGCTGCACCGCTGGCGATATTACTCGCCGCGATACTGCCTGACAGAATACGCGGCATGACCGCGCCCACACTGATAGCGCGGGTAGGCGTTGTATTGCCTGGCAGCGCCCCCAGCAAGCGGTTCATCCAGCCATCTGCCGTGCCTTTACGACCGGGCGTACCGGATTCCAGATAATCCTGGGCATCAAAATGTGAACGAGTAAAGTCTGGTGAACCACTGGCATGCACGAAGGCCAGTTTCTTTTGTTGCCATAGCTCCTGCATATCAGCCAGTGCGGGATGCAGGCCAAAATAACCATCCAGATCAATCGCACCATCGCTTTGCCCTGGCCGGGCAAGCGCAATGTTTGGTCGCAGTCGCGCATAATTTGCATCGCCATAAGGGGCCACCACATTCAAACCATCGACCGCACCACGCAACATGATGACGATCAATTTGTTCTTTGTTGCAGCTTCTGTGGCATCGCTATTTGCGGTGGCGGCCCATACGCCATGACCAACAGGAATCAACAAGCCTGCCCCGGCTGCCATGGAATATAAAAAATTTCTGCGTTTCATCTCGTTCTCTTCGTTAAGAAGCTGCACATCATTCAATAAGCTTGCCTTAGCTTGCCTTGTCAACCATCACAATCACAACACGGTTACCAGCTCGCGATCACCTTCAATGCTGCATAAAATCCGGGCTGCCCAGGATCAGGGCTGCGCGTAAAGCTTCCTGATTGCCATTCACTATTTCTATGGTGCGACCAGACAAGCCTGCTCCCATAGTCTGGATCAAGGCAGTTGCGCTCACGGCGGGCATTACTGCGGGCCTGTCTGGCTTTTCGTCTGCCTGTTTTGCCAATTGCTTTTTACCCATCTTGTCGCCGTCCTCGATTTCTTTATCAAACGGCAGGCGTCCTGTCGCCAGGGCTGTAGCAAAGTTGATGCGACGTGTAATGGCATCCGGGTTCATCCAGGCATCCTGGGTGTTTTTATAACCATCTGGCGTCTGGCTACCATACAAGGGCATACCCAGTTGCGCCAGCACACCCAGTGCAGGCCGGACATTTTGCACCGGTACATCACTGGCACGGATAGCAGATATGACATACTGGTACGGGGTTTTATATTTCATTCCCATATTGTGTGGATCGCGAAACTCGGCACTCGCAAACAGCGTTTGCAACACCGCACGGATGTCACCACGGGTATCCAGATAACGCTTGGCCAGCATATCCACCAGTGCCGGTGCAGGTTTGTCAGCCACAAAATACTGGGCCAGCTTGAAACTCAGATGGTGGGCGGTGGCCGGATGCATGGCCAGGACGTCCAGCGCAAATTCCGCTTCAGCCTGACCACGTGGTGCAATGGTTTTTCCCAGCCATTGCTTGCTGCCATTATCGTGCCTGTCAGCATCGAAATAAAAGTTCTGATTATTCCTGACCATGACACGCGGATCAAATGTCCAGCCTGTCAGCATGCGCGCCAGTTCCGTCACGTCTTTCTGAGTATAGCCGCCGTCAACCCCCAGGGTGTGCAGTTCCATGATTTCACGGGCATAGTTTTCATTCAAACCATTCGACTTGCCCTTCTGTCCTGCCGCCTTGGCCTGACGGCCATTTGCATGAAAACCCGCCGAAGTGGACAACCAGTTATCAAGATAAAACAACATCGCAGGATGCTTGGCCGTTGCCCCCAGCAAATCACGGAAATTACCAAACACATAGGGCCGAATAGCATCACGCTCATAGCTGGCAACCAGTGCACGGTCCAGGCCCTTGCCATTGAAGACATTGAAATGATTGAACCAGAAATCCAGCATCACTTCTTCCAGTTGGTGTGAACTTTCTATGGCGCGATACAATCTGGCTTGTGCGGTTTGCTCAACGATGTGGCCAACCAGTTCACGACGTTTCTTTTGCGCAGCGTCAGATTCGTCCTTGGTGTCTTTCAGGGCTTTTTGATAATCAAACAAGACTGAACCCGCACTCTGTCCAATGACATCAAGGGATTTCAATTTTGCCTGCAAGCCGTCTGGCAAAGGCAGGGATTGCGGATTCAATTGTTGCTCGATATAACTGTCTACTCCCATTTTCTTTACCCGCTCTATATCACCCGGGCGCGGGCCAAAAGCAAGGCGGTTCAATACATGCACCACTTCTGCATCCGCCGACTGAGTGGCTGCAGAAGCCTGCAGAGAACAGATATTTGCAGTAATTGCCACTAGCAGAACGCCAGAAATTTTTGCCAGGTTTTTCATATATTTTTATACCCGTTATTAATACCGTGGAGACCGTGGAAGTATTTGCTCAGAAGAAAAATGTCTTTGCTTATCTGTTCTGCTGATGTCCTCAATATAGAGGCATGGGAAGCACTTTCACAAGTAACGATATGTAAATCAAATCAGGCAAAACTGTGGATTGTTACAGACAAGTCACTCCACGCCTCACGCGTTAATTTGTAGCGTGTCGCTCTTGTAGAAGATGCTTCAATTTGTAAGCTGGCCTTGTTAAAACAGCCAGAACACGTTTCATATATACAAATGCATTCCCGGCTCGGATGAAATGTTCAGGCAATGGTAAGCTTGCAGCATTAAAGCTTGAAGGTTGTCCATGTTTTCCATTTCAAAAAAAATGTTTGTCCCTGCCTTGCTTGCCGTTTCCATAGGTGTTGCTTTACCAAGCTTCAGTCATGCTGCCAATCTCAAAATCGGTTTGGCGGCGGATGTCAATTCGCTGGACCCGCATTATTTCAACAGCGGGCCAAATAATGCCATGGCATCGCATTTGTTTGATGCCTTGCTCAGTGTCGATTCCGACGGTCGTATCGCGCCTGGTCTGGCCTTGTCCTGGAAAGCGATCAACCCTACCACCTGGGAATTCAAATTGCGCCACGGCGTGAAGTTTCATGACGGCAGCGAGATGACGGCGGAAGATGTCGTGTTTTCTCTCGACAGACCGGCGCAGGTAAAGAATAGTCCTGGTCCCTATACCAGCTTCACCAAGCAGATAGTCGGCAAGCAGATTGTTGATCCCTATACCCTGCGCCTGAAGACAGCAAGGCCCTATGGTCCGCTGCCGCTGGAAATGAGTTCTGTCTTCATCGTTTCAAAAAAAGCCGCGCTGCAAGCCAGCACTGAAGATTTCAATAGCGGTAAAGCAGCCATCGGTACCGGGCCCTACAAATTCGCCAGTTTCAAGCGCGGCGATGCCATCACACTGACAAAAAACGACGCTTACTGGGGTGAAAAATCGGCCTGGGATAAAGTCACTTTCCGCATCATCAGCGCGGGTGCGCCACGCATGGCGGCCCTGCTGTCTGGCGATGTCGATGCCATAGAAAGCATACCTCCAGCAGATTTGAGCAAGCTGAAAAACAATCCGAAATTCAAGCTGGAACAAAAGATTTCCTGGCGCACCGTGTTCTGGCAACTTGATCACCAGGCCAGGGTTTCACCTTACATCACCGACAAGGCTGGCAAACCCCTGGCAAGCAACCCACTCAGGGATATACGCGTGCGCAAGGCCATAGCCAAGGCCATCAATCGCAACGCATTGACTGAACGCATACTCGAGGGCTTAGCTGTACCGGCATCCAACCTGGTCGCTCCTGGTGTGTTTGGCTATAACGACAGTTTGAAGGTGGAAGCCTACGACCCGGAAGGCGCAAAAAAATTGCTGGCTGAAGCTGGCTATCCAAATGGCTTTGCCATCACCCTGCATGGGCCAAATAATCGCTATATCAATGATGAGCAGATCGTGCAGACGGTAGCGCAATTCCTGAGCAAGGTGGGGATACAGGCCAAGGTAGAAACGCAAGCGCTGGCAGTATATTTCCCGAAAGCGGCAAAGGGTGATTACAGCATGGCCCTGCTGGGCTGGGGTTCGTTGGCGGGTGATTTTGCGCTGCGCACCGTAGTGGGTACCGTCAATGCCGAAAACGGCTGGGGTAGCTGGAACTGGGGCAAATACAGCAATCGTGCGCTGGATGAAGCCATAGAATCATCGCTGGCATCGGTCGAAGCCGACAAGCGCGAAGCCTTTGCCAGGAAGGCAATGGCCACAGCCTTGCAAGACTATGCCGTCATTCCCCTGCATCATCAATATGCCAGTTGGGCATTGCGCAAAGGCTTGCACTACAAGGCCAGGACGGATGAATTTACCTTTGCTCACCAGTTCAAACCTGACTAATCAAACCGCACCAATCAAGCCGCATCAATCAAGCCGCACCTATAGCACTTGAAAATCAGGCATCAAATAAGAAATCCCGCGCCATTACTGACGCGGGATTTTTTAACGCCGCTTATCTGAACTGGATCAGCGCTTGATCTCTGCCCGATCAGGATTTGACAAGCACTCCTTGACATACCGCCTTTTGCGGATCTGTCGCTGGCAGCTTGCTGCAAATGCCATCGAGTTGCGTGCGGGCTTTTTGGTAAGCGAGTTGATGCTTGCCCTCTTTGTTCCAGTCTATGAGTTTTTTACCCATCTTTTCCAGGTAGGCGCGATTGCGCTCATAAAAGGCATTGTCCACTTTCGCCGCTTCGCCAAAAACGCTTTGCACTGCTTTTGCTATACGCGCATCATCATTCGGTACCAGATCCACCAGATTACTGACGTAGTTGGAACCCCATTGGAGACGGGTAGCCGGACCTTTGGCAGCGTTATACGCCTGTTCATACCAATTTGTTGCTGCCAGCTTGTCGCCGCGTTTTTTGGCATTGGAACCCAGGGTGGACATGAAATAATAAGGTGAGTGTGAACGCTTGAGTTCAGCCTTCAGCAAGGTATCAGCATCATCCAGCAAACCGGCATCACCCAGTGCGTGGGCAGCGGCATTGACGACAGACTGGCGCTCATACGCATCGGTAGTCGCCTGCTCTATTGCGCCTACGCGTTTTTGCACATCCTTTTGCAAAGCGGCTTCTGGCTTGGCATTGTCCAGGCTGGCCAGGGCTACCTGGGCACCGACTGCACCCAGCCTGTCGGTCTTGGAAATCGTCGCATCATCGGCCAGTTTGACCAGTGCAGCATTCCAGGCATGTACCAGCTTGTTACGGGAATCTGATTTGGCCGCAGTCAGAAATTCAGTGATTTCCGCTGCCCCATTCGACAACAAATCCATATTGTCACGCGCGGTGTTTACATCTGAAATGGCTTTCAGGATTTTCTCGCTGGCCTTCGCCTTGTCTATCGCAGGCGCAGCCTGATCGGGCTTGGTGGTAGCTGCGGCATAAATGCCACGCAGATGCAAACGTGTCGCATGCAGACCGGCCGGGCTCAGTTCAGACAATTTCAGCAAAGTCGCGGCCAGGTCTTTGCCGGCCACCAGTTTTTGTTCAGGGTCGTCCCATGAATAGTCGGCCAGCAAGCTCCAGTCTTCATTTTTCAAGCTCTTGCCACCGGCCAGCGCCAGCTTCAGGGTGTCTTGCACTGACAGGCTGGTGTTCAGGGCCAGCGTCAATACCTGTAGATACCGTTCAGAATCGACTTCACCCGGCAGGCGGGTGATTTCTGTTCCATCCGGTTTGAACAAAATCATGGTCGGGTAACCACGCACCTTGAATTGCGCCGCAAATTTTTGCGCACCCGGCGTATCACCATCCAGATACACGGGGATGAAATGACGGGATTTGTCGATGAATTCCTGGCGATTGAAGATGGTTGCCTTGACCTGGTTGCAAGGCGGGCACCAGATTGCGCCCCAGTACAGGAACAAGGGTTTGTTACTGGCCTTGGCCTGGGCAAAAGCCGCGTCGACATTATTGTCTTTACGCCAATCAATACCATTTTGTGCAGCATGCGCGGATGCGAATGCCTTGGAGTCTGCAGCCAATACCGGCAGGTTTGCCAGGCTTGTAGCCAGCAAAGCCACCATCAGGGAGGGGATCATCTTCATAGGATTAGACCAAGAATAAATATATCAAGCAAACAGTGTAACAAAATTAAGCGCCGCTTTGCACCATCAACATGCCGCTCTGCCAGACTGATTATGTGAATGCTTATGCGTTTTGTGTTTGCCAAAGGCTGGGCAAGCAGTCTGATCAAGCAGTCTGATATGCATTTTTCAAGCAAGCAAACAGGAATATCATCGTTCCCAAGGCCTGCATTTTTGCGCAAGATACGTCCACCCCATTACAGGCAAATTTCTGAGAACCTTTTTACGATCTTACTGCGCGAGCGTGATCGGGGCTCATGCGCTGCTCAAAATGCTCATGTACCCAAGTACATTCCGCTTTTTGCGCTGCTCTTCACCCCGCTGACGCTCGCTCGCTACAGATCGCAAACAGGTTCTGAAAAAATACAGGAGTAATCCATGACAAGAATTAAACGCATCCAGCAACTCATCGAAAAACGGCAGAGTCTGCGCCGCAAAAGCATCAGCGTTGTGCTGCTGATTGCCGGTATCGGCCTGTTTGCCGCCTATACCTCGGCACAGGCAGCCAATAGCATCCTGAACGCGTCGTATGACGTCACCAGGGAATTGTTCAAGGATGTCAATCCGGCCTTTGTCGCCGACTGGAAAAAGAAAACCGGCGAAACCGTCAGCGTCAATCAGTCACACGGCGGTTCCAGCAAACAGGCCCGCTCTGTCATCGATGGGCTGGAAGCTTCAGTCGTTACCATGAATCAGGCAAATGATATTGATATCCTGGCAGACAAGGGCTTGCTTCCGCAAGACTGGGCCAAACTATTCCCAAATAATGCCGCGCCTTTTTACTCCACCATGGTGTTCCTGACACGCAAGGGCAACCCCAAGCACATCGCCAACTGGGATGATCTTGGCAAACCCGGCCTGAAAGTCATCATCCCCAACCCCAAGACATCCGGCAATGGCCGCTACAGCTATCTGGCAGCATGGGGATCCGTAATTAAAAATGGCGGCACCGAAGCACAAGCCCGACAACTGGTAGAAAATGTATTCAAGAATGTGCCGGTGCTTGATGGTGGCGGACGTGGTGCCACCACTACCTTTACCCAGCGTGAAATCGGTGATGTATTGGTGACGTTTGAAAATGAGGTGCAACTGGCGCGACAGGAATTTGGTGACAACTTTGAAGTCGTGTACCCCAAGATTTCCATCCTGGCAGAATCGCCGGTTGCCGTGGTGGACAAAGTGGCTGACAAACTGGGTACACGCAAAATTGCTACCGGTTATTTGCAGTTCCTGTACACCGAAGCTGGCCAGGACCTGATCGCCAAACACTACCTGCGCCCACGCTCGGAAATCGCAGCGAAAAAATACGCTGCTTCTTTCAAGCCGGTGAGCCTGTTTACCGTGGATGAGGTATTCGGTGGCTGGAAACAGGCACAGAAAAAACACTTTGATGATGGCGGTGAGTTTGACAGGATTTATGTGAAAAAATAGGTGTGCATTAAACCCACAATAGACGACACGACAGAAATCAATCCAGGCAAAATAACTATCTATGTTTTGCTCATACACCCAGCATGGGGAGATGTTTTCTGTCGTGATAAGTCAGAGACAAAAGAATACAGTGTTTCACTTCATCAACCGGGATTTCATCGTCCTGATGAAAAATAATGGCTCTATTACCTTCGAACTTTAGTTTATCGCTGTAAAGCTCTTTGAATGTATCAAGCAGCCTCGTCTGGCAATGAAAATACATGGCGTATTGGTCCGGTGCCGAACTCTTCCAATCCATTCTGACAGTGCTGCCAGTCTTCGCGAGGTAACTCGGCTCACCCCATTTCAGGGTTTCTTCCAGCGTGTCAGCCAATTTACATTCCGATGCGGTCTCCAAAACCAATTGACGCAGGCACATCAGCTTTTGCCGTATGTGCGGTGGGTAGTTGTTGAATACTTTTGCGACCTGGGGGTTTTTAATTTTATTCATTTCTGCCCTCCTCCTCGCTGGCACACCGTGCTGAACGCTTATTGTCGACATATATTATCGAAATAAGCTGAAGAGAAAAGCATACCGCAAAAACAAAAAAGCCTTGATTTCTCAAGGCTTTTTATTCTCTTCAAAAGAGCTTACTGGCGTCCCCAAGGGGATTCGAACCCCTGTACTCACCGTGAAAGGGTGATGTCCTAGGCCTCTAGACGATGGGGACATATTCTGTCCGTACTGACCTTAACCTGTTGCCCACAATGAACTCAGTGAAGTTGATTGGCGTCCCCAAGGGGATTCGAACCCCTGTACTCACCGTGAAAGGGTGATGTCCTAGGCCTCTAGACGATGGGGACAACAAGTTATGTTCTGCTGCTGTGCATCTTTTGGTGGAGGTAAGCGGGATCGAACCGCTGACCTCTTGCATGCCATGCAAGCGCTCTCCCAGCTGAGCTATACCCCCGACGCTGCAGAACAGAAACGAGATTATAGGGGAAGCTGCATAAGATGTAAAGCCCTAGCCCTTACTAAACTGCAATAAGGCTTAAACGCTGCAAAACAACTTCACGGCCAAACAGCTCTATCACGGCATCGATGGATGGGGTTTGCAATTGCCCCGTCAGCAACAGACGCAAAGGCATGGCCAGTTGTGGCATCTTCAGCGAAAAGTCAGCCAGGGTTTGCTTCATGGCGGCTGACAGGGCGGCCTTATTCCATTCCACGGTTTTGCACAGTTCGGCATACTGACGCAAGGCTGGCAATACCGCGTCCGTTACATGCTGGGTCAGCAACGCCGGATCAGCGGCTGGCTGGCGATAAAACAGCATGGCAGCCTGACCCAGCTCCAGTGTGGTATTGGCACGCTCTTTCAATAGCGCGATGACAGCGTCCAGTGCCGGTGCGCCATCAAATTGCGCCCCGTCTTTCAGCATTTGTGGCTTGATCAAATCTGCCAGGCGCTGATTGTCGGCAGCCTTGATGTAATGGTTATTTACCCAGGCAAGTTTTTCAGGGTTGAACTGGGCGGCAGAACCGGACAAATGATGTAAATCAAACCAGCTGCACATCTGTTCCATGGAAAAGATTTCATCGTCGCCATGGCTCCAGCCCAGACGGGCCAGGTAATTCAGCATGGCTTCTGGCAGATAACCTTTATCAAGATAATCCATGACGCTGACCGCATCACGGCGCTTCGACAGTTTTTGTCCATCAGTCCCCAAAATCATCGGTACATGGCCGTAATGTGGCAGGGTCGCGCCTAGCGCATGCAGGATATTGATCTGACGCGGTGTGTTATTGACATGGTCATCACCACGAATAACGTGGGTGATTTGCATATCCCAGTCATCCACAGCGACGCAGAAGTTATACGTAGGCGTGCCATCTGGACGGGCAATGACCAGATCATCCAGCTCACGATTGGCGATGGTGATTTGTCCTTTGACGACATCCGTCCAGCTGACTTCACCATCCAGCGGGTTTTTAAAGCGGATAACGGGTTTGCGGTCAGCCGGTATCGCTGGCAGGGTTTTGCCTGCTTCAGGACGCCAAGTGCCGTCATAGCGCGGCTTGTCGCCGGCGGCACGCTGACGTTCACGCATGGCTTCTACCTCTTCTGGCGAGGAATAGCAGTGATAAGCAGTACCCTTCACCAGCATGTCGGCCAGCACTTCGCTATAGCGATCCATACGCTTCATCTGGTAGAACGGGCCTTCATCATGCTGCAGGCCCAGCCAGTTCATGCCATCCAGAATCGCCTGCACGGCTTCCGGGGTGGAGCGTTCAAGATCGGTATCTTCAATACGCAACACAAAGGTGCCGCCAAAGTGACGGGCAAAAGCCCAACTGAACAAGGCAGTGCGGGCACCGCCAACATGAAGATAGCCGGTAGGGCTGGGAGCAAAACGGGTGCGTACAGTCATGAGATCACAAGCATGCATCCCACCGCCAATTGAACACCGGCAGGCAAGACGCTTTAATGGTTAAAACCAGCATTTTACCGTTTTAACATCGTGGACGGATAGCTTTCAACATTTGCCCTGGCCTGACCAGCCTCACGGTGGCAATGACAGGCTTGCTGCGTGGTAGTATGGCGCTGAAAATCAGTCAGTTGTCAGCTTAAGAGTACATCATCCCCCATGCAAGCCCCACTTCCCGTACGCGATGGCATCGCCCCCAGCTATATCTGGATACCTGAAGGCCATTGGGACAATGTCTTCCGTTTTTTACAAGATTATTTTCCTGATATTGCTGTCAGCATCTGGGAAGCGCGTCTGGCAAAACACGAAATCGTCGATCAGCACGGCACTGTCTTGCATGCAGACAGTAGCGTCAAACGCGGCATGTGTATTTTTTATTACCGCGAGCTGGAACATGAAACCCACATCCCTTTTTATGAAGACATCCTGTTCCAGGATGCGCATTTGCTGGTGGTGGACAAGCCGCATTTCTTGCCCGTGATTCCATCCGGACGTTTTTTACAGGAAACCCTGCTGGTCAGGTTGAAGAAAACCACCGGGCTGATGGATCTGAGCCCCATGCACAGGCTGGACCGGGAAACAGCAGGCGTGATGCTGTTTTCACATAATCCGGCAACACGTGGCCGGTATCAATCTTTGTTCCAAAGCAAAAGCATGGCCAAGACTTACCATGCCATTGCTGCCCATTTACCTGAATTGTCGTTCCCGATGCGTCATTGCAGCCGGATGGAAGAAGCCGAAAAGTTTTTCGTCATGCATGAAGCAGAAGGCATGCCCAATTCTGAAACCCTGATCGCCATCAGGGAAAGGCGCGGCGAACATAGCCTTTACCAATTGCAACCTGTGACCGGTAGAAAACATCAATTGCGCCTGCATATGAGCAGCCTGGGCGCGCCCGTACTGAACGATGCTTTCTATCCCGTCGCCCTGCCCTGCAAGGCGGATGATTTTTCTGCGCCTTTGCAGTTACTGGCCAAGTCCATCTGTTTTGATGACCCGCTTACTGGCGAGCAACGCTATTTTGAAAGTAAAAAATCATTATGAATGCCTGCCGAATGCCTGTCATAGAGAGCCACACTGGCAAACGAGTTGACAGCAAGTCTCTGAAGCGGTAATATTGCGGTCTTCGGAGTGTAGCGCAGCCCGGTAGCGCACCTGCTTTGGGAGCAGGGGGTCCAAGGTTCGAATCCTTGTACTCCGACCAGATTCTAGGGATCGTCACAGACGATCCCTTTTATTTCCGTAGATTCGTTTCAGTAGATTCAGATCCTGGCTGTATCAAGTTGAATCACCTGAAATAAAAAATGACAGACCAGTTTTTCGGAGTGTAGCGCAGCCCGGTAGCGCACCTGCTTTGGGAGCAGGGGGTCCAAGGTTCGAATCCTTGTACTCCGACCAGTTAAAAACGATCGTTGATTATTCAACGATCCTTTTTTCTTTTCCGTTTGCTTATTCAGATTTACTTGAACCTGGCCAGCACCCGCAGATCATCCCCTACCTGGCTTACTGCATGAAATCGCAGCATTTTTGCCTGGTCAACATGCGTCAATTCCGGCAGGGAAAACAAGCCTGCACCATGGCCCAAAAGCTTGGGGGCCAGATACAGCAATAATTCATTGACACAGCTTTGCTGCATCAAGGCACCATTCAATTTTGCGCCCGCCTCAACATGCAGTTCATTGATTTGCCTGCGTCCCAGTTCTTGCATCAGGGCGGGCAAATCGACTTGCTGGTTCGAACCTGGCAAGCAGATTACCTCTACCCCCACCTGTTCCAGTTGATCCTGCTTTTCTGCATGGACCACAGCGCACACCACCAGCGCACCACCTTGCAATACCCTGGCTTGCGGCGAGATGCGTAATTGCGAATCGACGATGATTTTCTGTGGCTGGCGTGGCATCGCTATGCCACGCACATTCAGTAGAGGATCATCCGCCAGTACGGTGCCTATGCCGGTCAGGATTGCATCTGCCCGCGCCCGCCAGTGATGACCGTCCTGTCTTGCTGCCGGCCCGGTGATCCATTGGCTTTGGCCATTCGGCAGGGCGGTGATGCCATCCAGGCTGCCGGCGACTTTCACCCTGACCCAGGGTCGTCCGCTTTCCATACGCTGGAAAAAGCCTATATTCAATTCGCGTGCCTGCAGGGCGATGTCAGGAAACAGGTCGCATTCCACTGCTACCCCGGCTTCACGCAAGACCCTTAAACCGCGCCCCGCCACTTGCGGATTGGCATCCTGCATGGCTGCCACCACGCGTGTGATACCGGCATCGCGCAAGCCATTTGCACAAGGTGGCGTGCGGCCAAAATGGCTGCATGGTTCCAGCGTGACATAGGCGGTGGCGCCACGCACATCGTGGCCGTTTGCGGCGGCATCACGCAAGGCCTGCACTTCTGCATGCGCCTGCCCAACGGGCTGGGTCCAGCCCTGCCCCAACACCTGGCCATCGCGCACGATCACACAACCCACCTTGGGGTTGGGTGAAGTTTCTATGGTGGCGCGGCCAGCCAGCGCCAGCGCCTGCTGCATGTAAGCATAATCAGTCTGCTGATCCATACCCACTGCTACCTCAGGTATTCTGGATGGTGATGCTGGGGAACTTGCTGGTCATGTCTTTGGCTTTTTCAGCCACCTTGATGGCCAGCTTGCGGGCGATGTCTTTATAGATGCCGGCAATTTGTCCTTCAGGATCAGCCACCACGGTCGGCCTGCCGGAATCGGCCTGCTGACGTATGGCCATGGTCAAAGGCAGTCCACCAAGAAAATCGACGCCAAAGTCAGCACACATTTTCTGACCACCACCTTCACCAAAGATATGTTCGGCATGACCGCAATTCGAGCAGATATGGATGCTCATGTTTTCGACTATGCCCAAAATAGGGATGCCAACTTTTTCAAACATCTTCAAACCCTTGCGCGCATCCAGCAAGGCGATGTCTTGCGGCGTGGTGACAATGACAGCGCCGGTCACTGGCACTTTTTGCGACAGGGTTAATTGCACATCACCTGTGCCTGGCGGCATATCGACGATCAGATAATCCAGGTCGCGCCAGTTGGTTTGTTCCAGCAATTGCTGCAGGGCCTGGGTGACGATGGGGCCACGCCAGACCATGGGTTCGTCCGGGTCTATCATGAAACCGATGGACGATACCTGCAAGCCATGATTTTCCAGCGGCTCCATGGTTTTGCCATCGATCGTTTCAGGACGGCCAGAAATGCCCATCATCATCGGCTGCGAAGGACCATAAATATCCGCGTCCAGAATACCCACCGCCGCACCTTCAGCAGCCAGGGCCAGGGCCAGGTTGACAGCGGTTGTTGATTTACCTACCCCTCCCTTGCCAGAGGCAATGGCAATAATATTCTTCACATTGGGCATCAGCTTGATACCGCGCTGCACGGAATGGGCGACGATTTTTGAAGTCACATTGACTGTGACCTTGCCCACGCCAGGCAATGCGGCAAGGGCTGCGACAACGACAGCACGTATCAATTCAAACTGGCTTTTGGCTGGGTAGCCCAGTTCGACATCGAGGCTGACATCGGCGCCTTCAATCTTGATATTTTTTGCAGATTTGCTCGCAATCAGGTCTTTATTCGTGTTCGGGTCTATCACTTTTGCCAATGCGGCTTTCAGGTCGTCAACTGTAATACTCATGCAATTCTCCATAGATATCCCGCAAGTCTAGCGCAAATTGCCTTGCTAGCCGACTATAGCCTTGTTGTAAGTGGGCATATTGAACCGGCGCAAGCTTCCCCGCAGAGCCAAGTTCAAGCATAATGGTTTCGCTATTGTTTTGTTTTTTCACAAGAAAATCAGGAGACATTGATGCAAGCACAGACCGCACCCCCTTCCCGCAGCAAGTTCTGCCTGTTGTTATCTGCCCTGGGATTGCTCAGTTATTCCCTGACTGCCCATGCCGGCCTGCTGGTGGGGTACCTGACCGACAAGAATGCACAATCGGTCGCCAATGCGGTCCTGTTTGCGACACCACTGGACACTCCCATGCCTGCCAAAAAAGCTGGCGACACTAGCATCGTGGCGCAAGAAAACTATGCATTCAGCCCTTACCTGACGGTGGTACGCAACGGTAGCCTGATACGCTTCCCTAACAAGGATAATCACGAGCATCACCTGAAATCATTTTCGCCAGCAAAAACCTTCGAGTTGCGCGTAAATAGCAAAAAAGAAGAACCTGCCCCGATTCTTTTCGACAAAACCGGGGAAGTGGCGCTGGTTTGTCATTTCCACGACTGGATGCGTGGTTTTATCTATGTCGTCGATACCCCGTATTTCGCCAAGACGGATGCGTCAGGCAGTGCTGTCATCAACAATTTGCCGGCGGGCAAATATGAAGTCAAGGCCTGGGCACCGAATATGCTGGGCGAGCCCATGACGCAAACCGTGCAAGTGGCCAGCGACGGGCCCAGCAATATCAAGTTCCAGTTTAATTTTATCCCCAAGGCACCACCGGCACCACGTAACCTGAGCAAGGGTGCAGCGCCCTTCGGTTACGATTAGCCCCCCCTGCATGAGCTAATCAGCGATCATCCAAAATCCATCATCAGCCCTTGGGCTGATGATCAGGACGCCTGCATATTCTGCTCATAATTCAACACGATAAATTCAGCCGGCATGATCAGGGCCACCATCACTGACACACGCATGATGCCTCGCACTATGTCCTCAGCTGTCATGCTGCTGTTCATACCGACATTGACGCTGAACGCGTCTCCTGGAGAGTCGCCCACCAGGCAACCCGCCTTCCATTGCGCAGTCAGGAAACTGTTGAGGCTGGCGGTCACTGTAGACCAGGTCTGACCGTCATTTGCCTGGAACGCATAGGATTGCAATGCACTTTTGATGGATTTGTTCAGCATATTGGCAGTACGTCTGGTATTGATATAACGCCAGTCATCACTATTGCCAGCCATGGTACGTGCGCCCCAGACCAGCATGCCGTAATTCGGGAAAACACGAATCGCATTCACTGCCAGACCATTCTGCGGCTGGTTGATTGCCTCTTGTTGTTTATCATCCAGCATGACAGCAGGTGACACAGCATTGATGATGGATGTATTCGCCGGCGCGTGAAATACGCCACTGGTATCATCATTACGGGTATACACACCCGCCATGGCAGATGAAGGCGGCAACAGGTTGACACTGCTCGCCAGGTTTTGCATGGTTTGCCGGTACAAAGGTGACGCCACCTGCAAGCCCTGATGACGCTGCCTGACCGTAGCCGGGTCAGCTGCCTGTGACAAGACATTAACCAGGGTAGTCAGGTATGTCTGCAATTTATCTGCAGGCTGGCCGGCAAACAGCACCTGCGCTTCGGCAGTCAGGTCAGCGCTGAATTGCGGCAAGCTGGCAGCCGATATCCAGGTATAGTCAATTGCACTGACACTCACCACATTGGTGTTGAGCCAGGGATAGTAACTGACACCATACTGGTTAAAGTCTTCACCCAGGCCTGCAATTTTATACAACCCGCCATTGCCGGTACTACCCGTGATCGGGTCTTTGCTACTGCCGTCAGAGGGTAAATAACCGTTCAGTACATCCAGGATATACACCATATTCTGGGCTTCATTGCATACTCTCAAGGCGGTCTGCGAAACGCTCACCCAGTCATCCAGCGTCAGGCTCACAGCATCCGGCAAGACCAAGGTATCCGGTCCGGAAAAGTCACGCAGCACACGCAGCCCGGCCAGCGCAGTGGTATACGCATCTTTTGAAAAGACACCGCCATTGCTGACCACCTCTGCATAGGTGCCCAGGGAAAGGATGTAGCAGTCACCGCCGCCATTGCTGAAAAACATCTGCAAGCCCGGATACAACAAGAAGGCTGGCGTTGCCGCATTCGCTACATAAGGCGGAACAGCCTGGGACTGACTGACATAATCATAGTCCACCTGTGCCGCCCCACCAAAGATGCGCTGATAATCTTCCAACGAGGTAATCGGAATCGCCTGCCCCACGACATTTTCCCCATTCGCACTTGCCGTCTGTGTGTAGCCAATAAATAAAGGAATGCCGGTGGCAGCCTGCACCACGTTGCCGGCAAAACTGCCCGTTTCAGTGATATACACGCCTGGTGTGGTTTCTTGGATTGACATGAGTCGCTACTCCGGTAAGCAATATCGTATTTGCATAGGTAAAAAAACAATCTGATTTAATCACAAAACGCGACATCTTTCTGAACTGATTGACAAGTATTGATGGAATAAATCAGCCTTGAATGTGTGATTGATGGGCTGCAAGCCAAGACGGCATACCCGAAGAGGCTGGCGTGACACTGCGACTTCTCTCCCACATCTTCATGCGCTCAATTTTTAACAAAATAATGATTGATATTTCAAAATGACAGCGCTACCATTGGAAATAACAGCCTAATTAGGACTTACGCAAAATTGTCCCAGCAAGGCTATCGCTTTTAGGGAACATCCCTTGCAGGGGATGTTCGTTTCGTTGGCAGACAACATGTTGTCAGAAACCCCAACTACACCGTCAGCGACGAAGACAGTACTTTAGTACGCGGCTCCTAGGAGAGGAGCTGCAACGCAGCTGGGGCGGTTTTGCGTAAGTCCTACTAATTATTTGGCGATCTTTTTCAGGTAACAGGAACCCATGATGTCAATTGAACATTCTCCCCTCGCTTATGGTGATACTCCCCGCATCGTTGATATGCGCGTCGTGCCGGTTGCTGGCCGTGACAGCATGTTGCTCAATCTGAGTGGTGCGCACGGCCCTTATTTCACCCGCAATATTGTGATTCTGACCGACAGTGCTGGCCACACCGGCGTCGGCGAGGTGCCGGGCGGTGAAAAGATACGACAAACGCTGGAAGATGCGCGCGGCCTGCTGATCGGCAAACCCGTAGGCCAGTACAATGCCATCCTGAACCAGGCACGCACCGCCTTTGCCGACCGCGATGCTGGCGGTCGTGGCTTGCAGACTTTTGACCTGCGCATTGCGGTGCATGCCGTCACGGCGCTGGAGGCAGCCTTGCTTGATCTGATGGGCCAGTTTCTCGGTGTGCCGGTTGCGGCCTTGCTGGGTGAAGGGCAGCAGCGCACCGCGGTCGAGATGCTGGGCTATCTGTTCTATATCGGCGACAGTAAAGTCACCGACCTGCCCTATGCAACCACACCTGTTGATGCCGAAGACGACTGGGCACGCCTGCGCCACCAGGCAGCCCTGACGCCAGAAGCCATCGTGCGTCTGGCCGAGGCCACCTATCAGCGTTACGGCTTCAACGATTTCAAATTGAAAGGCGGCGTGTTCCGTGGCGAAGCAGAAATGGAAGCAGTGACGGCACTGGCCGAACGCTTTCCTGATGCACGTATCACACTGGACCCGAACGGTGGCTGGCTGCTGAAAGACGCCATCCGCCTGTGCCGCGACAAGCATGATGTGCTGGCCTATGCAGAAGACCCTTGTGGTGCAGAGAATGGCTATTCAGGGCGTGAGGTGATGGCAGAATTTCGCCGTGCCACCGGCTTGCTGACAGCCACCAACATGATCGCCACGGACTGGCGTGAAATGCGCCACGCGATTGCCCTGCAGTCGGTTGATATCCCACTGGCGGACCCACATTTCTGGACCATGCAAGGCTCGGTACGAGTGGCGCAGATGTGTCATGAATGGGACCTGACCTGGGGTTCGCATTCGAATAATCACTTCGATATCTCGCTTGCCATGTTCACCCATGTGGCTGCCGCAGCACCTGGCAAAATCACGGCAATTGATACCCACTGGATCTGGCAGGACGGACAGTTCCTGACCAAAAACCCCTTGCAAATCAAGGGAGGCATGGTGCAGGTGCCAGACAAGCCCGGCCTGGGCATAGAGCTTGATCTGGATGCCGTAGAAGCGGCACATCAACTCTACCTGGGCATGGGCCTGGGGGCACGTGACGATGCGGTTGCCATGCAATATCTGATTCCGGGCTGGAAATTCAATAATAAAATGCCTTGCCTGGTCAGATAAAAAAACACTTGGGACTTACGCAAAATCGTCCCAGCAAGGCGTAGCGACGAAGACAGTACGAATGTACGGTTAGGCGCTGCAACGCAGCTGGGGGGATTTTGCGTAGGTCCCAATAACATCTAGGAGACAGTAGTATGCATACCGTAGCATCAACAACGGCTACTATGGCCGTGCCCGCTTCCAGTTTACTGGATAGCGCAGTCAGCAAAGTAAAATGGCGCATCCTGCCACTGTTTGTGGTGATGTTCATCGCCAATTACATCGACCGCGTCAACATTGGTTTTGTGCGCAGCCATCTGGAAAAAGACCTGGGCATCGGTGCCGCCGCTTTTGGCTTTGGTGCCGGTATCTTTTTCCTGGCTTATGCCCTGTTTGAAGTGCCTTCCAATATCCTGCAACAGCGCTTCGGTGCTAAAGCCTGGCTGACGCGCATCATGGCGAGTTGGGGCGTGGTTGCCACTGGCATGGCTTTTGTGCAGGGTGAAACCTCGTTCTATGTGATGCGCTTCCTGCTTGGGGTGGCCGAAGCGGGCTTCTTTCCGGGTGCAGTCTACTATTTCACGCAATGGCTGCCAAACCGTGAACGCGGCAAGGCAATGGCAATTTTCCTCAGTGGTTCGGCGCTGGCATCGGTACTGTCTGGCCCGCTGTCAGGCGCGCTGTTGCAGATTGAAGGCGGTGGTTTCCATGGCTGGCAATGGATGTTTATGATTGAGGGTCTGGCATCCATCGCACTCTGCTTCGTTGTCTGGTTTTGCCTGGATTCTCATCCGCGTGACGCCAAATGGCTGACTGACGAAGAGCGGAACGAACTTACCACCGTCATCGCTGCCGAACAAAAAGAGCGCGATGCCAGCAAGCCCGGGCATGTCAGTTCGTTCAGCCTGTTGCGCGACAGCCGTATTGCCTTGTTCTGCTTCATCTATTTTGCGATCCAGTTGACGATCTACGGTGCCACTTTCTGGCTACCCAGCATCATCAAAAAGATGGGGCACTTCAGTGATTTCCAGGTTGGCCTGTTCAACTCCATACCCTGGCTGATTTCGATTGCTGCCATGTATATGTTTGCCGCACTGGCCCTGCGCTTCAGGCATCAGCAGATGTGGGTGGCCATTGCCTTGACTATCGCTGCCTGTGGCATGCTGGCATCCACCGTGGGTGGCCCGGTGTTTGCATTTGTCGCGATCTGCTTTGCCGGCATTGGCTTCAAGGCGGCATCATCGCTTTTCTGGCCGATACCACAAGCCTACCTGGACAGCCGCATTGCCGCTGCAGTGATCGCACTGATCAATTCGCTGGGTAACCTGGGTGGATTCGTGGCACCTGCCACCTTCGGCTTCCTGGAACAAAGAACCGGCTCCATCCAGGGTGGCCTGTATGGACTGGCAGCTGCTTCCATGCTGGCAGCAGCACTGGTTTTCCTGACGCGCAAGTCGAAAACAGGTACTTGAACACTCCGTGCCACACCCCGCCTGTGCGGGCGTGTGGCAGATCAGTTCTGGAATGAAGACCCCGGCGCAGACACGAACGGCACTCCTTCGCCGTTGAAGTGCCCCCACCCCCGTAAAGGTATTGCACAGCCAAAGCGCTGTGAGCAGGCATTTTCAATATTCTTTCATTTCTGTCTTGACTGAAATAAAAGAATTAACTACACTGTGTTCATGGAACTTACACCCGTCAAACAAAAATTTATCCTGCACTGGGGCGAAATGGGCACCTTATGGGGTGTCAATCGCACGGTCAGCCAGATTCATGCCCTGCTGTATATCGTGGGTTGCCCCATGCAGGCTGAAGAAATTGCTGACACGCTGGGGGTGGCAAGATCAAATGTATCGAATTCGCTGAAAGAGCTGCAAAACTGGAAGTTAGTGAAACTGGCCCATGTCATGGGTGACCGCCGGGCGCATTATGAAACTTCACTGGATGTCTGGGAATTGTTTCGCACCGTCGTACGTGAGCGTAAGGAAAGGGAATTCAACCCCACCATCACGACCCTGCAACAATGCCTGGACAGCCCGGATCTGGATAAGGAAGACAAGGCAACGCAACTACGCATCGCCGAAACCCTGGCCCTGATGAAGACGGTTACCACCTGGACAGATGAAATGTTGCGACTGGAACCGAATACCCTGATGAAGCTGTTGAAGATGGGGGCAGCAGTACAAAAATTTGTACGTGGGGATGAGAAGTAAGCATCGCCAAGATAGTTGAAAAATTGTAGGAAAGTTGTAGAAAAGTTGTAAAAACGAAGCACAAAGAAAAAATGCCTTGGCATTTTTTTTGAAGATAAATTTCTGTTATGACAGAAACGTCAGAAATAAAAATCAAACCACCGAAAACTCCAAAAAACATCCCTATGAACGACTATCCATTAACCCTGCTGTATGACGCATCCTGCCCCATCTGCAACCTGGAAATGGCGAACCTGCGTGAACGCGATCATCTGAACAGATTGATTTTTATCGATGCATCAGCCCCCGGTTTTGATGCCAGTAAATATGGCCTGACACTCCGCGAAATCATGCGTGCCATCCATGGTATCAGGTCCGATGGCAGCATCGTGACCGGGGTGGAAACCATCCATCTGGCATACAAGGCGGCAGGCCTGGGTTGGCTGACGGCAGCGATGAACTTGCCTTTGCTAAAACCCGTCTGCAATTGGGTTTATATACATTTTGCGAGCAATCGCCATCATGTATCTGCGATACTGGGGGATGCCATCATACGCATTGCTGCCAAACGGGCCGAAAAACGCACCAGGGCTTGTAAAAGCGGTCAATGCACATTTAAATAAAACGAGATCATGAAAATTCTTATCTGCGGTGCGCAAGGTTTTGTCGGTCGCCATATCAGACTGGCCTTGCAAAAGGCAGGACATGAAGTCTGCCAAGGCGTGCGTCGTCCAAAGCCTGAAACTGGTACTGGCCCCGTTGAAATTGCCATCGATTTTGCACGTGATACCGATACTGCCATCTGGCAAACACGCCTGCTTCAGCTGGGGCAAGTCGATGTCATTATCAATGCGGTGGGCATACTGAATGAAACTGCAGAATTGCGCTTTGATGCCGTACATCGTGATGCACCAATAGCCCTGTTCAGGGCGGCAGCCAAATGTGGCGTGAAATCGGTTGTGCAAATCTCGGCACTGGGTGGCAGACAAGAAGCAGAGCACCCAGAAATCATGACTGGATATATGCGAAGCAAACGCGCTGCCGACAGCATGTTGATGGATAGCGGCCTGACTTATCTGGTCTTGCGCCCTTCCCTGGTGGTTGGTGTGGATGGCGGCAGTAGCCAATTCTTCCGCATGCTGGCCAGCTTGCCTGTACTGGGTTTGCCTGGCCGTGGTGAACAGCAAGTGCAACCTGTCCATATGGACGACTTGTGCAGCGCCATCAATATCTGGCTGGCGAATGAAAACCGTTCGAATCAGGTATTGAATGCAGTTGGCCCGCAAGCCATGTCTTACCGGCGCATGCTGGAAATTTATCGGCAGGCCATGGGTATGCCAGCGCAAACCATGTTCTCCATCCCCATGTCTGTGATGCGAGTGACTGCGCGCCTGGCGACACTCTTGCCGCAAAAGACGCTGGCACCAGACAGTTTGAATATGCTGGAGCAAGACAATGTCGCAGACGCGCAGCCATTTGCAGCGCATCTGCACAGGTCGGCCCAATCGCATGAAAACTGGTTTGCCGGTATACCAGCAAATATGCTGGCCAGTACAGCAATTGCCGGCTGGAGTTTGCCACTGTTTCGCTATATCCTGGCGCTGGTCTGGTTTGTCACCGCTGCGCTGTCGTTCGGCATATATCCAGTTGCAGGCAGTCTGGCCTTGTTGCAGCCTTTGGGTCTTAGTGGTGCGCCTGCCATGTTCATGCTGATGGCAGCGTCCAGCCTGGATTTATGCCTGGGTCTGGCGACGCTGTTCTGGCCAAGACGCATTTTGTGGTTAATGCAAATTGCCCTGATCGTCGGCTACAGTTGCGTCATCGCGCTCTATTCGCCTGAATATTATTTACATCCATTTGGACCGGTATTGAAAAACCTGCCCATCCTGGCCTTGCTCGCTTTTTTATTTGCTCATCAAAGAGACTCACAATGAACACCTATCTCTTACTCAAAACCCTGCATATCCTGTCTTCTGTTTTGTTGGTTGGTACTGGTTTTGGTTCAGCCTTTTATATGTTCTTTACCAATCGCAGCAGACAATTCAAGGCGCAAGTGGTGGTTGCACGCCTGGTGGTATTGGCTGACTGGTGCTTTACCACGCCAGCCGTGATTATCCAGCCCCTGACCGGCTTTGCCATGGTGCATATGGCAGGCTGGCCTTTAAGTACACCGTGGATCGTGTGGTCTTTTGTCCTGTATCTGTTTGCCGGTGCCTGCTGGTTGCCCGTGGTGTGGCTGCAAATACGCATGAAAGCCATGCTGGAAATTGCCGATGCCAATAACAGCAGCCTGCCCGATATGTTCTGGCGTTATTCCAGATATTGGGAATGGCTGGGTTATCCTGCCTTCATTGCCATGGTCGGCGTCTATTTCCTGATGGTGAACAAACCCGTTTTTTGAAGCACGGCAGCAGGTCAGTGATAAAATCAGGCTATGGAAAAAAAACCTGTTACTCCCCTGCCTGCTGCTGAAGCACCAGTCACCAGTCCTGGCCCCAGCCCTGTTCGCAGCCGCCGCAAAAGCGGGGGCCTGACGCTGAGCGATGTCGCCAGGATCGCCGACGTCGCCCCCATCACCGCGTCACGCGCATTGAAATCGCCCGACCTGGTCTCACCTGCCGTTCTGCAAAGGGTGAGAGATGCCGTGGAAAAAACCGGTTATGTACCCAATTTACTGGCCGGTGGCCTGGCTTCCACCAAGAGCAAGCTGGTCGCAGCCGTGGTCCCCACCATCACCGGTGCGGTTTTTCTGGAGATGGTGCAGTCTTTGACAGCCAGCCTGGCCGCTTCCGGATACCAGCTCATGCTGGGGCAATCCGGCTATGAAAATTCGCGCGAAGATGCCTTGCTGGAAGCGATTATCGGGCGCAGGCCGGATGGCGTCGTCTTGACCGGCATCATGCGATCTGCACTGGCCAAACGGCGCCTGCAGGTCAGCGGCATACCTGTGGTCGAAACCTGGGATCTGACATCGACGCCCATCGATATGCTGGTTGGTTTTTCGCATGAAAAAATCGGCGTTGCAGTCGCCGAATTTCTCCATGCACGCGGACGCCGCAAGGTTGCCACCATCAGCGCCAATGATGACCGCGCAGTACGCCGCAACAAGGCGTTTTCTGACACTGCACTAAGCCTGGGAATGTTGGATGCGGACAGCCCGGAAGTTCCTACCTGTATCGTACCGGCACCCACTACGCTGGGTAGCGGGCGCAGTGGCTTGCGCAGCCTGCTGCAGGATCATCCCAACATTGATGCTATATTTTGCAGCTCAGACATGCTGGCGCTGGGTGTCTTGACCGAAGCACAGGCCATGGGTATTGCCGTGCCTGAAAAACTGGCCGTGATCGGGCTGGGTGACCTGAGTTTTTCATGCGACCTGAACCCGGCACTGACAACGGTAAGAATTGATGGCAGCGCCATCGGTGCCATCGCTGCAGATTTCATTATTCAGCGCGCCGAAGGAAAAGTGATCAGCGACCCGATACGCGATATCGGGTTTTCCATCATAGAGCGGGACAGCACCTGATCTGATTCTGCTTGAGCCATCAGATCAGCTGCAACTGTCCACTACTGCTATCCGCCATTGTTATCAAATGCGGCTACTTCAGTAGCGCCTCATAAAATTCGACCTCGATAATCGACAGCGCAGCCTTGGCAACCACCTTGGCACCGGTATCCGTATTATTCTGGTTCGCAACTTCCTGCATGGCGAATGCCTTGTCACTGTCTGAGGCCATGCCTGTCAATTCCACTTTGACGACACGTCCCTGCACAGGTTTCAAAGGCAGAGTGACATAACCCAGGCTCTTGGGTGTCAATCCTTCATACACCAGCTTGCCATCGACGCTGATGCGTATCGGGTAACTGCGCTCACGCCAGCCTGTGAATTTGAAAACAGCTTCAGTCAAGGTGGCAGGACGCGCCAGTTCATACGCTATCCATGCTTCACCTGGTACGCTGCTGCTATGCCAGGCGGTGATTTCATCGTCATCATAAGACTTGGCTGCGGCATCGACATTGCTGCCCGCTGTTACCGCTGCAATATCTATCGCCAGGCGAGAGGGTTTGAATGAAGCCGTGGAAGGTGTCGGGCCCCGTCCCAGATACGAAGGCAATTGTGCACTGGCCAGTTGCGTGCCCAGACCAGCATCCACTTTCACCGGTTTTGAGCTGATGTCCAGACTCGCTGATTTCAAGCCGGCAGCGGTGGCTGTCAGGTGTATTTTCCCTGCCTTGGTCGTGCTGCGCAACAGGACGCGATTGACACCACCCTCCACCGGCAGGCTGGGGGACAAGATGTAATTATTCTCACCCTGGGCAATACCGCCACGCCATTCTGCCGGGCCATCCAGTTTGAAATCAACCAGGTTCAAGGCGGTAGGATTGCGCTGGCCGTTTGCATCAACGACTTCGACTTCTACCAGTGCCAGATCGGCCCCGTCTGCGCGCCAGCCGCCTGGTGCAGACTTGACATTCAGGCGCAAGGCGGCTGGCTCACCCGCTGTTTTCAGCACTGTTTCACAAAGCTTCTTGCCGTCTGCAGCATAGCCGACAGCACGCAATTCACCGGCCTGCCAGTTCACATCCTTGAAGCTGAACAGGAAGCGCGCACTCTGTTCTCCCTTGCCCAGGGATTTGCCATTCAGGAACAGCTCCACTGCATCTGCACTGGACACCACCGTCACCGGTTTGCTCGTCGCTGGCGTGTAATTCCAGTGGCCGATAATATGTATGCGTGGCTGCTCTACATCCACCCAGCCATCCCAGATGACCTGATGCGCATAAAAGCCGTCTTTGGGTATGCGCATGGCATCCACCTCGCCACTGCGGCGATAATTTTCTGCACCACGGTGATGGGTATTGGTATCCGAAAAAACGATGTTGACGCCGCCGCTGCTGACCCGTTTGCCGGTACCCGGACGTTCGCGCCAATAGTCATACCAGCGCTGCACATCTTCTATGGCGTGGGAATCCTGGTTGCGGTTATAGATACTGGCATCCTGCCCCTTATGCAGGGGGCCATCGCCATCCTTGTGATACGGCGCAGTATAGTTATCCCAGTATTTGCGCAAGCCTTCATCACGCGAATATTCCATCGCCCAGAACGGCAGTTTGGCGCTCTTGTTAATGTAGAGCATTTCACCACCGTATTCGGATACCTGGCTATTCAGCATTTCCCGGCTGCCAGCGGCGCGTCCGCCATGTGGATCATATTGATCACGTATGGCTTTCATCTCGCGCATATGGGCTTCACTGATACCCTTGTTGCCAGATTCATAGAACAGGATACTGGGGTTGTTGCGGTTATAAATGACGGCATCCCGCATCAGCAATACCCTTTGTTCCCAGCGACGGCCATCGACATCGGCTTCAGAATCACCTGCTGGCATGGCTTGTATCAAGCCTACCCGGTCAGCAGATTCCACATCCTGCTTCCATGGTGTCACATGCATCCAGCGCACCAGGTTGCCATTGCTTTCCACCATCAGCCGGTTGCTGTAGTCGCTTAACCAGGGTGGCACCGACATGCCGACAGCCGGCCATTCATTCGAGGTGCGTTGTGCGTAGCCATGCATTTGCAGCACACGGTCATTCAATTTGATCATGCCATTCGCAAATTCAGTCTTGCGAAACCCGGTGCGGGTATGGACGGTATCCACCGCGCGGCCATCCACTTTCAGGGTCGTACTGACGTCGTATAAATAACCATAACCCCAGCTCCAGAAATTCAGCTTGGCTACCCTTGCATTGGCTTTCACTATCGCTGTCTGGCCAGCGGCGATGGTTTGTGCCGGGCTGGCAAATGTGGCGACCTTCTTGCCATCCAGATCAGTGATATCGACTTCATAAACAACGCTGCTGGCGGCTGCCGTTTCATTCCTGACCTGGGATTCGGCAGTAATCGTGGCTGCCTTGCCAGCCACATCAAAATCTTGCGCATACACATAAGTGCCCGTCGTACCCAGATTGGAATACAGCGGCAGGGTCTGGTACAGACGACCGCTCAGATGCAGGCGGATATTCTTGGGGATGCCACCATAATTCGCATTGAAATTATTGCTGGACCATTGATAGCGCTGGTTGGTGGCTTTTTCGCGGTATTCCCAGGCATTGTCGGTGCGCACGGCAATCGTGTTTTCACCCGCAGTCACGACTTCACTGATATCCACGCCAAAGGCCATGACGCCATTTTCATGCAAGGCAACCGATTTGCCATTCACAAAAACTTCTGCCGCCTGGCGCACCCCTTCAAATTCGAGAAACACCTTGCCGGACACGGCACCCGCCGGCAAACTGAAGCGCTTGCGATACCAGGCAATACCGGTGGACAGGTCCACGATATCCTTTTTGAAGGCGTCGTCTTCATTCCAGGCATGTGGCAGAGTGACCGTTTTCCAACTGGCGTCATCAAATGCAGGATTCGCCGCACCGGAAGCATCACCAACAAATAATTTCCAGCCAGGATTGAAGTCATAGGTACTGCGGGCAGGTGCAGCGACTGCCTGTGCCGCCATTGCAGCATCTGAGCACAAGCCCACAGACAGGCCTGCTAGCAGAAATAATAAGCCACTGAAAAGTGGTCGTAATGATCGTTCAGTTTGCATGGAATACACCCACATAAATGATTAAAATCCGGGAAATCGCCCGTACTAAGCATGACGCCGGTATCGGCCTTTCATGCAAGTTATTTGCTCAAGCTTCCAGAAATTTGCCCGGTCAAACCGGAAAAGCAAACTCTTGCACTGACACACGCAATGCAGCGGCCAAGCTTTTTTCAACAAGGAAAAATTACAACCGATGCTCTCTGTACTGACGCTAAAATGGTAGCGCTATCAGTGGGGCGCGTCAAGCAAAACTGCTGGCAATACAACTTATCAGCTAAACGCATTTCTGCTGGCTTCAGCTATGAAATAGAGTCAAAAATGGAATGATTTCCTGATTAATCATTACAATGATTATTTTCTTGCTTGAAGGCGTGGAAGCAATATCAACGCAACAAACTGTCGCCACTGAGATACGGAGGGAGAACCCAGGATGAATGTGAATTCGCCCCGGTAATTGCAGAAGGCAAGCAAGCAGCGCCGCTAAAAAAGATGAAGGATGTGGCAACGAGCAGACATCAGGCCAACAATGTCAGTCCGATGCCGACGGCGGCTCTACACAAAAAATTAAATACCCTTCGCCTGGCGCGCTACCTGCACCATCTCATGAACATCATTCGTCATGACGGCGAGAAAGGCCAGCAAGATCAGGTAGTAAGCTGCATAGGTGAAGCGCACCTGGGCAGACATATTGTAGTAAATCTTGTTTTCTTCCGCCTCAGGGTCATATTTCCAGGCCCGCCATAATTGCGGCCATGCCATGAAACCGATGATGATCAGCATAGGGCTGGGACGGTAGAAAAACAGCGCCAGCAAGACAGGGACGCCGACAAACCAGATGCGTGGTGTCAGCACTGCGGCAATACGCCCGCCATCAAATGGTAACATCGGTATCATATTAAACAAATTCAAAAAGAAGCCTGAATACGATACTGCCATCAATAAATCACTATCGAAATTACGCGCCAGAAAATAACACAGCAGGGATGCGACCGTTCCTGCCAAGGGACCGCCGAGGCCAATATAGGCCTCGGTTTCGGCATCGTGCGGCAGGTCTTTCAATTCGACCCAGGCCCCCAGAAATGGGATAAAGGTAGGCAAGCCCACATCCAGCCCACGCTGGCGTGCCGCAATGAAATGTCCCATTTCATGTACAAACATGAGCAAGACAAATCCCACTGCATACCACCAGCCGAATATCCAGGCGTAAAAAAAGATGGAAATAATCATGGTGCCCCCCGAAGTCAACAACTTGGCAAACTTGGCACCAGAAAACAGCAGAAACAGCAATTTGATCATGTCTTACTTCATCCTCTTTTTTGTCGCATGTTGAAACTGTGCCGGAACTCAGGCCTTATTGCGTCCAAACAGCTTACCTACCAAGGCACCCAAGCCTACCACTGCAACCAGTACCAATTTGATGGACTTGGCGAAAAAAGCAGCAATAATGGCAAGCAAACCCAATTTCTTCACTGCGACACCGGCAACCAGCGCTGCCAGTCCATATTCAGCCACTTTATCGGTACTGGAATTAAAGTCGCTATAGCGCTTGCCATCTAAAAACTGAAGTTGTCCCAGCAAATTTTTTGCTATGGATTTTTGTTGCGGTAATTCGTTCAAGGCTGTCACCAGATTCATGCTGATATAACCTTCGCGACCCAGTGCATAGGTATTGTAATTGACACCCTGCTTATCGTTGCCGTCCTGCTTACCCTTGGTGATCGCTGACCATACCAGCCTGTGCGTTGGGGCTTCATAATTGGGTTTTTCGGCCCAACCAACCAGTTCCAATTCCCGGATACCGCGTTGACGGCGGTCCTTATTCCCCTCTTCAGTACCATCCTTCAAACTTTTCAGCAAATCGTCGGCATTCCAGTCCCTGGCATCATCATCTTTGATATAGCCTGATTTTTGGTAACGTGCGACGATCATCCAATGTCCTTCTTCCGGGAAGATGGCACCAAGCAAGCTGGGGTCGGAAGAATTGCCCATGGCACGCATGATGCGCCCGGCCTCAGGCATGGGAATGAATACCTGACCTGCAGGCAGGTTCAATACAGCCTGGTCTATCATTTTGATTTCTGCAGGGCCCTGCCGCATCACTTTTTTTGCCTCGTCAAATGCCGCTTTGACTTCCGCATCAGCCGCTGCATTTTGCGCGTAAGCAGATTGGCTAAAAAATGCGACAACACAGGCCACAACAAAGGTCACAACAAAGCCCAATACCCACCTTAAAAACTGCCTGGCAATCATATTCATCTCCCTCTAAATGTATCATTTGATGAGCAATATACCGTCTAGGCATTTGCTGATCATTTATTGTTGAACACTACTAATTTAGGAATTTTGTGTGGATTTATATACACTTAATTTTCATAAAATTACTCATAATGCCTTGAAAACTGGGCTAAATCAAATCCATACCCGGGTGTTAGAAGTTAAAATAGCACCCTCAGCTAAAGCGCTCATACACAAATAAGCTGCCTGCTCTCTTGATAGCAGGCACAGGCAAAATCATGATCCTCTCCACCAGTAATCCAGTCACAAGCACAGAAAACGCCATGGAGATATTGCCTGCGACAGCCGTAGCCTTGGCAGAACAACATTTGCGCGACATCCTGCGACTGGCGTTTGAACATACGGATACACATCAGGCCGTGGTTGTGTATGACAAACACTGCCCTTTGGCAGTGGCACTGACCAGCGCCTATCGCGCTTGCCTGCCCGATGCGCGCTTTATAGATTTTGATGTCGAAACACCTGAACTCATTTTGGTGACCTTGAATGCCTTACAGGCGTCTGATCTCGCAGTGCTGGTGCAGTCCACCAATTTTCGCCTTGAAGCCTACAGGTTGCGTGTTGAATTATTCAAGCGCGGCTTGAAAGTCATCGAACATCCCCATCTGGCACGTATGGAAGGCGATGAAGCCCTGTATTACATAGAGTCGCTGGCCTACGATGCCAGCTACTATCGGGACACCGGTAACGCGCTCAAACAAAAAATCGACAATGCCAGTGCTGGCGTCGTTGATAGTGGCGGGGCTGAGTTGATCTTCAGCGGCCGCTTTGAACCAGCCAAACTGAATGTTGGTGATTATCGCGAGATGAAAAATATAGGCGGGCAATTCCCTATCGGTGAAGTGTTTACCGAATCCGTCGCGCTGGAAGATGTGTATGGTCAAGTGCGGATATTTGCCTTTGGCGATACCAGCTTTACCGTCAACCGCCCGTCACAGCCGATTACCCTCGTCGTGGAAAAGGGCCAGGTCGTTGATACCCTCAATTCCACGCCTGAATTTGATCTGGTGCTGGCGAATATCCGTAAAGATGATGATGTCGTCTGGGTTCGAGAACTGGGTTTCGGCATGAACCGTGCCTTTTCCAAAGACCGTAGCGTACGCGATATCGGCACCTATGAACGCATGTGCGGCGTGCATTTGTCATTGGGGACCAAGCATGGCAGTTATGCGAAACCGCATATCAAACGCGGCGAAGGCAGGCACCATGTGGACGTGTTTGCGGTTACTGAAGCCGTGCGGCTGGACGAAGAAGTGGTGTACAGCAATGGTGCCTGGGTGGTCTGAACCGGTCGCAACAAGCTACAAAGTTAGCAAAAACACATAAAAACACCACCCCCATGCCTGCGGCAAGGGCAAAGCGGCTTCAATTCAGGCTTTCGCTGTTAGAATAATGCCCTTGTCCGTTCATAAAAAGTGCATCAACCATGACCCGTAAGCTGTTTGTTACCACTGCCCTGCCGTACGCGAATGCGCCTTTCCACCTTGGTCACATCATGGAGTATATCCAGGCTGACATCTGGGTAAGGCATCAGCGAATGTCGGGTAACGAGGTACATTTCGTCGGCGCGGATGATGCACACGGTGCACCTATCATGATTGCGGCTGAAAAAGCCGGCATCACACCACAGGCTTTTGTGGCGCAGATCGCGGCTGGACGCAAACAATACCTCGATGGTTTCCATATTCAGTTTGATAACTGGCATTCAACCGATGGCGAAGAAAACCATCAGTTGTCGCAAGATATTTATCGCAAGCTGAAATCTGCCGGCTTCATCACCAGCAAAACCATAGAACAGTTCTTTGACCCAGTCAAAAACATGTTCCTGCCTGACCGTTACATCAAGGGTGAATGCCCAAAATGTGGTGCCAAGGATCAGTATGGTGATTCCTGTGAAGTCTGTAGCGCCGTGTATGCGCCGACTGATTTGAAGAACCCCTACTCTGTCCTGACCGGTGCCACACCGATCATGAAATCGTCTGAGCATTTCTTCTTCAAATTGTCAGATGAAAAATGCGTGGAATTCCTGCGTGGCTGGGCCTTGAAAGACAATCGCCTGCAATCCGAGGTGGCGAATAAATGCAAGGAATGGCTGGAAGGCGAAGGCGGTCTGGGCGACTGGGATATCAGCCGCGATGCACCTTACTTCGGTATCGAAATTCCTGATCAGCCGGGCAAATATTTCTATGTCTGGCTGGATGCACCTGTCGGTTACCTGGCGTCGCTGAAGAATTACTTCGGCAAGACCGGTCGTGATTACGATGCTTTCATGGCTGACCCGACGACAGAGCAAATCCATTTCATCGGCAAAGACATCACCTACTTCCATACTTTGTTCTGGCCTGCAATGCTGAAGTTTTCTGGTTATAAGACACCAGACAATGTGTATGCGCACGGTTTTGTGACTGTCTCCGGCGAAAAAATGTCGAAGTCACGTGGCACCGGCATTTCACCGCTGCGTTACCTGGAAATTGGCATGAATCCGGAATGGCTGCGTTATTACTTCGCCGCCAAGCTGAATGCCAAGGTGGAAGATCTGGATATGAATCCGGATGACTTCGTTGCGCGCGTCAATTCTGACCTGATCGGCAAATACATCAACATCGCCAGCCGCGCTGCGGGTTTCATCACCAAGCGTTTCGATGGCGTTATCGCGACTGACTGGGCGACGGCGGATGATGCCTTCCTGAATAATCTGCGCAAGGTCGCGCCAGAAATCCAGGCTCTGTTTGAAGCACGCGAATATGGCAAGGCCCTGCGTGCTGCCATGGAACAGGCTGATCTGGTGAATGCCTATGTCGATTCCAACAAACCCTGGGAACTGGCGAAAAAGCCAGAGAACGATGCCAAATTGCAGGAAGTCTGCAGCCGCTTGCTGGAAGCCTTCCGCATCCTGACCATCTTCCTGAAACCGGTCTTGCCGCAACTGGCAGCACAGGTAGAAACGCAATTGAATATCACCCCACTGCAATGGGCAGATGTAGCGACACCGTTGCCGCACCATCACAAGATCAATCCTTATACTCACCTGATGCAAAGGGTGGACATCAAGATTTTTGATGACTTGTTTGATGCCCCTGCTGCGGTTCCTGCCCAGGCAAGCGCGGCTGATGATACGGCAGCAAGCGACATCGAAGCATTGGCCGAAGAAATCAAGATTGATGACTTTGCCAAAGTGGATTTGCGCATTGCCAAGATCGTCAATTGTGAACATGTAGAAGGTTCGGACAAGCTCTTGCGCCTGACCCTGGATGTCGGCGAAGGCCGCACCCGCAATGTGTTTTCGGGCATCAAGTCAGCTTACCAGCCAGAACAATTGATAGGTAAATTCACCGTCATGGTGGCCAACCTGGCACCGCGCAAGATGAAGTTCGGCCTATCTGAAGGCATGGTACTGGCCGCTTCGGCAGCCGATGAAAAAGCCAACCCTGGCTTGTACATACTGGAAGCATGGCCTGGTGCCCAGCCAGGCATGCGCGTTCGTTAATACCTGCCTGTGCTTCGTTTTGATTATGCATATCGTCGTCCGTGAAGCCACCTTTGAAGATGCGCAACTGATCGCGCATCTGACCCGCACTTGCTGGTCCGAAAAGGTCGCGGGCAGCTCCACCGGTCATCATGAAAACAGTGAACGGGTCAACCATGATTTGATGCAGGGTGGCGGTTTTGTACTGCTTGTCGATGAAGAACCTGTGGGTTCGGTGCGCTGGTTGCCGGTAGACACAGAAAGCAATTGCTGGGAAATGTTGCGCATGGGTGTGCTGCCCGCTTTTCGTGGCGAAGCCCTGTCACAACACTTGCTGGAAGCCGTCATCCACGCTGCCCAGATTGCCGGCATAGAAGAATTACGACTGGGGGTACGCAGTGACCAGCCACGCCTGCTGGACGTGTACGCAGCCTATGAATTTGAATTGGCGCCCGAGCTTGAATATTCCCACGCCAACCCTAATGAACCTGCCCCTTACGTCATGCGGCGTTTTCTGCGTAACTAGCGAAATCGGCATAGGCTCTCGCATCTGAACTATTTTAGGTATACTCTTCCTTGTTTTAATTTATTGCAGGCCATTGCCTGCCGCCTGTCTGGCATTGCTTGTTGCGCAACTGCCATGGCTGTTGCTTATTAAATTGCTTAAACTGCATACACTGCTAGCACCCCTGTCTATCCTGATTTGGAAATCCATCCATGAACAGCCCCATTAGCCCTTCTGCCGTCACTTCCCCGATTCCCGCACGTCTGGTGCAATTACGCGCTGCCATGAAGGCGCAGGGGCTGGATGCGTATATCGTTCCCTCATCAGACCCCCATCTGTCGGAATACCTGCCTGACCGCTGGCAGGGGCGCACTTATTTTTCCGGCTTTACCGGCTCGGTAGGTACGCTGATAGTCACCGCCGATTTTGCCGGCTTATGGGTCGATAGCCGCTACTGGAGTTCGGCAGAAACAGAACTGGCACCGACCGGTATCAAGATGATGAAAATCGCCTCTGCAGCTGCCACGCTCTACATAGACTGGCTGGCAGAAAATCTGCAAACAGGACAGACCGCCGGGGTGGATGGCATGGTCCTGGGGCTGGCAACCGCCAGGGCACTGGAACAAGCTTTGAAGGCCAAAGACATACAACTCGATACCGGCACAGATCTTTTACAACAGGTCTGGGATCAACGCCCAAGCTTGCCGCAAGCGCCGATTTATGAACATGCAGCGCCGTATGCCGTGGTATCGCGTGCCGACAAACTGACCATGCTGCGTGAACAGATGCGCAGTATGAACGCCGACTGGCATTTTGTATCCACCGTGGATGACCTGGCCTGGATTTTCAATCTGCGCGGCTCTGACGTCAGCTATAACCCGGTGTTTGTCGGCCATGCCCTGATCAGTCAGAATGAAGCAACACTGTTTGTATCCAACGGTAAAGTACCGGCCGAACTGGCAACGACACTGGCGCAAGATGGTGTCAGCCTGTCTGACTACGGCAATGCGGCAACCGCCCTGTCTGCCCTGCCTGCGGGCAGCAGCATCATGATAGACCCGCGCCGTATCACGTTTGGTTTCCGCCAGACCATACCAGCCACTGTGCGCGTGGTAGAGGCCATCAATCCCTCGGTCTTTGCCAAATCGCGCAAGACTGCACAAGAAGCACAATACGTGCGTGAAGCCATGGAACAGGATGGTGCTGCCCTGTGTGAATTCTTTAGCTGGCTGGAAGGTGCACTTGGCAAGCAAGGCATCACCGAGCTGACTATTGATGAAGAAATCTGCGCTGCCCGCGCACGCCAGCCACACTTTGTCTCGCCCAGCTTCAGTACCATTGCCGGCTTCAATGCCAACGGTGCCATGCCACATTATCGCGCCACCAAAGAATCGCATTCGGTGATTGAAGGCGATGGTTTGCTGCTTATCGATTCTGGTGGCCAATACCTGAATGGCACGACTGACATTACCCGTGTCATGCCTATAGGCCAGGTATCCGACGCACAAAAGCGTGACTTCACCCTGGTGTTGAAGGGCATGATCAATCTCTCGCAAATGCGCTATCCGCGCGGCACCCTGTCACCCATGCTCGATACTGTCGCCCGCGCCCCCATCTGGGCCGACGGCATCAACTATGGCCATGGCACCGGCCATGGCGTCGGCTATTTTCTGAATGTGCACGAAGGCCCGCAAAATATTTCCGGAACCATAGCAGAAGCCCATATGGCGATGGAACCCGGCATGATCACATCCAATGAGCCAGGTATTTACCGCCCCGGCAAATGGGGTGTCAGGATAGAAAACCTGCTCTTGAACGTGCCAGCCATGCAAACCGAATTTGGTGAATACCTGGAATTTGAAACCCTGACGCTCTGCCCCATAGACACACGCTGCATCACCATCAGCTTGCTGCGTGCAGATGAAATCAAGTGGCTCAATGACTACCATGCTACAGTCCTGCAACGCCTGTCGGCCCGCGTCAGCGGTGCGGCGCTGGAATGGCTGAAGGAAAGAACCAGGGCATTGCTGCACTAAACGACCAGGATTACCCATTGCAGCTTGCGATGGGTAATCTGATCCCCAGAATGATCTCCATCCACATGACAAGGCACGCCATGGAAGACAATAAATTATTGCAGGGCCGGAATTTCCATAATGTGGATTTGGCCAATTCAAATTTTGATCAGGTTCAGTTGCGTGCCAGTTCATTCCATAGCGTGGATATGGAAGCCTGCCGCTTCAGGGATATCTCTTTCGTCAATGTAACGATGGAAGCCTGTGATTTCACTGGCATGCGGATAGATGGCGTGCTGGTGTCCGACATGCTCCAGGCCTACGAAGAAAGCAAGAAAAAATAATCCTGCAAGCCGGTAATTCTATCAATGCCAGATTGTATTCTGGCACTGTATATATGCCCGTGCTACAAGCTATGGACAACAACAGATAAGGATCGGGCATTAACAAAATCCCATCCCACGTCATTGTCCGGCACATCCAAAAGCAATAAAGAGATTCATGTGCTGACCGCCGTACCAGGAAATTGCACGCAGAACTTGCTGCCGACATCCGGTGTGGATTCGATCAGCAGGTTTGCTTTGTGCCGCAGCAGCACGTGCTTGACGATCGCCAGGCCCAGGCCGGTGCCCTGGGTTTCGCGTGAACGACTTTTATCGACGCGGTAAAAGCGCTCTGTCAGGCGTGAGATATGTTCGGCGCTGATACCTATGCCGTCATCCTGTACCGCAAATTTCGGCCCCTGCGCGGTATCTATCCAGCTGATTTTGATATGACCGTTTTCTGGCGTATACCGGATTGCATTCGTCACCAGATTGGTTAGCGCACTGCGGATTTCGTCATTGCTGCCACGTATGTCCGGCCCGGTGCATTCCAGGGTAATCGTGTGCTTGCCAGCGGACAGGGCATGCGCTTCCTGCAATATCTGCTCCAGCAAACCCAGCATGTTGATACGTTCGGGGCGCGGTGGGTAATCGACCGATTCCAGCCTGGTCAGGGTCAGCATGTCTTCGACCAGGCGCTGCATGCGTTCGCCCTGCTCTGTCATCAGTTTCAAATGCATATTGCGGGTCTGGTTATCCAGATCAGCCTGCATTGATGCAATTTCCAGAAAGCCGTTGATGACGGTCAAAGGTGTGCGCAATTCATGCGAGGCATTGGCGATAAAGTCACGCCGCATCATGTCTATGCGTTCAGACTCGGTGACATCGTGGGTCACCAGGATCTGACGGCGGTTTTCAAACGGGATGATATGTGCAATCAGCTTGCGGTCACGAAAGGACAGCGTCAAGGGCGTCTCGTAGCGTCCCAGGATGATGTAATCCATAAATTCCGGGCTGCGTACCAGATTGGTGACGCGCATGCCCTTGTCTTGCGCCAGGCTCAGGCCCAGATGACTTTCCGCTGCAGGGTTACACCATTCGAGGAACAGCACATCATCCATGATCACCACACCGTCTGGCAACAGGGTCATGGCCTGGCGAAAACGCGCCAGCCATTCTGCCAGCTCAGCCTGGTTTTTTTCATCGCCACGACGCAGTTTGTACAAGCGTGAAAAAATATCAGTCCAGGCACCCCAGCCATCCGGCAAGCGCGAACTGCTGGGATGATCCAGCCAGTCTGCCAGTCGCTGCAGATAAAACAGCTGGATACAAAACAGGCCAATCAGCCCTGCCATGCCTATCAACAGGCCGGTAATCGCTCCCCACAGATAGGCAGCGAAGGCAGTTCCTATCAATACGACTAAAATACGCACAAACGCAGAAATCCAGAAAATGAGGCGTGGTGACATGAATGATCCTGAATATTGCTTGGAATGATAGATGGCTACTTGCACCAAGTTATACCGATAGTCGGCTTATTGTCGGCTTGTTTCCGGCACCTGTCCGGCATGCCCAAGCTTGTTTAACTTGATACTGAGCTTGATACTGAGCTTGATACTGAGCTTGATACCGAACTTGATACATTATCAAGCTTACTCTATCTGAAAAAGAATGGTGTGTTTTCTCAACATCCTTGCCATGAACGGCAGCAAGCAAAGTCACTGAGGCAAGCGATGATGCAGTCAGATGCGGGGTGGCAGCAACATGGCTTGCTGCTAACCCTACACGATGAACTGATGTGATTCGCATAAATGGTGCTCAGACTGACAGCCTATGCCAGGTAGGCCGCTCTTATTTTTCAGACAGCATATAGCCTACGCTACGCACTGTCTTGATCAGGGATTCGGCATTTTTCAAGACCTTGCGCAGACGCAGAACATGCACGTCAACGGTCCTTTCTTCAATGACGACATGATCACCCCAGACCTTGTCGAGCAACTGGCTGCGCGAGAAAACCCGTTCAGGATGAGCCATGAAGAATTTCAGCAGTTTGTATTCTGCATGGCCAATATCCACCTTGCTGTCTTCAATCTTGACTGTGCAACTGACCGGATCAAGCACGACCGGCCCGGCAGTCAGGGCAGTTTGTGCATGCTCAGGGCTCTTGCGACGCAACAGCGCCTTGATCCTGGCAGTCAGTTCACGTGGTGAAAAAGGCTTGGTTACGTAATCGTCGGCACCATGATCGAGGCCGGCAATCTTGTCTTCTTCCATGCTTTTCGCCGTCAGCATGATAACCGGGATTTCATTGAACTGACGGTCAGAACGTATCTTGGACAAAAGTCGCAAGCCGCTCTGATCTGGCAACATCCAGTCCAGTAAAATCAGTTGCGGAGTACGGCGCTGCAAATAATCCCAGGCTTCTGCTGTAGAGTTGACCGCAAAAGTGTTCCAGCCAGCGGCCCGCAGTGAAAAACTCACCAGTTCCACGATTGCCGGCTCATCTTCCACAATGAGTATTGTTGTGTCTGTAGCCATTATCAATAATTAATTCTGTTGTTCCTGCTTGCTAGCCACATAGTCGGAATGACGAATGTCCTTGCCTTCAACGATATAAATCGTATGTTCGGCAATATTCTTGGCGTGATCGCCGATACGTTCTATCGCCTTCGCTACCCACAGGGCATTCAGGGAAGATGATATCGTAGATGGGTCTTCCATCATGAAAGTAATCAGATTACGCATGATGGAGCGGAAATCATTGTCAATAATCGCATCCTGCGCAATCAACTGCACCGCCTTGGCACCGTCCTGACGGGCAAAGGCATCCAGCGCCTGATGCAGCATGTCTGCCACACTGCTGGCCAGTACGCGCACGGTTTCATAGCCGCTGAACATTGGTGCACCACGTTTGCTGGTTGCAGCATCCCTGGAAATACGTGCAATTTTAGTCGACTCATCGCCGATGCGTTCAAGATCGGTAATCACTTTACCAGTCGCCATGACGGTACGCAGGTCATTCGCGGCGGGCTGGCGTTTGACGATAAGGTGGCTGCACATATCGTCCAGGCTGACTTCCAGCCGGTTGACTTCAAGGTCAGACTGTATCACTGCTTCTGCCTGTTCAGCATTACCTGTACGGAAGCAGGACATCGCATCATGGAAATGGCTTTCCACCAGGCCGCCCATCAACAAGACCTTGGAGCGTATTGTCTCCAGATCCATATCATATTGTTTTGAAGAATGTTCGCCTGTCACAGGTTTCTCCTGAATTCGCAATTGCAATAATTAAAACACCACTCTGCCGCCTTGTGTCTGACCCGCATGCAATACGGGCCGACAAACAAGGCAGGCTGTCGTTTTCTTAGCCGAAACGGCCAGTTATATAGTCTTGTGTCTCTTTCTTCACCGGGTTCATGAAGATATGATCTGTCTCACCGAATTCGACCAGTTCGCCCAGATACATGTAGGCGGTATAGTCAGAACAACGCGCCGCCTGTTGCATATTATGGGTAACGATGGCGATGGTGTACTCTTCTTTCAGCTCATTGATCAGTTCTTCGATTTTCACCGTAGAAATCGGATCCAGTGCGGATGTTGGTTCATCCAGCAGCAACACTTCCGGCCTGACGGATACACCACGGGCGATACACAGCCGCTGCTGCTGACCACCAGACAGGCTCAAGCCGCTCTTGTTGAGTTTGTCTTTGACTTCAGTCCAGATAGCGGCCTTTTTCAGTGCCCATTCAACGCGCTCATCCATCTCACCTTTGGACAGGTTTTCATACAGACGCACACCAAAGGCGATATTGTCGTAGACCGACATAGGGAAAGGTGTAGGCTTCTGGAACACCATGCCAACGCGGGCGCGCAGCAAATTGATATCCTGATCAGCATCCAGGATATTCTTGCCGTTATAAATGATATTGCCTTCTGCACGCTGGCCAGGATACAGATCGTACATACGGTTCAGCGTACGTAACAAAGTGGATTTACCACAGCCGGACGGGCCGATAAAGGCAGTTACTTTCTTGTCATAGATATTCAGATTGATATCGCGCAGGCTACGGGTTGCGCCGTAGTAGAAATTCAGCCCGCCGATTTCGATCGCTTTTTTCTGAGTAGAGTCTTGAGTAGTAGTCATATCGAGGCCAGTATTAATGCTGTGTTTTTTGGTTAAACAAAGTGCGCGACAAAATATTCAAACCGAGAACGCTGAAAGTAATCAGCAAGGCACCACCCCAGGCCAGCTCACGCCAGTTGTCGTAGGGGCTCATGGCAAACTGATAAATCACCATCGGCAGGTTAGCCATGGGCTTGTTCATGTCGGCATTGAAGAACTGATTGCTCAGGGCGGTGTACAGCAAAGGCGCGGTTTCCCCGGAAATACGTGCAACCGCCAGCAAGATACCAGTCACTACGCCCGCTTTGACAGCGCGCAAACGTATCAGCAAAGCCACTTTCCAGCGTGGTGCGCCGAGTGCAAATGCAGCTTCGCGCAAACTGGCCGGTACCAGGCCCAGCATATTATCGGTAGTACGGACAACCACTGGAATGGCAATCAATGAGATGGCGATACTGCCAGCCCAGCCAGAGAAATGCTTGACGTTAGCAACATAGATCGCATACACAAACAAACCAATCACGATAGACGGGGCAGACAACATGATGTCGGTCACAAAGCGCGTAACGAAACCAAACCAGCTTTTATCACCGTACTCTGCCAGGTAAATACCGGCCAGGATACCGATAGGTGTAGAGATCAGGGCAGCACTGACAACCATCACAAAACTACCAAAGATCGCATTCATCAAACCGCCGCCATCACTACCGGGCGCAGGTGTCGACTCTGTAAACATGGCGATGCTGACGGCACTCAATCCTTTTGTCATCAAGGTATACAATATCCACATCAGGAAGAATATACCCAGCGCCATGGCAAATGACGACAAGCCTATCCCCAGTTTGTGCATGAGCAAACGACGGCGATACACCGGGTTGCTGGCAGATTGCATTGTTGAGTTTTCCATTATTTGGCTCCTTCTTTTCTGGACAGGCCCAGCAACATCAGTTTGGCAGCAGACAATACAATGAAAGTGATGACAAACAAAATCAGGCCAAGCAAGAATAATGAAGATGTGTGCAAGACTGTTTCTGCTTCCGCAAATTCATTCGCCAGAGTCGAAGCGATACTATTCCCGGCTGCAAACAGTGACCAGGACAAGTGATGTGAATTACCGATCATGAAAGTAATCGCCATGGTTTCACCCAGTGCACGCCCCAAGCCCAGCATGACGCCGCCGACTACACCTATCTTTGTGTATGGCAGCACGATCTTGCGTACCACTTCCCACTTGGTGCAACCAAGGCCGTAAGCAGATTCTTTCAATACCGGCGGCACCACTTCAAACACGTCACGCATGACTGAAGAGATGAACGGGATGATCATGATCGCCAGAACTATCCCGGCGGAGAGCATGCCCATACCTATCATGGGGCCAGAGAACAAAATACCGATGAGCGGCAATTTGCCCAGCGTTGCAGCCAACACCGGCTGCACATATTGAGAAAACAATGGAGCAAATACAAACAAACCCCACATGCCATAAATAATACTGGGCACGCCAGCCAGCAATTCAATCGCCGTACCTAAAGGGCGCTTGAGCCAGTTCGGGCAAATTTCTGTCAGAAACAAGGCGATACCAAAACTGACAGGGAAAGCAATCACCAATGCAATGATTGATGTCACCAGTGTGCCGACGATGGCGATCATGCCGCCAAACTTGTCATTGACAGGGTCCCACTCTATCGTCCAGATGAAGGGCAGACCGAATTCCTTCATCGCCGGAATGGAGCGCAAAAACAGGGAAACTATGATACCGACCAGCACGACCAGCACGAGAGCGGCGAAAGTGAAGGTCAGTTTATGAAAAAAGAAATCTTGCCAGCGCTGACGGCGCATCACTGCAGCCATTTTTACCGAATCAACCTGATTCGACTGCTGCTGTGCCATATTGGCTGTGGGTGGGATTGCAGTTGGTGCAGTCATGTTGACGGAGGACATTTGGGTAGTCATGGGTGTCTTTTCCACCGGAAGGTAATCCGGGCAGTCCCGGATTACCTTATTCTGTTTAGTTCAAGTTCTGAACAGGTTAAAGCTTTTTATTACCACAGCGCCTTGCCGGAAGCATCTTTGATTTTTGCTTTCCAGCCGTCTTCGATCAATTTCACAACCGGTGCGGGCAGGGACACGTAATCCAGCTCAGCAGCCATGGCTCCACCATTTTTTAATGCCCAGTCAAAGAATTTCAATACTTCTTTGCCTTTTTCAGCATCAGCCTGTGCTTTGTGCATCAGGATGAAAGAAGCACCAGTGATAGGCCAGGTGATTTTGCCAGGCTGGTTAGTCAGTACCAGGTACATGCCTGGCGCTTTGCTCCAGTCAGCACCGGCAGCAGCAGCTTTGAAGTTTTCATCATCAGGTTCTGCAAACTGACCATCTGCATTTTTCAACAAGGTGTAAGCCATCTTGTTTTTCTTGACGTAGGCATATTCAACATAGCCGATGGAATTTCTGATTTGCTTGACACTGGAAGCAACGCCTTCATTGCCTTTGCCGCCGACACCAACTGGCCATTTAACGGCAGTGGAAGAACCGACAGCTGTTTTGAATTCAGCATTGACTTTGCTCAGGTAGTCAGTCCACAGGAAGGTCGTGCCGGAACCGTCAGAACGGTGCACGACAGTGATATCTTCTGCAGGCAATTTCAAACCTGGGTTGATGGCTGCGATTTCAGGTGCATTCCATTTGGTGATTTTACCCATGTAAATGGCGGCCAATACGTCACCTGTCATTTTCATTTTGCCTGGAGCGATACCGTCCAGATTCACAACAGGAACCACACCACCGATAATGGCAGGGAACTGTGTCAGGCCTTCAGCATCCAGCTCTTCTGCTTTCAATGGCATGTCAGATGCGCCAAAATCCACAGTTTTTGCTTTGATCTGCTTGATACCACCACCAGAACCGATAGACTGGTAATTCAAACCGTTGCCGCTGGATTTTTTATAGGCTTCAGCCCATTTGGCATAGATTGGATAAGGGAAAGTCGCGCCAGCGCCGGTAATATCGGCAGCTTGGGCAGCGCCGAATGTGACAGCAACGCCGATTGCAGCGATGAGAGTTTTGACAACACGTTTGATTTGCATGTTCACCTCAGAGTTAAATAACAGGTATTTAGTACTACGAGGCGCACTGTACAAGCCAAATATGACAAGATTATGACGTATTACAAAGCACATGAAATAATTATGTTTTTCACCATTTATATGTCATAAACTTGTCATGCAAGCCAACTAAAATATCAGTGTGTATATATATGATGGCTTTTATGACATGCGAAACACTATGCCCAACCAGGTAGTCCCCTCTTCAACGACAGCGTCAGAAGAAATGAAACAGGAAGCCATTGCAGAAAACAAGCCTGCCGAGAAGCTGGCCAAAGCACCAAAACTTGTCAAAACAGCCAAGCCTGCCAAGGAAGTGCCTGCGGAACTGTCACGTTCAGTCATCTTCCTTGACCGCGAAATGTCACAAATCGCTTTTAACTGGCGCGTGCTGGCACAGGCTGAAGACCGCAGCATCCCATTGCTTGAACGCCTGAAATACTTGTGCATCGTCGGCAGCAACCTGGATGAATTCTTTGAAGTCAGGGTAGCCAGCCTGCTGGCCCAGAACACCATAGATGGTGAACTGGTACAACATCCGGGCTTTCAAGCCATGCTGGAAAGAATCAGCAAGGAATGTCATCAATTAGCACAAAGGCAATATGAGCTACTGAACCAGGAAATCCTGCCGCAGTTATCCAAGAAAGGCATACACCTGCTGCGTCACTCAGAACGCAATGAAGCGCAGCGTGCCTGGGTCAAAGCCTATTTTGAACGTGAAGTGCGCCCGTTGTTGACGCCGATAGGTCTGGATCCGGCCCACCCTTTCCCGCAGGTGGTCAACAAGAGTTTGAATTTCATCGTCTCACTGGCCGGCAAGGATGCTTTTGGTCGTGGTACTGCCATTGCCATCGTCAAGGCACCCCGCGTCTTGCCGCGCATCATACGTCTGCCTGATGAACTGTCGAACAATGGCATGGCATTTTGCCTGCTGTCATCCGTTATTCACTCGCACATTGAAGACTTGTTCAATGGACGTGAAGTCTTATATTACTCACAATTTCGCGTGACCCGTGACAGCGATCTGTGGGTGGATGAAGAAGAAGTCAAGAATCTGCGTCAGGCACTGCAAGGCGAATTGCAAACCCGCCAGTTTGGTGCCGCCGTGCGCCTGGAAGTCGCCAAAAACTGTCCTGAAAACCTGTCGCGCTTCCTGCTGGAGCAGTTCTCTCTCGACACCGACCGTCTGTATCCGGTCGATGGCCCGGTGAATATGGTCAGGCTGGGCGAACTGGTTGACCATGTGAAGCAGGCAAATCTGCGCTTCCCACCGTTCTCAGCCAAAGCCATCGTGAAATATGCGCATGCAGACATATTCACCCTGTTGCGCAAGCAAGATATTTTATTGCATCACCCCTTCCAGCCTTTCCAGACCGTGATTGATTTCATCCGCTCTGCGTCGCTGGACCCCAGTGTGGTTGCCATCAAGCAGACAATTTATCGTACCGGCATGAATTCTGATTTGATGGAATCCCTGATCACGGCAGCCAGGCTGGGCAAGGAAGTCACAGTCATTGTCGAGCTGATGGCACGCTTTGATGAAGAAGCCAATATCAACTGGGCAGACAAGTTGCAACGCGCCGGTGCCCAGGTCGTGTATGGTGTGGTCGGCCTGAAGACCCATGCCAAACTGGCGCTGGTGATACGACGTGAAGAAGGTGGCCTGTTGCGTCACTATGCCCATCTGGGTACGGGCAACTACCACCCTTCCACTACCCGTTTTTATACTGACTTTGGTTTGTTGACGGCCCATCCTGAAATGGCAGCAGAAGTGAATGAAGTCTTCATTCACTTGACCGGCCTGACCAAGCCCAAGAAACTCGATTACCTGTGGCTGGCCCCTTTTGCATTGCAGCCACAGATCATCAAGGCCATCCGCAATGAAGCGCGGATAGCGCGCGAAGGCCGCCCGGCGCGCATCATTGCAAAAATGAATGCCCTGCTGGATGAATCGGTGATTCGCGCCCTGTATGCGGCTTCGTCTGATGGCGTGAAAATTGATTTGATCATACGTGGTGCCTGCGCCTTGCGCCCTGGCGTGCCGGGGCTGTCAGAAAATATACGCGTACGTTCGATTATTGGCCGCTTCCTTGAACATAGCCGGATTTATTACTTCCGCAATGACCTCGCGCATAATGTGCACCTGGCCAGTGCCGACTGGATGAACCGCAATCTGTTCCGTCGCATTGAAGTGGCTTTCCCGGTGCTCGAAAAATCCCTGAAAAAACGCGTGATATCAGAAGGCCTGGAACCCTACCTGAAAGACAATATGAACGCCTGGACGCTGGATTCTGAAGGTCGTTATGAACGCAAGAAAGTACGCGCCAAACAATTGCGTTTCTGCGCCCAGCAACATTTGATGCACAGTCTGGGTTCGGTATCGGATACGGATAGCTAACGATGGATTTAATTCTCTGGCGGCATGCGGAAGCCGAACCTGAAACAGCAGACATCACTGATGAATTCAGGAAGCTGACTGGCAAGGGTTTAAAACAGGCAGGCAAGATTGCCTACTGGCTTGACAGCACGTTGCCAGAGACCTGCAAAATCCTGGTCAGCCCTACCATCCGTACCAGAGACACAGCAGAAGCGTTGATTGCCTGCGGTAGAAAATCCAAAATCATGCCAGAGCTGGGACCAAGCGCCAGCGTTGCCGACGTATTAAGTGCGGCAAACTGGCCGAATGGCCGCGAGCCTGTACTGATCGTCGGCCACCAGCCCTACCTGGGTCAGGTAGCGGCAGAACTGCTCGGCCATCCTTTGCAAGAATACAGCGTGCGCAAAGGCAACGTCTGGTGGCTCACACAAAGACAGCGTGAAAACAGCGTCACGCAAACTTACCTGAAAGCGATCATGTCACCCGACCTGGTCGTCAAATAACTGAAACCTGACAGCTGCTGCATGCCAGCTCACGCAGCTTCCCGGGTAGCCAGCAACAATACAGGCTAGCTGTTAGTATACCGGTCTGCCATCACTATTTCCCCTCGATGAAACCCGTACACATTCTCGCCGCCATGATTGCTGTCATTACCTGGGGCGTGAATTTTGTGGTCATCAAGATCGGCCTGCAAGGTTTGCCGCCCGTGTTGTTTACAGCATCCCGGTTTGTCTTTGCCGCCTTCCCGCTGATTTTTTTCATTCCGCGTCCGCAGACTTCCTGGAAATGGATTATTGCTTACGGCATGTTCCAGTTCGCCTTCCAGTTCACCCTGCTGTTTTGTGGCATGAAGCTTGGGTTCCCGGCTGGCCTGGCATCACTGGTGATGCAGTTGCAGGCTTTTTTCACCATGGGTCTGGCCGTATTGATGCTGGGTGAAAAAAAACCGCAACTGATGCAGGTACTGGGTGCACTGGTTGCCCTGTCGGGCATGGCACTGGTTGCCATGCATATCGAAGCCCAGGCTACCATGCTGGGTTTCCTGTTGGTTGTGGCTGGCAGCATTTGCTGGAGCATCGCCAATATCGTCACCAAGAAAATTGGCGTCGTCAATCCGCTGGCGATGGTGGTGTGGGGTTCGGCGATTGCCAGTCCGCCGTTGATGATTGCATCCTTGCTGCTGGAAGGCAGCGATGCCTGGCAAACCGCCTATGCACACTTGAACTGGACATCGGTCGCAGCGATTATTTATCAATCCTATCCCAATACCTTGCTGGGATTTGGCATCTGGTCCTGGCTGATGCGCAAATATCCTGCCGCCACCGTAGCGCCTTTCACCCTGCTGGTACCGGTGGTTGGCATGCTGAGTGCATCCGTGATACTGGATGAACCGCTGCTGTGGTGGAAAATCTGCGCTGGCTTGCTGGTGCTTGGCGGCCTGGTGTGCAACCAGTTTGGATTACGCCTGTGGTTGTGGCTTAAGCCCGCCACACCGAATTAAGAGGCTGTTGATTTAAGTGCCAACAGCTTCCAGTTCCGCTTCATGTTCTGCCTCAGCCATGGTTTCAAGCGCAGCAGGTTCCGGATGGATGATGTCATGCCAGGTCACCAGTTTTAACACGCCCTGCGCATCTTCTACCAGGGCCGACAGGCTTTCTACCCAGTCACCATCATTGCAATACAGGATGCCGCCGATATCGCGGATTTCTGGCTTGTGGATGTGGCCACAGATAATGCCATCCAGGCCTTTGCGACGCGCTTCATCCGCCAGTGCATCTTCAAATTGCGTGATATAGCTGACGGCGTTCTTGACCTTTTGTTTCAGGTATTGTGACAACGACCAGTAAGGCATGCCTGCACGTGCGCGCCAGTTATTGAAAACCTGATTGAATTTCAGGATGACTGTGTACATGCTGTCACCCACATAGGCCAGCCATTTGGCGCAGGCAATCACACCATCAAAGCGATCACCGTGCAGCACCAGCATGCGCTTGCCTGCAGCGGTGGTATGCACAAGTTCGTCACGGATTTTAATGCCGCCAAAATCGAGGTCGATGAACTGGCGTATGGATTCATCATGGTTGCCAGGCACGAAGATAACATTCGTGCCTTTCTTGGCTTTTTTCAATACGGTCTGCACCACATTATTGTGGGTTTGATCCCAGTACCAGCGGCGCTTCAACTGCCAGCCATCAATGATGTCACCCACCAGATACAGGGTTTCGGAATCGGTAGCGCGCAGGAATTCGAGCAGCTTGGCCGCCTGACAGCCGCTGGTTCCCAAATGCAAATCAGAAATCCAGATGGTGCGGAAACGCTGGGTTTCTTTTTTACCGGACTTGTACAATTTACTGTTCAGGAACTGATCGGCTGCTTTCATGATGGCTACTCCCCTGTTCCGTAGTGACGTGCATACCGGTTGTCCAGATTCGCCAATGGCAGCATGACGAACAGGTCGGCACTGTGAAAATCAGGGTCCCAGGCCGGATCACCGCAAACCCAGGCACCGGCACGCAAATATCCTTTCAGCAAAGGTGGGATGCGGGCTTCAGTTGCGCTGCTGTCGATTTCATCCAGCGGGAAAGGCACGTGCGGCGTGACGCGGTAATCAAGCGGAGCAAAATCACCGGCAGTCAAACCACGATAAATCGCTGCGGCATTCTGGCCACCATCGGTCAGGCTGATGCTGGCGCAACCTATGAGGTGCGAGCAACGCTCACGGCGCATGTAAGCAGCCAGGCCAGCCCACAACAGCATGATGACAGCACCACTGCGGTAATCCGGGTGGATGCAGGCACGACCAGCTTCTGCCACGCTGCCGCGGATGTTGTGCAGGCGTGACAGATCAAATTCTGTTTCCGAATAATAGCGCCCCATCTGACGGGCCGCATTTGGTCCCATGACGCGATAGGTGCCAACTACTTTCAGGCTCTTGGAGTCACGTACTATCAAATGATCACAGTAGTCATCAAATTCATCTTTATCCAGCCCGTCCGGGTTGGACAGGGCCGACAAGCCCATGCTTTCGATAAATACCTTGTAACGCAGGCGTTGCACTTCGGTGACTTCTTCTGGCGTTGTAGCAAGGCTCAGATTGAGTTTGGAAAAACTTGGATTAGCATCCGCGGGTATCGTAAGTAATCGCATTCATCGTCCTTGTCATGTTGTTCGTTGATTCGACGAACGAAGGATAATCAAGGATTACTTCAGCAAGATGACAGCCAGATGTCGGTTTGATGACAGGTAAAAAAACAACAATCCCCGGGCAAACCAAGGTTTCCCGGGGATTTCTTAAAGGCAAGACAGTAATAGATCTGTGCTTACTTTTCTTTCTTTGGGCGTCCGGCCTTCAGGGGGGCCAGTCCGGCAATCAGTTTCTTCAGCGCTGGCACATCGGTTTTGCTCAGCAATGCCACGCCTATGCGCAACAGCTGACTTTTCTTCACTTCCACACCGGCCTTCAGGCAGGCTTTTTTGACTGCACCCAGTGCAGCGTATTCACTTTCCGGCATCGTGAAGCTGTCACGTACCAGTTTAGGTTTTTTCACTTTCTCTACAGGAACGGTCAGCAGCTTGGTAACCTGAGCAAGCACTTTGGCTTCTGCGGCTTTCACGACCTTGGGAGCTGGTACTGGTTTGGCTACCGCTGCAGGCTTGGCCTTGGGCACGGGTTTTGCCACGCCTACAGGCTTGGCTACCACTGCTTTTTTTACTGCAGCGACTGGACTCTTCTTCACAGCCGCCTTTTTGGGCGTACTTGCTGCCACTACGGGATTCGTTTTTTTGCTCGTTGCAGTTACCATTTCAACCTCCATATTTAAAAACATGTAAACAATATAAACAATTTATTGTTGATATGCAAGGAGGAAGCATAGCCAGCAGAAATGACAGCCGCATTACCAAATGCGGCTGTCACAGAAAAATCACTCTCATTGTGAAAACTCGGGTCTATTTGTGCCTGGCTTTGGCTTCGACTTTCCGGGGCACTGCCGGTGCTTCAGACAGTGCTTTTCTCCAGTTGAGAGGCATGCATTGTTAGCAATTGGTGTTCGTCACATAAAACAAGGGCACGAGCCACCGCGCTCAACAAGACTAATAAGCAAGCCTCAATCCAGCGTTGCGGTACGATAACGATTGACTTCGGACGCCGTCACCACTGATGCCTGATTACCCCAGGCATTGCGCACATAACTCAATACCAGTGCCACTTCATTGTCAGATAAGACCTGGCCAAATGGCGGCATGCCATAAGGACGGGGGTTACCCCTGGTCACGGGTGGAAAACCGCCCGCCAAAATCAAGCGCACAGGATTAGCCACCAGTTGTGTCTGTATCGCGGGGTTGCCTTTCAGTGCCGGGTAAATGGATGGCACCCCTGCACCGCTGGGACCATGGCAATCCATGCAATGGGTCTTGTACAGTGCAGCGCCAGATTTCATGACGCCATCCATGGTTTCCTGGCTGATGTTTTGCGCAGACAGTGCACGATCAAATATATCTTTTTCTTCGGCCTTCACCGCTGGTGTGGCACGCAGGTATGTCACCATTGCGCTCATATCCTGGTCCGACAAATGTTGCAGGCTGGCCGACACCACTTCCGCCATGGGGCCGGATACTGCAGTATCTGCGTTGATGCCGTTTTTCAGCAAAGCCAGCAATTGCGGCGCCTGCCATTGCGCCAGATTGATTTCCTTACCGTTTGCCAGAGAAGGCGCATACCAACTGGTGAGTGCCAGTTCGCCACCAGACAAATCAGCCGTACCGGCATTCGCCCCCAGCATATTGCGGCTGCTATGGCAGGCACTGCAATGGCCAAGGCCATTCACCAGATAGGCGCCACGGTTCCATTCAGGGCTTTGCTGTGCATCCTGCCGGTAGACAGTGGGACGGAAATAGGCGGCACGCCAGAATGCAAGCAAAGCCCGTTGATCGTAAGGAAAGCGCAACTCATGCGGCTGGTTGGGGCGCTCTACCTTGGGGATGGATTGGAAATAGGCGTACATGGCATCAGCATCCGCACGCGTCACCTTACTGTAGTTGGTATAGGGAAAAGCCGGATACAGCATGCGCCCGTCGCGTCCTTTGCCATTGTGCAAAGCCTGCCAGAAATCTTCTGCGCTCCAGTTACCAATACCGGTTTTCACATCGGGGGTGATATTCGGCGCGATGAAATCACCAAATTCGGTCTGCAGTACCCTGCCACCGGCAAAGGCGGCACCACCACGTGCAGTGTGGCAAGACATGCAGTTACCGGCACGTACCAGGTATGCTCCGCGAACGACCAACTCAGCAGCGTTCGCGGCATTGGGAACATGCGCCTGCGCAAGCGCTGCCTGACGATCATCCACCACATAATAACCATATGCCGCCACACTGGCAGCACCCAGCAAACTCACCGACACCAGCGCCAGCAAAATCAATAAAAATCTTTTCATGTGGTTCTGTCGTATCTGGATTTAGCGAGGAATACTGCCGCAAGACAGCGGGAACTGACGTCCACCGGCATCAGTAGATGTCAATGCTATTGCGTCTGTTGGCACATGTTGCGCCGCCAGCCAGGCAGCAATCGCGGAAATATCCTGGGGCTGCAGTTTGGCTGCCACTTGCTGCATGCAGTCTGGCGCATGCGCCTTGCGACTGACGGTTTGCCAGGCACCCAGTTGCGCAATCAGGTAATCCCGGGGTAAACCCAGCAAACCCGGAACATATGGTGCCAGACCGGTTAGTTTGTCGCCATGGCAGGCAATACAGGCAGGCAAATCACGTGATTTATCGCCATTCAACACCAATTGCCGGCCTTGCTCCAGCGCGGATGCCGGTGCATCAGTTGCCTGCGGCGCAGAATAGGGGGGATGCTGATTTGAAAAATATTCCGCAATTTCTTTCAGGTAGGCGTCCGACATATGGGCGACCATGTAACGCATGGCAGGATACCCGCGCTTGCCATCACGAAAATTAAGCAATTGATTATAAAGATACCCTGCTGGCTTACCCGCTATCCTGGGGTAAAAACCATCCGTGCCAGCCCTCCCTTCAGCACCGTGACAGGCAGTACATGCCTTCAGGCGCTGGGCCAGGGTATCCGGAATATTTTGTGCCACAGCAAAAACCGGCACAAGCAATATGGCTGAAAAAAGGATGTTTCTGCAGTAGGAAGAAAAATTGCGAGTAGTCACTATCATCAACGCAGACAAAAAAGAGGCAAAGAGCATAGCTTATCAGCTTGCCCGGATTATTTCTCAAGACCCGCCCGGACCGTGATGCAGATCAAACTGCCTTCAGTTTTACTGACCAAGTCAAGCAGAATTTGCCATGTCATGGAAAAAATCAGGATAAATAATAAAGACAGCGGCACAATATCTGTTTCTGGCACCCGACATTGATAGATAAGCGATCACTTAGCCTGCCACCCGAAACTTTCTGCGTAGAAAAGCAAAGTCTTGCTTGTCAAGAAGGCTCAAGCCGAGGATAATTCTGCCCTTTCGTCTCGATTTGAGACTCAGATTCAGCAAGATGAGATTGGCCCGCTTTAATTCACTTAATCTTCACTTAAGCTTCATTTAATCAGCGGGCTTTTTCATCCGCGCCGCGCCTGCCGTTGATCTGTTACTGACTGTTATTGACGATCGCCTGCAGCTTTTTCGCCTTGCTATTGCCAAACACTTTTGACAAGCATTTGTTGTCGTATTCGAATTTGTTACATGAAAAACAGCTCAACTGACTCAACCATTTCTCCAGCAACAAAAACAGGATCCACGCTCACATTAGGTAAAAAACCATCACTGCAACTGAACCGCAATGCGCCGACTATTTCGCGCACAACGACAGTACAGATGGTTGTGCCAGTCACCGATATCACTGAAGAGATACCGACATTGGTTTCTGCACCGGTAACGGTCATCACCAAGCGCCGCTCGCGCCTGCAAATGACAGGCACCGATACGGGCGCGGCCGACACGGCAGAAACAGTCACACCTGCTGACAATGACAGCCCTGCTTTGCTTGCTGGCGACAGCAACGATCAGGCAGATGAAGGCATGCCAAACAATGCCCAGGTAACGCAGGCGCGTGAAGAAAGCATCGTCACAGACAGCAAACCAGAAACTGCCGATACAGATGCCGCAAAACCACGTGTGGTGGTTATTCGCAAGACCGCACCTAAACTGGCCAAGAAATTGCTACTGGCAGACCAGCAGACAACTGCACCGGCAGTCATTAAACGTGAGGCACGCATAGGTTCGGGCAAGCTGGCACCACCAGCACCGGTAGTGACACTGAAACCAGTGTCGCCAGTGTCACCAGAGCCATCATTCCAGGCAGCAGCTATATCTGCTGCCGCACCTGTCATTGTGCCTCTAGCTGCTTCTGTAAGCGTCGCCGCGCCCGCCGTCAGCAGTATGGCGGATATTGATACCTCGGCTTATATCTTGCCTGCGATGCGGGAACCGGCAAAACGTGGCCGCAAGTCATCCGAATTCAATTTCGAAAACGATGAAATCCTGGCGTTGAATGCAGCAGAATCCGCAGAAATGAAACGTGCGGCACGTGCCAAGGCCAAGAAATCTGGCGCAGGCGGTTCTACCGGTATTGCCAGTACCGCCAACAGCGAAGAACAGCTAGACCAATATCGCAAGCAACTGACCAAACTGATCAACCTGGGTAAAGACCGCAGCTACCTGACCCATGCTGAAATCAATGATCACTTGCCAGACGATGTTGCTGACGCTGAAATGATACAGGGCGTCATCAGCACCCTGAATGACATGGGTATCGCGGTATACGACACTGCCCCCGATGCGGCGATGCTGCTGCTGAGCGATAATGTCGCCACCAATGTCAGCGAAGACGAAGCTGAAGCAGCCGCGGCAGCAGCATTGGCCACTGTGGATTCCGATTTTGGTCGCACTACTGACCCGGTACGCATGTATATGCGCGAAATGGGTGGCGTAGAGTTGTTGACACGTTCAGGTGAAATCGAGATTGCCAAGCGCATAGAAGATGGCTTGAAAGACATGGTGCAGGCGATCTCTGCCTGCCCCGGCACGATACAGGAAATCCTGGATATCGCTGACAAGATATCCAAAGACGAAATCCGTGTCGATGACATCATAGACGGCATGCTGGACCCCGATGCCACAGATGCACTGGCGATAGAACTCAGCGATGCCGATGAGCTGGACGAGCTGGATGACGACGAAGATGCAGTAGCCGACAACGCCAACGGCATCAGCGATGAACAATTGCAGCAGCTCAAAACCACCGTGTTGCAAAAATTTGCGGTCGTCGGCATGCGCTTTGAGCAAATGCAGGCAGCCCGTGCGGCAGATGGCTATCAGTCACCTGCCTATCGGCAGGCGCAGCAAGCTATCACGCGTGAATTGCAAGGCATGCGCTTCAGCGTCAAAACCGCAGAAAAACTGTGCGACACCTTGCGCAAGCAAATGAAGACCCTGCGCCAGACAGAAAAGCAGATGCTGGAATTAATGGTCAACAAATGCGGTATGCCCCGCGTCTATTTTGTTGAGCATTTCCGTCAGAACGCCTGCAATCCTGAATGGTTGAACCATGAAATCAATGGCACATCCAGTTATGCCGCCATCCTCGGCAGGAATATCCACGCTGCGCGCGAGTTGCAACAACGACTGATCGATCTGGAACAGAATGTTCGCCTGCCTTTGAGTGACCTGCGCGAGATCAACAAGCAGATGGTGGCGGGTGAAAAACGTTCCAGCGAAGCCAAGGCTGCCATGACCGAGGCCAACTTGCGCCTGGTCATTTCCATCGCCAAAAAATACGTCAACCGTGGCCTGCAATTCCTGGACTTGATCCAGGAAGGCAATATCGGTCTGTTAAAAGCCGTTGATAAATTTGAATACCGTCGTGGCTATAAGTTCTCTACCTATGCGACCTGGTGGATCAGGCAGGCAATTGCACGCGCTATTGCCGATCAGGCACGTACCATACGTGTGCCGGTGCATATGATAGAGACCATCAACAAAATGAACCGCGTCAAACGCCAGTTGCTGCAAACCAGCGGGCTGGAACCTGAACCGGCAGCGATCGCCGAAAAAATGGGCCTGCCAGAAAACAAGGTACGTGAAATCCTGAAGATTGCCAAAGAACCGGTGTCGCTCGATGTCCCTATCGGTGACGATGGGGATTCGCAACTGGGTGATTTCATTGAAGACAGCATGACTCTGTCGCCGATGGCCGCAGCCATGCAGGCATCGGTACAGGAAAAACTGAAGGAAGCCCTGGATTCACTCAGCCCGCGCGAAGCCAAGGTCTTGCGCATGCGCTTTGGCCTGGAAACCAGTACTGAATTTACGCTGGAAGAAGTGGGCAAGCAATTTGAAGTCACGCGCGAGCGCATACGCCAAATTGAATCCAAGGCTATGAAAAAACTACGCCACCCTGCACGTGCCGATCATTTGAAGAGCCTGATGGAAAGTAGTTAAGCCTCACCGGCTTTTCAGCGCGTTAAAAAAGCACTGCTCTTTAAAAGACAGTGCTTTTTTATTGGTGACTGTTAAAGCCGTCTGACGAGCTACATCATTAAAAACGACAGAGCAAACTGCACCTGCTCCAGTCTTTGTGCGGTGCTGCCCTCCACCAACAGGAATGGAATATCCCGGTCATCCAGCACGTTCAACACTTCTTCATGAATCAACTGGCGCACGGCAGCCGATTCGCGTTGCAGGCCATCCGGCATCCACGGAAAATCCGGGGCGGTCACGATGGTAAAGTCATACTGATGGCCCAGATCCAGCGCATCCAGTTCGGCACCAGCATCGCCAAAATAATGGCGGCTATAAATGGCGGTCATGCAGGGGCCGGTATCGCAAAACAGCCAGTCTTGCGCTTTCGCTGTCAGTTCGGCTTCGCGCTGCAGTTGTGTGCGGGCGATCAGTATCTGTTCCTCTTGTCTTGGCACACGCTGCTCTTGCTCGACAAATTCACGTAAGTATTCAGGCACCCATACGGTCTGGTAATGCGCCGCCAGCGCCTCTGCCAGAATGGATTTGCCGGACGATTCTGCCCCCAGAATCACAACACGGGTCACTGTGGACATGTTTTACTCCAGGCGCGCAGGCCCATGATCGCCATCAGCACGAAAATGCCATACAGAACGGCAGTCAGCGTCAGGCCTTTATAGATATACAAGGCTACATACAGGACATCGACGATGATCCAGACATGCCAGTTTTCGATTTTTTTCCGGCTCAGCAAGACTTGTCCGAGCAAACTGCCGGCAGTCAGCAAACCATCGGCATACGGCACATCGGTATCAGTGCAGTATTTGAGAAAGCCAGCCAATGCCACAAATGCCAGCAGGCAGGCCGCAAGCGCCTGCCATCGGTCATGGTTGTTGAGCCTGGTCACGGGCAATGCAGCAGACTGCCCATCACCGCGCAGCCATAACAGCCATCCCCAGATGGATACACCAATAAACACAAACTGCAAACCCATATCGCCATACAATTTGGCGTCAAAAAATACCACCGCATATAAAGCGGAAGAGAGAATGGAAAACAGCCAGGCCCAGTGCAACTGCCGTATATTCAAGACAACGGTGATGATGGACAGGACAAAGGATGACAGCTCCAACAAATTGGTTTGGAGCCCGAACAGGGAAATCGGATCATTCAACATGTATCAATGCGGGGAATATGAAGTGCGAGTATTAAGTGCAGACTTGCCCGCATTATCGGCGAAAGCGACCAGAATTCACAGGAGAATATCACTCAATCCAGCCTGCAACAGGCCAGATCAGGCAAAATTCAGGCAGTAATTGACCCGGATAGCAATATTTAGATTGTGAGATAGCGCGCTTATCCGCTATATTTCTAAGCGACTGTTGCAAAATTAACTTGAACCGGGCGATTTGTCTGTCATCTTCATTTAGCAACAGCCTCTAAGAACCTGTTTACGATCTTACTGCGCGAGCGTGATCGGGGCTCATGCGCTGCTCAAAATGCTCATGTACTTAAGTACATTCCGCTTTTTGCGCTGCTCTTCACCCCGCTGACGCCCGCTCGCTACAGATCGTAAACACGTTCTAAACACATTATTGAAGCAAATTCCATGAAAAAACAACGCGGCTTTACTCTTTTGGAAATGATGCTGGTGATTGTGGTGATCGCCACACTGGCAGCCCTGGCCATTCCATCGTATTTATACAAGATCGTGAGGGAACAGATAGAAGCTGCTATTCCTCTGGCTGATATTGCTAAAAAACCCGTTGCCGCCGCCTGGCTGGCAGAACAGAAATTCCCGGCCAACAATGCCGCCGCAGGCTTGCCCATGGATGACAAGATCGTCAGCAACCTGGTGAGCTCTGTTGCCATCAAGGATGGCGCGATCCATATCACCTTCGGCAATAATGCGCATTCCGCACTCAGAGGGAAAATCCTCAGCCTGCGCCCTGCGGTAGTTGAAGATGCCCCTGTGGTGCCGGTCGCCTGGGTCTGTGCGGCAGCACCGGTGCCGGACAAGATGACGGTCAAGGGAGTAGACAGAACCACGATTCCGGCAGTCAACCTGCCATTGAATTGCCGCGCCAAGCTTGGCAAATAAACTCAGCTTATTTGCTACAACTGGCTACAACTTGCTACCGCCTGAACTATTCCTTATCCAGCAGCGGTAAAAAACATGGGCACTATCAGTGCCCATGTTTTTTTGCTCAAGCAGAGCAGCGCATCTCTACTGCATTCAGAATTTGTGCTCAAACATCAGACGTGCGGTCACCGTGGTTGGTGTCGTATTTGTCTGGCGCACGGTACCATTGCTGTCACTATAAATGCTGGCATTGATATTGTCCTGGTGCAGGGCATTACCTAATGACACACGCAAATTGGTTTTTGCATCAAACTTCCACAAGGCATACATATCCAGTACACGCTTGGGCACGGAATAACTGCTTTGCGCAACCGAAATACGCACCGGTCCGCCGTCCTGGAAGCTGGCATTACCGCCTATAGTCAAAGGTAGCTTGTCGAACTTGTAATCGATACCCAAGTTGGCGCTGACAGGTGTCTGTGAATCGAGGCGATTATTCGGGCCTGGCACTGTACTAAGGTCAGACCAGTTAAACGACAGGTTGGCCCTGAAATCAATTGCTGGTGCATCCGCCATCACGGACTTCAATGGGAATTTGGCTTCCAGTTCTATGCCTTTTGTGGTGGCCTGTCCACTATTGACCGGCTTGGCAACATATTTTCCATCGACATCTTTAGACACATCTGTACGAGTAATATCGTCGATCCTGCGCATGAACACACTGGCACTGAGCATGCCGCCGCCTGGCAGGTAATGTTCATACGCCATATCCAGACCCCAGGCCAGTTCCGGCTTCAGGTTAGGGTTGCCCATGTAATCAGGACTGGTGGCACTGTTATTATTAGAGTAGGAGCGGCGCGGAATCAGGCGACCGGTATCAGGTGCCTTGTAGGTACGGGTAATCCCCAGCCTGACCTGGTCGTTTTTGCTGTCCGGCAGCTTATACAGCGTCTGCAATATCGGGCTCCAGACGCTGGATTTATTATGTACTTCGCTATAAGTATTACCCTGACTGCGGGTGTCCAGTCCTTCCCAGCGCAAACCGCCATAGACCGACCATTGCTTGGTCACATTCCACTCATCCTGGGCGAACAGAGCCAGGCGTGTCACATCGGCAGTAAAATTTTCATTAAGGGGAGGAATTGCAACCAGTTTTTTGTCAGGGTCAGTAACTATATCAGTTTGCTCACGGGTCTCGCCGCGCTTACTGTAAGCACCGTCCCAGCCAAATACAAAGGAATGATTTTCGACAAAGGGTGCACTGTACTTGCCACTCATGGTGATGCCCTTGTCTGTACCGCCAGAAGTCGATTTGCGTTCCAGTATCTGCACGTTGCCAATGTTATAACCCAACAGCCCCACATCAGACGTACGCTTGTTGTAGTTGCCCCCCAGCTTGAAATCCAGTTTGGCACTGTCTGCCAGCTTGTGTATCCAGTTCAGGTTGGTACGAAACATGGTAGCGTCTGACTGAATTTCCTGGTTATCGCTTGCATACGTCGCCGGGGTACCAGTCGATGAATCACGATTATGGCCAACAAAACGAGTCGCATTGATAAAACTCTGCGTCGTCACGGTATCGCCGTTTTCCAAATTCCAGTTCACCCTTGGTGAAAATCCCACATTGGTGAAAGTTCCCCAACCGAGGCTGTCGGTATGACGCAGCAAATTGGGCTTACCATTGGCATCAGTACCGACTTCATCTGAATAGCTGGGGCGTTCATACTGGCCACGATTCAAGTTACCGGACAAGGCATAAGACATGCGTCCGGATTTATCTGAAACCTGATAACTCAGATTTTCACCAAATTTGCCACCGTCTTCAAACAAACCTGCTTTCAATTCCTTTTGTGCCGTCTGCACACTTTTCTTCAGGACGATATTGATGGAGCCCGCGATAGACTGGGTGCTCAGTTCGGCTGTCGCAGCACGAATGATTTCTATCCTTTCTATCATGTCGGGCGACAGGGAATCCAGGGAAAAGCCGGGCGGGCTGGGTTCACCATTCAACATGATCTGGGTATACCCTGCACCCAGCCCACGCATGCGGATGTCCCCACCACGTCCCTGTACGCCGCCCATGGTCACGCCTGGCAGACGCTTCATGACTTCACTGACGGTGGTATCACCGTAACGCACGATATCTTCCTGTGTCACGACTATTTTGGTGGCGGTATCCTGACGACGCTCGTCATAATTGCGGGCCCCCTGCACTTCGACCTTTTGTATTTTTGGATCGGTTTTTTCTGTTTTTTCTACCGCTTCTGCCGATCCTGCTTTTACTGGACTGGCTTGCTGCGCCATTGCTGGCTGGCTGAATGCAGCCATGATTGCGAGGGACAGGATAGTTGGACGTAAAGAAATATTCTTGCTTTGCATATAGATATTATTGTTGCAATAGTGGTAAATGGTGAGCCTTGGACCATACCACACCAGGCAAAGTTCCGCATCGCAACAAGGCCTTGCGTCAACTTCTTGAGCGATTGCCTGATGCATCTGATGCATCTGATGCATCTGTTGCGTCTTTGGCAAAGCCTGATCTGTCGCCAGACCACGTCCGTCTAAAGTGATTTCGAAACAAAGGAAACATAGACTTACATTCTGGCGGTCAACGCCAGGCGCGGTCGCGCATTGTATGCATAAGAGATCACAAAGGAGAACATCATGCGCATTCATCGTCTGGCCATGCTGGCATTGCTGGCAGCCACATTGAATTTGTCCGGTTGTGTTGTATTACCAGCACATGGCTATGTGGAAGGTCCGTCCGTGGTCGTCAGAGCGCCGCCCATCGTCATTGACAGTGGCCCTTACTGGGGTGGTGGTGGCAGACACTGGCACCGCTGGTAAGCTGGATGAAACTGTCGCGCTGCAAAGCTTAGCCAGAGGCTGGCTGTGGCTCTATCAGACAGTTTTATTCAAACATAGGCGTGATGATGACGGGGGCATGCTGAGTCAGTACTTGCCCCTTGTCAGCCACATCAGTAAAACGGATGTGGGCAATTTTATTTATCTTGGGCAATTCATTTAAAAATGGATTGCCATCTTGTACCGGCAGCGCAATCGTCTGCTGTGTTCCATTCCTGAACCGTATCTGCGCCTGGGTAATATTGCGCCCATAAGCAAATTTAATCCCTGTACATTTTTTGCCAGCTACCGTGGCATCGTCCTCGTTTTTCAGGTAGGACCATGCCTGCTCGCAAGCCGCACGCAATTCTGCGATTTCATAGACACCGTCTGCTCTGGGAATGATGGAAATCCTGGACTGGAACATCAACTGTTCGGGCGCATGATTGACGACCAATTCTGCATTTTCGTCATAAGCCGACTTCAACAAGGGAAAATTGGCACGGCCTGCTGCATCAAGTGGCAAGCCAAGGCGCATGCTCTTGCTGACCAGTGTCAGTTCCAGATCGTCCGGCGCATAATTACCCTGCCTGGTCAGTATCTGAAAATGATTTTGTATGAGATTTTTTGGCTTGCCGTATTTTTCAAAACGTATCATCAGCTTGTAGATATTGCGATAGCTGACCCATTCAGCATCCGGCTTTTTCACCTGTTCCTGTGCCGCTGGCTTATGGCTTGCTTCCGCGCCTGGCAGCTGCGCAGACGCTATCCCTGATACCAGGAACAGCGTTGCAAAGAGTGAGGAATAAGCAATGATCATACGTTTTAAAACTGATTAATATCGATAAGCCAGACCAGAATACACGGTCACATAATTTCTCTTACCCAGCCACAGACTGTCTTTACCACTGTCAAACTGATGCGTTGTTGTCACATATGAGGTCAACATCCATGCCGGACTGAATTCCCAGTTCCAGTTCAGGCCCAGATAAGCATTCCTGACATTGGCATCTGTCTGGTTCTGCATACTGAGCATAGGCGTCGCCAAACTATTACCGCTAGATGTCGTCAGGTCTGGGTCAAAGCGGACACCAGACTGATCATAAGAGCGTCTGCTCCAGGCCAGACCGGCAGACAGGGCAATCCCATGATGCAACGCCAACTGGTGGTAACTGCGTGCTTCCAGATTGATGTAATTGCTTTGTTTGTCTGCCACTTTCCCCAGCAGGAACTTGGAACTCAAACGCAATCTGGCCAGCGGGTAATAATTTAAAAAACCACCCGCCTGAAAACTGCCGTCCACATCACCATAGCCTGCCAGTTTGCGCGCGGCAGATGCGCTGCAACCGCGCTGATAAGCCAGCAAAGGGCCAAATTCAACACGGTCAAATGGGCTCATGTGCAGGCCCAGATTAGCGTTGCGCAAGAACAGGCCATTACTCCATTGCATTTGCACGTTAGGCATGACACGCGTGGTTTGTTCGCCGCCCAGCTCACAACTGGGCTCAGAAATCACCCCCAGCCCCACATAGTTGTCGGAACTACCGTCAGGCAGCATGGTAGCCGCTGGAGTCTGGGCGAAAACAAGCTGCGCGACACCGGATAAAAGTAAGAAAGAAATAGATTTCATGCTGAATGATTTTTTAGTTAGGATAGCCAGCCTATTGTAAACACAGTAGAAATCCCAGTCTGTCTTTTTATCGCGACCAAGATGGATGACGCCATGGAAAACTTGGCGGAAAGTATCCCATGCCACTAAAAACCTGTTTACGATCTTACTGCACGAGCGTGATCAGGTTCTAAGGTATGGTGGCATTACCGGAGATCACGTCGACATACAGACGCACATAATTCTTTGCCATCAGGTCTGCAGTAAACACGGATTCATATCTTTGTTGTGCCAGTTGCCCCATCTGCATGGCCTGACGCGGGTTGTTCCACAATTGTGTCATGGCGGCACGCAAAGCCAGAGGATCATCCGGTGGTACGACCAGACCTGTTTCATCCGCGATGTTAATATAGCTTGTCCCGGTACCTATTTCGCTGGATATCATCGGCTTGGCGAACATCGCGCCTTCCAGCAATGAAATGCCGAATGCTTCCGAACGCAAATGAGAAGGAAACACCAGGCCATAACACAAACTCAGCAAGGCGATTTTATCTTCTTCCGGCAACGCCCCCAGGAAGTGGACATTCGTCAGTTTCAATTCCTGCGCCTGCTGCTTCAGCACCTGTTCTTCAGGGCCATTGCCAACGATGACCACAGGTATATCCGAATCCGCCACGGCCTCCAGCAAAATATGCAGCCCCTTGTAATAACGCAGCATGCCTACAAACAGGAAAAACCGTTCACCGAAACGCTGGCGCCAATGGGCAACCACCGCAGGCGATGGTTCAGGATAAATGCTCTTGTCCAGGCCATAGGTTATGACCTCGGTCTTGTCGCGGTAACGATGCAGAATCGGGCTTGTGGACAAATAATTGGGCGAAGTAGCCACTATCCTGTCCACATCGTTCAAGAACCAGTGTTTCAAAGGTCCGTAGACCTTCAGTAAAAATTTCTGCCTGACGATGTCGGAATGATAGGTCACGATACTGGGTTTCCTGATTCTGCCGATGAGATGCATCAAATCCATAAAAGGCCAGGGAAAATGATAGTGAATGATGTCTGCACTATTCGCCAGTTCAATGAAACGCGAGAGTGCCTGCCATGAAAATCCAGTCGACGCAATTTCAAAATTCTGCCTGACCCTGTGCACCTGATGCCCTTCCAATTCAAGCTCAAGCTGGCCTTTGCTGCGCGTCAGGGTAAGCACTTCATTACTGACACCGAGACGCGTGGTACCGACGGCCAGTTGCCGTATGACTTGTTCTATCCCACCAAAGGTATCGGGATGATAAGTGCGATAAAAATGTAAGACTTTCATGAGAACTCATTTCATAAATAGGGTTGAGATGCGTTCTACAAATCCCGGCTCGCCTGTTACTGCATGTACTCTATTCCCACCAACTCCAGACCACTTGACAGGCTTCTCTTCAGTACGAGCTGCGTGTCGTATTCCTGCGCAAATCAGCCTCTACCATCATCTGGCACAACTCTTCCAACGTGGTTGTGGTCTCCCAGCCCAGGACCGTTCTGGCTTTGTGCGGATCACCTATCAGCAACTCGACTTCGGCCGGGCGATACAATGCGGGATTGACTTTCACCAGGGTCTTGCCGGTTTTACGACAAATGCCAACTTCATCTTCACCTGTTCCACGCCAGTGCACTTGGCGGTCTGCCGCCCAGAAAGCCAGCTCAACAAAATCACGTACGCTCTCGGTGCGATTACTTGCCAGCACAAAGGTGTCCGGTATATCGGCCTGCAACATGCGCCACATGCCTTCGACATATTCTTTGGCGTAACCCCAGTCGCGCTTGGCATCCATATTTCCCAGTTCCAGGCAATCCAGCAAACCCAGGCGAATTTTTGCAACGCCATCAGTAATCTTGCGGGTAACAAACTCACGCCCACGCAAAGGCGATTCATGGTTGAACAAAATGCCACTGCTGGCGAAAATATCGTAGGATTCACGATAATTGATGGTCATCCAGTGAGCATATAACTTGGCTACACCGTAGGGGCTGCGCGGATAAAACGCCGTGGTTTCCACCTGGGGAATAGCTTGCACCTTACCAAACATTTCAGAAGTCGATGCCTGATAAAAACGGATCTTTTTATTGACGATGCGTATGGCTTCCAGCAAATTCAAGACTCCCATGCCCGTGATGGCCATGGTAGTGACTGGCTGTTCAAATGACACGCCGACAAAGCTTTGTGCCGCCAGATTATAAACTTCCGTCACATTGGTATTTTGCAGCAGACGTATGCTGCTACTCAGGTCGGTCAGGTCATATTCCACCAGGTGCAAATTGGGGTGGTGGCGGATACCCAGTTCTTCCATACGCCAAAAATTGACCGAACTGGTGCGGCGATAACTGCCAAATACCGTATATCCCTTACGCAATAGCAGTTCTGCCAGATAGGCACCGTCCTGTCCTGTAATACCTGTAATTAATGCTCTGCTACTCATTCGCCCTTCTCGCTTGTTCCTGAAGCTACCGATAAAAAAACACCATGCGAGAATGATAGTGACAGTGAGAAAACAAGTCGTCCGCGAGTTGTCGCGCAAATGTCATGAATTTGTAATGGGGCTTGGGTAAGATGGCCCAAGCAAAGCGCAGTGACGAAGATTGCAGGACCAGCATGCCTGGGAAGCTGGGGCGCATGTCCAGTTCTTGCAATGAAGTTCAGGTAGTCCCTGCGGCGGCTTCCGGGGCGGCGGGAAGGCACACCACGAATCTGGCGCCACCCAGGGGGCTGTCCTCTACGGTAATGCGGCCACCATGCGCCTGTATGGCTTTGTGGGTGATCGCCAGGCCAAGACCAAAGCCACCGGTTGCCCTATCACGACTGCGGTCCAGCCGGTAGAAAGCGTTGAAAATTTGCTCACGCTCTTGTGCAGGTATGCCAGGGCCATCATCATCGAGCATGATGACAATATCCCCATCGTCATTTTTTGTGAGTGTCAGGGCGATATGCCCACTGGCGTATTTGCCGGCATTTCTAAGCAAATTACTGACGGCCCTGGCCAATAAGCGCTGGTCACCTGTCATGCAGCCCACCTCATCCGGAAACAAGGTATCAAGCTTAAAACCTGACAATTCATGTTGCAAGCCGTCCAGGCAAGCCCGCAGACAATCTGCGACGACGAATTCGCCCAGTTTCAATGCGGGTTGCTGGTCGAGTTTGCTGAGACTCAATAACTCGGTTACCAGCGCATTCAATTCAAGCAGGTCGGCTTCCATGGCGGCGGCACGGGTTTCCAGTTTGGGATCGCTGGCTGCATTGCGCAGCAGTTCCAACCCAAATTCCAGGCGGGCGATGGGTGTACGCAATTCATGCGAGACCGAATGTAGCAAATTTTTCTGCGCATCCAGCAGCCCTTCTATACGTGCTGCCATCTGGTTCATGCGTTGGGCAAGGGGGTGGATGCTGTCGCTTTCACGGGTCTGTGCACGGATTTTCAGATGTCCTTCACCAAATTCGTCAGCCACTTTTTCCAGTGCCTGCAAGCCGCGCCAGTGGGCACTGGACCAGATAGCAATCGGTATCAGCAGACAGAATGCGACAATAATGTAACGCAGGACTTCAGTCCGTATCACGGGTATCACATCGATGGGCAATTCTTGCGCATGCAAGACTTCTTCATCGCTGCCTATGTAACGCTGCCCGTGCAAGTCAACGCGACGGTAAAAGGATTTACCCGCAATATCGATCACCACTTCACCGCGCATGAATTGTGCTTTTTTTTCTGCAGCGACCTGTAGCAGCGCGCTTTGCAGGGAAATCAATTCCAGCTTGCTGTGGGTAATTTCGCGGATTTTATTCAAACGCACCAGCCATTCGTCAGGGCCAGCCTGATCGACATACTGCGTGAGTAAAAAGACTTGTCCTGCGGCCTGTTGCTGTGCAACTTCTTCCAACGGATCACCAAAGAAGCTACGGATCACGACGTAGACAGCAATGGTGGCGACACTGATGGACAGCATTACCAGGATGGAAAAGCGCAGGAACAGGCGATTCATGGCCTATTCCCAGGCTGATGGGCTGAACAGATAACCCTCTCCCCAGACGGTCTTGATTTTATCGGCATGGGTATCATCAAATTTGCGACGCAGGCGAGAGATTTTATTGTCGATGCTGCGATCCAGTCCATCGAATTCTATACCCCGCATCTGTATCAGTATATCGTTGCGCGACAAGACTTTGCCAGCGGCTTCGGCCAGGACCAGCAACAACTTGTATTCTGCACTGTTGAGTATCACATTCTGCGCGCGCCAGAACACGCTACGATCACGCCGGCACATCCGGAAGGCGCCAAATACCAGATCCTCACTGTCATCAAGCGGCATTTCCTTGATCCGTCGCAACAAAGCACGCAGGCGGGCCAGCAAGATGCGCGGCTGTACCGGCTTGTTGACGTAGTCATCTGCCCCCTGCTCCAGCCCGGATACTTCATCAAAGGCATCTTCGCGAGCCGTCAGTATCAGGATGGGCACAGCACTGACAGCACGCAGTTGTCGGCAGACGACCATGCCATCCAACCCTGGCAGCATCAGGTCGAGAACCACCAGGTCGGGCAAAGTCTGTTGAAAATGGGATAGCGCCATATCACCCCGGCTGACAAGGTCAACGGTAAATTCATATTCGCCCAGATATTCGGCGATCAGATTGGCAAGCTTGGCATCGTCTTCCACCAGCATTACACGAAACATAGCATCTCTCCTTTGCCGGCATTGTAGTAGAGCTCGCCTCAAAATTGCGAGAAATGCCAGGCAAAATGCGGCCAACTTACAATTTTCAGACAATTCAGTCTACCGGGCTGCTTACAAATTTACGACAAATAACCGACATTTCGGGGCTGATTTACGACGGACAGCTCGCTATGCTCTCGGGCAAATCACGTACTTATGTATTTACCCAAGTAAGTACCGAATCACGCAGTCAATTTAAAAGGATAAAGTATGAAACTTCGCCCAGGGCTGATCTCTTTTCTGCTTGCCACTGCCTTGCTCAGTGCCTGTGGGGGTAGCAGCAATTATGTACCTGCGCCCACACCGGTGCAGATCAATATCGATTTCAATAGTGAACCAACGGGCTGGACATCCGGTACTTCAGATTTTTCGGTGGCAACCAAGCCTACGGATATGGTCACTGAATATCGCCCCCTGCCCGCCCCCTTGTCCGGCAAGGGTCTGTATGCATTTGCTACCAACCGCAGTGATGACCTGTTTACCTATATCAAGAAAAAGTATAGCGGCTTTGCGCCAAATACCGAGTATGCATTGCGTTTTCAAACCACCATCGTGAGCAATGTCGCCAGCGGCTGTTTTGGCGTTGGTGGCTCACCGGGCGACAGTGTCTGGCTATTTGCCGGTGCCGCGTCCATTGAACCGCTGACCATACAGAAAGGGGATGAATATGTGATGAACATCGACCGTGGTGGCCAAAGCGGCTCGGGTAAATCAGCCCTGGTCCTGGGGACCATAGGTAATGCCAGCACCGACTGTGGACGCGCTCCGTATATGGAGAAAAAGCTAGCCAATCAGACCGCGTTGAATGTCAGGGCCGATGCCAGCGGCAGCCTGTGGCTATTGTTCGGTTTTGATTCCGGCTTTGAATCCACCAGCCATATTTACTATAAGAGCATCAGCATACAGGCGACACCTTTGGGTACCTGAGAATTTGCGCAAAGCGGAAGGCGGCTTGGTTAGGCTGCCTTCCCTGCGTGTGGTCACAGTAGAAAATAAACGGCTTCATTTTCCTGGCTAGCCATCCTGATTAATTCTGCTGATCAGGCTTGCCAGTGTTGGTGCAGCCTTGTCGTTTTCCACCTGGCAGGTACCGGCATTTTCATGACCACCGCCACCAAATTCCAGCATTAAAGGACCGATATTGGTTTTGGATGTGCGGTTCAAAATCGACTTACCGGTTGCAAACACGGTATTCTGATTTTTCAACCCCCACAATATGTGAATCGAAATATTGGTTTCCGGGAACAGGGCATAAATCAAAAAACGGTTGCCTGCGTAGATGGTGGTTTCATTGCGCAAGTCCAGCACTACCAGATTTTTGTGTACCGTGGCACAGCGCTGTATCTGCTCCTTGCATTTCTCTTCATGCTCAAAATACAAATCCACCCGTTCTTTCACATCAGGGTTCAGCATGATTTCGTCTATGCTCTGGGTCTTGCACAGCACAATCAATTCCATCATCAGATTGTAGTTAGAGATTCTGAAATCACGAAAACGCCCGAGGCCGGTACGCGCATCCATCAAAAAATTCAACAAATCCCAACGCTTGGGATGCAATACTTCATCCTTGTTGAAACGCGCGGAATCACCCTTGTCTACTGCAGCCATCATGTCGTCCCAGGACGCGGGAAAAGACTTCAGACCACCATAATAGTTATAGACTACGCGTGCCGCAGAAGGGGTGTCCGGTTCAATCACGTGATTGTTTCTTGTCGTGCTGGCATTGCGCAGGGTTTCGGATAAATGATGATCAAATGCCAGATGAACGCCTTCGACATATGGTAAATTGGTACTGATATCGTTATCCGTGACAGCAATCTTGCCATCCTGCATGTCTTTGGGATGAACAAACAAGATGTCGTCGATCAAATCCAGATGCTTGAGCAAGACCGCACAAACCAGTCCATCAAAATCGCTGCGGGTGATCAATCGGAATTTTTTGGGTGTGGCGGACATGAATACTCCCTCATTAATAGGTGGTAATTCGCTGTTGGACGAGATGGATTATAACGAACCTGCATCTGAATCTGCATCTGGATCCGAGTCTTAAATGTAATCACTTTCTTCGCTCTTGTCTATTAACAAATAAATTGTGCTAATGCTGACCAAGATTAAAGTCAAGGAAAAAGCAAAAACGCCGCTTGCAGGCGGCGTTTTTGCTGATATTCCGATAAAACCGGAAATGTTGTCAGGTATTACTTCCAGGTACTCTCATCTGCCGTAAAACTGCCATCATTATTCTTGTCCCAACGCTTGGCACCGGTTGAATCAACCTCTAAAATCCCGTTACTGGCTTGCGTACCCGTAGGTGTGGCGCGTAAAGTGTACGATTTGCTGGTGATCGCTTGCAAGGTGATCGTATAGTAAGTGGTACCCGATTGCGGCGACACGGTGAAAGGCAAGGTCGGTGCCGCGGGAGTTGCCCCCGGCATATAAGACATCGCTTCTGTATGCGTCCTTTCCATAAACTGGGCCAAGGACATCAGATCGGCTTGCGCCGTTGAGCGCCGGCTATTCTGCATGCTGGATCGATAGTTGGTCACAGCGACACCCGTAATAATAGCGATGACGACAACGGCAATCATTACCTCAACCAGGGTAAAACCGGCATTTCTTTTCATCAGTGGCTCCATTATTTTCCGCTAGGCTGTTGCATTACCCAAATTTCAGTAATCACGTTGTTAGCCTGCCCAACTTTTTTCTCAGACGCAACTTTAATACGCGTTCCTTTTTTTATACTGGTCATGGTCGTGGTCTTCTTGCCTTCATGCACCACCACCGACGGTGACACCGTATAGGTAGTCTGGTCTATTGTCACAGTACGTTTTGATGTATCGACGTTCTGCACATACGATGGGGCCGTGCCTGTACTTTGTTTTTGCGCCGCCATGTCCTGCGGTGTAATGCTGGCATAGGCCTGGCTACCCAGCACAGACGCCACAAAACCAACTATCAAATAGTGCTGTTTCATATTCATTACTCCTGTCATTACTGGACTTGACGCCACATGATACGTTTTTGCGTAATAGACGATTTCTCAGTCAGATTATTGATACTACCGTCAGATTGACTGGTCAATTTTTTCTCAGTGGCGAAAGAACTACCTGTACCTGAACCAGTATTATTCCCATAAGACACACCCTGTTTATTGATCACACGGGGTGTCGATGGAATGGCCGCAGTCTTGACGCCCGCAGTAGACACATCTGTCGACGAGAACGTCGTCGCAGATACGGTTGGGAAAATCGGATCGGTGATCATGTTGCCCGTTACCGCATCCAATTCCATGATCCAGCCACTACCGCCCGAAGCACAGGGGTCGGTACTTGGAATCAATGTAGAGAACACGATATTACTGTCATTCAACAAAGGATCTGTCACCTGACGTTCACCGGAAGTAGGCAGATCGACATACCAGCCTTTTTTATTCAATGGCGTAACAAACATGGTAGAAGCAACACCATTTTGGGAACTGGTACGGAAAGTACTGCCCGCCCCCGATGTCGTGGTGGTATTGATAGTTTGTGCTAACAACACGCTGCGCCCGCTTACTGCTGCATTATTGTCCCATATGGCATAAAAACTTTGTGGCGAGGTATCTGTCAAATCAGTGGCAGCCAGGTATTGCCCTGTTCCAAAATACACCATGTAACCAGAAACAGGGTTACGACCGACCGTGACTTTGCCGGTGATAGGTTGAATCTTACCGGTAGCATCTTTGGCGGTGAACAATGGCAATGGTGCTGCAGTGGTACCCAGGGATGGTCCCCAGGAAGCAGCACTGGTACTGGTTACATCAAATTTCCACACATTACCCAGCAAATCACCACCGTAGATGTAATCAACAATGTTGTCACCGTTGACGTCCACTGGTGTAACGCTGGCTATACCGTTTGGCGTACTTGCACTACCTGTCACCGTGTACAGCTTCTTGATCAGGGCACCAGTCTGGATATCCACAATGTAGATGGCAGCAGCGCCCGTGGCACTGGCTTTACCGTCAGCGGTCGTATTGTTGTAGCCATTACCAAATACCGCAGCCCATTTACCATTCGCCATCTTGACGATCATCGGTTGGGTATAGGTATAACCCAGGTCATATTCAGTACCGTCATCTGCGTCATTGAATTCCCACAAGACGGTAGTGGCGGCATTGGCTTCAGTAAAAGTGGATGGATTGGTTACGTCCAGGGCAAAAATACCCTGGCCACCACCACGCAAACTGCCGACCAGCACTGAATGCCATGCACCAGCGTAAAATACGTCGCCGACTGTCGGTGAGCCATCCACAAAGAAGCGGTGCGCATAAGCCGGGTCAGTCAACTTGGACAAGTTGGAATAGACCTGGGTAGGGATGTAGGCGATTTTCTCAGTTCCATCTACAGCACTGAAACCATGCAACATACCGTCATTGGCACCAACATACACCATAGGGGTCCGAGCAGCATTGTTGAGCGCAAAAGTCACATATTTGGCCGACTCCAGACTGTCTGGATAGGTATAAGGTGGTTTGGCTACATACACGGAGTTGGAATCGACGATATCACCCAATACACTTACCGTACGTTTTCTGAACATGGGTGCAGCGCCCTCGTTCGACTTGTCACCGCGCAGGTATTGCAGGCGCAACTGTCCCTGAGCATCAGCAGTACCGGCTGAATTTTTATTCAATGCCAAAATCTGATTGACATTGATTTCAGTCGTTGCGCTGGGGCTGGCCGGGTTGCTTGGCCAGCGGAACGCGACACCGCGTCCGGTTGCATTCGTAGTCAACAGATTATTGGTCAGGATGACACGGCCAGTATTCCAGTTCTGCGCATTCAATTTTTGCGCTGCATCCCAGGACAATGACCCCAAGGTGCCTGTTGAGGTAATAGGGTAAGACAATAATTGGCCAGTCCAGTCAATACTACTGAACTTACCCTGGAACAGCGCAGAGCCGCTATTGATCTGGGTAGAATTCAAGGACACTGCGGAAGCTGAACCAACCTGGTTCGTTATATTGCCAGCGATCGACTGTATTGCATTATTAAAAGCGGTAGCATCCGAAGCCAGATAAGCTGTCCCAGTGCCACCAGCAGAGGCCATAGAATTCAACGCAGCAACTGCGGTAGGGTTTTGTACCGTATCACCCAGGCCAACAACATAGGTCTGGATATCTTGCGTACCAAATGATGGTACGGCCGTTGTACGCAGGGCAGTAATCGCCGCAACCGTATCACTCAAAGGCTTGCCCGATGCCCTGTCAGCGGCAGAATATTGATTGCCGGACGTGTCAGCCGTCGCCATACCATCGGTTACCAGCATCGTAAAATTTTTCTGGCAATTGTATTTAACTGGTGTTGAAGCACCAGCAAAATATGTTTTCACTGACCCCATCGCACCTGGCAGGGGCGTAAAAGTCGATGCGTTTTTAATTTCTGTGGTGCTGGTAGTAGCAGTTTCGGTTGCCAGATAAGATATCAGGTTATTGTAATGGGCTGTGGTATCAGCCATTACTGCTTCGTTCAATTTGCCTTTGCCTGAATTGGTACCACCATAGCCCCAGGCACGAGGCAAATACAATTGACGGGTAATGGGAGGATTGGATGGTATGTAGCCAGCATCCGTTTCACTGAGGCTGATTGGGCTGCAGGTACCAAGCGGGCAACCGGAGAAGCTACTCGCGGCCCAGGAATTGGTGGCCGTATGGTTACCATAGAATGTGTAAGTTGTACCCGCCCCACCAGTCAATGCCCACATCGCCTTACAGTAAGTCAAACCAGTGATCGTCGTGGTTGCGCACTGAGAAGTACTCGGAGAGCCGGTGTACAGCACGTCATTAATCGTAGCGTCATCACCTGATGTGTCATAGGTCACATAGGCACCACCGGTGAACGGAGTCGGATTAACCACACAAGGCTGACCACCGCTTGTTTTCAAAGGACTACCAGAGCAGCCATCAGTAAATGTCATGCCTGTCGTACTACCCAGATAGTAGGCATACGTCACATAAAAATTAGTGCTGGTGATGTCAAAAGACATCAAACCCCAGTTAAACGCATTACGGTAATTGGTAATGGTATCGCGCATAACTGTGCGAGCAATATTTGAACGCGTCGTTGCATCATCACCTGCAATCAGCTTGCCTGCCATGGTACCGTCCATGGATTCTGAATTATCCAAAACCACCAACACGTTTGGCAAGACGGAGTTAGTCACAAACAAAGGCGTCTGTGACAGTACCAGTGCTGCTGCACTTGCAGTACCAGAACTCAGCAGTGTCAATACGCTGGCGAAGATTGCTGTGGCAGGCAATTTCACGAATTGGGTCTTACGAAGAACTCTCATGATCACTCCATCACTTCAGATAAACGGTTTGCAAGGTCACCTGTGCAGAATCAGAACCGCCCCAGGCTTTCACAGTAATTCGATAAGTTGCTTGCGTTGGTGGCGGTGGCCCCCCCACATCCAGCGGACCACCTGCAATATTCGGGATGTTTTCAGCCATCATTTCGATGATATAGCGAGGTTGCTTGGCAACGTTTTGCACTGTCTGTGAGTAAGGCAGTGTCAGATTGGTGTGATTCCAGACATCCAGCGTCGTGTCCAGCCAAACCGGGGTGGAAGTTGCAGAGGGCAAGCACAGGCCACCGGTACAAGCGGTCGAGAAACCAGAAGTCGGCGTCAGATTGGTATCCACATACAGTTCAGCATCACGCAAGGCCGATTCGGCTGTTTGAAACGCCAGGTCCTGGTCGCGGAAATTACCTGCTCCTTTTTCTTGCAACACATTCATCTGCATGGCACTGATACCGATAATGGCCAACAAGCCCACCATCACCAGTACCACGGCCAGAGAGACTCCTTTTTGATGTGCCAGTATCGGTGAACGGGGGCGCTTCATGCTGGTCACAGCTTGGGAGTTATTATTTTTGTTCATTACAAAACTCTGTTTCGCAGGCTAATCGTTGAAGAGAACACAGTGCGCAAACGATAGTCTGTCGCAGTGGTGGCGGTGCCATCAAAAGTATAGGTTTGATAGGCTTTCGTTACATTGTCATTGGGCGAGCGGATTAACATGCTAAACCTGATGCTGATCACTTTACTCATATCGATACCGGTAGCATTCGCAGGAACATAGGTGTTCGGTGAATAATCACGTTTGGTATTATCCGTACCGACGGTCGGGTCCATGCCATAATAAACTTTGAGTCTTTCCACATTCTCGACCAACTCTTCCGCAGCGTTGGTACCAACTATGCGCCACAGCGAAGGGTTGCTACTAAACTGGCTGGGTGCGACATAAAAAGTCGTCGAAGCCAATTTATAGACTTCCGCTCCGCTGGCATAGACTTTTGCCAATGTGTTGTTGACGTTACCGGGACTACCGGCTGCAGCATGAACCAGCGTACCAGTCGTATCAGGTGTACCCGATACCTGGAAAATTGTGGAGATCATGCAATCAGAAATAACCAGCGCATCATTGGCAGCAAAACCGTTGCCAGTATTGACGGTAACAGCGTCCGTCGCCGCAGTCATGAACGGCGCAATGACGACTGCGGGACTGCCGGTCACACCGCGCAAGGTAACAATATCGCTATTCTTGTCAGCATTGCTTGGTATAGGCAGATCACTTGGAATGCTGGGAGACCATCCAGACCCGGTTCCATCGTAGCCAACCACCTGGGCATCAAGCGGATTGGTGCCGTAATTGTAAGCATACGGCGGACTGGTATTAATACGGTTCACAAATCCGGCAATCTTGGTGACCGTCCAGTCAGAACGACATCCAAAATCACTGGTGGTACGCACGGTTCTGCTCAACACATCCACAGCGGTTCTGCCAGACTCCTGAATTTGTGATTGTTCCTGTTGAACAAAGTAACCCTTGGAACCGGATGCGAAAATGGAACCAGCTACAACGGTGATAATCATGCCCAAGGTCAGAGCGATCATCAGCTCGACAATAGACAAACCTTTTTGACGATACAGGATTGATGAATAGATTTTCATGGCTGAAAATTTGTCGTAAAAATTTGCGGAATTTTTTCACCGTGTGAATCATCCCACCAGACTTTGATGCTGTATGTTGTCCCTGTGCCACTACACGTAGGAGAAGTGTAGGTATCAGTAGCAGGATTCGTTGGACCTGTCTGAGTATCAAGACAAATAGCTGCTTTGCCATCGGGTATGGCGTTTGACAGCGCTGTAGTCCATTCATAAAAATCATGCTGCGCCATTTCAGCAGCATTGCATGGGGTAGATACAGCAGAACAACCAGATTGAGGATCCGATGAGGGTATCCCCTTGACCAAATTAAAATAACTCAACCCAGAACGATTGGCACGCATACGATCGGCCATATCATTGATATGCGCTGCTGCAATGGAGCGGTACTTGGCACTGGAATTGGCACGTATACCAGAAATCTGTAAACCTGCATTTGCCAGCGCCGCCAAAGACAATATCAATATGGCGACCAATACCTCCAGCAAAGAGGCGCCGACCATGCGCTTCAAGACAATTTTCTTTTGCGATCTCATATCATTATCCTAAGGACAGGTGACACTGGTAGTTTTATGCACCATGCCCGTGACAAGTACTGATTGGGAAATACCAAAATTCCCGGGAAGCTTGCTGTCACACAGCTTAACCACTCCCGAATAACGGGCTTCACCTGTAGATTTGTATTGAATATTCGCCCCGGTATTAAAACCAGTCACGGTAATGACTGAGGTTCCGCCCGAAGCAGCACGGACCTCCAATAGTTCATCCTTGCCCACAGTCACAATACCATCCGCATTTTCGTCAAAAAAGATAATCCGTCCCGCCGCCCAGGCGCCCCCGGTACAGCTTGCTCCATCGGAGCTGGGGCACATCGTAATCGTGCTGCCCGTCCTGGTTTTGGCCTTGCCTTTCATAAACGCCAGATCTTGCGAAAACAAGGTACTGTCTGCGTTCAGTTTTGTGCGGATGATAATGCGCTGAAAGCTGGGATAGGCAATAGCAGTCAGGATCGACAGGATCACCATGGCGATTAACAGCTCTATCAGGGAGAAACCTCGGGTCTTGCCTGGCAATGTTTTGCGATTGATCATGAATTTGAGGTCATACCAAAGTTTATCGAATACAACATCATTAGCTTGATAATGAATATCACTAGTGTCCGGTTAAATTGGTAAGTAAAGCCAGCAAAGCTAATGCAGGCGCTGGTTTTGGCGGTTTTAGGGGTGTCCACGATTTGAATTTAAAATATGTCATTTGCGATAATCTCCGGTTTATT
>NZ_JBMPOX010000008.1:0-213744 GCF_049340445.1 Undibacterium sp. Ji50W | reverse complement strand
ACAGCCGATGGGCCTGGGCACGCAAATTGACCTCGATATCGCGCAGCGATTCCCGATAGGTCAATTGCGCAAACGCCATGGCAAAGAACTGATCCAGACAAGAAAAATCCTTGACCTTGTGCTCGCCTCTGTGGGCTGCTACGCATCGTCGAAAGGTGGTCAGCGGCAAATACGTCATGACCTGCGAGAAAACGAGTTTGCCCTGATGCATAGGAGCCTTCGGCGGATATCCGCAAAAAGCTCCAATTCTGCACCTCGACGTTCAAATCGAGACCAGATGAAAACATCATTTTATGCAAACAAATCATTGACTTACGATCCTCTGACATGAAAACGTTGGGACACTAGTGATACCATTTATATATGAAGCTTTCGCGCCAAGCGATTTAAAAAACAATTCATAACCGTCCTCATAATTTCGCGTTTGGCGAAATATGACAGTCTTAGTCCCATAAAGGTCTCTAATTTTCTTTGCGAAATACCTAGCGATGTAGGTGCCATCACCTTTACGCTTATTTTCAGTCTCCGTTGCAATATGTCCGATCACTACAGTTTTTTTATCTAAGCTAAAAACAATCCCTTCTATATAACCGATATTCCTTCCATCCGTTCTCACCCAGACCTTGTCCATAGTGAAGCAATTAAGACTTTTCTCTATCTCCCAATTATGCTTAATTCCAGATAAAAATTGTTCAAAATTTTTTTCTGGTGTCTTACGCCTAGCTATGAATTTTTTCAGACATGAAAATATATGCACATGATTCCTTTACGTTTTGTTGTGGCCTTTAGTTACCTAAAATACTTTAGTCTAATCCCATCGGTCGATCTTATACTCTGTTACCTGCCCTGCACTCGTAACTCGTAGCAGAGGCGAAATCGTGGCTTCCTTGCCGATCAGGAAACCGCAAGCTGTCGCCTCATCTCGCCCCCCAAGCTCAGCGTCTTTTGAGAATGCCTCAATGACTGATCGCACAGCATGGTATTCAGATTTGAGGGTCGATGGGAAAAGTGCATTCCCCGCACCAGGCTTACTATCCTTGGCCCCATTGATGAGTAAAATAGCTCCTGCACCTTGGTGGCTAAATTTGTCTCCAAACCACATACTAGGGCGTAGCGTAATCGCGTTGACTTTGTGAAATTTTCCAGATGACAGACCAAAAGATTCCGCCGTTGATCCACCGTCCCACAAGTACAGCGCGACCGGATTGCGCCGCTCGACGCTGTCCCATTGCAGAATTGGAATTGCGTCTGGATCGCTCGCAGTAGTCAACGCAACATATGGACTCTTCCCCTTCGGGGCATAAAATTCTACAGCGTCGGCTGTTGGCAATACCGTACGGTTAAATTTATCCCAAGTCATCGTAATGGCCGGTCCGCGCATGAACGCAGAAATTGACTGCTGCTCCTTTGGCCTGATGCTCGAAAATATGCCTTTAGATTGCTCTGGCTTCGTCGTCGCTCGCGGCTCCCATAGTTTTTCTAGAATATCATCGAGTCGAGCATAACGCCGCTTGAGTGCGGATGCAGCACCGAGCTTTGCAATGGATTCTTCCGCCGCCTTGATCGCGCCTGTAGTGGGGGCAGCCTTCGGGCGCATATAGGCTAATGGGTGCATTTTTGCATTCCATGCTGCCTGCGCCTGTTCAAATGATTTGCCCGCTGCAATGTCATCAAGTAGAGTTGAAATCATACTGCTGCGTGGGTGACAGAAACCGGACGGCGCAACTGCTACAGCACGATACACAAGGTTGTTACGCAGCGCTGCACTGGCTGCAGTTATGGCGTGTAAGTCAGCCAAAAATTGCGCTTGCCCGACAGCAGCCACGCTGTTTCCAAGTTGATCGTTGTTCAGCAGATTTAAGGCAATGGCTACTGTATCTTTGTTATATTCAGAAAGCGCTTGGCACACGGAGCCATATTCCTCACGCTTCTCGCTGGCTGATTGAAAAGCATTCTTTAGTCCGGTGCCCTTGAAAATTCGCGACTTAACTGGGCGTACGGAAAAATGATGCCATTCAAGTCCAGTATCTTTAACGCGGCTGATGGCAGTTCCATATTGCGCACTGCTCGACAGAAATGGCATTACTATCTTAGAGCGACGAACAAGGCGACTCATGTCCTCCACAGCTCGCTTGTAACGCTCGGGCGCTTCCTCGACATTCCACATGACAGGTACAAGCTCCCCGTCATCGCTAATGGTTGCTAGTTTGCCGAAGCGTTCAATGAACCGCTTGCAGCAGGAACAGGTGTGGCACTGACGATCTTCCGCGTCAGTGAATGCGTTAAGATACGCGTCGTACAGTCCCGTCGAGTCAGTTTCAAAAATCGGCTCGGTAAGTGTATTGAACCGGTCGTTGATACGCTGAATATAGGTTTCGTATTCATCAGAATCCTGGAGTTCTGCTACTTCGATTTCATTTACAATCATATTTTCCTTTGTGTTCCCATGCTTTATCATAAGCCAGGTTTTTCTGACTCGGTCTAGGTAGATATCACATGGGCGACCAGATAATCAGAAATCATATGACTGACTATCCGGCAGAAGTTTGTCGGTTAGTATAATGCACGGTTTTCCCACCACACTTGAATAAACTGCTACCTAAGGATTGCAATAGGTCACCAGTCCCGTGATACTGTTTATAGTCCAGAATCCAGGCCCGCCTAGTCGTGGACATCGACACGGTTGAGGATCTCGCGCAAATCTTCCTTTGTCAGGACAAGCTGACAAATCTTCTTTTCCTGCTCGTCACCATTCAAAGTCATCACGTCTATAGGTTCATCCATACACTATTTGCCGATTATTCAAGGCAAAAGATGTTAATTAAATAATATTACTCAATAATAAACTAATTTGGCACATTTGGATACATTTGCATTAGCCTTGAGGCGTCAACATCAAGCTATGGCAAAACATGGTCTAGCCCGGCATAAAATAAAAAACAACTCTGCGGCGTCTAAGCTGACTCTCTTTTTTAATAATTTGCGGGCAAAGCTTTGCTGTTCAATATGACTGCCACCCGTGCAGATACCAGCCGATATCCGACTACCACTCACCCATGCAACGTAGTCGGCACCGCCGCCCGTATCATTTCGATAAACCGCCGCAAACGTACTGGATAGAAGCGGGCATAGGGGTAGACCAGGTTCACCGGCAGGGCTGAGGCTTGCCATTGCGGGGCCAGTTGTACCAGGCGGCCTGCGGCCAGGTCGTCGGTCAGTATCCAGGTGGAACCTATTCCTACCCCCAGGCCTTCCAGTGTTGCGGTGCGCAAGGCGTAGAGGTTGTCGGTGCTCAGGCGGGGGGTGAAGGACAGGCGCTGGATTTCGCCGGTGTGTACGTGGTGCAGGAATACTTCGTTGCGGTAAAACGTGCGCAAAGATAACCATGGCAAGCCTGCCAGATCAATCGCCTGCTGCGGCACCGGTCTGCCGGCCAGCACGGACGGTGCGGCAACAACGATGCGTGGCACTTCAGCCAGCTTGATGGCCACCAGCGAAGAATCAGTGACTTCGCCGACCTGAATGGCGCAGTCTATGCCGGCAGAGATGAAGTCTTGCAGCGAGATGTCGTCATGCAGCAGCCATTCGACAGATACACGCGGATAGCGCTTGAGGTAATCGGCCAGCGGTTTGATCAGGCGTTCCTGCCCGAAGGCGTGCGGTGCAACTACCCGCAACACGCCTTCTGGTTCTTCATTGGTGCCGCGTATATCCGATTCCAGCGTGGCCCAACTGACCAGCAGGTTTCTGGCATGTTCGTAGCAACGCTCGCCATCCACGGTTAGGCGCATGCTGTGGGTAGAGCGATGTAGCAGGCGCACGCCCAGCAATTGTTCCAGCGACTGCAAGCGGCGGCTGACCGTCGGCTGGGTCGTGCCCAACTGGACGGCAGCAGCAGAAAGATTGCCCGCCTCGACGATGCGGACGAAGGTCTGCATCAGTTCTATGCGGTCACCTGCCCCTGTCATCAGGGCCGCTGTGGCCACATTGGCGGCATTGTCAGCATTATCAGGGCGAGGAATAAGTGGTTTGGTCATACGTAAAATGTATAACAAATCTGCAAGCCATGCTACTACCGTTTTATTTTGCGGCGCAATACACTGGTTTCAATCGTTAAATCCTCAAGAAACCAAGGAGCAAGCCATGTCTTCCGTTCATAATCCGCATGATCAGAGCGTATCAGGCCGGCCTGCCCCTGCTCTGGTTCTGCATACCACTCAGGCAGCGCAATCAGGCAACAATAGCAGTGAAGCACACCAGCAGCCGTCTTCATCGCTGGTGCTGTTGCTGGCCAGTGGCGCCAGTCTGTCGGTGGCATCGCTGTATTACAGCCAGCCCATGCTGGGCATACTAGCTACGGAGATTGGTGTCAGCGACCTGGATATCGGCTTTGTGCCTACCCTGACGCAATTGGGTTATGCATTGGGTATCTTGCTGCTGGCACCGCTAGGTGACAAACATGATCGCCGCAATATCATTCTTACCAAGGCCGGTTTACTGGTGGTGTCGCTGATTGCGGCGGCTTTTGCGCAGTCACTCAGCGTACTGTTAATCGCCAGTCTGGCTATCGGGCTGACCGCCACCATGGCGCAGGATATTGTGCCCGCCGCTGCCACGCTGGCGCATGAATCCCGGCGCGGCAAGGTGGTGGGCACGGTCATGACCGGTCTGTTGATGGGCATCTTGCTGTCACGTGTTATCAGTGGTTTTGTGGCAGAACATTTTGGCTGGCGCACGATGTTTGTGCTGGCTGCTGCTGGTGTCTCATTGATTGCTGCCGCCATCTGGCGCGGGTTGCCGCATTTTGTGCCGACCACCACCTTGAGCTATCGCGCCTTGCTGGGTTCGCTGCTGGGTCTGTTGCGCCGTCACGGCACGCTGCGCCGTGCTGCATTGGCACAGGGTTTTCTGGCAATGGGCTTCGGCGCTTTCTGGTCCACATTGGCAGTGATGCTGCATGCAGAGCCGTTTCATATGGGTAGTGCAGTCGCGGGTGCCTTTGGTCTGGCTGGCGCAGTTGGCGCACTGGCGGCCCCCATGGCTGGCCACCTGGCCGACAAACATGGGCCAGGTGTGGTGACCAAACTTGGTGCGGGTCTGACAGCAGTATCTTTTGCGGCAATGAACCTCAGCCCTTTGCTGTCGCCCGCTGCGCAACTGTGGTTGCTGGGCATAGGCACCGTCGGCTTTGACCTGGGCGTACAAACCACACTGATCGCCCATCAAACCATTGTGTATGGCATAGACCCTGGTGCACGTAGCCGCCTGAATGCGGTGCTGTTTGTCGGTATGTTCATTGGCATGGCGGCAGGTGCCACACTGGGCAGTGCCCTGCTGGCACAATGGGGCTGGACAGGCGTAACCGGCCTGGCGACTGTGACAGCGCTGGCCGCGTTGGCGGTGCGTTTTTGGAAGGTACCTGCAAACCGAGCCTGATTGGTCAGGAGCGAATTTAAGCTCGAATGTCTGCTCGAACATCGGCTCGAATCTCAGCTTAAATATCAGCTCTGCAGTTTTCTTGCAGGGCTGATTTTTTATGCGGCCGCCACCGGTACTTGCAGGCGATGTATACCTTTTGCGTCCAGGCTGACATCCATCCTGGTGCCGCGATAACTGAGGCGCAGCGCTGCGCCTGGTGGCCCCTGCAGGATTGCCGACACCAGCTTGCCAGCATGCCATTGCATATCCACACTCAGCCCGCCGCGTGCGCGCATGCCTTTGACTTCACCTGATGGCCAGGCGGAAGGCAAGGCTGGCAGCAGGAAAACTTCCCCACCCCAGGACTGCAGCAGCATTTCCATGACACCGGCTGCGCCACCAAAATTGCCATCGATTTGAAATGGTGGATGGGCGTCAAACATATTGGGGTAGGTACGTTTGGGGCCGGTCAATGCCTTTAATATGCTGTGTGCGTGGTCACCATCACCCATGCGTGCCCACAGGCAGATACGCCATGCCGTGCCCCAGCCTGTGGCCAGGTCGCCGCGCTGGCGCAGGCTGTTTTTTGCGGCTTGCAACAAATCCGGTGTATCGCGCAGATTGATCTGGCTGCTAGGATAAATGGCATACAGATGGGAAACGTGACGATGATGTTGTTCGGGAGCCTGCGTATCCCAGTCATCCAGCCATTCTTGCAATTGTCCGGCTTTTCCGATCCGGTCGATTGCAATTTGCGGCAAAGCCTTGGCGATGCGCTCAATCACAGCCGGTTGTTGTTTCAGCAGATGTGCCGCTTCCAGTGTGTTTTTAAACAAGTCGTGCACGATCTGCCGATCCATGGCCGGGCCAGCGCACAACGAGGTTCCAAATGGATGCGAATTTTCTGGCGAGAGTGAAGGCGAAGTGACCAAACCACGGCCTTTGGGGTCTTCAATCAAGGTGTCCAGGAAAAACGCTGACGCCCCCAGCATGACCGGAAACAGCCGCGTCAGTACGTCCGCATCACGACTGTAATCGTAATGATCCCATACCGAGTTGCATAACCATGCGCCGCCACAAGGCCACAGGCCCCAGCGCGGGCCATCGTTGGGCGAAGCCGCACGCCACAGGTCCGTATTGTGATGTGTCACCCAGCCGCTGGCGTTATACATAGTCCTGGCAGTTTTGGCCCCCGTCACTGCCAGGTCTTCGACCAGGCGCAGCAATGGTTCAACGCAAGCCCCCAAGCCTGCGGGGTCTGCCGGCCAGTAGTTCATTTGCGTATTGATGTTGATGGTGTATTTGCTGCCCCAAGGCGGGTTGGTGCCTTCGTTCCAGATACCCTGAAGATTCGCTGGTTGTGTACCGGGACGAGATGAAGAAATCATCAGGTAACGTGCATACTGAACATACAGGGCAGACAAGGCAGGGTCTTCTGTGGTTTCGGCAGCAGCAATGCGGATGTCCGTAGGGTGCGCTGCCTGCGCCGTGCTACCCAGGGCTATGGACATGTTGTTGAACAGCGCCTGATGATCGCGAATGTGATTACTCTTGAGCAGCGCATAAGGCTTTGCCGCAGCCTGCTCGGTTTGCTGCCTGACCAACGCCACCGGGTCACCACTGACATCGTGGTAATTGACATAGCTGGTAGCAGCGGCGATCAACAGTGTCACCGTCCGCGCTTCGCTGACTTTCAACACACTGTTTGCCAGACTGGACTTGCCATCGGCCAGCACCTTGATACGCAGGGCATAGCGCAAACCAGGCAAGCCCGGTTTGCCCGATTTGCCATCCGCGCCAGGTTCGTTGCTACCCGTGATCAGGACAGCGTCATTGCCATCAGCGACCATTGTGGTGCCGGTGCTTAACACCCCTGCCGCTTCCGTCTTCAACCATTCAACCGTTGCCGGTTTGCTTAAACCATCTGCACCTTGATAATCAGAAGATGGATATTTCACCTTGCGTGGGCTGCGGTAAGCCAGTTCAATATCCAGCCTGGCTTGTTCTGCCGTCATATGCATGACAATGACCTGGTCTTGCGCCGACACAAACGCTTCGCGCACGAATGCGCCATCCGCTGTTTGGTATGAAGTCGTGTTGATCGCCGTTGCAAGATCAAGCTGGCGTTCATATTGCCTGGGCTGCGTCGCGCCCGTCAACGTCAGCAACACATCACCCAGGCTGCCATAGGGCATCAGCTTCAGAGGGTTGCCCATCATATAGTTACCGGCAAGGTCGGCTGCTTCTTTGTATTTGCCATCGGCGATCAGTTGCCTAACTTCTGGCAAGGCTGCGCGCGCATCCGGGTTGTCTGGCGTATATGGTGCGCCAGCCCATAAGGTATCTTCATTAAGTTGCAGGCGCTCTTGCGCCACGCGGCCAAAGACCATCGCACCCAGGCGGCCATTGCCCAGCGGCAGCGCCTCTTCCCAACAAGATGCTGCTTGCTTGTACCAAAGCGTATTCGTGTTTTTTAATGACTGGGTGTTTTGCGCCATGAGCAGCGCTGGTGTGCCATACAAACCAGCCATGCCCAGCATCAAATTGCGCCGGGTCTGGTTAAAGCTTACCGCCCTGGTGATTTTTTTGACAGTCAGTTTTTTGCGCATGATGAAATCAGCTCCAACGATAAGGGAAGGCAGGTATGTTTGAAATGCGTAGGACATAAAACCGGAATTGCTCTTGATTTTCCATGGGCATTACAACAATAGCGAGTAGTGAAGTCTTTTTTTGAAGTCAATTCTTTGCTGCGCGTCCAAAATAAAGTAATCAGAACAATGACTGGAAAAACTATCGACAGCAGCGCGACGACATAAAGAAGCTGTGCGATAGAGACTTGTGCTGGCTTGTGATCTTGGTGATCCTACATTGGGCTATCGTGCTACCGAAGGTAACTGGCTGCAAAGCCCGAAAAAACAGCTAGCCGACATGCTGACCTCATCGCCTTGGAAAATTAAATTTGTGATGTGCCTGGCAACATTTGGCAGGCAATTTTTTTCCGCTCGGCAGCAGCTTGACCAGGATCACATCATTCTCACGCATGTCAATTTTGATGCTGGCCCTGGTCGATTGGTGAACCTTGACCTGGCGAAGCTCGGGCTTGTCTGTCGTCAAATCCTGCAATGCTTGCAGTTGCGTCGTACTCAGCTTAGCAGGCGAACCCATTTCCAGATATGCGGTGTGGGCATCATTCGATCTGAAACCAGTGCGGTAAATGTAGGCGGTGTAATTTCCTGGTTCCAGGCCACTGACATCCAGCTCCAATGGCGTTACACTTTTGGATGGCAGCACGGTGGTGTAGAAACCGCGGTTGCTCTTGTTCTGCACAGGTTGATGAAAATCCCATGCCAGCACCTGCACAGCCCTGTCTGTGCGGGTGACATAGCTTTGCGGGTCCTGGGTGGCAATTGCGGCTTCGCCCAGTTGATGCAGGTATTTGTAAGCAAAGTAGGCAGGCTTACGTATACCTTCAGGGTTGAGCAAACCAAAACCACCTTGAAACGATGCCGTTGGTGGGCCTGGTTCTTCAAACAGATCGGTGTAAGTCCAATAACTCATGCCCTGCACCGCGCCCTCGGTGGCTCTCAATTTGCTGAGGATATAAGCGGCACTGATGTAAGAATCATGCACCGGATCGCGCGGTGTATAGCTGGTGCTCCACTCAGTAAAAAAGAGTGGCAACTCTGGATACGAAGACGCTTTGATTTGTGCACGTACCTTGTGTATATCCCCTGTTATAGCGTTTGGTGAAACGGATAATTTGGTGTCGCTTGCACCATTCTCATCAAGGAATCCACCATCGACACCGTAGGTATGGGTGGTGACAAAATCAACTGGTGCGCCAGTCTTATGGGTGAACGCCAAAAATTCAGGCACCCAGGCCGCACCGGCGGTGGCTGGTCCGCCTACCCGCAGTTGCGGGTCTATGGCCTTGAGGGCGCGGGCGCTTCTTTCATATAAATCGAAATAGGCTGCCTGATCTGCCTTTTCCCAGAAACCGTCAAGATTCGGTTCATTCCAGACTTCAAAATACCAGCTTCTGACTTCTTCTACGCCATAACGGACTTGCACATGACGTACAAACGCATCCACCAGTGCCATCCACTTTAGCGGGTCGGGATGCGAGGTATTCCCCTTCCAGTAAAAGATCGTCTGCTCAGAGCTTCGCATTGCATGTGGCGTGAAACCCAGCTCTACAAAGGGTTTGATACCCATACCCAATATGCGGTCAAACAGATAATCAATTTTGGTCCAGTTATAGACCGGTTTGCCGTCAGCTTCAGTATATGTGCCCAGGACATCATGAAAAATGCCATGGAAGCGCAAATAGCGAAAACCCAGTTCATCCTTCACAGTCCGCAATTGCGCCAGACTGTCTTCCCTGATCAGCGTACCCGGATAGTCAGAACCAACGGATAAATCAGCAAAGTGATCACGTTGCACAACCGGCGCGTTGACATCAACACTGATGCGACGCACCTCGGCAGCGTGTGAAAAACTGAGCAAAAGCGGCGTCGCCAAAGCGAACAGCAGGGGTTTTAACATGGCGGGAGTCTCGTTTTATTAGAATAAACAGCTTTATTTGAGCTTGCATTCTGCTGCGCCCTGCCGTCTGGCGCAATTACGAAAACCGCCAGTCCGGGGAATGATAACGATGAATACCAGCAAGATTCCACCAACGATCTAACTTGCCGCAGTGCGGCATTTTGAGGCCCCACATTAAGCCGCATTCAGCTTGGTTCTATATTCAACCGGTGTGAAGGTGTCTTGCTTTTAGAAATTCCCTCCCCAAAAAACCAGCTTCAGGCAGGCTCACCAAAGCCATAAGCTGCTGAAAATTGTCGCACAGAAATTCCATCAAAAAAACCAGAATCAATTCCACTTTAAATCCACTTTCCTTATCGAAAATTTGCCGTTCAAGTTCAGGCTGTGGGTTTAAAACATCAGTCCACTTCTATAATTGGCAAATTTAAAAAAATAATTTATTCAATAAAATCATATGCATACACGATATAACCATGACAAAGTAGAAACCAATCAAACATCGCATAGATACCACTTAGATACCGATTGACAACCTGTTTAGCCATCACTAAAGTTCGTCACATCCGGTGTAGTTGTTTCGAGTGGTAGTTAACTCAGAATGAAATTTTATGATGCAGCGGGTGGTACCGAAAATAGTCACTGTCGTCTATGTCAAGTGCGTAAGGTATTTGGGGGAGTAAGCAATTTTTTGTAATGGCCTGAAGTGGTCGGCAGGTCTTAACCGAAGGAGAACTAAATGCAAAATAAATTGAGTCCGATGAGAAGTAATCTAACGCCGATGGCATCCGCAGTTGCACTTCTGGTCATGAGCGTCGCCATGCAAGCGCAGGCACAAGAAACAGCAGCAAAACCAAAAGAACCACAAGAAGTGGTCGTTACTGGTATTCGCGCATCGCTGCAACAGTCCATGAATCAAAAACGTAATGCAGATACTTTCGTTGAAGTCATTACTGCTGAAGACATCGGCAAGATGCCGGATAAAAACGTTGCCGACTCACTGCAACGCGTACCTGGCGTCAGCGTGGCTGCCGCCGGCGGTGGCGAAGGCAGCTTTGGTGAAAATGACCGTGTTGCCCTGCGCGGCACGCCGTTTGGCCTGACCTTGACGACCTTGAACGGCCATTCTGTTTCCAGCGGTGACTGGTTTGCCGATAATATTGTTGGCGGTGGCCGCAGCGTGAGCTTCTCGCTGTTCCCATCTGAACTGATCGGGCGTGTGACAGTACACAAAGGTTCACAAGCCAATCTGCTGGAAGGCGGCGCTGAAGGCGTAGTGGATATTGAAACACGCAAACCGCTGGATTTCAAAAAACAATTCAATGCCCAGGCCAGTATCGGCATGGTCAATTCTGAAAATTCCAGCAAATCCGATCCACAGCTGAGTGGCATGGTCGCATGGAAAAATGATGCGTCCACCATGGGTATCCTGGTGCAGGGTTTCCATCAAAAACGTACGCTCAGCCGTGCCGGGCAAGAGAATCAGATCTGGTGGGACAAGGTTGATGTTGGCAGCCCTATCGACAGCGCCATCAAAGGTGCGGGTACAGCCAATACAGCGACTTCACCAGCATCTGGTGCCATCACCAACTTCCTCGGTGGTACTGCCTGGTTTGAACAACAGCGTACACGTCAGGGCGGTTTGATCGACTTCCAGTTCAAGCCATCGAACGATGTGAACATTGATGTGACCGCCTTCCAGTCACACCTGGATGCACCAAACATCAACCACAACTTCATGCAGTCACTGGGCCGTTTTGTTGGTCCATCCTGGGCGACTACAGGCTTCCCTTCCAGCGCCATCACCGGCACCTTGAGCCAGGGCGTCATCAGCCAGTTAAACGTGGGTAATCCGGCAGGTTGCATCCCTTGCAGCGGCATGTCCAGCGCAGTGCAGGAAATTTTCTCCCGCCCTATCGCAGAAAGCCAGTCACAGTTCTTTAACATCGACGGTTCCGTCCGTGTGAATGACCGCTTCACTTTGAGCGGCAAACTGGGTACCACAAAAGGCCTGGGCAATACCGTCAGCGGCGCCATGGGTATCTGGATGCCATGGACAGGTGGAAGCTACACCATCAATGGTACCGACAAGGCAGTGACGTATGTCACGCCGGGTGCAGACAAGTTCTCTATCGGTGGTTTCAACAATGGCGCGCCTGGTACACCTGGCGCACCGTACACCTACGGTTCCCACGTCACCGCCAACGATAAAGAAGATTATGCACAAATCGACGGCGTGTATAAAACCGACCTCGCCAGCATTCCTACCGTCCGTTTTGGTTTCCGCGCAGCAGAACACAAGCGTGAACTGAGCTCTATCGGTGTCAATGCATTGCCAGGTTTGTCGAATGCAGCCAACCTGCCAATGTCCGGCCTGACGGCTTTCCCTGGCATCTTTAATGACCTGGGTGCAAATGGTGCCGGTTACTGGACTTTCTCTCAGTCTGCAGTGAATGCCTGGCTGTCTCAGTACACCAACTACAGTGGTCACCTGCTGCAAAATGAGTTCACCATCAAGGAACCAACCCAGTCGGCGTATGTGATGGCTGATTTTGGTAGTGAAGGCTTCAGTGGCAATTTTGGTGTCCGTGTTGCCCGTACCAGCGAAGAAGTTACCCGTAACGAAATCGGCCCATCTGGCAACTTTGAGCCGAAAACCTATAAGAACAGCTATGTCGATTTCCTGCCAAGTGCTAACTTCCGTCTGGATGTGACCAAGGATATCGTCGCCCGCTTTGGTGTTTCCCGCACCATGGCACGCCCTGAACTGGGCCAAATGGCTGGTCTGGATTTGCGTGACGTACAAGGTACAGGCAACGGTGGTAACCCTAACCTGAAACCTATCCGTGCCAACACGGTTGATCTGGGCGTGGAATGGTATTTCGCACCGAAATCCATGGTGTCTGCTGATCTTTTCTATTCGGCTCTGGATGGTTACGTGACCTATGGTGCAAGCACAGGCACGTTCTACAACCAGATCCAAAAGAAAAACACTGTGTATGCGATGAGCACGCCGATCAATACACAAGCTGAAGTAAAGGGTCTGGAATTGTCATACATCCAGGCATTGCCAGCCGGCTTTGGTATCAACGCCAACTACACCTACACACTGGGCAAGGAAACCGGTCAGGCTCCTGGTTCCAAGTGTGGCGATGTACTGGCCCCGGATTGTACTTTGATCGGTACTTCTAAAAATGCATATAACCTGGGTGTATTCTATGAAGACAGCAAGTTCAGTGCACGTCTGACATACAGCTATCGTTCCGGCTTCCTGAACGGTACCAGCCGTAACAGCGCTGCCTACCAGAACGATATCGGTACTTTGTCTGCCACCCTGGCTTACCAGATCAGCGACAATTTCTCGATCTCTCTGGATGGCAAGGACTTGAACAATCCCCTGGTCAGCTCAGTCACCAAAACCCCAGGCGCAGCAGATTTGCCGGCATCCCTGTATAAAAATGGCCGTCAAATCTTCCTGACTTTGCACGCCAAGATGTAATTTTTTCCGATCAGGCGGAGGGCCCGGATAGTTTTTGCCCTCTTCCCGATTTTTTAAAGTGATGGTGCGTTTTGCCCCATCACTTTTTTTCATTGACATGCTGAGTTGTCAGAACCTGTTCACGATCTGTAGCGAGCATGCGTCAGCGGGAGTGAAGAGCAGCGTAAAAAGCGGAATGTACTTAAGTACATGAGCATTTTGAGCAGCGCATGAGCCCCGCGTGGTCTCTGATTGCACCCACGCAGTAAGATCGTGAGCAGGTTCTCAGATATGCTTACCATTGTATTTACAGTCTAGGACCATGACCATGCAAGAACCCATCAAAAAAATCATGATCGTCGGGGGTGGCTCTGCCGGATGGATGGCAGCCCTGATTATTGCCAACTCGGTCAAGGACAAGGGTGTGGAAATCACCGTTGTCGAATCACCGACGGTAGGTGTCATAGGTGTCGGCGAAGGTTCCACACCGGTGTTGAAAAAGTTTTTCGATAACCTCGGCATACAGGAAAGCGAATGGATGCCAGAGTGTAATGCCACCTACAAGTCCGGTATCACCTTTGATGGCTGGTCCACCAAACCTGGTCATGAAAGTTATTTCCACCAGTTTGCCACCATGGTGGATAACCTGACGCTGCCGGTCTTTGTGAATAACGTCAAGGCGCGCCTGCAAGGTGCAGACGTGTGCGCCCTGCCAAACAAGTTTTTCCTGTCTTCTGAACTGGCAGACCAACACCTGGCCCCTATCGCTGCCCACCACTTTCCTTTCTTTACCACCTACGGCTATCATTTTGATGCCATGCTGCTGGGCAAATACCTGCACAAGAAAGCCTTGCAAATGGGTGTGCGCCACGTCAGTGCCCACATCACGGATGCGCGACAGGATGCCAGCGGCAATATCGCCGCAGTGCTGCTGGAAGACGGCAGCAGCATGGAAGCAGATTTCTTCGTTGACTGTTCCGGCTTTGCGGCGCTGCTGATAGGCAAAACCCTGAAAACACCTTTTGTCAGCTATGCCGACAATTTATTCAATGACGCCGCGATTGCCATGCCATCGGATATCGGCGAAGCGATCCCCACGCAAACCGTCTCCATCGCCATGAAACATGGCTGGTCGTGGCGCATCCCGCTGCAAAACCGCTTTGGTAATGGCTATGTGTACAGCTCTTCCTTCACCACCGCAGACCAGGCAGAGCATGAGCTACGCAGCAAGCTGGGCTTGCTGGAATCAGACACCCAGGCGCGCCACCTGAAGATGAAACTGGGACGTGTCGAAAAACACTGGAACAAGAATTGTCTTGCGGTTGGCTTGTCTCAGGGTTTTCTGGAACCGCTGGAAGCAACCGCGCTCTACCTGACGCAAATGACTGCCGCCATCTTTTGCCTGTTCCTGGAAAAAGGTGATCTCAGCGAGCAGGCCCAACAAGTCTACAACCAGGAAATCAATGACTATTTTGATGGCCATCGCAATTACATCATTGCCCATTACAAAACCAATACCAGGACCGATACGGACTACTGGAAGGCCAATGCAGCCAACCTGAATGGTATCCCCGACTCGCTCAAACACATCTTTGCCGCCTGGCTGGAAGGGTGTGATCTGGGGGATGAAATCCGCCGGCAGAATATAGAAAAATATTACCCCATAGGTTCCTGGTATGCATTAATGGCAGGCATGGGCCTGTTCCCGGAAGCCGATACAAGCGCGCCGGATACCGGCCAGGACAAAGCAAACCCACTGGGTGATTTCATACAGCGCTGTGCCCTGAATTTCCAGGATCACCGCAGGTTTTTGTCTACGCACAGACCAGCCATGTAAGCTATTAGAACTCATTTCATCAATAGGGTTGAGATGCGTTTGCCTCATAACGCGGGCTGGCAAGGCGGACGAGGCAGTCAATAGCGGGTCTATTGACAACGAGTCCAACGCAGTCCAGCACGCGTTATGAGGCAAACCCTTCGGGAGCTGGCTGCATTTACTCTTTGCGGGCGCATTGCAGCATGAGGTTGTTGCAACGCGCTTGCTAAGGCACCAGCCTTAGCTGCGCGACGACGCCTTGCACTGCATCCCGAATCGCCTTGCTCGCACTCATCCCTATTGATGAAATGAGTTCTAATCACTTAAGGATGGAAGTAACAATGAGATAAAACAACATGCACAAAGGTAGCAAATGCAAACAGACGTGCATTTCTGCCAGTTTTTCGGCTAAACTCAAGTCAAACTGGCAAAAAAACAAACCTTTTCGTGCATGCCCATCAATTACCTTGCAAACCTGACGTCACCCAAGCGCACTCCCCGGTCTAATCTGCACCTGGGAGTGAGTCTTGCATGTGTAGCCGGGGCCTTGAATGCAGGTGGTTTTTTGGCCGTCGGACAATACACTTCCCACATGACCGGCATGCTTTCTTCTGCCGCGGACGACCTGATACTGGGTAAGCTACTACCCGCTTTTGCTGCATTGTTCATGCTGATTGCTTTTGCCTGGGGTGCGGCCTGCACGTCCCTGATCGTCAACTATGCCAGGCGCAACCAGTTTCGCTATATCTATACACCAGTCTTGCTGCTGGAGGCCAGCTTGTTACTGGTCTTCGGCCTGGTTGGTACTGAATTGCAGGAACATGCGGTGATCACCGTCTCTTTCACCACTGTCTTGCTCTGTTATGTGATGGGCTTGCAAAATGCCCTGATCACAAAAATCTCCCATTCTGAGATACGCACTACCCATGTCACGGGCCTGCTCACTGACATCGGCATAGAACTGGGCAAGATGATTTATTGGAACAGGAATAAAGACGAAGTTCACCATGAAAATGAAGTGAGTGCTAATTTACAAAAACTGCATTTGCATGGCTTGCTGGTGTTCTCTTTTTTTTCTGGTGCAGTAACTGGCGCTTATGGCTTCAAGCATTTTGGTTTCATTTCCACATTACCGATCGCCACTGCACTGGTTGTTTTGTCGCTGGCACCACGATTCAGGAAAAACTGATGATCGGTTTTCAATAGACAATAGCAAGAGCACATCCACCACATCGATTCAGCCTATTTTTTAGTAATTTAATCAATTAACCCGTATGTCCATATCTGATCCAGCCAATTTATTTCAGCGTGTGCCAGAGTTGCGCACCTTCAGCGATGATCCGAAAATCAGCCGGGCCATAGAATCTGGTGACCCATTCAAGGTCTATCGTTCTTTAGTGCTGGCTCGCCTGTTCCGCCGCCTGCCACAGCACAAGAATCTGCTCAAGGAATTGACCAGCGAACGACGCCTGTTTGCCAAACCGTTGAAAGGCACACCATCACTGGGGACGATCAACTCAGTCGGCTTCAGTTTTGTTGGTGAATCAGAGCGGGACACCGATGGTAGCCATATTGCCTTGCATGCTTTCGTCATCCTGTTTGGAATACCACTCATCCCTATGGGTTCTTATGTGGTGCTCAGCACAGGCGACAGGCAATGGCAAATCTACGCCCGCGCACCTTTGGGCATCATGGGCTGGCTATATACACGCGGCCTGGCACTGGCTTTGGTCATCATGGTCTTGTCGGGTGCAGCACATAGCTATCATGAAGCCAGCAACCAGGATTTGACGGTACTCAATGGCTTTGATGTACCGGTAAAAGTAAAGATTGGTGATCAGACGCTGACGGTGGCAGCAATGGACCGTGCCACTTTGACTTTGCCAGTAGGTCATTTACTGGGTGAAGCCAGCGCCGACAAGGCTGGCGTCATAGATACGTATGACCAGTCTCTGGAAAGTAACGACCGCCATAACATATGGAATATCGCAGGTGCTGCACCACTGGTAGCAAATACTATCATCTACCGTAAAGTAAAACCCGCCACTCCTGATGAGGGAGGGAGTCAGATTGTGTATTGCGGTAAGCGGCTGCTGGAGTTTTCCGACATCCAGTACCTGTTCACAGAACCGCCGCAAACCTTAAGCATGAGCAAGCACCAGGACACACTCAGCGTGAAGCAATTGACCGTCATCACACAGGCAGGTACGCCAGGCGTGATGTCTTGCCTGAACTATGCATTCTCACATGGTCAGGAAAAAGACATGCTGCCTGCACTGGAAGCCAATGCTGCTCTCAAGGGTTGGGAATCACGCTCCACTGACATTGCCCTGTATGTCGCGAACAGTATCTCTCATGCAGAAGCATTGCGCCTGAACCGTAAAATCTTGAAGCTACACCCGGAAGACGTCATGCTGGAGCGTAGCATCCAGGATTTGCGTGATGACATCGGTGAACATGAAACTATGCTGAAGGAATATGCACAACGTGCCAGCCAGCATGCTGACTCTTCATCTGAACAATATTTGTATGCATCCTTACTCAGCGGTGTCGAAGGTTTACAGGCCATGCAGGACTTGGCACAAAAATTCCCGAAAGATGCCAATATCTTGCGCAGTCTGATCTGGCGAAAGTATGTCCATGGTGACAGCCGTGGCGCTGCGCAGGATTTGCTACAACTGCATACGCTCTCGCCAGAAAATGCCAGCCGCTTATTTGATACAGAGATCAGGCTATTGCTGGCACAACAACGTGCTGGCGAAGCGCTTACATTGCTGGATGCCGCAATCAATAACAGCAAGGGTGTGGAAAGAGCTGCGCGTGCGCTGGAATTCAGTGAAGTTGCCCGGCAAATGGGTAGTGGCGATGCTGACAAATATTTGCGCAGCATGCCTGAAGATGACGATGATAAACTGCTGGACATTTACCGCGCCAGAGCCGGCCTGTCGCCGAATAATGTAGCAAATCGTGAGCTTCCTGCGGTTAAACTTTCAGAAAGCCTGCGCAGCTCGCCACAGCAGACACTGGATTTGATGAAGCGTTTCAGCACGATACAGGTACGCGCACATCTGGGTACAGATCAACTGGCACTGCTCTATGGCGAGGCCAGCCGTATTAACGATCAAGCCACAAAAGATAAACTGCAAGCATTGATGCCTATGCACAAAGCAGATTTGTCGGTTTTTGAGCAATTTGTACGGGGTGAAAAAGTCAATCTGAATGAGGTAGACTTTGAAACCGATGTGCTGGCTGCGGCCTATTTTATCCGTTCACGCAATCCGCAACTGTCATCACAAGAACGGCAAAATCTAAGGCAGTTGGCGGCAAAAACAGATGTGCTGCAAGGTATAGTCAGCACGGCAATCAGGCAATGGCAAAGCTGAGCTTAATTATGAAAACTGATCATCAACGCAAACCACAACAAACCAATTTGACCCGCCGCGCTGGCTTGGTCGTTGCCCTATGGCTGGGTTTCTGGATACTCGCTCTTGGCCTGGTTATTGGTCTGGCCTGGGTACCGCTTACCCAGATCAATCACCGTTCCACGCTACAGTTTTCTGGTATCGTCGCAGGCATCGCCGCCTTGACGCTGGCTTATTCACTGCGTCCACGCAGCAAAGAAAAAAAGAGTACCGCGACCGTCAAGCCTTTGTCACGCCAGACCGCCGCCCCACTGTATGCTTTGGTGGAACGCATCGCCAGGGAACTCAAGGTGGATGCACCCGTCCATATCCATTTGATCGGTGTAGAATCTGCCTTTATCAGCGGCAAAAAAAACTGGCGCGGCAAAATAAAAGAACTTGAAGTCGGCTTGGGCCTGCCCTTGCTGGGCACGTTGTCAGAAGCAGAACTGGGCTCAGTCATCGCCCACGAATTTGGTCACTTCGTCGCTGGCGATTTGTCGCTGGGGCCATGGGTATACCGTACCCGCACAGCCATTGCCTATACCGTCACCGACCTCGATGATTCCCTGTTTTTCCTGGATGTGTTTTTCCGTTACTATGGTAAATGGTTCTTGAGATTATCTGCCGCTGTGTCGCGTGAGCAGGAATTTGCCGCTGATGCTTTGGCTGCAAAAAAATTTGGCCCAGTAGCCACCCGTAGCGCGCTGGAGAAAGTCCATTTGATTTCGCCGATGTGGTCCAGCTATCTCGACTATGAGCTTGGTCCTGCATTAAATCGCGGTGCCCGCATGCCCATCTTTGAAGGCTTTCGCCGCTTTTGCAAACCAGGTGTGAAGCGGGCCGATATTCAAACTGCGATTAACTATGCCGAATCGCATGCCACCTCAGAATTTGATACCCATCCCAGCCTGGAAGAAAGAGTGGCCGCTATCGTTCCTGGTGCGAGACCCAGTTTTCCACCTCTGTCACAATGCCTGCATTTACTGGGCGGGGAAGCAGAAACAGAGAATGCCTGGTATGCCCTGTTTGAAAAAGAAAAATTGCAGCAGTGTGATTGGGACCGCTATGCCACAGAAGTCTTGCAGCAGCAGAATATGCAAAGATTCGCCGGTAGCTGGATGGACCCGCAAACCCTGCCCTTGAATGAACTGGTAAGAATGGCGACTGATCCGAATGGCTTATGGGAAAGACTCAGGCCAGAAGGCATCAGCTTTTTGTCACCGATGGGCAAGCGTTTTTATGTGCTGGAAATCATGGAATCCTGGATCACTGCCTGCCTGACCCATTATGGCTATAAAGCCAGCCTGATACCTGGCCAGACATTGACCATGACCCGCTCTGACACCTGGGTCATTCCATCCGAATTGCTGCAGGCAGCATTGCAGTCCAAACTGACGGTCGCTTATCTGAATGGATTGCAGGGAGAGGCTGCAACGCCAGCTTAATTGCTATCAAACCTGATGGGCTTTTTGCAGGCGTTTTTCCAGCCGTCTTTGTACTACTTCAAAACACAGGCTGAGCGCCCAGTACACGCAGGCTGCGGCAATATACAGGGGCAAGGGGCGAAAACTGGTGGCGATGACTTCCTTGGTGGCCAGCATCAACTCAGTCACCGTAATGACTGATACCAGAGAAGTATCCTTGATCAGACTGATCAGGGTATTGCTCATGGATGGCACGGCAGTACGCATGGCTTGTGGCACCACGACGTAGCGCAGGGTCTGCCCATAGTTCAAACCAAGGCTGAAACTGGCCAGCCACTGGCCACGGCTGACACCCAGGATCGCCCCACGTATACTCTCTGACAGATAGGCACCGGCGTTCAGACTCAGCGCCAGAATACCGGCTGCGGTGGCAGAAAATTCTATGCCTATGCCAGGTAATCCATAGTAGATGACAAAAATCTGCACCAGCAGCGGTGTACCGCGTATCAGGCTGACATAGACGGCTGCCGGAGTACTGATCACGGCAAACGGCAATATACGTGCAACTGCCAGCAAGAATCCCAATATCAGGCCACCAACCATCGCACCCGTCGCAAATAACAAGGTATAGGCAACCCCCTTCATCATGACTGGGGCTGCCATCTGCAGCAATTCTAAAAGTTCCATGGCGGTTTCAAAAAGAAATATCCCCGCCTGTCTGGACGGGGATAGGGATATGAAGTGAGGGGTACCCACTTAATCATACAGCGTATCCGGCAAACATTGCTCTTTGCAAGCAATGTCTGCCCAATTACGGCTTATTGCGCTGAAGGTGCCTTGCTGACATCCTTGCCGAACCATTTATTGGATACCTTGGCGAAACTGCCATCCTTGATGATGTCAGCCAGCGCAGTATTCAGGGCGGCTGCAAATTTTGGGTTGCCCTTCTGGAACGGGATACCGTTCTTGGCCAATTCACCAACAGGTGCACCGGCCTTGATCGGCAAGGCACTCGCTTTCAGCAGATAGGCCACCATCAGGCTGTCATTGAGTGCCGCATCGACACGGCCTGCGGCCAGGTCTTGCAGGTATTCTGGCGCACCCGGATAGCTTTTCACTTCGATACCAGCAACAGCTTTGGCACGTTCTTCATAATTGCTGCCCTGTCCCACGCCGAGCTTTTTACCTTTCAGGTCTTCCAGGCTTTTGAAAACACGCTTGTCATCTTTCTTGACGATGAGCTGGGCACTGGAAACGGTGTAAGGATCAGAGAAATCAAAAGTTTCCTGGCGTTTGGCGGTGATACCAACCTGGTTGACGATGACATCAAATTTACCGGCTGACAGGCCGGCCAGGATACCGCTCCACTCAGAAGTCACGAATTCTGGCTTGACACCCAGTTTGGCTGCCAGCAACTTGGCGACATCGACATCGAAACCGGCCAGTTCATTGGTTTTGGTGTCTTTGAAATTGAATGGAGGATAGGTGCCTTCCAGCGCAATTTTGAGCGTGCCACGGGTCTTGACGGTATCGAGCAAATCGGCTGCAGTAGCAGACAGGGACGCACCAGCCAGAACGACGCCAGCCAGCAAAGTGGATATTGTTTTTTTGGTGGAGAGTTTCATCATATTCCTGAAAAAAGCAGGCAGCCGTGGGTGACGGCGAATGCCAGTAAATCGTGACAGGCCAGACAATAATTATCCGGCGACCTGCCTATGATATGGAGACTGGACTTTCAAGGACAACGAAGTATTTCTTATTTGCATATATCAGGCTTGCGCATATGCATACAAGTTAAATAGACAAGATGCACGTTGCTGACCTTACAGTGGTGCCAGCAGCGTGCAGATATTAGAACCTGTTTACGATCTGTAGCGAGCGTGCGTCAGCGGGGTCAGGGTAACAAAAGCGCAGCGCAAAAAGCGGAATGTACTCTAAGTACATGAGCATTTTGAGCAGCGCATGAGCCCCGATCACGCACGCGCAGTAAGATCGTAAACAGGTTCTTAGAAAGAAGGCAGGTCGTTCAGGCTGTGGCCGGGCACATCATCACTCGCCGAGCTCAGACCACGCGCGCCATCTTCATACAGGATGCCGACGACTTTAGGGCCGAGGATAATGCCATTGCCGTTGCTAAACTTGGGAATGACTTCATCGCCATTGGCAATGGTATCCAGCACTGCCTCGACGTCGACTTCTTGCGGATCATCTACCATGGCGGGCGGCATGACCTGGCCACCCTTGCTCTTGCCCCACCTCACCTTGGCAATACGCTGCCCACTATCGTCATAACGGACGGCTTCAATAAAAAATAATGCCATGATCACGCTCCTCATCAAAGTTGCAACAGAAAATCGGGAAGGGAATGGAATTGCCTGGAAGTATCGTGCGTGTAGCCATACTGTTTCACCAACAGGGTCAAGCTCCACTTTGCGCCTGCAGTATGACAGCCATATGTCATTGCATGGCGCAAAAAATGCAGCCTAAATCACCATGTTAGCAAATTAAAATCTGCATTCAAGTCAATTTTGTAAGAACCTGTTTACGATCTGTAGCGAGCGCGCGTCAGCGGGATGAAGAGCAGCGCAAAAAGCGGAATGTACACTAGTACATGAGCATTTTGAGCAGCACATGAACCCCGATCACGCTCGCGCAGTAAGATCGTAAACAGGTTCTAAGCGCCAATGACAAAGCGGCTGACAGGCACCTTTTGCCCTGTCAGCCGCTTATAGACTCGGTTTGCCTGCGCTTGCGTGTACTTACGCTTGCTTGATTGCTGTTGCTTGTGCTTTAGCCGTCTTTTACGCGTACTTGTCAGTCGACTTAACCCAGCTTGGCCGCATGCTCGCGGGTCGCATGGAAAGTTACGCCAGGCCAACGCTCTTGCGTCAGCTTCAGATTCACACCTGATGTCGCCAGGTAAGCCATGTTGCCCGCCGCGTCATAGGCGATATTGCCACCGGCGCTGGAGCGTTCAAAGTCGGCCAGCATTTTCTTGTCTTCGCAACTGATCCAGCGGGCGCTGCTGATACTGGTGCCTTCAAACACGGCATCCACGCCATATTCATTTTTAAGGCGGCTGGCGACCACTTCAAACTGCAAGACACCGACCGCGCCCAGCACCAGATCACTGCTGACGACAGGTTTGAAAACCTGTACTGCACCTTCTTCACCCAATTGCTGCAAGCCTTTTTGCAATTGCTTGATTTTCAGTGGATTCAAAATACGTGCCGTACGGAAAAAGTCTGGTGCAAAGTAAGGGATGCCGGTGAATTGCAGCAGTTCGCCTTCAGAAAAACTGTCGCCTATCTGCATATTGCCATGATTGGGCAAACCAATGATGTCGCCGGCGTAAGCTTCTTCCACCTGTTCACGCGAAGACGCCATGAAGGTGACGACGGACGACACCTTGATCTCGCGGTTCAGTCGCAAATGCTTGAGCTTCATGCCACGTTCAAAACGGCCAGAACAGACGCGCAAGAAAGCGATACGGTCACGGTGGGCCGGGTCCATATTCGCCTGGATTTTGAAAATGAAGCCAGAGAACGGTGTTTCTTTTGGCTCCACTGAACGGATAGTCGCATCGCGTTCACGCGGTGCCGGTGCCCAGTCCAGCAAGGCATTCAGGATTTCACGCACGCCAAAGTTGTTGATGGCAGAACCGAAAAATACCGGTGTCTGCACGCCAGCCAAAAAGTCTTCCAGACTGAAAGGGTGGGAGGCACCATGGACCAGTTCGACTTCCATCTTCAATTGCTCGATTTCCAGCGGGAACATCTCTACCAGGCGCGGATTATTGATGCCCTTGATGACTTCGAATTCCTGGTCCGCACGTTCACTACCTGGGGTGAACAGCAAGATCTCATCTTTCAGGATGTGATACACACCGCGGAAAGTCTTACCCATGCCGATAGGCCAGGTCACCGGTGCACACTGTATCTTCAATACCGATTCCAGCTCATCCAGCAATTCCAGCGGGTCGCGGGTTTCGCGGTCCATCTTGTTGACGAAGGTGATGATGGGCGTATTGCGCATGCGGCAAACGTTCAGCAATTTAATGGTCTGTTCTTCCACACCCTTGGCAGCATCGATCACCATCAGGGCCGAATCAACTGCCGTCAACACGCGATAGGTATCTTCAGAAAAGTCCTGGTGACCCGGGGTGTCGAGCAGGTTGACCACGTGGTCGCGGTATTCAAACTGCATGACCGATGAAGCAACCGAGATGCCGCGCTGCTTTTCTATCTCCATCCAGTCAGAAGTCGCATGACGACCACTCTTGCGTGCCTTGACCGTACCGGCCAGTTGAATCGCGCCCGAAAACATCAGCAGCTTTTCAGTCAGCGTGGTTTTACCCGCATCCGGATGGGAAATAATACCGAAGGTACGGCGACGTGCCACTTCACGGCTGATCAAGTCTTTCGATGGCGCACTGGCCGTCGATTCTGAGGCTGTCTCAGGGATCTCGTTGGCGGCTTGCGCGCTGTCGTCTGGGGATGGGTTCATGGTGTTCATACTGATGCCGCAAAAATGGAAGAAAAACACGCAAGTTTAGCTGGTATTGAGGGGGAAGTCGAATACCCGACCGGCGACGCGAAACAAGTGGACATAAGTAGCTATGGAAATAAGCAATGAAATCAGCAATAAGCAAGCAATAAAGATTGCCAATCAGGCCACAAGAATGCTATAAGAGCAACAGTTACTACTCATTCAATTTTGCGGCCGACATGAAAACTTTCCATCTGTTCGTCTTCAGCATCCTTACCGCCATCTTGCCAGTCTGTGCCCAGGCTGAGGAAGATATCCTGTGGCAAAAATTTTTCACCCAGATAGAACTCAGCAAAACCTGGGTAGCAGCCACGGTAGACTCCAGCTATACAGAAGAAGAAAAGAACTGGCTCAGCCCCAGTCAGTTTGCCAAGCGGGCCAAGCTGAGCAAATGGGTTAATGGAGAACCGCTGCGTCGTATTGAAAGCCTGCCCAGTGCAACGCCAAGCAGCAAGACACACGTTTCCAGCCCCATCGCCAATCACCCCAATCTGGTGCTGAGTGGCGTCACTTCCCGCCAAAGGGAAGCAGATCAAATAATCGACGGTGACACCTGGGCCGTGTATTCCCTGAAACTGGGGTCAAAAAAACGCCCACAAACAGCCAAAGTCTGGCTACAACCAGGCAGTGGCAAGCCCCTGAAAATGGAATTAAGCTTTTCTGCCAGCATGGAAGGAACCGTGCTGTATCAAAGCAATGAGGCTGGCGTCAGCCTGCCCATACGCTTTGTGCTGGAACACGAAAAACTGGGTATGCCGAAACATTGGCTGATCGTCTTTGAAAACCTGGACTGGATACCCAGGCCAGCCACCGAGCTGACCGGCTTGAATAACTTATATCATTTACAACTGGACAGTTTTCAGGTTCAAAGTTCAGGGCGCAACAAATAAATCTCTTTATTTAATTCCCTTTTGCATAGATTGCTTGCAGTTTTCCATGGCAATGCCATGATAGGCGCTGGGTTGCCATGTCATTACCACCAGCCATCTCATGAAAAAAATTGCCCTGCCTGTCATCTTTGCCAGCACTTTTCTCGCTGCCTTGCCTGCGCGGGCGGGGTCGGGGTATTACCTGGTCAGCCTGTATGAAAATGAAGGTGAAAAGACCATAGACTTCAAATCCTGGTCTTCTTTTGCTGATAACCGGGCAACATCGACTGTACCTGAGCTTGGTGTCAGTTACATGCCCAACAAGACCTGGTACACAGAATTGAGTGCCAACTGGTCAAAACACGGTGCCAGTGCCTGGGAGACCAGCGCCTGGACGTGGCAAAACGACTTCCTGCTCACCCACGGTCAGTATCCGCTCGATCTGGCACTACATACCAACCTGAATAAAAATACCGACAGCAGCAGTGGTGTGGATTTTGAATTCGGCCCTGCCATGCAGACCGATTTTGACAGGCTGCAAGTCAATGCCAATGTGTTTTTCGAACGCACTTACCGCAGTAGCCAGGTCAGCAGCACGCAAATGAAATACCAGTGGCAGGGTAAATATCGCTGGCACCCTGCCCTGGAATTTGGTGTGCTGGGTTTTGGCGAACTGGGTAGCTGGAGCAACTGGTCAGCCGGTGCCAAGCAATCGCACCGCATGGGGCCGGTCATTTCAGGCAGTTTTCGGCCCGGTGATGGCGGCAACGACAGCAGCAACAAAACGGCAGTGCGCTACGATGTGTCCTATGTCAGCGGCAAAATCAACGCCCACCATGCCAGCGTGTTCAGCATGCGCCTGCAATACGCTTTCTGATCTGTACACGAAGTTGCAGTTTGCTATATCCTCGTCATCTTTGTGTATTACCATTGATGCTTTCGCATCCCCCTTCTTAACGCTATCTGATATTCCTATGAAAAAGATACTGATTTCAGCCCTGATGCTGGCCATGGCTGGCCTGCCACAATTGAGTTTCGCCTGGGGTGCCGATGGCCACCAGACCGTGGGAGCCATTGCCGATTCCCTGCTGGCAGGCAGCAGGGCCGGCGCGCAGGTCAAAGCACTATTGGGTGACAACACGCTGGAAAAAGTGGCAGTCTGGGGTGATTGCGTCAAAGGTATTTCCCCAGAAAAAGACTACGCCTACACGTCCACAGGCCGTTATCCAGAGTGCGCGCCGTTTGAAACTGCCGCCGGCATTGCAGCCATGAGCGATTATGTCAAACGCAATGACACCAATTGCAACCCGGCCAGCGGTGAAGAAAACTGCCACAAACAATATCATTATGCTGACGTGGCCTTGCAACATGACCAATACAAAACCGGCTATGTCGGCACCAGCGATCATGACGTGGTGAATGCCATCCGCGCAGCTGTCATGGTCTTGCAAGACAAACCGCAGCCCAAGCCCTTCAATTTCAAGGACAAGCAAGAAGCCCTGACCCTGCTCACGCATTATGTCGGTGACCTGCACCAACCGCTGCATGTCGGCTCCATCTTCCTGAATGCCGAAGGCAAGATCATCAACCCGGATGAAGGCCAGTATGACCGTGGTACCAATACCGTCGGCGGCAATGCCCTGCAATGTCCTTGCGGCAATCTGCATTCGCTGTGGGACGACCTGCCGCAGCAATACAAGCGTGGCCGCATGAATGACACGCTGACCAAAAAAGCCAAAACCCTGACATTGGCCAATGCATCCATTGAAGAACTGCCAGTGCTGTGGGCCAATGATGCCATCCGCGACGCCAGAATTTTGTTTGCTGGCACCCAATTCAGCAAAAGCACACCGAACCAAAAAGGCAATAACTGGTCTATTGCTTTGCCACTTGAATATGAAAAAACCATGGCCAACCTGAAAGATGATGCCCTGGCCCGCGCCGGTGCCCACCTGGCCCAGTTGTTGAAAACCGTCTGGCCTGAATAAGAACCACGGCAATAACGCAATAACGTTTAGTTAGAATCACCTGAGTAAAATAGGACAAACTCACTATGGCTTTCACCCCATTAACCTGGATAGGAAAAGGTTTCAAGTATGCCTGGTCGGCGCTGGATTTCAGCCGCCGGGTCATACTCAACCTGATCCTGCTGATCATCCTGATCATGCTCGTCATCGGCCTGTTTGGCGGTGGACCTAAAAAAATCGAGGACAAGACTGCATTGCTGCTTGACCTGAAAGGCACGCTGGTTGAACAGAATTCTGGCAATGCGCGCGACACCCTGCTGGCAGAAGCCCGTGGTGATGTCCGCAGGACCACGCAATTGCGTGACATCCTGTGGGTGCTGGACCAGGCGGCCAAAGATCCGCAAATCAGCAGTGTAGTCCTGCTGCTCGATGATATGAGCGGCACCGGCCTGACCATGCTGCGCGAAGTCGCTGCTGCGATTGACCGCTTTAAGACCAGCGGCAAAACCGTGGTGGCCTGGGGTTCAAGTTTTGACCAGCGCCAGTATTACCTGGCAGCGCATGCCAATGAAGTCTACCTGCACCCTATGGGGTCGGTGATGATGACGGGCTTTGGACGTTACCAGAATTATTACCGCGATGCGCTGGACAAACTGGGTGTCACCGTCACCGTCTTGAAAGCCGGTGATTACAAGAGCTTTGGTGAGCCCTATGTCGCCAACGCACCTTCGCCCGAAGCGGCAGAGGCTGAAAGCTTTTTGTACACTGCCCTGTGGAAGACCTATACCACCGATGTGGAAAAAGCCCGCAAGCTACCAGACGGCACCATCATGCGCGGCATCAATGACCTGACCCAGTTGCTGGCGGCAGCCGGTGGTGATATCGCCAAACTGGCGCTCAACACCAAACTGGTCGATGGTTTGAAAACCCGTGATGAATTGCGCGAGCTGATGCTCAAGCGCGGCATCAAAGATGAACAGAGCAAGAGCTTCCGTCAGGTGGCGTTCGATGATTATCTGTCGCGCCAGAAGCCCAAAGTGTTTGGCAACGCGGTAGGCGTCATCATTGCCTCTGGCGAAATCAGCGAAGGCATGGCACCACCGGGCTCAATCGGTGGTCTGTCCACTTCCGGCCTGATCCGCAAGGCACGTGAAGATGACGCCATCAAGGCCATCGTCCTGCGCGTTGATTCGCCTGGCGGCAGCGCTTTCGGTTCAGAACTGATACGCCGTGAACTGGAACTGACACGCAAGGCCGGCAAACCGGTCGTGGTATCCATGGGTAACGTCGCTGCATCCGGCGGTTACTGGATATCCATGGCGGCAGATGAAGTGATTGCTGACGAAGCCACGATCACTGGCTCCATTGGTGTCATCGCCATCCTGCCGACTGCCGACAAGGCCATGGACAAACTGGGCGTACACACTGCCGGGTCCCCTACCACCTGGCTGGCTGACCCATTCAACCCTTTGCGCCCTTTGAATCCACGTTTTGCGGAAGTCCTGCAAAGCAGCATCAACCATACCTACGCCGATTTTACCGGCAAGGCAGCTGCAGCACGCAAGACCACGCCAGAGAAAATCAATGCCGTGGCGCAAGGCCGTGTCTGGACAGGCCTGCAAGCCAAGGAACGTGGCCTGGTCGATACCATAGGCAGCTTCTCGGATGCCTTGAAATCGGCATCGACCCGCGCCAAGCTGGGCAATGACTATCGCATCAGCTATATCGAACGCGAGCCCTCCAGGTTTGACCGCATCTTCAGCGTCTTTGGTGCCAAGACCGCCCAGGTATTGCAAGACCAGTTCAAGGTAGCCGTTGTACCTACTGGCCTGCCACCGGCAGCAGCGGCACAAATGCTGTCTGACCTGACCTGGCTTTCAGAAATCAACAAAGAAGGCAAAAGCTTTACTGCACTGACACATTGTCTGTGCAAGGTGCCATAGGTCAAATAAGTCAATCCTGACCGGGCTGGCAGCACCTCTTGCTGCCAGCCATCCTGCCTTTATCTCCGCCGGTATCTCCACCTTCACCTGCTGCCTGCACCAGGCATATGACAAATGTCATGGAAAACTGGTGGCAATTGCTTCTGTCTTATCCCTACTTACATCAGCACAATGGTGACATCCCACAATATGGAGTCGACCATGAACAAAACATTGTTAAGCCTTGCCATCGCATGCAGCCTGACTGCGGCTGGCCAGCCATCCAGCTTTGCAGCCGACAGTTTCCTGATACGCCAGGTAAGGGTTTTTGACGGCGAGAAAATCCTCAAGGACAAAAATGTCCTGATTGCCGATGGCAAGATCAAGGACGTCGATTTCAAAGGCACACCACCGGCAGCTACCCACATCATTGAAGGCAAGGGCCGCACCCTGCTGCCCGGCCTGATCGATGCCCATGTCCATGCCTTCCAGGATCTGGACCTGCCCTTGCTGTTTGGTGTCACCACCCAGATTGACATGTTCAACAATGTGAAACTGGTCGCCAGCATGAACGAAAAAATGCGCAAAGGTGAAAACCATGACCAGGCTGATCTGATCTCTGCCGGTACGCTGGCCACTGCGCCTGGCGGTCATGGCACGGAATATGGCCTGGCCATCCCCACGCTGACCAAACCGGAAGAAGCCCAGGCCTGGGTCGATGCCCGCATTGCCGAAGGTTCACACTTCATTAAAATCGTGCTGGAACATGGGTATGAAAAACATCCCTTCAATAGCCTGGATGTTGCCACCGTCAAGGCCTTGGTCAAGGCGGCCCACCTGCGTCACAAGCTGGCCGTAGTACATATAGGCAGCCTGAAAGAAGCACAGGACGCACTGGACGCTGGTGCAGATGCCCTGGTCCATCTGTTTGCTGGCAAGCAGATCAGCGACCAGGATATGCGGGCGCTGGTAAAGGCAGCCAAAGACAGGCATGCCTTTATCATCCCCACCTTCAGCGTACTGGAAAGTATTGCCGGCATCAAGGAAGAGGATGTACTCAACGATAGCCGCATGACGGCATTGCTGAACAAGGCGCAATTGCAGCCCCTGAACTCGCCTTACCGGGCCAAGGCAGATGCTGACATGCTGAAAGTGCCGGCCATGATGACAGCCGCCATGCACGCCGCTGGCATACCGATACTGGCAGGCACCGATGCCGGCAATGCTGGCACCCAATACGGCGCCAGCCTGCATCATGAACTGGCATCGCTGGTAAAAGCAGGCTTGAGCCCGGCAGCAGCACTGGCATCGGCAACATCCGTCCCGGCACATGCCTTTGGCCTGAAAGATCGCGGACGCATTGCCAAAGGCTACAAGGCTGACCTGTTGCTGGTCAGCGGCGAGCCAGACCAGGACATCAGCGCCAGCCGCAATATTGTCGAGGTGTGGAAAGACGGTGAACGCGCCACCAAACAGCGTGAACAAAAAATCCAGGAAGTGGCACGCCTGAATGCACAAAAGAACCTGATAGTGCAAATGCCTGCGGATGGCCGCATCAGCCTGTTCACCAAAGACAAACTGGCCAGCCCCTTCGGCTTTGGCTGGGCACCATCGAATGATGCCCCCGTGGGTGGCAAATCCACCATCGATATCAAACTGGCAGATGCCGGGCCAAATGGCAGCAATGAGGTGGCAGCGGTCAACGTGGTAGCGACGATCAACCCCGGCTTTGCCTACCCCTGGGCAGGTCTGGCATTCTTCCCGGGTACACAACCCATGGAAGCAGTCGATTTGAGTGCTGCCAACACTTTGAAGTTCAAGGTCAAGGGGGATGGCAAACAATACAGCGTGGGCATCAGTGTACAGGGTAGCTATATCCCTATTTCAGTACACTTTACTGCATCCGAAGAATGGAAGGAAATCAGTATTCCTTTCAGCCAGTTCAAAGGCCTGGACCCCAGCATCATTACCCTGATGGCCTTCAACGCCGGGCCACAACCGGGTGAATACCGGTTTCAGATTGCGGATGTACGCCTTTTAAAGGAATAATGTCATTTATAGGACTTACGCAAAACCGCCCCAGCTGCGTTGCAGCTCCTTGCCGTACTATTCGTACTGTCTTCGTCGCTGCGCCTTGCTGGGACAATTTTGCGTAAGTCCTAAATAAAAGAATATCAGGGCTCAGTTTCTCAACACCACTGAGCCCTTACAGAAAACCCGATAAAACCCGGGAAAACCTGAGAAAGCCTGAGAAAACCTGAGAAAGCCTGAGAAAACCGCTTGAGCACATCTGTCTTCCATCAACTGTCCCCACCATGGGTGCCGCCACGCTATGGCAAGGCACCTTATTTTTGGCTGTTGTCATTCGCTATTTTTGGCATGAAGTATTTGTATGTGGCCCCTTCAATCAGAGAAATATTGCTGTTGGCAGCTAGCCTGACGTTTTTTCTGCCAGTGTATTTTTACAGCTTCTGGAATAATGGCTGGCGCACTTATGCTTGTATTCTTGTAGTGTGCTTCATGGGCATCATTTGGGCGCCGTTCAACTTTGGCAGTTCCACTTTCTGCATTTTTGCTGCCACCATGTGTTCACGCATACCGGATACCCGCAAGGCTTATCAGTTTTTATGGTTTATAGGCTGCATCATTGTCGCTGCCAGTGTGGGCATGAGACTGGAGAAATTTTTTTGGCTACCGGCAATTATCTTCAGTATCCCCAGCGGCCTCGGTGCCATCATCAGTGAACGACTGACGCTCAGCAATGAAAATCTGTTGCGCAAACAGGAAGAAGTGGAACACCTGGCCGCACTGGCTGAACGCGAACGCATCGCCCGCGATTTGCACGACCTGCTGGGCCATACCCTGTCCGTCATCACACTGAAAGCAGAACTGGCAGGCAAATTGTTTGACAAGAACCCGGACGCCAGCAAAAAAGAAATCAGTGATATCGAACATACGGCCCGCCAGGCGCTGGCCGAAGTGCGCGCCGCCGTCATCGGCTATCGTGCCACCGGCCTGCTGCACGAATTGCAATCCGCCAAAAACGCCCTCAGCGCAGCAGCCGTTGAGCTGGAAACTGAGCTGGAAACCGATATAGAAAAAATGTCCCTGCCAGCCGCCATAGAAAACGTCATGGCGCTGGCCGTGCGCGAAGCCGTGACCAATATCATCCGCCATGCCCAGGCCAGCATCTGCAAGATCAGCCTTGCTACCCACAACGGACAGGTAGAATTGTGTATCGCCGATGATGGCGTCGCAAAAAATGGCAGCGATGGCAAACAGGCCATGCACAAAGGCAGCGGCCTGACCGGCATGAGTGAACGCGTGCAGGCCCTTGGTGGCACGCTGGATATCCGTATTGAACAGGGGCTGACCCTGCATCTGTCATTGCCTTTGAAAGAATCAACATGATACGTATCATCATTGCGGAAGACCAGGCACTGGTCTCTGGTGCACTAGCCGCCCTGCTGGGCCTGGAAGATGACCTGGAAGTCATCGCCCTGGCAAAAAATGGACAGGAAGCCTATGCCCTGTGCGAAAAAGAACGCCCCGACATCCTCCTCACCGACATAGAAATGCCAATCATGTCAGGCCTGGAACTGGCGGCGGCCATTGCAGAAAAAAAATGGCCCTGTAAAGTCATCGTGCTGACCACTTTTGCCCGCACCGGTTACTTGCGCCGCGCCATGGCCAGCGGCGTGCGCGGCTACATGCTGAAAGATGCCCCGGCCGACACGCTGGCAGCCGCCATCCGTACCGTGCACGGCGGTGGCCGCGCTATCGCACCAGAACTGGCGCTGGAAAGCTGGGGCGGTGAACAAGACCCGCTGAGTGAACGTGAACGCCAGGTCTTGCGCCTGGCGGGCACCGGCTCCACCAGCACCGATATCGCCAGCATCATGCACCTGTCCGAAGGAACCGTACGCAATTACCTGTCAGAAGCCATCAGCAAACTGCATGCCAAAAACCGCGTAGAAGCATATCGCCTGGCACGGGATCAGGGTTGGCTATAAGTGTCCGGACATGATGACCGTCTACCGTTGTCAACCCCGGGTGACAACCAGAATCAAGCACAGCAATAGTATTGCTCGCTAATTTATGCCAAATCCGCACTGACATCAAGTAGATGACAGATGCGCTTTCAGCACCGCACGCAAGCTCGCCGTTGGCCGCTGGATCAGCTTGCCGAGCTGGCCGCCGCCGTCATACAAGCCGCCTTGTGCAGCACCCGTATCTGATTGCGCCAGGACATAGGCAAAGCCTTCCGGCAGGCCGAATGAGACCAGCATGTCCTTGTATTCAGTTTCGGCAAAATTCACATAAGCGACTGGCTTGCCCGACAGGTCCGCCAAGCTTGCAGCCAGTTCAGCGAGAGTGAATCCCTGGTCACCTGCCAGTTCATAAATCTTGCCGGCCTGGTCACTACCAGTCAGCACCGCTGCGGCTGCGGCTGCGTAATCTGCCCGGGAAGCCGCCGATATTTTTCCTTCACCAGCCGCACCAAATACTTTGCCGGTTTCCAGCGCGGTAGCTACCGCAGAAAAATAGTTTTCTATATACCAGGAATTACGCAAGAACACGAAAGGCAGGCCGCTATCGCGTATCAGTTTTTCGGTTTCAACGTGTTCCTTGGCCAGCACCAGCGGCGATGTATCTGCATGCAAGATACTGGTGTAGGCAAGCAATGTGACACCCGCACTTTTTGCAGCCTGAATCACATTCTTGTGCTGCTCCAACCTTTGCCCGACTTCACTGGATGACACCAGCAACAGCTTTTTCACACCCTGCAGCGCACCTGCCAATGTCTGTGGCTGACTATAATCACCCTGGCGAACCTGCACGCCACTGGCGCGCAAATCATCTGCCTTGCTGACATCCCTGACGATGGCCACGACCTGATTGGCTGGTACCGTACCCAACAAAGCCTGAATCACCAGACGGCCCAACTGCCCACTTGCACCTGTTATTGCGATCATAAAATTCCTTCTGAAAGTTCAATACATCCCATTCCTGTCCGCGAAATGAGTTCCAATTGATTGTTTAATTCTTTAAAGCAGAATCCCAATGCTCATCTGCCTTGCCGTCCACAATCCGCCAGGTATCAAACCAGGTAGTGGTGTACAGCAGCTGGTTGGTGGTCTTGTCCCGAACCGGCAAGGGATACATGACAGTCACCAGATCACCTTCGGCAATCACGGCAACGATGGGTTTCGTCATTTTTTCTGGAATAGGTTTGGGTTGCACCTTTCTGACCTCGACAAAATACTTGATCACGCCATCCAGACCAGACGCCGCATTCGGGTTATGCTGTATATAGCGCCTGGACAAGTACTTGTCTGCCTGTTCCCAATGCCCGGCTTCCAGCAAGTCTTTGACGATGTGATAGACCACCTGCTTGTTTGCATGCAGCCTGGGATCGCTGCTGCTGAACAGCGCATCAGCATGATCCACTGCGAGAACTGGCTCTTGCGCGTAGCTATTGGGCGACAAAGCAATAGACAATACGGACAGGGTGAGCGTAGCACCCAACACCAGGCTTTTCTTGAAGCGATACATCTGTTTTTTCATGGCAAATTCTCTCCTTGTTTCGACATGGCTATCGATAAGGTCTATAATAGAGACTATGTCTAAATATTGTAAGGAGGCAGTTTTTCATGCCAAGGTTACCTGAAGTGAACCGCCAAAAAGGCGTAGGATTAGCGTCTGATTTTGATCCGGCCATGTGCCCGGTCAGGAATGTGCTCGACCATATCAGCACCAAATGGACGCCGCTGATCCTGCTGACCCTGCAATCAGGCGCACTGCGTTTCAGTCAATTGCATAAACAAGTCCCCGACATATCCAAACGCATGCTGACCCAGTCCTTGCGTGACCTGGAAAGAGACGGCCTGTTGAGCCGCAAAGTATTCCCCACCAAACCACCCAGCGTCGAATATGAATTAACCGAACTGGGCGTCTCAGTCATGGTACCCATGGGCGCGCTGGTGGATTGGGCGGAGAATAATTTTGAGAAGATGAAGGTGGCTCGGCTGTCTTTTGATAGCGGAGTACAGCAGTAAAGATTACCAGGCGTCTGTATATTCATCGATATCGTCGCACCGCGCCCGCGCTATGACCAGCTTTGGGCAACGTTATTGATTTCGCCGACAGCGCCAGATCAGGCTGCATCAATGCTCATAGCCGAATCATGCACGCTTCACCCAATCACTGCGCAACAAACCATATATGGCCGAATCAGACACGTTTCCTTCGACAATCCAGCGCTCACGTAACAAGCCTTCCCGGATAAAACCCAGTCTTTCCAGTGTTTTGGCTGATCCCAGATTATGCGGCACGATGTCAGCCTCAACACGGTTGAGATTCATTTCATCGAAACCATAATTCAACAAGGCGACCAATGCCTCATGCATATAGCCCTGCCCCCAGACAGCGACGTCCATTTCATACCCAATTTCAGCACGACGGCACCCGACATCCAGATGAAACAGAATACAACTGCCAAGAAAGAGATTGTCAGTTTTACGTATCAGTCCTAGTCGCGCAAAATCACCTTTGAGCATGGCCGCCTTATCGCGCTCGACCATCGCCGTGGCCTGTACCAACTCGGTCCAGGGTGCGGACGGCATGTAGCGCATGACATCCGGGTTTGAACGTATGCGCAAAATTGCATCAGCATCATCCAGACACAAGGGCCGCAAATGCAGGCGTGGGGTATCGATAGTGACTTGTTCGAAAGATGGCATAATGGATTCTGCGCTATGAATGGTGAGTACAATCAAAAAAACAAAACTGGGGTCAAAGAAATAAATATGCCGGAATGGCACCAACGTCATTCTTAAAACAACAGTTTTACTTCGTCCTTACCGTGTCTTCAAGTACAACGGTTTTATTACTGAAAATAAAAATAACGCCTCCGCCAAAGCCGTTCCATCCATGACGACTAAACAAAAATTCATATGAATTTTTTTTGACGTAAATGATCACATCATAATTTTCAATTTTTTGATATTTGGCCTCTTCTATTAAGGAATCGGTCTTTAGAAGTTTGCTCATTTCCACAAAGGCTAAGTGACTCGCCTTCAACAACTTTGCAGAAATTTTAATATCTGCAGCCACAGGTTCCTTGTGGTCAATTTCGATTTCATTCTGCGAAGCGAAAGCTCTACTTGAAAAAGCTGATTGCAGTATCAGAACACAAAAAAATATTCGAACTATCTGCACGACTTGATTACTCCATTATTAATTGCAGGCAGAGCAAACATAAGAGAAAAAGAGTAGTTGAATTTCACGTTGCATGTCTCGTTTTAGCGCAGATGTGACTGGATAGCTACTGGAATTAAAAATTAAAAAATAATACTAATGACCGATTTCTATCCGACGGCCATATTACAAAATTTATTGAATAGAACACCGTCCATCCATATACATTTTCCAACACAATTTCCCGTTTATACCGATTAAAAAAATTCTTATTACGCCCAGAGGTTCGTCTTCTACTTTGGCCCACAAAAAATTATTGAATTGAAAAAGCTTTCCTTTTCTTTTAATCAGACGATATGAGCTATCCCCCTTCAATGTCGTTTCCTTTACTGAAAAACTGCCGTCTTTCATAAAGGTGTATGCTGCTTCATAGTCTCCATCTCCTACAGTAATATGTTGCGGAGCCGCCCATGTTTTAGTCACCGAAAAACGACTTCTTAAAATTACGTTATCAGATTTCAACCACCCGGCTTTTTCCGGGCTTGCAACATACATCCAATCGCCTTCCTGTTTTTGAATTGAGACTACTTCCCCCATTTCAACGCTATTTGTAGGTTCGACTGGCTGGTCCCTTGGATTTTCAAGAAGAAATACTGTTCTTTGAACTACACCGTCAATTAATTTATGTTCCCTGTTAGTCTCAGTGTGGTTAATTTCATTCTGCGACGCATGAGTGCTACTTGAAAGCCCTGATTGCAGTATCAGAGCACAAAAAAATATTCGAACCAGGGTCATGCGTCAATTCCTTCAGGATTCTTTACTGGTAGAGAAAACCTTTGCTGCTGCCGTAATAAAATAGTCCGGATACAGGGTGTTATAACGAATGAATCGCTGATATCCTCTTCCGCTTGTTCAGTGTCTGACCAATACCAGACCGTGTAAATATGCAGCGCAATATTTTGTTCTAGCAACGCCAGTATTTTTTTCCAGACATCGCTGGATAAAAATGCCTTGTCGTACATTTCCGCGTCACAACAGGACTCCAACAAAGTTTCCATAAGGGTGAAGCGTTCGTCATCGTTCAACTCACCACTTTCATAAGCGGCTAGAAATTCGTCGATTCTCTTGGCGTCTGCAACTTCATATTCCCAGTCCTGCATGTCCCGGGTATTGCGCAGATTAAACCTGAGCGCCAGTGCATCAATGGCGGCTCTGGTGGGGCAACGCCAGCAGTGTTCAAGATTAATCCACATGTATATCTCTGTTTTTGGGTAAGGTATAAATGACCATGCGCTCTTGCAAGGGTTTTAAAAGAAGGCGCCACTAATCATCAATCGCCTCAACCCCAAGCGCCTTGAGTCGCTCAATATTGTCCTTCATGGCTCGCAGTAATTCGGGAGGATGGCCCTGCCAATCTTTCACTTCGCCCACAACACGCAGCGGTTCGCGGGAGCGGTATGATTTGGTTGGATTACCCGGGAATTTTTTGTCCGTCAGATTGGGGTCATCCATGATGGTGCCGGTAGGTTCTACGATGTAGATTCTGCCGGGGCCGTCGCCGAGTGCCAGTTCTGCGCCCCAGGTGGCGGCATCCAGAGTAGCGGTCAGGTAGATATAGCTCGCCTTTTTGCGCTTGCCGTAATTAGAGGCGTAGCCAGGCTCGATGAGGTCGCCCGGTTTCAGGTCAGCCCGTGTGCCATGGTAGAGCCGTTGCAAGCTCAGATCATCGGTGGCCGTCGCTGGTTGGTTCTCTGTCATTTCTCTCTTCTTTTTTAACAGGGGACAGATCTAATTATGCCGCACAAATCCCGTATTTCGGCAAAAGCTCTTGCACCACAAACAGCCTGTGCATTTGTAGCGCGTCATGGAATTTTTTCCAGTCGCTGTCCAGGAAATTGGGATGGTATTTGAAATTTTCATTTCCGGTATCTTCAATTGCTGTAGTTCCCAAGGCTGCATGCTTCCATGAATTCAAGCCTTTGGGCACGTAGTTCAAATCATTTCCCCCAAAGCTGAAGTGCGCTTTCCTGATCGCTGTTAACCATGTCGCATGTCTTATATCGCCATCTTCGTTGACTGTTTCCCGGATCAGTTTATCTATCTTGTCCTTGTCGTCCGCTGTCAGCCCAATTGCGCTCAATGAGGGATCACCTGCCTTGAAACTTTTCAGGGCGATGCACATGTGGTCGGCAGCGGCCAGGAAATCCTTAGGGTTGTCCCTGTTCACGACTTCGCCTGCGCCGTTTGTATAAGTCCAGCTCAGGTAAGGCCGGTCTGGATAACTCAAGACTGCGCCGTGCCCCAAAGGTAAGGTACCTGCAACCAATTCGCCTTTTGCATGATCAAACAAATCGGAAAAATAATTCTTGATGCTATCTCCCATGCTGGCAGATGTCAGGCCTGTATGCCTGCTGCATAATTGTGAAGCCCGATTGATTTCATCTTCAACACCGACAAAGCCTTGATGGGCCCAGGTATCGGCATAGACATGCATGGTAATCCCCAGGCGGTGCAGCGCATTTCTGTCATCTTTTCGTCGAATGCAATCTGCAACCATGTCACGGGCTATATAACTATTCGGCTTACAGATAATTCTTTGTATGAACCCCAGATCATTACCCTGGCCTGCCGGCAGCCCATTATTCCCTGGCAGGAAATGAAATGGTATCCACGCGTGATGATTGGCCAGGTCATTAAAATTCTTGTAGTCCAGCATCTTGTGTGCAGATGCTATGCGGGAATACAGCGCACCGGTATCAAACTCTATATAACCATCATTCGTCGCGTCATCCACATACTGCGCGCTATAGGCAATGATGTGTGCCTCGTCATGCGAGAAATCAGCCAGGCGTGCAACGACATAAGTGACTGCATGATGGAAATCAATTTGCATGATAGTCTCACATAGGATGCTTCAGGAATTAGAAGGTGTTGCAGCTTTAAGCCCAGGCCAACTTCGACTCTGCGGTTTCTGGATCGCGCTGCTTAATAATGAATTTTCACGGGCAATTCATTGTGTTTCACCTTTAGTACAAAGGCAATATTAATTTACAACAATTCACATGCATCAAACGTAATTCAGACGAATCGCCTGTCGTGAAATGGGCATTATTTCTTGTTTTAAGTGCCGGTTCAGGACAAGAACAGCAGGGCGAGGCATGGCACAACCCGCCATGCACAACGGATAAGGAAGACGATGCATGTACGCTGGGAATTATGACAGGATCAAGAATTTGAGCGACTATCGTTTGTCGCCTGCTCTATTTACGATGCCGTCTATGCCTGGCCAGTCTGGGCTTTACTTCTTCTTTGTAGCCTAGCAATTTACCTATATTCAAGGCATCCATCAATCTGGCGGAGCTGGCTCTGGCGTTAAGTAATACCAGAGTGGCCATTTTGCCGGCCAGTTTGACGCGCATGATGAGACAGTTGCCGGCTTCGTTGGTGAAACCGGTTTTGGAGAGCAGGACTTCCCAGCCTTTTTTGCCGACCAGGCGATTGGTATTGTGGAATTCGCGCGTGCGTCCGTTTTGAAAGGAGATGCTGTCTTCACTGTCGGTCGTGATATCAGCGATCTCAGGATAGCGGGCGGCGGCCTGGGCCATTTTTACCAGGTCGGCAGCGGTAGACGTATTTTCTGGTGACAGGCCGGTGGCTTCTTTGATGACTGTGTTGGGCATGCCCAGGGCGATCAGCTTGCTTTTGACGGCGACGATGAAGGCATTATTACCGCCGGGGTAAGTGCGCGCCAGCGAAGCAGCGGCACGGTTATCAGAAGACATCAGCGCCAGTTGCAGCGCATTCCTGCGGGTGATCGAACTACCCACCGGCACGTGTGAGCTACTGTGTTTTAACTGGTCAACATCGTCCGCAGTGATGTCGATTTTCTCATCCATGTTGGGCTTGCTGTCGAGGACGACCATGGCGGTCATCAGCTTCGTCAGCGAGGCGATGGGGACAATGGCTGTGGCATTTTTTTCCAGCAAGACCTGGCCATTGCGCTCATCCACCACAATCGCGTTCTGGGAATTCAACTGCATGGCAGCCAGGCTGCTGCTATAAAACAGTAAGATAGCGATTAGTACACGCATTAACATCTGGGCATTCGGTTACAAAGATCAAACACAAAAACCTTGGGCGGCGCATTTGATCGCTATCAAATGTGCCGCGCATGGTTTAGTCATATAGCGGAAGCATAGCTCCCCTATAAGTATTACTTACCAGAATAAACGATATCGGCGCGGCGGTTTTCTGCCCAGGAAGCTTCGTCGCTACCAGTTGCTTTTGGTTTTTCCTTACCGAGGGAAACTGCTTCCATTTGTGCTTCAGGCACGCCCAGCAGGGACAAAGACTTGCGCACGGCTTCAGCACGTTTCTGACCCAGTGCCAGATTGTATTCGCGGCCACCACGTTCATCGGTATTACCCTGGATCAGGATTTTTTTAGCTTTGTTGGCACTCAGGTTTTTGGCATTGCCATTCACTACTGTTGTAAATTCAGATTTGACGACGTATTGGTCAAAATCAAAATAGACGCTGCGGTTAGCGAGTTCGTTGAAGTCATTCTTACCAGCGTCTACGGTAGTCACTGTCGTGGCACCATCGCCGCCTTTTGGTTTTTCTAAACCGGCTGTTTTTTCTTCTTTAGCCCCGTCTTGTTTTGCTATTGGTGTACTGCAGGCTGCCAATAAAACTGCTACTGCTGCCAGGCTGGCCGCGCTTTTGATTGTGTTGATTGCACGCATGAAAATTTCCTCGAAGTTTTAATTAATCAATTCAAACCTGAAGCGGGAAAGTACACACCACAGGTATTACAAAACTTCGCTATGGTGCCTTAGGAAACTTAGGTGAATCTTAAAAAATACCTGTGGATGGAGATAAAACAAGGATTTTTTCCTTGAAATTGGTGATTTTTACAATATTTCCCGGCTTATTTTCAACTCGCTTTCAAGCCTTTTTTCAACTTGCATGGCGCAGGGAAGCCGGAAATTGTATGCGCACTTCCAGCCCGCCGATGGCAGCATGGGCCAGTTGTATGCGTGCCTGATGGCGATCGGCGATGGCTTTGGCAATCGCCAGGCCCAGACCGCTGCCGCTGGTACTGCTGCCCGCCACACGGTAAAAACGATCAAAAATGCGTTCACGCTCGGCTTCGGGAATGCCGGGGCCAGAATCCTGGATCACCAGTTGTATGCCCCCAATATCATCAATCAGCGTAATGTAGACTGCCTCTTCGTCATGGATATAGCGCACGGCATTATCAAGCAGGTTGCGTATCATGACGCGCAGGCTTTCGGCATCGCCCATTAATTCTGTATTGGCGGCCATCTGGCTGCTGATGCTGATTTTTCTGGAAACGGCAAACGGCATCACGTCGCTGATGGCCTGTTCCACACAGGCATTCAGCAAGGTCGGGCAGAAACTCAGAGCCGCCTGCGAAGATGGATCTTGCCTGGCCAGTGCCAGCAGCTGTTCCACCAGGCGCGATGCTCGGTCCACCCCGCCCAACAGACGGTTGACTGCCTGGGCATGGGTGTTTTCATCCTTGGCACGGCCCAGATTTTGCACCTGCAGGCGCAAGGCCGTAATCGGCGAACGCAGTTCATGCGCGGCATCTGCCACAAAGCGCTGCTGTGCCTGCAAGGCCTGACCCATGCGGCTAAGCAGCGAATTCAATTCTGTCACCAGCAACGACACTTCACCCGGCAAACCTTTGTCTGACACCGGGTCAATAGAATTGGCGCGGCGATTAGCCAGCTCACTACCAATGCGATTGAGTGGCGCAAGTACAGAACTGACGCCCCACCAGGCGGCACAAAACAGCAAGATGGAAACCGGGATGACCGGCCACAGGGTACTGAGGGCAAATGAAAATGCGCGCTCACGACGGGCACTGATTTTTTGCGCGACCTGGATCACGCGCTTGTTTTCTTCAGCGGCATACACGCGCCAGTCACCATTTTCCAGGTTGACGGTGGAATAACCCAGCGCTGCCTGCTTAGGCAAGCTGCGATGCTGGCGCGACTGGTAGACCCGGGCGCCATCTTCTGACCATACCTGTACCACAAAATCAAAGTCATCGATCTCGGTACCGGGCAGGGTATGCCAGTCTACCTGGTCAAAATCACCATCTTGCAGGGCCAGTGCCATTTGCTGCATGTGGTAGTCAAACAATTTGTCGGCTTCGCTGATGGCGGCGTGCAGGGATGTGGCAAACTGCAGGGCGGCTGCCGTCAAAATGGCGACACCAAACAGCAGCATCATTTGCAGGCGCAGGGATTTCATGCGTTTTTCTCAACCATGTAACCGACACCACGCACATTGACGATGAATTTCTGGCCCAGTTTTTTTCTCAAGCCGTGGATATATACTTCAACGGCATTGCTTTCAATTTCTGAGGTATAGCCAAACAGTAGTTCTTCCAGCCGGCTGCGCGACAGGATGGCACCTGGCCTGGCGATAAGGGCGTCCAATATGGTCCATTCACGCGCTGACAAGATGACTTGCTCCTTGCCGTTGAAGACCAGGCGCGTGGTGGAATCCACCTCCACTTCGCCACAAACGTAAGAGCTGTCCACCCGTCCGCGTGAACGGCGCAGCAATGCATGCATGCGGGCAATCAGTTCATCCAGGTCAAAGGGCTTGATGAGGTAATCGTCCGCCCCGGCATGCAGGCCCTGCACTCTTTGCGCTACGGTATCACGCGCCGTCATCACCAGCACTGGCAGGGCATCACCACGCTTGCGCAAGGCTTTCAGGATATCCATGCCATCGCGCTGCGGCAGGCTCAGGTCGAGCAGCAGCACATCGTAGCTATGAATTTGCAAGGCTGCCTCTGCCGCTTCGCCGCTGGTCAACCAGTCGACCAGGTTGGATTCACTTTCCAGCGCGATCTGGATGTTTTCACCTATCATGGGATCGTCTTCGACGAGCAGGACTTTCATGTTTAATATGGGTTTAATATGGGTTTAATATGGGTTTAATATGGGTTAGATACGGGTTTGGTCTGTGAGGAAAACGTGCAGCGAGGATTGTACGCTATGGCTTGAGTTGAACGATATGTTAATGAATATGCCGCAAATGACTTGACAGGTCATGCTATATGATCTTTAATTTCTGTAATGACAGAAATTAAAGAAATGAAGGAAAAGAAATGCCACAGAAGCAACATCCCTTACTTAGAACCTGGTTGATACGCTGGCTGTATGCAGCAGCCATGGTCCATTTTGTGATTGGCGCCCTGCTCCCATGGATAGTGAACATAGGGCTGGTTGAGGCATATCACCAGCTCATCGAACGTCACTTCTGGCCGCAGGCCGCACCCGATGCGGCCCGCAATATGCAGGTCTGGTGGATGAGCCTGTTTGGCCCAACCGTGCAGACGGTCGGCTTGTGGATGGGTGCGCTGGTGTATCTGGGCAACCGGCACCGCAGTCGCTTTGCCTGGCTATGGCTGATGATAGGTATCCTGGTATGGGCACCGCAGGATATGCTGATTTCCATGCAGGCGGATATGCTGGTGAATGTCTGGGTTGATGCGTTTGCTGTATTGAGCATGATCCCGCCGCTGTTCATACTTTGGAAAATGGATGCTCCCGTCTCTGGAAGAAATCTATGAACACTCACCTCATTGCCCTGCAATTGATGGCCGCACAAGGCTTGCTTGGCGCATTCGATACTCTCTACCATCATGAGTTAACCGAGGCGCTGCCGCAACGCGCCAGTGCCCGCACAGAGTTGGGCATACATGCCACCCGCGCCCTCATCTACAGCTTGCTCTTCATGGGTTTGTCGGCATGGACATGTCATGGTGCCTGGGCCATCGTGTTGTTGCTGGTGTTTGGTGTGGAAATAGTCCTGACCTTGTGGGATTTTGTCATCGAAGACCAGACCCGCCTTTTGCCAGCCACTGAACGCGTGACGCATACCGTACTTGCAATCAATGGCGGTGCCTTTATCATCTTGTTGATATTGAATACTCCTGCATGGTTTGCCGCCCCTACACAAATGCTGTGGCAGCCGCAGGGCTGGCTCAGTGTGTTCCTGGCCCTGTGTGGTGTAGGTGTGGGCTTCTCTGGCATCCGCGACGGGCTGGCTGCACTGCGTCTGGGCAAGCTGGCTGACAAGGAAAAACAGGCATCCATCATCCATTTCAGCGAGAAATCAGAACAGGTTCTGGTCACTGGCGCCACCGGCTTTATCGGCAGCTTGCTGGTCAAAGCCCTGCTGGCCGATGGTCAGCAGGTGACCATACTCAGCCGCAATCCAAAACAGGCAAGCTGGAAGTTTGATGGCAAGGCCAGGGTCATTGCATCCATGCAGGAGCTACCTGCAAATCAGCGCATTGATGTCATCATCAATCTCGCTGGCGCACGCATACTGGGCTGGCGCTGGTCAGAAAAACGCAAGACAGAATTGCGCCGTAGTCGCACCGGTTTGACAAAAGAAATCACTGCGTGGATCAGTCGTGCAGAAAGCAAACCCAGGCTCTTGCTGGCAGCTTCAGCCATCGGCTATTACGGCATACAGGCCCCGGGTGACGACAAGGAATTGACCGAAAACGCAGCATCACAATCCATCTTCATGTCAGAACTGTGCCAGGAATGGGAGCAGGCCAACCAGGCTGCCAGCACTTACGGCGTCAAGGTCGCCAGGATGCGCTTCGGCGTTGTCCTGGGCCAGCAGGGTGCATTGGGCATGATGCTCCTGCCCATCAAGCTGGGTCTGGGTGGTGCGCTGGGTAGTGGCAAGCAATGGCAATCGTGGATACATGTACACGATGTATTGCGCGGCATTGCCCACCTGTGGCAGCATGAAGCCAGCCTGCCACCGGACAGTGCTTATAATTTCACCGCACCTGAAGTAGTCACGCAAAAACAGTTCAGCAGTATCGCCGCCAATGTCTTGCATCGCCCCAGCTTCTTCCCTACCCCTGGCTGGCCTATGCGCCTGATGCTGGGTGAGCAAGCTGATTTATTACTGGAAGGCCAGCGCGTGCTGCCAGCAAAATTATTGGAAGATGGTTTTGTATTTGATTACCCAGATTTGCGCAGCGCCCTGATAAACCTGGTCTAAACCGACTGATTAAGATGCGAAGATGCCTATGCCACGCAGAAGACAAATCAAATCGATAGCTGCAGGAATTGCGGATAGCTTTAACAGCCGCAATAATGATCTTGAAGGCTATTGGACCATAGGCAAGCTTTGCCGCTTTGCACATGCACATACTACTTCTTTGCTTGCACTGAATTTGCTCAATATCATCTGTGCTCCGGCAAACACAGAGTTCAATGCTGTAATGCATGACTATAAGGTGAAGTTGCGTGTCATCATGAACAAGCAAGGTATTCCAGAAGACTGGCTAAAGGCAGCAATAATAGAGATTGATTTTCAGCCTGACTATGAAGCATATTTGCACTATTTTCGTTCTGCACTGGGAAGCCCCTACACTGTCACTGCCAAATTGATGACGGACCAGGGAAAAATATACAGCGCCAGAACTGGCGGTAATTGCAAACCTCATGATCCGCTAAGGGAAACCCGACGAAGCGTTTAACTGTCATACGAGATACCCTCACTTGAAATTTGAGATTAAATCTCAATCTATTCTGCAAATTCACAGAGCAAGCCATGTTTTTCCTGCGCCATCCTCAGCCTGTAAGGCCAAGAAAAGCCGTGCCTGAACTACAAGTCAGTAGCCAGAACCAGGCAATAGATACCAAAACCATCGTGGTGGACCGCAGCAAAGAAGAATTGCGTACGCTGCAATTGTCGATGCAAGCCAAAGCGCCTGCTGACAGCAAGTAAAAGAAACAAAAATACTGCGGCTTCCCTCACAACGAAGAAAAGCCGCAGAAGCGCTCACAACACAAATGGAATGGATAGTTGAACTGATTGGCTTATGAAGCGGCCCCTTCCCGCTTCCTGGCCTCTTCTTCATATAATTCTTTCTTGGACAATTTGCCTACCGGGGTTTTCGGTAATTCAGCGCGAATGTCCATGGCTTGCGGCATTTCATGCTTGCCCAGTCTGTCTTTGAGGAAGTCTTTCAATTCATCAAAACTGAAGGCGGCCTGCCCTGCCTTGAGTTTGATAAAGGCCTTGGCAGCCTGCCCGCGATAAGCATCGGGGATGCCGATGACACTGACTTCGGCCACGGCTGGGTGTTCATAAATCGCTTCTTCGATATTGCGTGGATAGACGTTATAACCGCCTGACAAAATCATGTCCTTGGTACGATCAACGATGTACACAAAACCGTCTGCATCCATATACCCGACGTCGCCGGTGCGGAAGTACCCATCGGCAGTGAAAGCTTCACGAGTGGCGTCTGGCTTGTTCCAGTAGCCTTTCATGATATTCGCGCCGGCCACGCAGATTTCCCCGCGTTCACCCAAGGCTAATTCCTGACGTGGATCATCGATACTGACAAACTTGAAGCGTATGCCCGGTGTTGGCAAACCGCAAGAACCTGTCTTGCGCACGGCACCCAGTGGGGTAAAAGTGCCAGTGGGTGAAGTCTCGGTCATGCCCCAGCCTTCCAGCAGGGTACAGCCCGTCAATGCCTGGAATTGTTGCAGCACTTCTGTCGGCAAAGGGGCGCCGCCGGAATTACAGAACTTCAGTGCGCTGAGATCATATTCTTTGATTTGCGGATGATTGATGATGGCGGTGTACATGGTGGGCACGCCTGGGAATACAGTGATCTTCTTGTTCGCCAGATCCTTCACCACGGCATCGGTATCAAAGCGGGTATGCAAGACAATTTCTGCCCCCATGCGCAGGCCAAACAGCATGTCCACCGTCAATGCATAGATGTGGAATAGTGGCAGCACGGCCAGCAGTTTTTCTTTACCCTCTTCCAGCACACGGGGCTGGATATTGGTGGTTTCCATGATCTGGCTGCAAGCCGTGGTCAGGTTACCATGCGTGAGCATTGCGCCCTTGGGCAGGCCGGTAGTGCCCCCCGTGTATTGCAGGGTAGCGATGGTTTCCCTGGGGTCTATTGCCGGGATGGGGATGTAGTCGCCATCATTGCCCAGCAGCTTTGCAAACAGCAGATGCCGTGTATCGGCAGGGATGGTGCTGAGTTGGCCGGCCTTGTCCAGGTTCGCTTTGACAGCATCCGGGTAAGGCGTCATCTCCGGGATATTGCCGATGATGAGTTTTTGCAGGCGGGTATGGCCCAGCATCTTGGCCATTTGCGGATACAGCATGACCATGTCCAGCGTCACCAGCATGTCGGTATGGCTGTCGGCAATTTTATGCTCAAGCACTTTCTCGGCGTCCAGCGGTGAATAATTGACGACGGTGCCACCGGCCTGCAAGATGGCAAAAAAGCTGATGACGTAGTGCGGTGTATTCGGCAAATACAGGCCTACATGTACCCCAGACTTCACACCCAGTTGCTGGAAACCTTTGGTGGCTTGATTCACCAGCTTTTGCAATTCGGCATAGCTGGTTTTTTTCCCCATGAATTCCAGAGCGGGCAGGTCTGGCCATTTGGCGGCAGCATCATGCAGCAATTGCGGCACGCTGCTGATGGGCAGCTTGGCATCCCAATGCACGCCTGCGGGGTAAGATTTGATCCAGGGAGTGTCACGCATTTTTGTCTCTCTTTTTAAGTGGGACTTACGCAAAATCGCCCCAGCTGCGTTGTAGCGACCGTCAGTACAAACTTTGTACTAAAGTACTGTCTTCGTCGCTACGCCTTGCTGGGACAATTTTGCGTAAGTCCCGTTTAGAACCGCTTTAAAATGTCAGCCAACTGGGAAGTTAACGCAGGAAAAGCCCTGCCTCAAAAAAGAGGAAGAGCCAATCCGGAACTACCCGCAAATCGCACTTATGAAACTACAAGTATTTATTTTTTCTCCATATATTTTTTCAACTCCATCTTGCCTATCTGATTCCTGTGTACTTCATCCGGGCCATCGGCCAGACGCAAGGTACGGGCTTGTGCGTAGGAATATGCCAGGCCAAAATCGTCAGACACACCACCACCACCATGGGCCTGTATCGCCCAGTCGATGACCTGGCATGCCATGGTCGGCGCGGCTACCTTGATCATGGCGATTTCTTTGGCTGCGGCCTTGTTGCCGACGGTATCCATCATCTGTGCCGCATTCAGTACCAGGAAGCGCGCCTGGTCGATCAGGATACGGGCATTGGCAATACGTTCCAGTGTCACGCCCTGCTCTGCGACCCGTTTGCCAAAGGCTACGCGTGTCAAAGAGCGTTTGCACATATCTTCCAGTGCGCGTTCTGCCAGACCAATCAAACGCATGCAGTGATGGATGCGACCAGGTCCCAGGCGGCCCTGGGCAATTTCAAAACCACGGCCTTCACCCAGCAAGATATTGGATGCCGGTACCCGCACGTTTTCAAACAGGACTTCGCCATGGCCATGCGGTGCATCGTCATAACCAAATACCGGCAAGGCGCGCAGGATAGTCACGCCGGGCGTATCGCGCGGCACGATGATCATCGATTGCTGCTTGTGACGGTCGGGGTTGGCCGGGTCACTCTTGCCCATGAAGATGAATACTTTACAGCGCGGATCATTGGCACCAGAGGACCACCATTTGCGGCCATTGATGACATATTCATCGCCATCACGGACGATGGATGCTTCGATATTGGTGGCGTCAGAAGAGGCGACTGCCGGTTCTGTCATGGCGAAGCAGGAACGGATTTCACCACGCAATAAAGGCTTCAGCCATTGTTCCTGATGTTCTGGTGTGCCATAGCGGGCAAACACTTCCATATTGCCGGTGTCAGGTGCCGAGCAATTGAATACTTCGGGCGCCCAGACGGCGCGGCCCATGATTTCGCACAAGGGTGCATATTCCAGATTGGTCAGACCTGCGCCATGGCCAGATTCTGGCAGGAAGAGATTCCACAAACCGGCATCGCGGGCCTTGGCCTTCAGTTGCTCGACCACTTTGGTCGGTATCCAGGCATTGCCGGCCTTGCGGTTGGCAGCGATCTCACCAAAGAAAGTTTTTTCATTCGGGTAGACGTGCTCATCCATGAAGGCGATCAGGCGTGCCTGCAAATCTTTGACTTTGGGGCTGTATTGAAAATCCATGATGTATCCTTTATTAATATGCTTCTGTCAGGCTTGAAATTGATGCGTCATTCGGGCGGAAGCTAGCTGACCAGATACCCACCATCGACATTGATGCAGGTACCTGTGGTATAGCTCGACGCATTCGATGCCAGGTACAAGACCGTACCGGCCATTTCATCTGGTTCGGCAATGCGCTTCATCGGTATGCGGGTCAGTGCTTTTTCGAGGATGACGGGGTTGTGGAACAGGGCCGAGGCAAACTTGGTATCCGTCGCCCCCGGCAGCAAGGCGTTCACGCGCACACCCATGGACGCGCATTCCAGCGCAAAGGATTTGGTCATGGCGATGACTGCCGCCTTGGTGATGGAATAAATCCCCTGCATGGCACCTGGCACCACACCGTTGACGGACGCCACATTGATGATGCTGCCACCACCATGTTTTGCCATCAGTTTGGCACCGGCAGAAGACATGAAGAAGTAGCCGCGTATATTGACGTCCACCGTTTTTTGGAAAGCACCGACATCGGTCTCGGTGATATGCCCGAAATGCGGGTTGGTGGCTGCATTGTTGACCAAAATATCCAACCGGCCATGCGCGGCTGTAATGTCGGCAAACAGGGTATCAATCTGTGCCATTTCACCGATATGGCAGGCGCGTGCTTCTGCCTTGCCGCCAGCAGCGACTATCGCTGCCACCACGGCTTCGCAAGCTTCGGCCTTGCGGCTGGAAACGATGACATAGGCGCCGTTAGCAGCCAGGGTTTTGGCCACGGCTTCACCTATGCCACGGCTGGCACCGGTAACCAGTGCGACCTTGCCGGTTAAATCGAACATTGCTGTCATCTCTAATCTCTCTTGTTTTTTAGAACCTGTTTGCGATCTGTGGCGAGCGAGCGTCAGCGGGGTAAGGGTAACAAAAACGCAGCGCAAAAAGCGGAATGTACTTTGGTACATGAGCATTTTGAGCAGCGCATGAGCCCCGATCACGCTCGCGCTTAAGATCGCAGACAGGTTCTTATACGTAGGTAATTGCTTTTGGGTTATTCAACACTTCAAGATGCGAAAAATTATTCAGGTAAGCCAGCGCAGGGCGCAATACGCCTTCTGCTGTCGGCTGCAAATGAAAACGCGTCACGGCACTGTTTACCAGCGACCAGTTGAGTTCGGCAAAGCGCGGGTCTGGAAAGCCCAGCACATGCTGGCATAGCGCCGAGATAGTGCCGCCAGAAGTGAACACGACAATGTTTTTGGCGTCATCAGCAATCGCCAGTTGTTTGTGCATGGCAGCGACACAACGCTGGCGAAATGCATTCCAGCTTTCCACATACTCGGCATCATGCTCACCCGACATCCAGCGGCTGATGGCCTGGGCAAAAATGTCCTGGAAGGCTTGTTTGCCATTCGGCGTATTCATGAGGAAATGCTTGACTGCTGCCGGATCATCAAAAGCAGGTACATGCCGCGCCAGGACTTCATGGTGGTTGTATTCGTTGAAACCGGCATCGCTATGCCAGCCAGAAGTGTCCAGTGCATCAAGGTCTTGTTGCCGCATTTCTGCGATACAGGCTTGCGCGGTTTGCTGATGCCGCTTCAGGGTCCCGGTGACCACCCGCGATACCTGCATGTCGCGCGCTGCCCACCAGCGCCCCAGATGCCGTGCCTGCTGTTCGCCCAGTTCAGACAATTGATCATAGTTCTGGCTGCCGAATGAAGCCTGCCCGTGCCTGACCAGATATAAAGCTGCCATTACTTCCTCTATCAATAAACTTCAGTAAAACAATGAACAAAGTGTATGCCCGCGACTATAATTGATCAAATGAATAGTTATTATCTGAATTAATTAATCTCATGCATTTATCTCGCGTCGACTTGAACTTGTTCACCGTCTTTGTTGCCATCTATACCGAAGGCAGCGTGACCCGTGCCAGCCAGCAACTGAACCTGACGCAACCAGCCATCAGCCATGCCTTGAACCGCCTGCGGCAATTGTTCAATGACCCACTGTTTGTCCGCCAGGGCCAGGCCATGGTATCGACGCCACTGGCGCGCAGCATCATAGAACCGGTACGGCAAGCCCTGCGCGGGCTGGAAGTGACACTGACCGAGAATGACAAGTTTGACCCGGCGCTGGCCAGCAAGCAGTTCAACCTGGCCTTGCGCGATGTATTGGAATCCACTGCCCTGCCGCCGCTGATGGAAAGCATTACCCGGCAGGCACCACAAATCAATCTGGCTGCGATACAGGTGGAAAGGCGGGAACTGGTCAGTGAACTGGCGGCAGGTAGCCTGGATCTGGCGATTGATATGCTGTTGCCACTACCGAACGAGATACACCGCCAGAAGGTGGTGCAAGGCAATACCGTCGTGCTGGCAAGACGCAATCACCCTGTCATCCAGGACAAGCTGGATCTGGACAGTTATATGCAGGCAGAACACATACTGGCCAGTTCACGTCGCAAGGGCATGGGTCTGGAAGATTTTGAACTGAGCCGCCTGGGTCTGCAAAGACGCATACGCCTGCGCTGCCAGCATTATTTCGCGGCCTGCAGGGTGGTCAGCCAGACCGATTTGTTGCTGACCATGCCGGAAGGTTATGCGCGTATTGCGAATGAACAGTTTGGTAACCAGATATTCCCGCTACCGGTTGCCATGCCTTCATGGGATGTGTACTTGTACTGGCACCAGAATGTGGAAAATGATCCGGCCAATCGCTGGCTAAGACAGCAAGTGATAGCGGCATTTCAGAACCAGACGGTTTGATCAGACGGTTAGAAACGCGCTGGCCCCGCATGGCTGAATTCAGATGGAAGGCGATTTATTTGCCGGTTTTTGGCTCGTCTGGCAGCAGGCAGGCATCGATAATTTGCAAATCATTATCTTTGGCAAAACTGACGACGAAATGATACGCCAGTGGTTCGATTTCACGTATGGCTTCGTTCACCACAACAGAACGCACGCCGTTCAGCAAGATAGGACGGACATACGGCGAATATTGCAGATGGGAGTGGCGGCCACCGTCGGGGCTGAAGCAGGACATGGCTCCACACAGGCGTTCTGCCCAGTCACTGGGGCGAAATTGCTTCCCATCGCTGGTTATGCCCTGGATGAAAAACTCGCGGACTTGTTGCGTTTTTTTGGTATCTGCCATGTGCTTGGCTTGCGATAAAGCAAGAGTGAATAAAGCTCAACATCATTATGTGATACCAAGCTTTCAAAATACTTCCATATTATATCTTATAGAAGACTTGAATCAAAATCGCCGGGTAGATATATTATGAGCCTTTGCAAAATCCGTTCCAGCATGTGAATGCTGACATGGTAATTGAGCCACTATAGTTCATTTTGAACCAGAGTAAAGATAGACATTTCCATATCACCCTCATGTGAACACAGACAGGCTACAGAGTGATGACTTGCGTTCTTCCCGCATGATGCTGCTTGAATTTTTTACAAACACCTTCTGACCGGCAGCAATCACTTGCTCAGCAATGCTTGTCTTTTCAGCACTTTTGGCAGGGGAAACACTTATATTCTTGGTGACATGGCGGGCAGTGTGATGTGCTGCCGTATGGGTAGCGGTAGTCGTAGTAGTAGTGGTAGCTGAGGTGCTGGTAGTAACAAGCGCTTGCCTACAGCCGCCCTCTCCTGACATGAAAATTAACTCTCGATAATGATCTGATACGGTAACGCCGGCCATTCCTGCGGTACCAAAGAATAAATCGATGCCGCTGCCGGCAAGCCACCTACCATCAAACGATTGCGGGCCGTGCATTCATGCAGGGCACCCAGTTTTCTGGCGACTTGCATGCTGAGTTCATTGCCTTCGGCCACCACGATCTCTATACGATTGAAACCCAGTTGTTTAAATCCGGCTTCAACCAGTATGCGTGCCACGCGGGTGGCAATGCCCTGCCCCTGCTTCGATTGCCTGATCCAGTAACCAAGGTTACAGTAGTTGTGCATCTTGCTGATCAGATTCAAGCCACAGGCACCCAGCAGTTCCTTGCCGTCTTCGGTAAAAATCCCGAATTCATAGGCAGTGCCTTCTGTGCGGCCAAGCTTGCAGACTTCAAACCATTCATGCGTGGCTTCTATCGTAAATCCGGCATGGCACCATGACATCCAGCGCCCGACGGTAGGAACGGATTCCAGCACCGTGGCAGTAAATTGTTCTGCATCCTGCGTTTCAAAGGCACGCAGGCAAATACCGGGGGCGATAATTTTTTTCATGTGATCAGCAGGCAGTTTTCATATCAGGACTGCGGCTGCGCAGATACGGCAACCAGCACATCACGTATGCAAGAAGAAAAAAGCTGGCCGCACTATGCATGGCCAGCTTTTTTATTTATACCCAGGCGGCAAAAGATAGCAGCACCAGCAGCAACATCCATAGCAGCAAGGCGCGCCAGACCAGGCCGACGGCGCTTTGCAAAGCTCTGGGTGAGGCTTCAGCACCGGGCTGGCTTTCCAGTTCCAGGCTATCGACATCGACGGCGCTGGCATCGGCCTGCAAGACCATGGCTTTTTCTTCCGGCTCACCCAGGCGCACGCCCAGGGCACCACCACCGGCGGAGAGGATGATGCCCACTGCTTCGTCTGACCAGCGGTCGGCATAGTTACGCCAGGAATACACGGCATCTTCAAAATTGCCGACAACCGCAAATGCGACCGCCGTCAGGCGCGCAGGTATCCAGTCTATCCAGTAAAACACCTGGGCCGCATAAACACCGAATTCTTCATTCTTCATGTGTTCGGGTTCATTCCATGCGCGCGACAGGTATTCGGCCACTCGGTACATGACGGCGCAGGCCGGACCGACTGGCATCAGGAACCAGAAAAACACGCCAAACACATTACGATGGCTGGCGATCAGCGAACGTTCTACCGCCAGTCTGGAAATTTCAGATACCTCCAGGCCGGTGGTGTCCAGATGCGTCCATTCAGCCAGATAACGGCGGGCAGCCTCTTCATCGCCTGAACTCAGGGCCAGTTGTATCGACGTGAAATAGTGGCTGTAGCGGCGAAAACCCAGGGTCAGGTAGACGATGATCACATTCCAGATCAGGGCCGCGATGGGGTTGAGGCGATGGCATAGCCAGTAGATCAGTGCCGTAGGTACCGTCAGCAAGCCAACAATGACCCACCAGCCCAGGCGACCATGCTTGACTTTACCCGCATTGAACGAAGCCTCGATTTTTTCAGCCAGCGTCTGGATTTGCGTATAGATAGGGTTATCTGCACGCAAGGGCTTGAGCTGCTCAATCAACAGAGCTAACAGAATCGAAATAAAGGTCATAATTGACTGGATTGATGTTGCAGCACCCGGCTGCAAACAATGAATTTGCAAATGCGGCAAGTGTAAACCGATTTGCCCAGATTATGAAGCTTTGTTCTACAGAGCAAGAATTTTGCTGTCATGCGCGCAAAAAATGAAACAGGTTGCGCAGCATTCCGGCAGTGGCACCCCAGATGAAATGCTGTTCATAAGGCATGGAATAAAACTGCCTTTGGCCGCCACCATCGGGTAATTCGAACAGGCGGCGCTGATGGTGCTGGCCATCCATCAGGAAAGCCAGTGGCACTTCGAAAATGGAGGCGACTTCGGTAGGGTCCGCCCGCAGCTCAAACCCGGGGTCCACCAACGATACCACGGGGCTGACGCGGTAACCGGTGCCAGTATGATAATCCGGCAAATGGCCCAGCACATCAACATAGCGACGCTGCAGGCCAACTTCTTCTTCGGCTTCACGCAGGGCGGTTTCTACCGGATTGATGTCTTCTTCTTCGAAACGCCCACCAGGGAAGCTGATCTGGCCAGGATGATGGTTCAGATTGGCCGCACGCTCGGTCAGTAGCAGGGTCAGGCCGCTCTTGCGGGTGACGATGGGTATCAGTACCGACGCCGGGCGGAAAGGCAACTTCCTGGACAGGGAATGTTCATCATTGATTTCTGGCGTCCACGGAGGAGGCTGGGCAAAACGTTCACGTAGCCAACCCGGGCACAAGCGGCTGACAGGCACCGCCGGCTCGGCAGCCACGGACAGGATGGGCAGGGATTCAGGATTCAGAAAAATGTTGCTCACGATGAAAAAGTCTGCGACCAGATCGGCCCGGAATTGCCGAAGCAATACCGGGAATCAAACCAAACCGGACACTATTTTGCCCGTTCAGGTTCATTAGGGTGTGTTGATCTAGAAAATTTTTAAAAATACAATAAAAAAAGGATGCCTGAGCATCCTTTTTTTGATACGGCAATAACAGATATTACTCTGCTTTTGCAGCAACAACCTTACGTGCTGGCAATTTCTCTTTAATACGAGCAGATTTACCAGAGCGTTCACGCAGGTAGTACAACTTGGCGCGACGTACGTCACCGCGACGTTTCACTTCGATAGAAGCGATCAGTGGGGAATACAACTGGAATGTACGCTCAACGCCTTCGCCGGAAGAAATCTTACGGACGATGAAGTTGGAATTCAAACCACGGTTACGACGGGAGATCACAACGCCTTCGTAAGCCTGTGCACGTTTGCGTGTACCTTCAACAACGTTGACGCTCACTACAACTGTGTCACCTGGCGCAAAGTCAGGGATGTTCTTGCCGAGGCGAGCAATTTCTTCTTGCTCTAATTTTTGGATCAGATCCATTTTTTACTCCTATGACCATCTTGCCGACGCTGCAAAATCTGGTTCTGACTGATGCCCGGTAGAGGATGGGGTTTAACATGTGAATCAATTGATTCACGCTTAAAGATTCCAGCCCTGAGACTGAAAAATACTACAAACTGCTTAAAAACTTTTCGTCGACCTTGCTCAACAAACCGGCAGCACGGGCTGCGCTGATCAAATCCGGGCGTTTCAGCTGACTGGCTTGCAGTGCACGCTGACGACGCCATTTTTCGATCTCGGCATGGTTGCCGCCCAACAGCACGGCAGGCACGGCTTCGTCTTCAAATACTTCTGGCCTGGTGTAATGCGGGCAATCCAGCAAACCATTGACAAAACTGTCCTGCACTGCCGACGCCTCATCATGCAAGACCCCGGGGATTTGCCGTATAACGGCATCCATCAGGGCCATGGCTGGCAATTCACCGCCAGACAGCACAAAATCACCGAGACTGATTTCTTCGTCAACATAATTGTCGAGCAAACGCTGATCAACGGCTTCATATCTGCCACACAACAAGACCAGACCCGCAGCTTCAGACAATTGCATGACCTTTTGATGGGTCAGCGGTTTGCCTTGAGGCGACAGATAAATGACTTTGGGTAATACCTGCGCTGTGACAGCCTGGCGCTGCTTTGCCGCGTCAATTGCCGACTGCAAAGGTTTTGCCATCATCACCATGCCGGGGCCACCACCATAAGGCCGGTCATCCACGGTACGATGTTTGTCTGTGGTGAAATCACGTGGATTCCACAGCTTCAATTCGCATTTTTGTTGCTCGAACGCCCGTCTGGTCACACCTGATTGGGTAATGGCAGCAAACATTTCGGGAAACAGCGTAATGACATTAAACTGCATGGCTATGCCTTCTGAGAACCTATTTACGATCCTACTGCGCGAGCGTGATCGGGGCTCATGTGCTGCTCAAAATGCTCATGTACTCAAGTACATTCCGCTTTCTGCGCTGCTCTTCACCCCGCTGACGCACGCTCGCTACAGATCGTAAACAGGTTCTGAATTCATCACCTTAATAATCACTACCCCAGTCGACCTGGATTTTGCCTGTCTTTTGATCCACTTCCTTGACGAAAGTCTCTACAAAAGGAATCAGGCGTTCGTGTTTCGACAGTTCATTCTCAGGCACATCCGCTGCCGCCACCCGTAAAATCGGATGTGCACCGTTGTCCATCAAATCCCTGACGACACCTAAATTTTCACCCTGAAGATTGTCTACCTGCAAACCTATCAGATCGAGCCAATAGAATTCACCGGACCCCAAAGCAGGAAAATGCTTGCGAGAGATTTGTACAGTCGCGCCTTTCAGTGCTTCTGCGGCATTTCTGTCAGGCACACCTACCAGCCGCGCAACCACGTCTTCACCATGGATTTTGACTTCCATGCGATCGACATCACGCAACTCGGGCTTATCCAACCACCAGGTCTTTGCTGACAGCATTGCATCAGCATCAGCAGAATAAGGACGTATCCTTACCCAGCCATGAATACCAAATGCTCCCGAGATATAGCCCACCAGGACCAGATCATCAGGAACATGAACTTCAGCAGACATCAAAGCGGCTATTAAGCTGCTGCTTTGGAGGATGCTACCAAACGAGCTACTGCTGGCGACAATTGCGCGCCAACACCTTGCCAGTATGCCAGGCGATCTGCTGCTACACGTACTGTTTCGGCATTACCAGTTGCTACAGGATTGTAGAAACCGATACGCTCGATAAAGCGACCATCGCGACGATTACGGGAATCAGTTGCAACGATGTTGTAAAAAGGGCGCTTTTTTGCGCCACCACGAGCTAAACGAATAACGACCATAATATTTCCAAAAAATGTCTGAACGCGGAAAAAGCTGTAGATTATAGCCTGTTTCTTAAGCAAGTCGCAAGGACTACCTTACTTTTCCCTTGCGCAAATGCATTTTCATTGATCAGCGTGACTATTCCGACACATCAGGGCGGCTTGACATACAATCACAGCTTCACTCTTGATGACATGCTGCAATGACACTCACCAATAACAATACACCGCATAAAAATAAAGCCCTGACAACATTCCTGGCCGCCGTATTTGGTTCTATCGGCGTGCACCGCTTTTATCTTGCTGGCAAAAAAGACAAATGGGGCTGGTTGCATTTCAGCTCACTGCCACTCAGCATGGTCATCCATTATTTCTATTTTGGCAAACCTGAAATCGTGCAATACAGTCCCCTGCTGATTTCTTTCCTGGCCGCCATACTGGAAGCGCTGGTCATGGGCCTGACATCGGATGAAAAATGGGATGCCAGGCATAATAGCAAATCCGGCCAGACCAGCGACTCAACCTGGCCACTGGCCCTGCTGCTGGTACTAACCCTGGGTGTAGGTGCCTTTGTACTGATCGCCGCCATCGCCCGCACCTTTGATCTGTTGTACACAGGCGGTGCATACGGCTGAAAAAATGGCGCCTGTACGCATATAGCGTGCGCCCTTGGTTTCAATTGTTGAAATGCCCTCAATCGTCATCATTGAGGGCATTTTTTATTTAAAAGTGAAGTCCATTTATGTGTCACGACATAAACAGGACTTACGCAAAATTGCCCCAACTACACCTATCCTTTGAGAAACCTCTCTTGCAGGGGAGGTCCGTTACGTCGGCAGGCAGAGAAAAGTGAAGCCGGTCGCTTCATCAACGGTAGCTACAGCAATGCGCACGGCAAGCGTGGCTATAAACTGTACATTCCCTCTTCTTATACGGGGCAAGCCTTGCCACTGATAGTCATGTTGCATGGATGCACCCAGGGACCGGATGATTTTGCCACCGGCACAGGCATGAACCTGATCGCCGAACAACAGCAATGTATCGTTGTCTATCCCGCTCAGGAACAGGGTGCAAACAGCTCAAAATGCTGGAATTGGTTTAAGGCAATGGACCAGAAGCGCGACCAGGGCGAACCCGCCCTGATTGCCGGTATCACACGCGAAATTATGGCCAATTACCATATCGACCAGCGCCGCGTATTTATCGCAGGCATGTCGGCGGGTGGTGCCATGGCGGCGATCATGGCAGATGTCTACCCTGAGCTGTATACAGCAGTAGGAATACATTCCGGCTTGCCATTCGGTGCGGCGAGCGATTTACCTTCGGCATTGGCCGCCATGCGTGGTGCTGCCAGTCAAAGTAAAGCGTCGTCTAGCGGTGCCGCCATACCTATCATCATTTTCCATGGCGATCAGGACCACACTGTCAACAGCAAGAATGCCGACCATATCATGACGCGCTATCTCGACAGCAATCCATCAGGAATGCTCAGCGCGCAAAAAGAAAGCGGTTACGGAAAACATGGTCGTCGCTACACGCGCACGCACTATGCGGAAAATGACTCTTCCGGGCAAGCTGGCATCAAGTCCGCCCATGCTGAACATTGGGTAATTCATGGAGCTGGTCATGCCTGGTCCGGCGGCAACAGTCAGGGTAGCTATACAGATGCATCGGGACCTGATGCCAGCACCGAAATGCTGCGTTTCTTTCTGTCACAAGTAGCCTTGCCGTAATGGAGAGGTGGGTGAAAACCCAGGAACATGATCGTCAGACACACGCCAGAATTAAAGACCGGTCACAGGCCGATATTTAATTCTGGTTACAAGATTCCATGATGTATTGATGTCTGCCTGCAAGCCGCAATGTCATGGATATAGTTTCATTTTTCTGAAACGCATTTCATCCATACGATGAAATGAAGGTGACAGAATTAGCGCACAAACAAGGCGATCAGGATAACGATAGGCAGAGGTATGCCAAGTAGTAAAAGTAAAATTGAACGCATGATAGGCTCCGAAAAATTATAATACGATGTAACCCCTTGTAGCCCCTTGCCCCACGAAAGAGCAAGGGTGAGGACTATGAAATCAGATGTGCCTGATCCCGCTGACGGCCGCCCAGTGTGGCTGCCAGGCTGGCGACAAATGCCCCCAGCAGTAAGGCTACAAACATCCACAGGGCAGAATTTGCAGCTGCCTTGCGCGCCTGGTCAGCAGCTACTTTGGCTGCGTTTTTGGCATCTGTTACTTGTTTATTCATTTGATCAAAGATCGCATCAACGCGTTTTGTTGCATCCATCGGTGTCATTTCCGCCCGCTTGGCAATCATGCTGGACAAATAGTCACGGTCACCCATTGACAATCCACCGGCCGCTATACCTGTCGATAAGATCCGGCCCACTTCCATACGTAGGGCACTGTTATTGCTGTCTGCAAGAACCTGCCCGGAGCGTAATAGCATATCCGCATAATAATCAACCCGTCTCGTTTTTGCATTGTCTGTCGTTGATGCTGATGCCGCTGTTATCGCCGTTACTTTCGCGGCATTCCCCGCTACATCCACTGCGCCACTTACCATACTGTGAACAGCACCGGCCAGTAAGCCCACTGTCAACAAAGAAGCCACGGCCCATGCCAGCATGCCATGCGCGGTGTCGCGGAAGTACACTTCGTCGTCGTGCACATTACTCCATTTGACGCGTAAGCGGCCGGCTATGTAACCACCAACACCGGATGCCGCAAGCTGCGTAAAAGCAAGCCAGACAATCGCCGATATGCCCATTACCGCCGCGTTATACGACCATGGTGACACCGACGATAAACCCAGACCTGCCCCCAACATCAAAAGTATCAAAGAAAGTGCGGCAGCCGTCACAGCACCTGCCAGCACCGCGCCCCAGGACACGCCCGACGTTCCTGAACGGGAAGCATTTTCGTGGTTGACTACCCGCCTATTTTCGTCCGTCGTATTGTTGTTCATAAAGGTATCCATCCGCTTTCAATTGGTTTTATTCACAATGAGATTTCAAGTGTTTTCACTAAAACATTCAAGAATGAACTCAGCATATGCACGAGGTTTTTTGATGTCTGTGTGTTGACCAACACTGCATAATAAATTTCGTGCCAGCGAAAAAAATCAGGCACACACGTAAAAACAGCGGGGCAAGAAAGAGCAGTGCAAGAACGCCGGGCCAGGATGTGAAATTTCAGCTTGGATAGGCAAATTGCTTGTTGGAAAAAGTCCAGATCATGCCGGACGCGTCAGGGCCTTTAGGATCACTGTAGGCATGGCCCGCAGCGCCGCCACTCCAGGCATGTGCCAGTCCGTTCACCTCGCACAAGCTGACCATGATTTGCTCCTGAATGCGATAGTCGGTGATTGTTGCCGGGTAACGTGCGCCGCGTTGTACGGTACGTGGCTTGCCCGCTTTCGCGCCCGCCTGCTTGGCCCATTGCTGCGCCAGCAGTGCGCCATTGACAGGTGCAACGACGTGGTCTTTACTGCCCTGTATGACCAGCAAAGCAGGTAACTTCGCTCCTGCTGGCAGTGATTCGGCAACCAGCCTGCGCCCACGCATGGCCGTGATGGCTGTCGCGGAGGAATGTGCAAGCCCTGTTGCAATGCCCGAATGCATGGCAAGTACCCGAAAGCGTTCAGGGCGACGTAGCGCCACAAGTGCGGCCATACTGGCTCCGGCCGACAATCCGGCCAAGGCGATGCGGCTACTGTCTACCGGCTGCGACAAACAGATTTGATCGATCACCGCATCGATAGAACCGGCCTCGCGTTGCGCCCTGCCCGACCGCGTGTCATACCAATTCCAGCAAGCCTGAATATTCGCCAGACGCTCTTGCTCCGGGTACAGCACTAGAAAGCGTTCGCGCCTGGCAATTTGATTCATTCTGGTGCTTGCCGCCAGTGCTTCAGCATCTTGCCCGCAACCATGCAGCATGACCATCAGAGGAAGCGACTCCGTGCGCCGCACGCCCGGTGGTTTATACAGACGGTAACGCCGTGCACCTGTCATGCCGACAGTGACTCCAGCCTCCCCGCTGTCCTTAGCGGTGGGTCGTGCTGTGGCTGGCAGGTGTTTGGGTGTTTTCGGTACTGCCGTCAAGGTTTTCTTGATCACCCTGCTCGTTGTTGTCCTCGCTTTCCTCGCTATCTTGTTGATGATGCGTGTGAAAGATTTTCTCCATAATGTCTTGCTGCTGCGTTTAGTCATCCTTTGATGGTAAAGGTGAATGCTAACAACCTCTATGCGCTAACGTACACAGGATTTACAGAAGATCAGGCAGGGAAAAGTAAACAGGCAGTAACGCAGTAACGCAATTACGATTACACCAAAGCGGGATTTGAGTATAAAAAAACGGATCATTCATTTGAATGATCCGTTTTTTTTAAACAGACAATTTATCTTCCTGCAGCCATCATCAGAACTGGTCTTCAGCTAAAGCCATGACACCGGCACTGCCATCCACAATCGCCGACCGCAAGCCTTGCGCGGCGGACAGGATATGGTCAGCAAAATAACGTGCCGTGGCGATCTTGGCTTTCATGAAAGCGGCATCGCCCTCGCCTGCATCCAGTTTTTGCTGGGCGATGATGGCAGCACGTGCCATTTGCCAGCCACCAAAGACAATACCCGCCAGCTTCAGGTACAGGACGCTGCCGGCAAACACGCCTTTGATATCTTGCTTGAAGTTGGTGACCACATAATCAACCACGCTTTCCAGTGCAGCAGTACCGGCTGCCAATTGACGCTGTATCGCCAGCATGTCGACAGAACCTATGGCCGCCAATTGCGCCTCGGTCGCACGCATGTCGGCGATAAAGGCTTTGGCAGTGGCACCACCATCGCGTGACGTCTTGCGGCCCACCAGGTCATTCGCCTGGATGGCAGTGGTGCCTTCATAAATCGTCAAAATCTTGGCGTCGCGATAGTGTTGTGCCGCGCCGGTTTCTTCGATGAAGCCCATGCCGCCATGTACCTGCACGCCAGTCGATGTGACATCCAGCGACATTTCAGTCGACCAGCCTTTGACGATAGGCACCAGGTATTCATACTTGGCCTGGTTGGCCTTGCGTACTGCTGCATCGGCGTGATGATGGGCGAAATCGCTGATACCGGCAGCCACATAAGCCAGCGCACGTGCGCCCTCCGTCTGGGCGCGCATGGACATCAGCATGCGGCGTACATCCGGGTGATTGATGATGGCAACCGGGCCAGCGGAGCCCGCCAGGTCACGCGACTGCACGCGGTCTTTGGCGTATTGCACGGCCTTTTGGTAAGCGCGCTCTGCCACGCCTATGCCCTGCATGCCAACGCCAAAGCGGGCGGCGTTCATCATGATGAACATGTATTCGAGGCCACGGTTTTCCTCGCCAACCAGGGTGCCCAGAGCACCACCGTTATCGCCGAATTGCAATACTGCAGTCGGGCTGGCCTTGATGCCCAGCTTGTGTTCTATCGATACGCAGTGGGCGTCATTGCGCGCACCAAGGCTGCCATCGGCATTCACCAAAAACTTCGGTACGATGAACAGGGAAATACCTTTCACGCCTTCCGGTGCGTCCGGCGTGCGTGCCAGTACCAGGTGGACGATATTTTCTGCCATATCGTGTTCACCATAGGTGATGAAAATCTTGGTGCCAAACACTTTGTACGTACCATCGCCTTGTGGTACCGCCCGTGTGCGTACCATCGCCAGGTCAGAACCGGCTTGTGGTTCGGTCAGGTTCATGGTGCCGGTCCATTTGCCGGAAATCAGGTTTTCCAGGTAGATGGCTTTTTGTTCGTCGCTGCCAGCGGTCAGCAGGGCTTCAATCGCGCCATCGGTCAGCAGTGGACACAGGGCAAACGAGATGCTGGCCGCATTCAGCATTTCTATGCACGGCGTCGCCACCAGCTTGGGCAAACCCTGGCCGCCAAATTCTTGCGGATGCTGCACACCCTGCCAGCCTGCCTCTCCAAACATCTTGAAGGCTTCTTTAAAGCCCTTGGTGGTGAAGACTTCGCCGTCTTTCCAATAGCTGGGTGCCTGGTCGCCAGGCCAGTTCAGCGGGGCGACCACTTCACCGGCAAACTTGGCGTTTTCTTCCAGCACGGCTTCTACGGTTTCTGCCGTCGCATCTTCACAGCCAGGCAAGGCATTCACTTGCGCCAGGCCGGCCAGTTCATTGATGAGGAACAGCATGTCCTTGACAGGGGCAACATAGCTCATTTTTGTATCCCAAAAAAAGAAAAGGGGCAGGTCAGGAAGATCGCCTTAATGATGCGATAAACCGCTTACCTGTCCCCGTCAAGCCACCGCAGCGGCCAACAAATTAGAACCTGCTCACGATCTTACTGCGCGGGCGTGATCAAGGTTCATGCGCTGCTCAAAATGCTCATGTACTTAAGTACATTCCGCTTTTTGCGCTGCGTTTTTTGTTACCCTCGGCCTCGCTGACGCCCGCTCGCTACAGATCGTGAACAGGTTCTTAGGTTTTTTTAGCCCAGCTCAGCAACCAGTTGTGGAACGATTTCAAACAAATCGCCAACGATGCCATAATCAGCTACCGAGAAAATCGGTGCTTCCGGATCTTTGTTGATGGCGACGATGGTTTTGGAATCTTTCATACCGGCCAGATGCTGGATCGCGCCAGAGATACCGACGGCGATATACAACTGCGGCGCAACGATCTTGCCGGTTTGTCCCACTTGCCAGTCATTCGGTACAAAGCCGGCATCCACCGCAGCGCGGGATGCGCCCATGGCTGCACCCAGCTTGTCAGCCAGCGGTTCCAGAATCTTGAAGTTGTCGCCAGAACCCATGCCACGGCCACCAGAAACGATGACTTTGGCAGCGGTCAGTTCAGGGCGATCAGACTTGGCCACTTCGCGCGAAACAAAAGCGGATTTACCAGAATCAGCAACCGCAGTAATTGTTTCAACAGTCGCAGAGCCACCAGCGGCAGCGGCATCAAAACCCGTGGTACGCACGGTGATGACCTTGATAGCATCGGTCGATTGCACGGTAGCGATGGCGTTACCGGCATAGATAGGACGCTCGAACGTATCAGGGCTGTCTACCTTGGTGATTTCAGAAATTTGCGAAACGTCAAGCTTGGCTGCTACGCGTGGCAAAATGTTTTTGCCGTAGGCAGTTGCCGGTGCCAGGATATGGCTGTAGCCGGAAGCGATAGCCAATGCCTGTTCAGCCACGTTTTCTGCCAGGCCATCTGCAAAATGCGCTGCATCTGCATGCAATACTTTGCTGACGCCAGCGATTTTTGCTGCCGCTTGGGCCGCAGCACCCGCATTATGGCCAGCAACCAGTACGTGTACATCTGCGCCGCATTGTGCAGCGGCAGTGATGGTATTCAATGTGCTGCCCTTCAGGCTAGCATTGTCGTGTTCAGCGATGACGAGTGTAGTCATGATGTCTTCCACTTGATATGCTGCCAGGATCCCTATCCCGACAACAAAAATTATTCTTAAATTCTGTCTCTAATTCAGCGGTCGAAAATTAACCAATAACCTTGGCTTCATTTCTCAGCTTGGCAACCAGTGTCGCCACGTCAGGCACCTTGATACCGGCGCTGCGTTTTGCTGGCTCGGTAACTTTCAAAGTCTTGACGCGAGAAGCAACGTCCACACCCAGGTCAGCCGGTTTGACATTGTCCAGTTGTTTTTTCTTGGCCTTCATGATGTTAGGCAAAGTCACATAACGCGGCTCATTCAAACGCAAGTCTGTGGTGATGATGGCTGGCAGTGTCAGCGACAATGTTTCCAGGCCGCCATCCACTTCGCGGGTGACGGTGGCTTTACCATCAGCAACCGTGACTTTGGAAGCAAAAGTCGCCTGTGGCCAACCCAGCAAGGCTGCCAGCATCTGGCCGGTCTGATTGCAATCGTCATCAATCGCCTGTTTGCCGAGAATGATCAATTGTGGTTGTTCTTTGTCAGCCAATGCCTTGAGCAATTTGGCCACAGCCAGCGGTTGCAGTTCTGCATCGCTTTCAACCAGGATGCCACGGTCAGCACCAATGGCCATGGCAGTACGCAGGGTTTCCTGGCATTGCGCCACACCGCAAGAAACAGCCACGACTTCAGTCACAACGCCCGCTTCTCTCAAACGGGTCGCTTCTTCAACAGCGATTTCATCAAATGGGTTCATGGACATTTTAACGTTGGCGATATCAACGCCAGAGCCATCAGATTTGACACGTACTTTGACGTTGTAATCGACGACGCGTTTGACTGGTACCAGGACTTTCATAGTTCTGCCTTTATGAGCTAATTGGGAAATACCGAAGGTGATACGAATATAAACTGCTTAAATGATGAATACCAAAACTGAAATTTTGACGCCTGACGCTGCCACTAAGCTTGCAGTTCTAACCAGACGCACCGAATTCTGTACGCAAAGAACTCTTCACGCATTAATTTTTCACGCTTTTATTCTTGATACTACTGCGCTTTCGCATCCATAAATTGACGTATACGTAAATTGTAGTGATTATAAAACGAAAACATCAACATTTTGCATAATTTAGCACGAGCGTTCTTTTTAATCCACTTTCGCAATAGAGAAGAAAGTCTAATTGAATCTGATTGCCTAACGTATATGTCGCTCAACGGGGTTAGCTTCTCTGGCAGGCAATCTGGTCTACAAAGAGCCAGATTGCAATGCAAATATAGCAATTGCAAAACCTGCGCTTGCTTGGCGAGCGATTATTAATTTATAATAACAATCATTCTCATTTGCGTTTATATCACCCCTGCCGGGCGTACCTACGGATTCAATGATGTCATTTATTTCAGATGTCCTGAAAAGGACTGTCGCGATACCTTGTTTTTCTCAAAACCTGTCCGCTATAGCTGTTGCCGCCATTGTGTTGAGCCTGGCTGCATGTGGGGGAGGCAGTAGCAATAGCAGTACTGCGGCCAGTGGCACGCCCGCGGTACAGGATGCCGGCATGAGCGCGGCGGCACAATTGGGTGAGAAGATCTTCAAGGATGTGAGCCTGTCAGCCTCAGGCAAGATGTCTTGCGCAACTTGTCATGACGCTGACAACGCCCATGCCCAAAAAAATGACCTGAGTGTGCAATTGGGTGGGCCCAATCTGGACGTGCCAGGTTTTCGTGCCGTGCCCTCTTTGCGCTATCTGGATTTGACTCCGGCGTTCTTTTTTGCTTCCGATGGCACACCCACTGGTGGTTTTACCCGCGATGGCAGGGTCAACACCCTGGCACAACAGGCAGAGACACCCTTCCTGGCAGCGCATGAGATGGCCAACAAAAACAGGGCAGATGTGGTTACGAAACTGCAAAGAGCCAGTTATGTGAGTGAATTCAGGTCAGTCTTTGGAAATACCATTTTTGACAACACCGATACAGCATTTGAGCGGATTTTGTATTCGTTACAGCAATACCAGAAAGAAGACAGCGATTTTCACCCCTATGACTCAAAGTACGATCAGTTCCTTGCTGGCCGCGCTAAGTTAAGTGATGCTGAATTGCGTGGCCTGGCTTTATTCAACAATCCTGTTAAAGGTAATTGCGCGGCCTGCCACATCAGCAACAAAAGTGCAAACGGCGCGCCACCCTTGTTTACCGATTTCACGTTCGACAATCTCGGTGTCCCGCGTAATACAGCCATTCCGGCCACGGCGGACCCCGCCTATTTTGATTTGGGCCTGTGTGGCCCGGATCGTACCGACCTCACCACACGTGCTGACTTGTGCGGCGCTTTCAAGGTACCAACACTGCGCAATGTAGCAACCCGCAAAGTTTTTTTCCATAATGGTAAATTCAAGACCTTGCGTGATGCTGTGAATTTTTATGTGCGTCGCGATACCAATCCTGAAGAGTGGTTCCCCTATGGCGCAAACGGTAATGTCGTCAAATTCAATGACTTGCCTGCTGCGTATGTTGCCAACGTGAATACCAAGGAAGTGCCCTATAACCGCCAACGCGGCATGGCCCCTGCCCTATCGTCTGACGAAGTGGATGATGTCGTCAAGTTCCTGGCAACACTCAACGATGGCTACAAACCTTGAGCATTTGAACTGGTCAACGTCACATAGAAATTTTGAATAACTGGAAAACCATCATGAAAAAATCGTTCTTGGCCAAAGCAGTATTAGCGACCCTGATCTCCGGGACATTTGCCGCCCCTGTGTATGCAGGTGAAGCCGAATTGCTGCAAAAAATAGAAAAACTGGCAGCAGAGCTGGAAGCCATCAAAGCGGAGCTGGTAGCAACCCGCAAAAAAACTGAAGTGGTTGAACAAAAACAGGATGTCATGATCAGCAATGCAGCCAAGGCGCAAGCAGCGTTACCTGCTGCACCGATTGCACCAATTGCACCCATTGCGCCACTGGCGTCAGCACAAACGAATGACGGCAACAATGAAGGCTTGCACAAGTCTGTGCAACAAACCGTTGTCAGTAGTTATGGCGAAATTAATTACACCCGTCCGCGTGAAGCCAGCAACCAGGCACAAACGGATGTCGCACGCGCGGTGATAGGCATCACTCATCGTTTCAGTGAAAAAACCAAAATGGTGGCTGAATTTGAATGGGAACACGCGGTCACCTCCAAAGACGACAATGGCGAAAGCGAAGTCGAACAATTGTATGTCGAGCATGAAATCAAACCCGGTCTGTCTGCCAAGGCAGGTTTGTTCCTGATACCAGTCGGCTTCATCAATACCAGCCACGAGCCGACTGCTTACTATGGTGTACAACGTAATTTTGTAGAAACCGCGATTATCCCCTCGACCTGGCGTGAAGCAGGTTTTGGCTTGTCTGGCTCCCACGACAATGGCCTGAGCTGGGACATTGGTCTGACCACAGGTTTTGACTTGACCAAATGGGATGCCAATTCTGGTGATGGCCGTGAATCACCTTTGCGCGCCGTCCACCAGGAAGGCCAACAGGCCAAATCGCGTGACCTGAGCCTGCATGCAGCCGCAAATTGGCGTGGTGTACCCGGCCTGTTAATGGGTGGATCGATATTCTCCGGCAAGGTCGGGCACGCTACGACCGACTTTGCAGCAAACGATGCCCGCGTCACACTGTGGGATTTGCATGCCCGCTACAATCCCGGCAAACTTGACCTGACTGCCCTGTATGCACGCGGTACCATCAGTAATACCGATGCACTGAACCTGAGCTTTGCTGGTCAACCCAATCCGGTACCGTCGGCATTTGCGGGCTGGTATTTGCAGGGCGCTTACCAGTTGTGGAAAAATGAAGACTATAGCCTGACACCGTTCCTGCGTTACGAGCAGTTTAATACCGCCAAATCTTACGCGACCATGCCTTTGGGTCTGGGCGTGGCTACTGGCCCGGATGAAAAAGTGACTACCATCGGCGTTAGCTTCAAGATCGGTGAAGGTGTAGTGCTCAAGACAGATTATCAAAAATTCAAACAGGACAGCAGCCGTGATCGTTATAATCTCGGCGCTGGTTACTCTTTCTGATGTAAATTTATGTCCAAGCTTGCTCCTTTATCCTTGATTGCTGTTGCCGGTTTCAGCGGCAATGCTTTTGCCACGCAATACCTGAGCATGGAGCAGGCACAACAGGCGATATTTCCCGAAGCCAGCAGTTTTAAGTCACTGCCATTGCAACTCGACGCTGCGCAAATGAAGCAGGTAGAAAAGCTGGCTGGCTTGCCCGCACGCTCAGTTGCCTGGCGTACAGTCGCTGCTTACAAGGACGATAAATTGCTGGGCTACGTCGTATTTGATGACGTGATAGGCAAGTTTGAATTGATTTCCTATGCGGTGGGTTTGCAAGCAGATGCCAGTGTGCACCAGGTAGAAATACTTGCTTATCGTGAAAGCCATGGTTTCGAAATCCGTAATACCAACTGGCGCAAGCAATTTGTGGGCAAGACGGCCACCAGTGGCCTGGCGATAGGTGAAGGTATTGCCAATATCAGTGGTGCTACCTTGTCTTGCGCGCATGTCACTGATGGGGTGAGACGTATTGCCGCCATTGTCCAGGTTGCTCTTAAGAAATGAAACGCCGCGCTCAACCAGGACTGGGTACTCTGGTTGAAATCAGTCTGTACGATGATCTGGATGAGTTGCAAAGCCGTGCGGCCTTCCAGGCTGGTTTTGCGGCAATACATGACATTCATCGTCTGATGAGTTTTCATATGCCTGACAGTGACATTAGTCGCTATAACCGTGCGGCTGTCGGCAAGCTGTTGAAAATTAATACGCACACTGCCAAGGTGTTGATCACTGCCAGGCACATGCATCAAGTATCAGACGGCTTGTTTGATATTCGTGTCGCCAGGCGTCTGGTTGAATGGGAATATTTACCGACCCCTGCACCGCTATTTTCCAGTACCCGGTCCAGCAGCGCTGCCGAGATGTATGACGTGTCGCCTGATGGCGAGATTGAAAAATGTAGTGACGACTGGCTGGACCTGGGCGGTATTGCCAAGGGTTACGCCGTAGATTGTTCCATTGCTGCCTTACAGGCCTGTGGTGTACAGCATGCCTGCGTCAATGCCGGTGGTGATTTACGCGTACTAGGCCGGGCTCAGACGGTGCTGATACGTGACCCACATCATCCACAAAGTGCAGCAAGACAGATGCAACTGGCTGATCGGGCCATGGCGACGTCGGCCAGCTATTTTTCCCGCAAAGACAAGGCTGACAAGGTGTTGAGCGCGCTAGTCCACCCACTGACAGGAAAAGCCATTGTTGACCAGCATAGCTATACTGTCGTTGCACCAAATTGCGTATCGGCCGATGCCCTGACCAAGGTGATTGCCACCAGTGGCGATGCGCAACATCCATGTTTGCGCCTGTATGATGCAGAAGCTTTTATAATCTGAATCTTGATCCGTTTCCTGTCTGCTCACACTTACATGCGCACCAACAAACACAGCCTGCATCACCGTCATTTGGCGACTGCCACCGCCCAGCAATTCAAGCTTGAAAGCTGGCACAGGTATGCGCTATATGCGCTGGTCACAGTGCTGTTCGTCAGTGGTATCGCCTGGTTGCTGGCACGTTACTTCCTGCGTAGTGCGGGCGAGTTTGGTGAAAATATCCATCCGCTGGAACACTGGGCGATGCAAGCCCACGGTGCGTTCATTATTCCTTTGAGTTTTCTTGCGGGCGGCTTGCTGTTTCAACACATGCGCCGTGCCCACCGTGCACAACGTAATCGCAATAGTGGCTGGAGTATGATCGCTACCCTGGTCTGGCTGGCATTGACAGGCTATGCCCTGTATTACTTCGCCAGCGAAGCCTTGCGCCCATACTGGTCAGCTGCACATTGGATCATTGGCTTGAGCTTACCTCTGCTTCTGTGCTTGCATATACGTTTGGGGCGTCGTCATCCAGTTAATTGAACTAAAGTTGCAAAAGCTTTGCATGGGCTAATATTATGAACAATAATTTATGCTATGTTTGTGAGCAAAGTGAGCAGCTTAGTTTGATTGCTGTAGATCTAAATGGAAATTTATCAATGGTCGATCAGTAGGTTTGTACTACCAAACTGATTACACCGATAACAGGTCGCTTTGCTGAATGCGGTAAGCAGGTCGGGCATTTTCGTCAACTTATTCGCCTTATTTTAAGTGCGGTCGCCTCAGAAAACGGAAAACAATTTTCGGAGCGGCCCAGTGTCAGCTAAGTCAGTTTTCCTATTCTCTTCATTGCGCAAATATCTGCGTTATTTGTGGCACCAGAAACCAGCGTTAGCGACGAAATTGCATGTGACAGTGCCTTGCGTAGTTTGATGCCGTTTCTAATCTTGGTTCCCATCCTGCTTTTGATCGTGGCTGACCTTGTCCGCAAGATGTTCCGTCCCATCGCTTCTTTGTCAGTAGAAATCGACCTGCGCGCGTCAGTGGTCGCGTGCGTTGACGTAGGCAAACAATGCCAGATAACACTCACTGACGCATTTAAGCAACATCTTTTTCATTTAAGAACGTCGATCCAAAGCTTAGCAAGCGCCTACCAGTGCACGATTGAATCAATCCATTGATCTTGAAAAAATCAGAAACAATTCAGGTTAGATTTAGTTTTATAGCGCAACTTCCTATTCAGAACATAAAAAAGTTCTGGGAACCATACTCATAATGGCGCCAGCGAAATAGGAGACAGCTTGTCACCCGCGTGATTGGCTGAATATATAAAAAAGGAGACACAATGAAAAACCGTACCAAAATGAAAAAGGCGTTCACTGCTAGTTTGATGTTGGCGACTGGAATGAGTTCCCCGATTTTTGCCTCAGCAACTCCACAGGATCGACAAGCAGAACCCGGAACCAGCGAAACCAAAACACAGCAAGTCGTAGTTACCGGTTCCAGTATGCCGGTTGATCCCGACAAAGTTGCTGTAAGCGTAGTAATGGTTGATGCTGAACAGATGGCAAAGACTGGAGTCAGTTCCAATCTACTGGATATATTACGGAAACAAATACCCTCTTTTCAGGGGCGCGGTAATGCGGGCAGTAGCAACGCCAATAACACCAACCAAAATACTGCAGGCGGTTCGCAAGTGCAGTTGCGTAACCTTGATACTTTAATTTTGGTCAATGGTCGCCGCCTGGCAATCAGTAGTATTGCCGGCATTGGCGGCAAGGCCTTTGTGGACGTGAATCAGATTCCTCCTTCAGCAATTGAAAGAATAGAGGTTCTTCCTGACGGTTCATCGGCAATCTACGGATCGGATGCCATCGGGGGTGTCGTCAACATTATTCTAAAATCGAATTACAATGGGGCTGAACTCAATGGTCGCTATGCTACTGCGAACGATTACTCAGAACAGTCCACTTCTTTCACTCTCGGCAAAAACCTTGGCGCGTTTAACCTGACCGTATCGGGCAGCGAATCAAGCAACACACCACTATACCAACGCCAAAGGCCATTCTCTACCCCAATCACCGGGCGTATTTCTGTGGTGCCAGGAACCATAGGCGGTGCATCCCCGGGTATACTTGCGGCCAGCATTGACACCCCCGGCAATAACAATCCAACAGGTGCCGGCGCGATCAGCTCTTCAATTGCTGCCCTTTTTGCAAACGGTACCTATGTACCTGCAAGTACTGCTGGCATTGCTAACAGCTATGATATTTCCCAATTCCAGACCTTGTTGTTAAAGCAAGAACAGCGAGCGCTCAGCGCGAACTTGACTGGCGACCTGATCCCAAAGAAATTAAGCTTGTTTGCTGATGCAGAAGTATCGAGAAACAAGAGTTTCACTCAATTTTTGCCTATCACTACGACGCTGACGGTGCCAGCCGGTGCGCCGTCAAATCCGCTAAATACAAATTTTTCTGGCGTGAATTTTGCGTATTGGCCATTACCTCGCCAGTTTAACAATGACGCAGAGACCTCGCGCGCAACGATAGGTTTACGAAGCAATCTCGGTGACGGATGGGGTTGGGAAACCGCCTATGTCCACAGCCAAAATGATTTACAGCAAAGGCAATCGAATGTCATCTACAAAACTAATCTTCCACTCGCTGTTGCTGGTGGATACGACGCCAACGGCAATGCAGTAGCAGGTGGTGCGTATAGTAAAGTATATAGCGGTTTTTCTAAGAACAATGCTTTGGTATTGCAACCGGCCCTGGACCCTTTCGCACGCAGTAAAGGAGTCAACATAGCAGCGTTGGCGAATGTCTATGGGACAGAAGTGATCGATACTTCTAGCCAGCTCGATTCGTTTGATGCTTCAGTACACGGTTATGTGATGAAACTCCCGGCAGGTAAGCTAGGGTTCGCTGCAGGCATTAGTTCGCGCAAGGAAAGTCTTTCAGCACATACCGATCCAAACGGCAACAATACCGGCGCCACCGCACAGCAATGGATAGGCGGGACGTATGCAGACGCCTTTGACAAGAGCCGCACGGTTGACGCTGTCTATGCAGAATTTCGGGCACCTATCACGAGTGCCACTTGGGCACTGCCTGGACTGCATGCCCTTGACCTTGTCGGTGCTTATCGCTACGAACGTTACAGCGATGCAGGAGAAGCTACGGTACCAAAGATAGGTTTTCGCTGGCAGCCCTTTAGCGCAGAGCTGACGGTTCGAGGCGCATACTCGAAATCATATACTGCACCAACATTGTTCGCCAAGTATGGTCCGACCGACACACGTACGGTTGGCAGCGGCGTTATTACCACTGTATTTGGTATTGCTAATCCGGGTTTCAATGGTGAAGATGGCAACAACCCTGGTCTGGAGGCCAGCAAGTCGCAAACGCGCTCTTTAAGTTTTTCATGGGAGCCAAATGGCCTACCTGGACTGACCTTAGGTGGTGAATATCACGACGTATCACAACGCGGATATCCCGGAGGAATAGGCTTTACCAATATTCTGCAAAGCGTTGATCAACAAGGTTCGGCATCTCCATTCTCTGCCAATCTGGCAAAGGGTAATTTCCCTGGATTGCCAGGCGCGATCGCTTTTACAAATCCTGGGGAATTAGGTAATTATCTGCGAGCCGACCCGAACAATGCTAACAACGTGTACGCAATCGATCGTTTTACTAACTTGGGTGGCTTACGTGTAAAGTCATACAGCATCAACGCTGAATATGAAATGCCTACCGATGCAGGCGCATTCTCTATCTCTACCGCAGGAACAATTTTTTCGTCTTATCAATTCCAGGCTTTACCATATCAAAAATTTTATGAATATGCTGGTACTGCAACCAATGGCGGCACCGGCGTACAAGGAACCTTGCCCAAGTATCGTTTCTATACGGTTTTCGGATGGAAAAAGAATAACTGGGATCTTACGATAGGTAATACCTATGTGTCAGCTGTAACCGACCTTGGTGCCGGTGGTTTGGTGTATGAAACCAGCACCACCTTAAAACCTATGGATGTAAGTTCATATTCCAGTTGGGATATCCGTCTTGCCTACAGCGGCGAACATTTAATGGGTAAATACGGCAAAGCTTGGACTGTCGCGTTTGGGGTTAACAACATCACCAATAAAATGCCACCTCTTTCTCCGCAGGCATTTACTGACAACAACGCCGACGCAGCAAGTTATTCGCCTATCGGACGTTTGTACTATCTCACAGCAAACGCCAAATTCTGATGACTTATTCACGATTTTCATTTTTGCTGATTGGTGGTGCACTGCTTTTTGATTCACTCACCGCTTGTGCACAGCCCAGGGCTGAATATGTGGCAGATAAACCTGTCAGTGGTTTTATTCGCATTTGGGGGCACGGCAGCTTAAATGAAAATTATCTGGCGTCGTTAATGAGCGCTTGGGAATTGGGCCTTCATCAGTTTCAGCCGAATATACGTTTTCAAACCACACTCAGAGGTAATTCTACTGCAATTGGTGGTTTATACACTGGAGCAGCTGATGTTGCATTGATCGAACGCCGCCCAATTTCCATCGAGCTTGATGCCTACCAGGCTATCTTCAAGCAGGATCCTTTTGAAATTGTGGTGGCTACCGGCAGCCTAGACGTACAAAATCATAACCCTGCACTGGTTGTTTTTGTTCATAGCAATAATCCACTTAAGAGCTTAACGTTAGCGCAACTGGATGCAATAATCAGCGCGGATCATCGCCGCAGCACAAAACCGATACACACCTGGGGTGAACTTGGCCTTACTGGCGCATGGAAAAACAAGACCATCAAGGTATATATTCCTGCCATTAGCTCAATGGAATCGCAATTCCTGGAACAAACTGTGATGGGTGGTAGCCAGAAATGGACAGCGAATCTGCGTGAATTCAATGCGGTGCCCAGACACTCAGATCCGGGTCGAAAAATTCTTGATGCACTGGCCAAAGACCAGTATGCAATTGCAGTGTCAACTATGGTCAATAAAAATGTGCAAGTTAAACCGCTGTCACTGGCAATCAACGAAAATAGCCCTAACATTTATCCTTCCCGTGAATCTGTTGCACAACGCAGCTATCCCTTAACCCGGAGCATCTCCATTTTCATCAATCATACGCAAGGACAAACAATCACTCAGCCATTAAAAGAATACTTGCGTTATATTCTTAGTGCACAAGGTCAGGCAGACATCGAACGCGACGGTATGTATTTTCCTCTGAATCCAGAAATCTTGGCGCAAGAACGGAGTAAGCTTAATTGAAAATACACTCTTTTCTGCTGTTTGTCATTGCACTCGCTTTCGACAGTGCCTATAGCAAAGAGCCGGACTATCTGGCCAATCTTTCACCATACCATGCGCACCGACCAGTCAGTGGAACCATACGCATAGGGGGGAATCCATATATACCCGAATTAATGCAGGCATGGCAGGACGGTTTTCAAAAACATCAGCCTGGTGTTGGCTTTGTGACCGATATGAAAGGAACCGAGACAGCAATGGCTGGACTGTACGCCAACATTGCAGATATTGTTTTCATCGGCCGAGAGCCCTACCGCCCCGAAATAGAAGCATTTGAAGATTGGTATGGCTATTCACCAACGGGCGTCAAGATAACTTCCGGTAGTTATGCAACCCAGCACAAAACCTTTGCGCTGATGGTCTACGTGAACAAGAAAAATCCTTTATCCAAATTAAGCTTGAGTCAACTTGATGCACTGTATGGTGTGGAACGTAAGCGTGGCGCAAAGTCTGCCATCCGAACCTGGGGGCAACTTCGATTGAGCGGCTCCTGGCGTCATAGACCAGTGCACGTGTATGGCTATAATTTCGACACCGGTATGGCTGGTTTCTTCAAACTCACCGTACTCAAAGGAAGTGATCGTTGGAATCCCGAGTTGCGCGAATTCGACAATGGTCGTACTGCAGACGGTAATGTGATTAATGCCGGCACCTATATCCTGAATGCACTAGCCAACGATCCTGACGGCATTGCATTTGCAAATGTACTTTTTGAAAATACGAGTGTCAAAAGCATTTCTCTTGCAGAAAAGAACGGTGGTCCCTACTTCGCTCCCAGTAAGGAAATGGCATGGCGTCGCGACTATCCACTAACGCGCTATAGCACTGCATTTATTAACCGTCCCCCAGGACATGAAGTAGATCCAAAAGTTGAAGAATTCCTGCGCTACATTTTAAGTAGAGATGGTATGGAGGCCGTTGTTAACGATGCGGCCTTTTTACCTTTAAATATAGAAGAAATCCGCAATGGATTAAAAACTCTGGACTGACACAGTGGAGACGTCATGCCCTCTTTAAACTTTAAATTACCGCTTGTACTTACACTACTCCATTTAAATTGTTCCGTTCAAGCTACATGCGTACTAAATGAGCTTCCCAAATACCAACCACAACAACAGGTTTCTGGCACGATTCGTAACTATGGTTTCGGATTAGGTGGTGTTTTAAAAAAATGGGAAGAACAGTTCCGCCATTACCACCCTGATATACATTTTCAAGATACCTTACCTAGCAGCGATACTGCATTTCCTGCACTGGTCACGGGCCAGACTGACCTTGCTCCTGATGGTGGTGAACCTGCAATTACAGAGATACTTTCCTTCTTCGAAGTATACGGTTACCACGCGCTCGATATTACGGTTGCATCTGGCACCTATGATGTGGATGGCAAGTCACCAGGAATTGTGGTTTATGTCCATCGTGACAATCCTCTTTCGCGCCTGACGATAGCTCAATTGGATGGAATTTTCGGAGCCGAACGCAACGGTAGTTTGCGCGGTTTCAAATGGAGCCTCAATGACAAACGCAGTGACGAGGAAAACATCCGTACCTGGGGGCAACTAGGCTTGTCCGGTGAATGGGCCGACAAGGCAATTCAAACCTATGGCCACGCACCGTCGGGGACTTCGCGTTTTTTTCAATTGAAAGTACTAAAAAACAGTGACAAATGGAATCAAAATTTACGCGAATACGTAGAAACAGGAAGCAAAATGATTTCGGATGATGATCTCGCGCAAGAAGGTGGGCTTCAGCATATGCTCAGCAAGGAACTTGCCAATAACAAATACGGGATGGCCTGGTCTATTGCCCCGCAGGCAAAAAAAATATCAGGCATAAAAGCACTAGCACTTGCTGCAAAGGAAGGCGGTCCCTATATCGCGCCAAGCAAAGCAAGCTTTCAAGACCGCAGTTATCCCTTAGTACGGAATTTGTATATTTACCTCAATCGTAAGCCTGGGACAGCCATAGAGCCGAAACTCAAGGAATTTCTGCGTTACGTTTTAAGTCGCGAAGGGCAACAAGAAGTCACTGTCAATGGCAGCTACTTACCCCTCCCCCCCACAACGGTATGCGAACAATTGGAAAAATTAGAATAAATAAGACTTACGCAAAATCGCCCTAGCTGCGTTGCAGCTCCTCGCCCCAGAGCCACGCACTATTCGTACTGTCTTCGTCGCTGCGGTGTAGTCGGGGTTTCAGACAACATATTGTCGGGCCACGAACCGAACATCCCCCTGCAAGGGATGCTCCCCAAAGCAACAGCATGGCTGGGATGATCTTTCGTAAGCCCTAATAAATTTAAAAATAAAACCTGACTATCTCTGGCTCCAACTGCGTCAAACAAGCGATAGTCAAATTTTTCTATTCCGTTTATTTGTGCATTGCGTAACTCCAGGTGAGCCCCGCGCGCAACTCACTAATGTTTTCTCCACTGCTACTGGCACGACGGAGAGCGACGTCAAAGGAAAGGTCCTCACTGTGTTTCCAGATCATGCCCACTAATACTGATCCCGTGCGTCCGCCAGATTTGTCCCGTTCGATGTAAGTTTCTGCCACTGGTCTGACCTTTTCTTCAGCATCTCCTTCGATGATCAAACCCAGAAATCGCGCCGCATTCTGTGCTCGTGTTCGCGTAAGTGCAGCATTGAGATGAACCGTGGCCACATTGAAGCGATGAGATATGATCCCGGCGCAAGTGGCACCATTTCCTGACACACCATGAATTTCAGGTAACAGCACGCCACATTCAGCGGCTATACTGACACCGCTTCCGCCATCCTGCAGATTACCTGTGCGGAATAGATGCTTGACCGAAAGTGCTGTGTCACCGAGACTCGTTTGATATCTGACATCGTTTGCAGCTATCAGATGGTTGATGCGTCCCTCCAATACAATTTCAGTATTGCCGTCGAAACCGAAGTTTGCGACAAAAGACGGTACGACCAGAGTTCGATCTGTACCATTTTTGACGTACCCCAGAGGACCAAGCTCAAGTTCGAAAATGCCAGGTTCAGCTACACTCGCATCCGTGCCATCAAATGGGCGATACGCGTGGGCAGGAACTGCTAACATTCCCGTAGCCATTACCATCATCAACGAGCCCAGCCATTTGTGATTGTGATGTTTCGCCACCTTCATTTCATTTCCTTAATGAGGGGTTCAACATTGTAATTCAGCACTGCAGCACCAGTATTGCCGTCCCCTGGAGACACTGCCGCATAAAAGCGACTGAGTTGAGGTACAAAAATGGCTGTCTTGGCACCATGTGCTGAAGGCACACGCGCTAGTTCATGGTAATGATCGGCATCATCCTGTTGATATACGCCAATGAAATCGTCACCGGCCAAATAAATGCGGCGATTCTGTTTATCGAAAATCGCTTCGTTTGTACGTTCTGGTGCAGCAAAGCTGGCAACAGTCGCACCGGTTTTGGTATTCAAAATGAGTAGTTGATAGGGCTTACGTGTCACTACAAACAGGCGCTCACTGACTTCGTCAAATGCCATTGCCGCATTCATTTTTCCTTCGGCAATGGGCCAGGTTTTGACAACAGACAAGTTTTCTTTATCGACAACCGCGACGTGATTCATACCAGTTACGTTGATGTATAGATGCTTGCCGGTTTCTTCGATGGCCATCGCTTCCACTTTGTCTGTATCAAATTTCAACTCACCGACTTGCTTCCCTGTGTGGGGATTTACTTTTGCCAAAAAGGAATTCGCGAGATTACCGTTTTTCCCGCCAGTGACTATGTACATGTTCTTGGCATTGGTGTCATAGCCCATGGAATCAGCACCAGGCTTAAGCTGAATAGAACCTATAAGTTGATATGTACTTGCATCAAAAATCTTGGTGTGGCCGGCACCGCTATCGGTAACCACAAGTCGATTGCTGTCTTCCAGATAAAGGATACCGTGTGGTATTTCAACGCCGTTGATCGTCTTCAGATGTTTTCCTGAAATAAGGTCAAACACTTCCAGCGTTCCGTGATCTTCGGCCGCCAGGAAAAGACGCTTCCCCTTTACATCCACTGCGAAATGATCAAAATCACCTGTATATTCAGGCAATTCGACGCGATTGTCTAAGTGCAGCACGGTTTGCAGCGGTTCCGCACTATGTGCCTGACTGGCAAGGAAGCCAAGCAGCACCAGTGAACAACCAAAAACTGTGGAATGTCGCAAAAACATTGTGAATCTCCTATGATTTGATAAACAGCAAGTCTCAGTGCATCATGGGGATTCATCCTGAAAGCAACCTGAACGTGGTATGAATGATCTTTCAGCGATGTAAAATTCAGGAAGATTTCAGGTTAATGCGTGATGATCTGTATGGCCAATCTGATGTCGTGTTCCTGCAATTCGGCAATAAACATTTTATGCGCGGTGTTAAAGGAGTTTCAATATGAAAATCTTGATCGTCGAAGACCAGCAACGTTTAGGCTTATTTCTAAAGCAAGGCATGTCCGAGCATACTTACACGGTTAGCTGGGTAGGTACTTGCAGCTCGGCCCGTGACGCCTTGTGTGAAACCAGTTATGACGCCATCGTGCTGGATTTGGGTCTGCCCGATGGTGATGGACTTGATCTGCTGAGGGAATGGCGCAAGGCCGGCTTCAACGAACCTGTGCTGATACTTAGTGCACGCGATACCGTAGAAGATCGCATCAAGGGTCTCGATCTGGGTGCCGACGATTACTTGCCAAAACCTTTCAGTCTGGAAGAATTATTGGCGCGCGTTCGCTCGCTATTAAGGCGCCACTCGACTACGAAAGAGACCGTGCTCGAACATCGTGGTATCAAACTAGACCTTCTTGGACACACTGTTCACGTCAACGGTAAGTCGATAGACCTTACCAGTCGGGAATTTGCATTGCTTGAAATCTTCATGCATAACATCGGACGCATCCTGCCACGCACCCTGATTGCCGAAAAAATATGGGATGCCCACTACGATGTTGACACCAATCTACTCGATGTTTATATGAGTAAGTTGCGGGGAAAATTCGATACCATTCCAGATCAACCACTGTTCAAGACCTTTCGTGGCGTTGGTTACCAGCTACTATGAATCACGTTACCACAAAGGTAGGTAAACAGCATTTCATACTACAAATGAAATCAATTAGTACGCGCCTGGCAATTTGGTATGCCATGGCGGCGACGGTGACTTTGACTTGTCTGTTTGCTGCTGGCTATCAAATGCTGGAGCGCCATCTTATTCATGGCTTAGATTTGTTGAACGCGTCACAGTTTGAACAAATCAAAGCGCATCTCCATCCGGAACATGAAACGGTAGACCCAGACCGTATCGAAGAACGTCTTCGAAGTATTACCGAATATTCAGCAGTACTGTTCTACGTGGATGTTCACAGCGCACAAACTGGCACTATCTTTCGCTCCCATAATTTGAAGGAACATTTAATCCCAGATATTAAGGGTGAGCACTCGTTCAATGTATACGTTGACACAATCGGAGAATTACGTGTCACAGAATTCATCATAGGTAATTTTGATGTTAACATTGCGACTCCGCTGACAGCGGTACGCGTTGTCATGGAGGGGTATGCCGAAGTGTGCCTGGCATTGCTAGGATGCATGCTTGTTGCCAGCCTGGCCATCGGTTTCTGGCTTAGCCGGATGGCATTGCGGCCCGTACGCAGCATTAGCGAAGCCGCCAATCATATTCGTTCTGACAACCTTGACGCTCGTATCCCTGTTACAGACGTGCAAGATGAAGTTTCTGATCTGGCGCGCATGCTAAACCATATGTTTGACCGGCTTGAATCGTCTTTCAAGCAAATTCGTCGTTTTACTGCCGAAGCATCTCATGAATTGAAAACCCCATTGTCACTGGTTCGTCTGCATGCCGAGAAAATGTTGGCGGATGGTGGGCTAAGCCCCGCACATGAAGAAGCCGTTCACGTCCAGCTAGAAGAACTCGCCCGATTAAATCAAATTATTGAAGAGCTTCTTTTTTTGTCCCGGGCTGAAGCTCGTGCGATAACGCTGGATCTACAAGAGCTCAATCCAACACAATTCCTGCAGACCTTTGCACATGATGCCAGAGTACTGTCCGAACACTATGGTATTCACTATTCCCACGTCCACGACGGTGATGTGCCAGTAGTATTTGACGATAAGCGCCTGCGCCAGGTACTTCTTAACCTACTGACCAATTCCCTGTCAGTATCGTCAGCGGGGGCAGCAATCACCCTGCGCTCTTTGATTGTCAACGGCGTCTGGAGCCTTTGCGTCGAAGATGAAGGACCTGGCGTGCCGGATGATCAGCATGAACGTATCTTTGAACGGTTTGTGCGACTAAATCTCAGTAGCACCAACTATCAGGGAAATGGCCTGGGCCTTGCGATCTGCCGCAGTATTATTGATCTCCACCACGGTAAAATTTCTGCCACTCCAGGTCGCTTTGGGCGCGGCTTGCGCATAGTGATTGAACTTCCTGCCGTCATTCATTAAGAATTTCTCAGAATCGTTTCAGGTTGCATTTAGTTTGATGGAGCATTCTGGCTCAAGCAGCATCAAAACTACAACTTGGGAGATATCGAATGAATGTCAAAAGCAAATTTTGCAAGGTGATCACACTGATTTCTGTTTTTATTGCGGCTGGTCCTGCCTTGGCAGGCGACAAAATTACCTTGATGGTTGGCGGCTATGAAAAGCAAATTTATCTGCCAGCAAAGCTCGCAGAGTCCCTAGGCTATTTCAAAGCAGAAGGTCTGGAAGTGGAATTGCTAAACGAGGGCTCCGGTGTCGATGCAGAGGGTGAACTGCTGACAGGCGCTGTGCAAGGTGTCGTTGGATTTTATGATCATTGCGTCGATATGCAGAGCAAAGGCAAATACATGCAATCGGTCGTCCAGTTGGCACAGGCACCGGGCGAGGTTGAATTGGTGTCAAACAAATACCCACAAATTAAATCCATGGCCGACGTAAAAGGTAGAAACCTGGGTGTTACTGGCCTTGGTTCTTCCACCAATTTTCTAACGCAATTCCTGGCGGTGAAAGCGGGAGTTCCATTAGGCCAGTTCAATTCCATTCCTGTGGGGGCTGGTCAGACCTTCATTGCAGCAATGCAGCAAAACAAAATCGAACTTGGGATGACCACAGAACCAACTATTACTCGCTTATTAAAAACCGGTGAAGCGAGAATATTGGTTGATTTGCGTACCATGGAAAGCACCAAGCAAGCACTGGGCGGCACTTATCCGGCCGCTTCACTTTACATGACCAGCACTTACATAGAAACCCACAAGGAAATCACGCAAAAACTGGTCAACGCGTTTGTCAAAACCTTACGTTTTATAAATACCCACAGTGCGTCGGAAATCACTGACAAGATGCCCAAGTCGTTCTATGTTGGTGACAGAGACAGTTATGTTAAGGCACTAGACGGCGGTAAAGGCATGTTTACTGCTGATGGCATGATGCCAATTGGCGGTCCAGAAACAGTACTTGCGGTTTTGTCCGGTTATTCAAAAAATCTGAAAGGCAAGAAAATCGATTTATCAAAAACATTCACTACAGAATTTGTTAAGAAGGTCAAATAATGACTGCCACAACAACCAAGCCTGTTCCGGCTGTCGAGTTGATCCATGTCAGCCGACGATTCCTGACGCCAGATGGTAAGTCGATGACTGCCATTCGCGACTTCAATCTGACCATTCAACAAGGAGAGTTTGTTGCCATCGTTGGCCCGACCGGTTGTGGTAAGTCGACCACTTTAAATCTAATAACCGGGCTGGCCAAACCGTCTAGTGGAGAGGTGCGTTTATTCGGCGAACCTGTGAACGGAATCGATCCACGTATTGGGTTCGTATTCCAAACAGATGCATTATTCCCCTGGCTTAACGTGATTGACAATGTCATAGCCGGCCCGATGTTCCGTTTCCACCCCAAAGAATTAGCATACGAATTAGCTCGCAAATGGCTGGCGTGTGTCAATCTGAGCGAGCATGAAGCAAAGTACCCACATCAACTCTCGGGCGGAATGCGCAAGCGTGTTTCATTGGCACAAACCTTTATCAATGAGCCGCAAATATTACTGATGGACGAGCCATTTTCGGCACTTGACGTCCAAACACGTGTACTAATGCACGACGAATTGTTGCGCCTTTGGTCCGAAGCCAAAGCCTCCGTATTGTTTGTGACCCATGATCTGGAGGAGGCGATTTCACTGGCTGATAAAGTGTATGTATTGACTGCAGGTCCTGCGACAGTCAAATCTATCTACGAAATTGACATTCAACGTCCAAGAATCGCTGCCGAGATTCGTTACGAAAAAAAATTCATCGATATTTCCCAGACTATTTGGAACGACCTGAGAGACGAGGTTATGTTGGGTGCTGCTCGCGCCGAAATATCATCTTAATCGCAACGAGGATATTATGATCAATTCAAATACTACATCTACAGCTCCTGTTTTTCGTATTGGCACGTCCGATCTTGAGATTGAAGCCGCTGCCACCAAAGCAGCCCGCAAACGCAAGAACACGATCATTTTTTGGCGTTGGCTGATTTTATTTGTTTTCCTGGGGGGATGGGAAATAGCATCAGATTACAAGCTGATAGACGAATTTTTTTATTCATCTCCAAGTGCCATTTCGGTACGTTTGTATCAATGGACAACAGAGGGGGTAGACGGTGTCTCGTTGTGGTATCACCTGTGGGTAACCATGGAGGAGTCACTGTTGGGCTTTTTCACTGGTTCAATAGGTGGCATTTTGACGGGGGTTGTACTTGGGCGTAACCACATGGCAGCAGATATATTCTCAATCTACATTAAGGTGATCAATTCGATTCCGCGTGTAGTGCTTGCGCCAATTTTCATTATGATTTTTGGCCTTGGCTTAGGTTCAAAAGTGGCCCTGTCTTTCGTTATGGTGTTCTTCGTCGTATTTTCAAACGCCTTCCAGGGAGTCCGCGAAGCTGATCGCTCGCTCATTGCAAATGCATTGATACTAGGTGCCAGCCAATGGCAATTGACCCGCTCAGTGATTGTTCCATCGGCTATGAGCTGGATTTTCGCTTCCCTGCACGTAAGCTTTGGTTTCGCGATCATTGGCGCCATAGTTGGTGAATTCGTTGGTTCTCGTTACGGTATTGGACTCCTCATTAATATTGCTAAAGGCGGATTTGACTCAGCTGGCATGTACGCTGCCATCGTCATTGTAATGGTAGTTGCCTTGGGAGCATCCTACTTGATGACGGCCATCGAGAATCGCATAGCTAAATGGCGACCGGTCACCACACATGAAGCGATCTGAAACCATTCTTTTTATATGAATGAGCCTCAGAAAATCATTGTTATGTCTATCAAGGGAGGTGAGCATAAGGAAAAATATGGTGTTTTTTTGAACCCTTAGTTTGAGAAAAATAGACCGCTTGCCGAAAGTCCTTTTTGGGTCATTATCATATGTTCTTACACCCAAAATTCGCGCGAATTTTTACTCGAAGTGTTAGCGTTATTCTTGACGCAATCAGTTTATTTTCATTTAATGTACGAAACGTAAAATCGACTCAGATCATGTCATTCATGACTTCGATTTTTGTATTGGAGACTGCCCTACAAGGCATATAAAAGGAAATCATGAAAATATTTTCAAAATTAACGTTAATAGCTGCGTTAGGCATTGCAGCTTCACTTTGTGAGCAGTCACTGGTATTCGCGCAGGTTGCACCAAGTGCCCCGGCTAAAAACTGGACCGCGCCGTCTTACCGGATATATGCTCAAACTCTTTCGGACGAGATCATGGCGGCTCATCCAGAACTGATCAGTGTCACCTTTCACGGTGTGCCTCCTGGTTTGTCAAAGGTATACACGATGTTTGCTGGCTCCTACCCAGAAAGAATAGGCAATCCAGATGACCCGGACGACGTCATGATTATCGAGACTGGTATAACTATACTGGACCCACGTTGGCACCGTACCAAAGACCCTATCCGTAAATTTGTACCCATGTTGCCGTTGCGTGATGCCGCAGGAGAAAACATAGGCTTGCTTGTTTTAGCCTACAAAAATCCGGTAGGTAGTGGCTACGACGATGCACACTTTTTCACGGTCTCAACTGCTTTGCGCAATGAATTGCAAAAGAAAATTCCGAGCTATGCAGCATTGTTTGAAAAAGCAAAATAAATTTATTCTATTTGAACAAAGAAAGCGCAGCTTGGCTGCGTTTTCTTGTGAAAGAGAAAAACAGCTTTCTTTCAAGACCACACCAAATCTGTAAATTTTTCCCCAAAAATTTAGCCATGCAATTTCCCTGTTTTCATACTGTCTCACTGCAGTTCATTTGATAAAACGAGGATCATCTATAACAGCCACTATTTTGCAAACACACCCATTTATCTTAGTGGCGGGGTTAATTGCATTTACACATATCATTTCGAAATACCACTGCCTGCCTACACCCTGTACTTAATTCTCTTCAGGTTCAGTTCAGGTTAAGCAGATATTTTTTCCGGATTTGTAGTCTATTCTGAGGATATTTGATGAACCTGTCGTCGATTTCTGTTTGTAGTCTTTTGTGTGCTTGGCTCACCACCGCCAACATTGCGTTCGCAACGACAAGTCAATCGTTACCAATTTATAAAATGGAAACAAATTTGACAGGAACTATCGACAGCATCGGTGACAATAAGATGCAGGCGTTAATGAATGCTTGGTTTTCTGGGCTACAAAGCCATCAACCTGGCCTTCGCAAAGGTTCACGTTGGGAGCACAAGAGCGATGCCACTTCAATCGGCGCATTGATGTTCGAAAATGCCGACCTGGCTCCGCTTTCACGCGAACCACTCCCGTCTGAAATTGCCCCATACGCTCACCAATTCGCAGGCGACATGATGAAATCGCCATTATTGATACGTGTCGCAGGCACCTCTGATAAACCAGCATACATTGCCATAAATAAACGAGCTGGCGCACCTGTCGCACCGAAAATACAGGAATTTCTGAATTTTGCACTTAGCGACGAAGGACAGAACATTGTTGCACAACAAGCTCAATTTGAAACCTTAAGTACCGAAGATATCAACCGGGAACGTGCCAAATTACGAGCTTTTCTCCCACCACTCGACTCGGCATTACCTACCTATCGTCCAGATGCAAACGTGCACGGGTTTATTCGCAGCATAGGTAGCGATGGCATGAAATCCTTAATGGATCGCTGGATGCGCGAGTTTCGCTTGTTGCAGCCAGGTGTACGCAAAGGGGAACGTTGGGAACATCTGGGCACCTTGAATGGTTTTCATGCCCTGATCGCAGGGGAAGCCGACATCGCCCCAATGGGAAGGGAATTATGGCCTGCGGAAAAAGCAGCATACGCGCATGTGCAACATCAGTCAGAGCCCCTTGAAATACGTGTTGCGCGCGGTGGCTTCAATACCCCCCAACGAACCACAGCCCAAGCCATTTTTGTACATCCATCTAATCCATTAGCGCACATCACGACGGCACAATTAAAGGCAATCCTTGGTGACACACCCACCATCACGCATTGGGGACAACTTGGCGTGGGTGGAGAATGGGAGAAGCGCCCAATCACTATTTATATGCCACCACAGATCGCTCCAAATACCATGTCCATGCAGATAGCGCTCTTACACGGCGGTGCGTGGAACAAAGCTGCGCAGACTGGTTCCATCGTCGACACAGCAAATGCCTTAGCTCGTGAGGCTGGGGCTATCGGTTTCGGTGGATTGGAAGAAGGAGGCCCCGGGCTCAAGTCATTAGCAGTTGCAATAAATAACGATGGGCCGTTTTATGAAATAGATGCAGAAAACGTGTCCAACGGGAACTATCCTCTAAGTCGTTATATGTATATTCGCCTTAATCACAATAAGGGTGAATCAATAACACCGCCGATCCGGGAATTTTTGCGTTTCATTCTAAGCCGTCAGGGCCAAGAGGCTGTTCAATATTCGGGCTATTTCCCATTGACACTTGAGGAAGTAAAAAAAGAAATGGAAAAACTCAAATAAGCTGATTCAAGCCCTCTCGAAAAAATACTAAAGGAGATCACATGAAATACTTTGCATTCTTAATTCTGGCGACAGTCCTGACATGCACAACCTTAGCTCAGGAAACTACCAAAATTTATGCGCAGCACCTGGTAGATTTGGAACTAATCCAGCATACTCAAGTAGCAGCACTGACAATATACGCAACCGTACCGAAAAGTTTGAAAAAATCGGCTGTTGCGTCTGCTGGAAGTATGACTGATCAAGCCATCAGTGTCCCCGAACTGGATTCAATGAGTGATACGCAACTAACGCAGAGAATTAGCTCTGGTGGCAAACACCTTCATACTATCTTGCCTTTACTCGACGTGTCTGGCGAAACCATAGGTACGGTCGTCATCACGCTACCTTACAAGAGCGGCGATGATTCCTCTGCACTTTACAAACAATCGGAACAGATACGTGATGAATTGCGTCGACATGTAATAAATGTAGCCAATCTGATGGATCCGGTACCGTATGTAGCGAATTTTCCAAACAGCCCTTATGCGCAGAAATTGGTAGATGAAACGATGGCCCGGCATCCGGAACTGCTTGTACTTGCCATGCACGTAGCGACTTTATCTGGCGATGACTACCCTATCATTGCTTCTAGCATAGGCCGTATTGGAAAGAAGGCTGATAGTGATGACCGCCAAGTAATCGAAACAGGAAAATCCATCTATGGAGCGTACGGCGTGAGCAAGACTCGTTTTGGAATTGAATTACCAATGTTCGACATCACCGGAAAATTAATCGGTGCACTAAGCGTCGGATATTCATATAAAACAGGCGACGATCAAGAAGCATTGTTGAAGCAGGCACAGCATGTCGAAGCCGAACTACGCGCAAAAATACCCTCTTTATCTACCTTGCATAATTCAATAGACTAGACGCAACACAAGCGGCCAGGCGCTTGAGTGTTTTATCCGGACGCCCTGGTGCTCACCTACCTTGCCTCCTGTCTGGCGCAAGGATTTCGGCTTGCGTTGCAATCCAACTGTTGACGGTGGTTTGCTGGAATTGTGGCTGTCTTTAATCAACCTCGCTTCCAAGACATTGATGCGCACCATCATCGCATTGAGCGTGCTAATTAATTCCACAATGAGCACATCTTTTTGCTCGCTACTTAACTCTCTGAGGTCGGGAATTTTTATCATTCCCTGCACTATGCAGCACGTCAGAAATGTTTACAAATGCTGAATAGTTACGCCTGGGGTTACCAATGGCAAACTCAAGGGCTGCGATTTTTTTACACGCAAAAGGTGTAGTATCTATAGATGGCTGAACTTATCCGCGAGTTTGGATAGCTGATCCATTTAGGTTGTTCATGTACATTGCATTCAATTATCTTAACATGAATACAAAATTTTAAAAATCAAGTAACGTACGCAAATGACAAACACTTCCTTGCAACGATCTTCTCTATTCACTCCAATTCGCGTGGTCTTTGCACGACCAAGGCTCTTCATTAGCGCTTTAATTGGTGTCGCTACAGTTCTATTTTTACCACTATCGCTTGCCCAGCACACGATTACGAGATTGATCATAGGCTGGAATGTGGGTGCAATTCTGTATTTGATACTTGCCCTTAAAATGATGTTTTGGTCCAATCATGAACGTATCCGCAAACGTGCACTGGAACAAAATGAAGGCCGGTTGACCATTTTAAGTTTAGTTGTCATTGCCGCATTGATGTCAATTGGTGCCGTCGTTGCAGAATTGGCAGTCGTCAAAGAGATGCATGGGCAATTGCGTTATGCACATATTGCACTGACTGTACTTACGATTTTGTCTTCGTGGGCATTTACTCAATTGATGTTCGCGCTGCATTATGCCCATGATTTTTATGCGGCAGAAGCAAGAGGCAATTCAGGTGGGCTGGAGTTCCCGGGTGGACACGCGCCCGACTACGGTGACTTTTTATATTTCGCGTGTGTCATCGGCACTTCAGGGCAGACTGCAGATGTCAGTTTTTCATGCCGTTTTATGCGAAGAATTGGCACACTTCATTGTATATTAGCCTTTTTCTTCAATACCACAGTATTAGCTTTAACAATCAATATTGCCTCGGGATTGTTCTGAATTTTTCCGTATCATGCTGCTTAAGAAATGGTGCCTGATGCGGCTTTGATGTGCTGCGTCTTCTTCAGCAATATGCCCGTGACCGCAAGCTGTTTTATATGCATGAAAAAGCCTTTAAGTTTTTACTTAAAGGCCATTTCAACAATTAAGCCGAACGGCTGTAGTTTGGAGAGATAATTTACCAGGGAAATTTAGTCAGCATCTGCCTGGATTTTATATGATCAAGACAAATTTATTTGCGCTTGATGAAGTATTCAAACTCTTTACTGCCTTCCATGTGCGACAGCAATTCATTGCCGGTCTGCTTGGAGAAAGCCTTAAAGTCGCGGACAGATCCAGGATCAGTCGCCAAGACATGCAAGACTTCACCGGTAAGCATTTCTGCCAGTGCCTTCTTGGTCTTTAAAATTGGAAGAGGACAGTTCAGTCCGCGTGCATCCAGTTCTTTATTGAATTGCATGATTTTCCCAGTAATACAAATTGAATAAGCTAATTTGCCCGACAATTGATGCACCAATTCTACCGGAATTTTCATTCACATGGTGCAACGCAGCAGACTAACAACAGGAGAGTTCAACTTCTTTAAAGTTCTCGCACAAAAATAGTGCGCCACAAAAAATTTCCTGTCTACAGCCTACGTCTTCATCTTAGTCATTAAACTTACTACTGACTTACTTTACTCAGGTATTTGATCAAAACAATTGTAAAATCCGCAGATGTTTGCAAGTATTGCATCAATTTGCCGATTACTTGCATCGTACTGCAACACTTTATTGTGCAAATGCACAGAATCATATGGCGGTTTTTGCACACGCATTTCCCGACAACCGCTGTCGGGCGTGTTGCTTGGTGTTGCCTAGCTTTGCCATTCCATATACACCGGCTCCAGGCCGCGCGAGCGCATCCAGTCTGCCATGGCGTGGCCAGTGCCGGCATTCCAGGGCCGCAGTTTTTCTGGTGCGATCAGGCGGTATTCAAGCAGTTCTGGTGACAGGCGAATCTCGCCAGATGCCTTGACGTGATAGGCGATGATGAGTTCGTTTTTTTTGATGAATTCGTAGACGCCGATGAGGGTGATCTGGTCGGCATCGAGATTGGTTTCTTCCTTGAGTTCCCTGGCGACGCCCTGCTCTGGTGTTTCGCCACGTTCCATGAAACCGGTGATCAGGGCAAAGGTTTTTTCTGGCCAAGCGGCATTGCGGGCCAGCAGGATATGGCCTTCGACTTCGACCAGGGCCGCCAGTACCGGCAAGGGATTATCCCAGTGTGTCCAGTGTCCATCCGGACAAGCCAGGCGTAGCTTGCCAGCTTCCTGTTCATCCGGACGTTCTATCAGTGATGTGGCACAAACGGGGCAAAATTTAATTTCCATGCAGACCTCAGACTGTCATTCGCTGGTGGCTGTGACGCTGGGTAATTGGTAGCCCTGGCTAAATATTGGCACAGGCAGCCAATTCCCTGGCAGCAGCCGGTTTATGTTTGTTTTAGCGGCACCATAGCTTGGCGAGGATGCAAGCGCGCCATGGCATAACTATCGACAAATTCGCCGTTGCGAAAGGCGTAGGCACGCATGGTGCCTTCGATGTCGAAACCAAATTTCTTGTACAGATGTATGGCTGCGGCGTTATCACAAAACACGGTTAATTCCACGCGCAACAGGTTGAGCCAGTTATCCGAAATATGCAATAGCTCGGTCAACAATGCCGTGCCTATGCCGCGCCCGGAAAACGCATCTGCCACGCCCATGCCCACGCTGCCTACATGCTGACGCCTTTGGGCTTTTTCCAGATGCAGGCTGGCTGAACCAACCACCACGCCATCATAGATGGCGACCAGGCGGGTGTCTTTGGGGTCGGTCTTTTCCAGTCGCTCCTGCCACATCTCTAATGAAGGATGTGGCAGTTGCAAAGTGCCTGAATAGGTGCCGGTACTGGCGAACACCCGTTGCAGTTGGGCCGCATCTGATACTTCAGCGCGACGTACGTGTATCATAACTTGGCGCTGACCCATTCGCTGACACCAGCCAGTGCTTTTGCCAGGCCACTGGCATCCGTACCACCAGCTTGTGCCATGTCAGGGCGGCCACCACCTTTACCACCAACTTGCTGGGCCACAAAGTTGACCAGGTCACCGGCCTTGACTTTGGATGTGCTATCCGCAGTCACACCGGCAATCAGGCTGACCTTGCCATCATTGACGGCGGCCAGCACGATGGCGGCGGTTTTCAGCTTGTCTTTCAGCTTGTCCATGGTTTCACGCAGGGCGGTTACATCAGCACCTTCCAGCGTTGCTGCCAGCACTTTGATGCCTTTGACATCCACTGCCTGGTTGACCAGTTCATCACCCTGGCTGGATGCCATTTTGGATTTCAGCGTAGCCAGTTCTTTTTCCAGCGCCTTGACGTGATCCTGCACCTGACCAATACGCAGCGTCAGTTCTTCTGGCTGGGTTTTCAGGGCTGCTGCTGCTTCATTGATGCGGCTGTTCAGGTTTTGTACCAGCGTCAGCGCAACTTCGCCCGTCACCGCTTCTACACGGCGGATACCGGCAGCAACGCCGCCTTCAGCAACGATCTTGAACAGGCCGATATCGCCAGTGCGGGATACGTGGGTACCACCGCACAGCTCGCGCGAAGAACCGATGTCGAGTACACGTACTTCGTCGCCATATTTTTCACCGAACAGTGCCATCGCACCATGCTTGACGGCATCGTCATAGCCCATGACTTGTGCCTGGGTGGCGGCATTCGCCAAGATTTCACGATTGACGATGGTTTCTACCTGACGGATTTCATCAGTTGTCATCGGCGCATTATGGCTAAAGTCAAAGCGGGTTTTTTCTACATCCACCAGCGAGCCTTTTTGCGATACATGGCTACCCAATACTTCACGCAGGGCCTTGTGCATCAAATGCGTGGCAGAGTGATTGCGCATGGTTTGTGCGCGGATTTCTGTCGCCACTTCGGCTTTCACGCCTTGCGCAATGCGAAGGCTGCCGGATTTCAACACACCATGGTGACCAAACACATCGGCTTGCACCTTCAGCGTATCGCTGACTTCAAACACCGTACCATCCGCTGTCACCAGAACACCAGAGTCGCCCGCCTGCCCGCCAGATTCAGCATAGAAAGGCGTGGTATCAAGTACCACGATCGCATGCTGGCCTGCCTTGATTTCATTGACGGCGCTGCCATCCACATACAAAGCGATGACCTTGGCTTCATGCTGCAACTGGTCGTAGCCGACGAATTTGGTTTTATCGCCGCTGTATTCAATTGCCGCAGCCATCTTGAATTTGCCGCCTTCACGCGCTTTCTTCCTTTGCGCTTCCATGGCCACTTCAAAACCAGCTTCATCCAGAGCCACTTTGCGCTCGCGGCAAATGTCTGCTGTCAGATCCAGCGGGAAACCATACGTGTCGTACAAGGTGAAAGCTGTTTCGCCATCCAGGCTTTTGCCATCTTTTGCCAGCGCCGCTTCCAGTATCTTCATACCGTGTTCCAGCGTTTCGCCGAAACGTTCTTCTTCCTGCTTCAAAACCTGGGCAACACGTTCAGCCGCTTCAGCCAGTTCAGGATAAGCAACGCCCATTTCCTTGACCAGATCAGGCACCAGCTTGTAGAAGAAAGGCTGGCTTTGACCGAGCTTGTGACCATGACGCAAGGCACGGCGGGTAATGCGGCGCAGCACATAGCCACGGCCTTCATTGCCAGGGATGATGCCATCAACGATCAAAAAGCCAGCGCAGCGGATGTGGTCCGCAATCACGCGCAGGGAATTGTTTTCCAGATCCGTACAGCCGGTTTCGCGTGCAGCAGCCTTGATCAGGTTCTGGAAAGTATCGATTTCATAGTTGGAATGCACGTGCTGCAAAACTGCAGACAAACGTTCCAGACCCATGCCCGTATCCACGCATGGTTTAGGCAAAGGGTGCAAGACGCCAGCTTCATCCTTGTTGAATTGCATGAACACCAGATTCCAGATTTCAATGAAACGGTCGCCGTCTTCATCAGGCGAGCCTGGAGGGCCACCCCAGATTTCCGCACCGTGGTCATAGAAAATCTCAGTACAGGGGCCGCAAGGACCCGTGTCGGCCATTTGCCAGAAATTGTCGGATGCGTAACGCGCACCCTTGTTGTCGCCAATGCGGATAATGCGCTCTACCGGCACGCCGATTTCGTTTTTCCAGATATCGTAGGCTTCGTCATCTTCCTGATAAACCGTGACGGTCAGCTTGTCTTTTGGTAAACCATAGACAGCAGTCAACAATTCCCACGCATAGTGAATCGCATCTTTCTTGAAATAATCGCCGAAAGAGAAGTTGCCCAGCATTTCAAAGAAGGTATGGTGACGCGCGGTATAACCGACGTTTTCCAGATCATTGTGCTTGCCACCGGCACGGACACTGCGTTGCGCTGTCGTGGCACGGGTGTAGGCACGTTTATCCTGGCCCAGGAACACATCCTTGAACTGCACCATACCAGAGTTGGTAAACAGCAAGGTCGGGTCATTGCCGGGGATCAGGCTGGAAGAGCGCACACGGGTATGGCCCTTGGATTCGAAAAAGCTGAGGAATTTATCGCGGATTTCTGACGAGTTCATAGAGTGATAGTTCAAAGCTGAAAAATAGGGGTAATTTCTGATTATACGGTATAAATTCGGCTGGATATCTATGGGGGGGTCATGGCTTATGTCTGGGATTATTGGAAAAAGTGCCTTAAAACCTAAGACCTCTCAACACAGAGGCACGGAGACACAGAGCAAATCGGAGGAAACCACAAGGTGTTTTTTGATGATCTGACGTTGTTTTATCGTCATCAATATTGATGGAAAATACAGGAATATAGACAATATGATGACTTGCGCTTGTCATGGGATTGGGATTTAAATAGGACATATGGATCTTTCAACAATTTATATTCAAATTTTGTGCCCTAAAAAAGATCAAGGGTTTTTGTCATCGTGGGACGCCATCGGTGCCGAATTTTCAAAGCACTTTAAGATAAAGGTCCCTGAGTTTTCGGAGAGTAGTTTTGAAGAGCGTTTTCTTTTGCGTGAAAATGAAATTGATGAATCGAGTCCGTTATTTAGGTTTCAATCTCGGGATTTCGGTGATTTCAAGCTGATCGACATCCAAGAGACGGTTTTCCGCAACAAGGTGCCTACAATTTTTTCCTCCGAAGAAAATGTTTCTGTGTTTAAAAACATGGTGGATATGGGGCTGATCCATGAAATAAACTGGTTCAACAAAATTGATAAGGGAAAGTTCTTCTTTCGCCATCAATCGCAAATTGGTATGTCAAAAGTTAGGCTATTGGAATGGTTCATAGTTCGTAGCTTGCAGGACGCTATCTCGCGCATCGAAGGCGGTAAGGTATTCGAATCGCTAAATATGAAGATTTCTGCCGAAATTTTTGACGTCGCGCTTCATGCAATTGGGGGAAGTGGGGTGGCAGAATTTAAGACTACTGATGGCGCAAAAATTTATGAGTATCTCGATTTTCAACTTAAAGAAAAATTAGGCCCGGCAAGCTATTCTAAATTTAGGAAAACTTTTGAGCCCGCGAGCTGAGGTGCGTATGGATTGATGGCGCTGGCCGTTTGGCGCTCGGCGTAGGCCGGCTTAGTGGTTTCCGAGCGCAGGTAGCGCCTAACGGTATTGCGGGAGATGCCGAGCCGCTTGGCAATTTCCCTTAGCGACACCTTGTCACGCAGGTGCCAGCGTCTGATTATTTCTAGTAACATGGGGATGGGGTTCAGGTCTTGCATTCATACATTTCCAATCCGGCGGACGATTACGTGATTATCAATCGCCCCGCCCTAAATACCCCTGAAAAAAATAGCTTTCCTTGATACAGTTGCGATCCAGTACTTATCAAATGGCTGTAAGCAGTCCAGGCGATTGAGTTTTGACATTTCAACCAGATTTTGCAGGGAGCGCCATGCCAGCAGTTTTAAACACCATTCTGATTTATGCGAAAAACCCGACGGCTACGGCTGAGTTTTATCGCAAGTTCTTTGACTTTGAAACCACCGGGGAAATAGTTGAGGGTTTGATCGAGCTTAACTCTCCTGCCTCTGGTGCCAGTATCCTGATTCATCAAGCTGCCAGGACTGTTAAGCTTGGTCAGGTAGGTGTGAAGCTGATGTTTAGCGTCGAGGATGTAGATGGTTTTAAAGAACAATGCGCGCAACGAGGCCTGGTCTTTGGCAGCACGCATCAGGCCAACGGGTATTCTTTTGCGAATGTCAAAGACCCCGATGGCAATTCGGTGGCGATATCAAGCCGTGCCTATCGCGCTGCGGTCTGAGCTATCAGGGGCGCGTGTTTGGATGAGGGCAATGAGGATACGGGCCTCGCGTAGGTGCGAATAGCCTGCGTATTCGCACGCATGTTGCTATGCCGAATTGCAACGGTTATATTTACCCAGTCATCCAAAAAATATCAAACCGCTATGTGCCATTGCCTAGAATCCTCTGCAAGCTTCGCCAGTCCGCTATATCGTTTTGATAGCTCACTGCACAACATAGTGGAAGCAAACAGCGAAAAATATCCCGCTATCTTTTCATCTGCACTATTGGATGCAAAGGAAGGCGAATTCATCAATACAGGTGGACATAGTTTTGTATGCAAAGAATGCGGCACCGACTGGTATCTTGAGTGGGCATCTGAACAAACAAGCTGGCCAATATTTGGCGTAAAAACAAAAACTGCCTACGCAACAAATGACAATGATGTCGGGCAAGCCCAGAGAGAATTGCTGACTTTGCTCTTGGGTGGGGAATCGAAAGCCAACTGCCTGGTAGCAGGCTGCGCAAAGCGTGCACTTCAAAACATATACCTTTGCGCGGATCATTATGGTTTCCCGTAGCCAGCTTAGGCTTGCGTGCGATTACGTTTCACTAATCGCACCTACGCGGGCTAATCGTACCCACGCGGGCTGGATCAAGCTTGCGGACTGCTACTGCACCCGTGTGGGCTGAGGGCCGTCATAGCCCTCAATCACAATGAGGTCAATCGTGCACACCTCCTTCCGGAAAGAAATGGCGTGTTGGTAGCCTGGGGAGTTCCAGCAGTCCAACGCGGCCTGATAGCTTGGAAACTCGATCACCGCATTGCGTGACCGGCTCTTGCCCTCCATGGTTTCCAAGGTGCCACCGCGCACAAGAAACCGTCCGCCGTAAAACGCCAGCGGTTCCGCGTTGGCGGCGATGTACAGTTGGTACTGTGTCGCGTTGCTGATATCGACACGGACAATCCAATAAGCTTTTGGCATAACGACTCCTGTTGTACTGACATGAATGAAAGGCTTCAGTGGTGATCAATCTGACTGACGCTGTCCGCAGTGTAGGTTTTCAGTATGTTTTTATAAAGTGAATTATTATGAACATTTAATTCTTGAAATGAGATCATGGATTTGATCGATTTGCGTTGCTTTCAGGCGGTTGTGCAGTACGGCGGCATTACACGGGCGGCCGAAGCTCTGCATCGGGTTCCCTCCAATATCTCTACCCGTATCCGCATGTTGGAAGAGAACCTGCAGGCAAACCTATTTGTGCGCGAAGGCAAGCGTATGCAACTTTCCCCACAGGGCAAGGTGTTGCTGGACTATGCCAACCGTCTGCTGCAATTGGCGCAAGAAGCGCGGGGCGCAATGCACGACGGTGCACCTCGCGGCATCTTGCGTTTGGGTGCAATGGAAAGCACAGCGGCTATTCGCCTACCGGCTCTGCTGGCGCGTATGCACCGACAGTTTCCGGCCCTCTCCGTCGAACTGAGCACGGGTGCCCCTCGACCATTGACGGCACGCGTGATCGTCGGCGAACTGGACGCGGCGCTGGTGTCAGAGCCCGTCTCCGACCCGCGCCTGTCTACTCAGCTGGCCTATGTGGAGGACCTGGTGATGATCGCCCCTTCAGGCCACCCAGTCGTGCGCAGCGCCCGCGACGTGCGATTAGACGCACTGCTGGTGTTCGATCCGGACTGCCCCCACCGGCAACGCCTGGAGGCATGGTGTGCCAAGGGAAAAATTGCCCCGAATAGAGTGATCGAACTGGGCTCCTACCACGCCATCCTGGGTTGTTGCGTCGCGGGTATGGGCGTTGCGCTGATTCCTGCGGCAGTGCTGGATACCTATACTGAGCGAAAACACCTCTCGGTGTACCCGCTCACAGGTAACGCCCGCACCATGAAGATCATGCTCATATGGCGCAAAGACGCACCGCAGCCAAAGATCCATGCGCTGGCCCAACTGCTTGCAGATAAACCAGATCAGATCACCCGTCCGGATACTGAAGAAGCGCAGGTTTCTTTTAAGTGAGGACGTAGCGCCCTTTGATGTCAACGCCCGTTCGCCGACATCCGCTAGCCCTCATCAGGAAATCCACGGCGCTAGAAGGGCTTTGGTGGGCAGATGACATGGCGGTCTTTACTGCGCGGCACGGGATCTTAAATTCATACATTTTCAATCCTGCGGGCGATTACGGGCTGCTACATCTTCAAAGCCCAGGGAAATAGTTTGGAATAGGCGTGATGCCTTGATTGACATGGGCGCGACTAGACTGATCTAATCGCACTTTCACGGATTAACCAAATACCTATTAGCGGGACACGCAACTATGAGAACTTTCGTTCAAGCTCGAAGAATTGCCGAGGCATGGGTTGAAATTATGGTGGGCGGGGACTGCGCCATCGACATATCGAAAACCAAGACAAAGCCATACGGCTGGCTTTTCTATTGGAACAGCAAAAAATATCTGGCCGATCCGACGAACCATATGGAAGCACTTGTCGGAAACGTTCCAATTTTCGTTGATCGCGTGAATGGTGAAGTCCTGCTCGCAGGCCCTGCTGGAATCGATTGGTTTGCGAAGTATGAGGTATCAATTCCGCCTGCACGGCTATTGATGACGCCCGAACCGGCTGTTTGGGACAATGTGGCTTGAAGGCACACGACAACATGACTTTTCCGAAAGACGCAAGTCTCGCAACGCTGGTAATGCGCCTCCGCGCTGCCACAGAAATGCAAGTGTTAGTTTGCAAAACAGTGCTTGAACCACTTTCAGATCAGCATCGACAGTGGTATGTGGAAAAATTTGAAGGTGACTCTTCATGGTCTGGATCATCGCTACTTTTTGACCCGATAGAAGTTGACCCAAAATACTCCGAATTAATTGAAGCTATTCGCCATGAAGCGAAAAACAAACTTAACGCCGGGGAGCTCGGCGATGGTCGACGTGGGCGATCTGGAAGAATGTGGAGCTGGATGAAAAACGAACTATATGCGCGCCACAAAATCATCTGGCGTACCCCCTTGGAAATGTCCCCGCCAATTGCGCTTTATTAGCCAACGTAGGAGCTAACATCAATATTTTTCGGTCTCGACATTCGTGCGATTACGTTTCACTAATCGCACCTACGCGGGCTACAAAATCTGACCTGGGTAAGCCCTAATTAATTTTCCTACAAACAAAAACCGCCAGCATGGGCTGGCGGTTGTGCTTTTGGCTTTGCTTTTACAGCAGCACGTATGACCAAAGCTTAATTCGTTGTCGCGCTTGCATTGTGTTTTTTGATACGAATTTTCCTGCTGGCGCGATTTTCTTCTTTTTCCAGTTTGGCGCGTTCGGCTCCGGTGACTACGCCGTCGGCTTTGGCGGCCTGCTTGTCGGCTTCAATTTTGGTTTCGCGTTTTTCCAGGTTGGTCGCTTCTTTTGCGGTCAATGTGCCACTTTCGATTCCTTTGGCAACGCGTTTTTGTTGCACTTCCTGGCGTTTATCGATATTCGGGGTATTGGTTTGTGCGAAGACAGAACCGGCGATCAGTGTGGCGACCAGTGCGGTAGCGAGTTGGATGGATTTCATGGTTTTTCCCTTTAAAAATTTTAGCGATCAGTTTTATTGTGGATGAGCAGGCAGCCCATGGTCCAATAACGATGCAGCGTTTTTTTCTGATGACAAGAAAAATGTAATCAGTGTAAGCACTCGTAACCACACTATTTCCATCAGGAAATTTTAGAAGTCAGCCGGTATCAAATCTATCCGGTCGGTGCAGAACGCATCCACTCCCCAATGCAGGATTTCTGTTGCCCGTTCTGGTGTGTTGACGGTATAGCAAAACACGCCATAACCGGCATCCTTGATTTCTTTGGTGGTTTCTGGCGTCAGGTATCTGTGGTTGGTGTGCAGGGCGCGGGCTGCCAGCTCTTGCAGGCTGGCTTTCCAGTCGGGTGTGACTTTATCCATCAAAAAACCACGCGGGATGGTGGGGGCCGCATGTTTGGCGGCCATCAGGGCGCTGAAAGAAAACGAAGAAAACAGCGGCAAATGTACTGCATCAATCACGGCCACATCGGCGAACAGGGCTTGCGTCTGTTCTGCCACCATCCTACCGGTTTCTTCTTGTGCGCCGGAGGAAGGTTTGATTTCCACATTCATCCAGATAGCATGCTGGCGACAAAAGCGCACGACATCTGCATACAGGGGGACGGGTTCGCCTTTGAAACTGTCGGCGAACCATTTGCCGGCATCCATTTTTTGCAAATCGGCGGCTGTGGTATCGGCCACGCGGCCGCTGCCGGGAACGGTTCTGCCAAATTCAGGGTCATGCATCAGCACAGGAACGCCATCCTTTGATAACATGACATCAAATTCCACGGCGGCAAAACCGTGTTCCCATCCGCAACGCATCGCTGCCAGGGTATTTTCTGGTGCCAGTATTCCGCCACCACGGTGGGCGATGACTTTAGGATAGGGCCACATAATGCGCTCCACATATCAACAAATAACCAAGGACTTACGCAAAATTGTCCCAGCAAGGCTATCGCTGAAGGAAACTGCCCTTGCAAGGGCAGTCCGTTACGTCGGCAGGCAACATGTTGCCTGAAACACCGACTACACCGTTGGCGACGAAGACAGTACTTTAGTACGGCAAGTCGCTGCAACGCAGCTGGGGCGGTTTTGCGTATGTCCGCAATAATGTAAGGATAATCGAAGATGCCAAGCTCGTCGCTACAAAAAACTGCCCTGGGCCATATCCGAGTGCTGGATTTGACGCGGGTACTGGCTGGTCCCTGGTGTGCGCAAAACCTGGCAGACCTGGGGGCAGAAGTCATCAAGGTTGAAAGACCCGGCAGTGGCGACGACACCCGTACATGGGGCCCGCCTTACCTGCGCGATGCTGAAGGCAACAATACGACAGAGGCCGCCTATTACCTGGCTGCGAACCGAGGCAAGCAGGCTATCACGGTGGATATTGCCACGGCTGAAGGCCAGCAAATTATCCGTGAACTGGCTGCCAAATCCGATGTGGTGCTGGAAAACTACAAGGTCGGCCAATTGAAAAAATATGGCCTCGATTATGCATCATTGAAATTGATCAAGCCCGACCTGGTGTATTGCTCCATCACCGGCTTTGGCCAGAATGGCCCCTATGCACACCGCGCCGGTTATGACTTTATCGTGCAAGGCATGGGCGGCTTCATGTCGCTGACGGGCGAACGCGACGACTTGCCCGGTGGCGGCCCACAAAAAGCCGGGGTTGCGATTGCCGACCTGATGACGGGTATGTATTCCACCATCGCCGTCATGGCGGCACTGACGCACAGAGACAGAACCGGTGAAGGCCAATACATAGACATGGCCTTGCTGGATGTGCAAGTTGCCATGCTGGCCAACATGAACATGAATTACCTGGCCAGCGGCAATGCCCCCAAACGCTGGGGCAATGCGCACCCGAATATCGTGCCTTACCAGACCTTTGCCACGGCCGATGGCCATATCATTGTCGCAGCAGGCAATGATGGGCAGTATAAAAAGTTTGTGCAGGCAGGTGGTCAGCCAGAACTGGCAGACGACCCGCGTTTCAGCAGCAACCCCAGCCGAGTCGCACACCGTGACGTGCTGGTGCCTGTGCTGGCAGAGATGGTCAGGCGCAAGACCAAGCAGGAATGGATCAGCCTGCTGGAAACAGCAGGCGTGCCTTGCGGCCCCATCAATACCCTGGATGAAGTATTTGAAAACCCGCAGGTGCAGGCGCGCGAGATGCAATTCAATCTGCCCCACCCCACCGCTGGCCAGGTCAGGTTGGTGGCCAGCCCGATGAAGTTGTCGGCAACGCCGGTCACTTATCCATCGGCACCGCCTTTGCTGGGCCAACATACCCAGACAATACTGACTGATCTGCTGGGCTATGACGAGCAACAACTGGCAGCGCTAAAAACCAGAAACATTATATAAAAGCAACTGTCATGCCACTGGCTCGTGTTTATTCGCGCCAGTTTGGCTGGCCTTTACGACAAAAAACACAGGCTTTATCCTGTTTGCCTGTTGCGTGGACAGCAGGCAGCGTAAGCTGCAAGCACGAAGATACCCGGCACAAGATGAAATGAACAACAAATTTTTGCACCAGACCCAAGCTTATTTACAGTCAAAATTAAAGCCCGAACATTACCAAAGCCTGGTAGGTGTTATCGGGGATATGCCACGCCTGATGGCCATCAACCTGGCTTGCAGTTTTGCGGTTACCTTTGTCTTGCGTGGTGGCGGGAGTCTGCTTCAAAACATCCTGTTTTCGATGTTCATAGGTTGCTCTGCCTATGTCCTGATCAAATTGTTCAAGCGGCTTTTTTGGGGAGCGGGCACGCCGAACACCATCGTTTTTTACCTGATGTGTGTGACGGTGGCGCCGCTTGCCTTGATTGTTGGGATGTTTATCGCAGCCCTTACATTTAATTATCCTCTGCCTGACATCAGCAAATTCAGATGGTCTTATATGGGCAGTTTTGTGACGCTGACATGTATCGTCAGTCTGATAGCGGCATGGTCATTCTGGAATCGTGGCAAGATGGCAGAGTTGCAGGCCTCTGCCGAAGCAGAAAAAGCCAAGAATTCAGTCATAGAAAAACAGGCCATGCAGGCACAACTGCAATTGCTGCAAGCCCAGATAGAGCCGCATATGCTGTTCAACACTCTGGCCAATCTGCAGGGCCTGATCGCTATCGACCCGCCACGCGCCCAGCACATGCTGGCACAACTGATTGTCTATCTGCGCAATACCCTGAGTTCATCCCGGGCAGAACAAACCACGCTGAAGCAGGAATTCACGCTGATGCAAGCCTATCTGGAATTGCTGGCCATACGCATGGGCAAGCGCCTGCATTACACCCTGGATTTGCCCGATGATTTGCAGCAGACTGCCATCGCCCCCATGCTGTTGCAACCCCTGGTGGAAAACGCCATCAAGCACGGACTGGAACCAAAAATGGAAGGCGGCAGCATCCACGTCGTCGCCGAAAAACACGGCACACAGTTACATCTGAAAATCATTGATACCGGCCTGGGCCTGCCCTTTAATTATGATGACAACAAGAACACCAGCAATGCCGACCAGCATATCGGCAATGCCAATATCCGCGATCGCCTGCAAGCCCTGTATGGGCCGCAAGCCAGCCTCAGCCTGCAAGCCAATCAACCCGAGGGGGCAATTGCCCATCTCACTATCCCTCTTTAACTGATTGAATGTGAGTACCTACCAATGACGACAACAGCCAAACGCGCCCTGATCGCCGAAGATGAACCGATACTTTCGCTGACCCTGCAAAAGATGCTGGAAAAACTCTGGCCCGAACTGGAATTGTGCGCCCTCGTCGAGAATGGCGTACATGCAGTGCAGGAAGCCCTGGACAAACAGCCTGACATCCTGTTCCTGGACATCAAGATGCCCGGCAAGACCGGGCTGGAAGTGGCGCAGGAGCTGGCCGAAGAATGGCCAGATAACAAGGCCTTCCCCCTGATCGTGTATGTGACGGCCTATGATGAATATGCGATACAAGCCTTTGAACATTCAGCATCCGATTACGTGCTGAAACCAGTCAGCGAAGAACGCCTGGCAAAGACTGTACAAAGATTGCAAGCCAGACTGGATGACGGCGCACAAAGGCCGAATGAGCTGGAACGTGTGCTGGAACAATTACGCCATCTGGTGCCGGGACAGTCACTGTCAGTTGGTACTAACACTGGCAACCAGGCAACACCAGAACGCCTGCGCATTATCCGCGCCGCCGTCGGCAACCAGATCCGCATGATACCGGTCGACGACGTACTGTATTTTGAAGCCACGGACAAATACATCAATGTCGTCACCAAGGAACATTCGTCCCTGATACGCAGCAGCCTGCGCGAATTATTGCCGCAACTGGACAGCAGCATCTTCTGGCAAATCCACCGCAGCACCGTGGTCAACACCCTGCACATACAGGTCGCCACCAAGGATGAAACGGGCAAGATCAGTCTGAAGTTGAAAGGTAGTGAAGACAAACTACAGGTGAGCAGAGTCTATGCACACCTGTTCCGCCAGATGTAATCAGGACTTACGCAAAACCGCCCCAGCTGCGTTGCAACTCCTCGCCGTACTATTCGTACTGTCTTCGTCGTCGCGCCTTGCTGGGACAATTTTGCGTAAGTCCTGATAAGATGTTTTCAAAATATAGAAAAGCGACTATGACGAACCAAAAAGACTTAAACGATTTGCAATGGCAATGCGTTAGCTTTGCCGAATTGAGCAATCTGCAATTGCATGCAATTTATCAGGCGCGCGCTGGCGTGTTTATCATTGAACAAAACTGCGTGTATCAGGATGTGGATGGCAAGGACCCGCTGTCGCATCACCTGACTGCCTGGACACCAGAAGGTGAAGTAGCCGCTTACTTGCGCATCGTGCCCGCCGGTATTGCCTTTACCGAAGCCTCGCTGGGACGCGTCATCAGCACCAAAGACTGGCGCGGCACCGGTGTTGGCAAAGCTTTAATTGCAAATGGCATCAAGGCTTTGCATACGCTTTACCCGGCAGCGAACATCCGCATAGGTGCCCAGGCTTACCTTGAAAAATTCTATGGCAGCTTTGGTTTTGAGACGGTTTCCGACATCTATCTGGAAGACGATATTCCCCATGTCGAGATGCTGTGGACCGCAAAAGCCTGATTAAATCGCTTATAATGCTGCCAAATCAATGACTTACTGAATTTCATCATGCCCGCTGTAATACAAACACCCGATAAACCTTACGTCAATATTTCTGCCTACAAGTTCATCACTTTCAATGACACCGCTGAAAAACGCCAGGTGTTTCTGGACAAATGCAAGGAACTCAATCTGAAGGGCACGATACTGCTGACGCCAGAAGGCATCAATATGTTCCTGGCCGGTTTGCGCCATGAAATTGATGCATATATGGATTGGCTGCACCAGGACCCGCGCTTTGCAGACGTGGTTGCCAAGGAAAGTTTTTCTGATCACCAGCCCTTCACCAAGATACTGGTCAAGCTGAAGGCAGAAATCATCACCATGCGCATGCCGCTGATCAAGCCGGAAGAAGGCCGCGCGCCCGCCGTCGATGCCCACACGCTGAAACGCTGGCTGGACCAGGGCCATGACGACCATGGCAAACCCGTGGTGATGGTCGATACCCGCAATGACTTTGAAGTGGATGTTGGCAGCTTTGACAATACGATCGATTACCGCATTGCCAAGTTCACCGAATTCCCGGCTGTCATTGAAGCCAACCGCGATGCCCTGAACGACAAGACTGTGGTGACTTTCTGTACCGGTGGCATACGCTGTGAAAAAGCCGCCATCCATATGCAGAATGTTGGCTTTGACAGCGTGTATCAACTGGAAGGCGGCATCCTCAAGTACTTTGAAGAAGTCGGTGGTGATCATTACCATGGCGATTGCTTTGTGTTTGACTACCGCACTGCACTCAATCCACAACTGGAAGCCACCGATACCAAACAATGCTTTGCCTGTCGCGCCGTCGTCACGCCGCGTGAGCAATTGTCCCCGTGGTATATATCTGGCAAATCTTGCCCGCATTGCAAGAAAGAATCGACTGGTGCCAGTGACCCGACCATATCAGCAGAAGCCACTGCCGGATAATCCGCCAGCAACTACAATATAAAGCGCATGTCTGATTCATTCAGACATGCGCTTTTTGCTTTCCATATTAAAACTAAGCTGGAACTAAGGTTCTGGTGACGGGTCAAAGACCTGTTGCCAGCGATTACCTGCTGACAGTCCAAACAAAAAATAGTCAGGGAACCATATGAAACTTCTTCTCCTCAGCACCCTCATCCTTGCCTTGCTGGCACCCGCCAGCCAGGCTGCCGATTCTGCACCAGGCAGTGCGGTAACCAAAACTGCCGCCCTGGGCTCTGGCATCAAGCCAGAAAACATGGACAAAGCAACGCGCGCGCAGGATGATTTTTACCGCTATGCACAAGGCGGCTGGCTGAAGGCGAATGAAATACCGTCCGACAAATCAGACTGGGGCACCTTCATGCAGGCTCGTGAAGATGTACAGCAGCAATTGCGCAGTATTGTCGAAGGTGCGGCAAAAGACGGCAATACAGCGCCTGGCACCGACAAGCAGAAAATCGGTGACCTGTATAACAGTTTCATGGATGAGAAAAAACTGAATGCACTCGGCATACAGTCACTGAAAACCGAATTGGCCAACATCGCCACGCTGTCAGACAAAAAATCGATACCGACACTGATCGCTCACTTCCACCAAATCGGTGTGACGACGCCGCTGCGCGTTGGCATTCATCAGGACAATAAAAATTCCAGTCAATATGTGGTGGGCGTTTCTCAGAGTGGGCTGGGCTTGCCAAACCGTGATTATTACCTGAAGCTGGATGATCCCAAAATGACGGATATCCGCAACAAATACCAGGCGCATATAGAAAAAATGCTGACACTGGCGGGTGAGAAGAATGCGGCCGACCAGGCCAAAAACATCGTCGCGCTGGAAGCTGAAATTGCCAAAGCGCAGTGGACGGCAGTCGAAAACCGTGACCCGGTCAAAAGCTACAACAAGTTTGCCATCAATGACTTGCCAGCACTGACGCCCGCTTACGATTGGCAAGTCTATCTGCAAGCCGCCGGCATGGCAGGCAAAATCAATGAACTGATCGTTCAACAACCAAGTTATATCAAAGGCTTGAATGAGAGTTTGAACACGAACACGCTCGACGCCTGGAAATCGTATTTCACCTGGCATCTGATCAACGGGTACGCACCTTTCCTGTCATCCGATTTTGTGAATTCAGATTTTGCCTTCAAAGGTGCACTGATTGCCGGTATCCAGGAAAACCGTACCCGCGACAAACGCGGTGTGGCACTGGTCGACCAGGTGCTGGGTGAAGCAGTGGGCAAGGCCTATGTAGAAAAATACTCTTCCCCTGAAGTCAAACAGCGTACCGAAAAAATGGTGCGCTATTTCCTGGCGGCGTTCAAACAAAGCATAGGTACGCTGGACTGGATGAGTGAGGAAACCAAAAAGCAGGCACAGATCAAATTATCCAAGATCAGTGTCAAGATCGGCTACCCGAACAAATGGCTGGATTATTCCAAACTGACTATCCGCAGCGATGACCTGGTTGGCAACCTGATGCGCGCGCGTGCCTTCGCCCACGAAAGAGAAGTGGCAAAGCTGGGCAAACCGATCGACCGCGAAGAATGGCATATGACGCCACAAACAGTAAATGCCTATTACAGTCCGGAGATGAATGAAATAGTGTTCCCGGCGGCACGCCTGCAATCGCCGCTGTTTGATGTGAATGCCGAAGATGCCTTCAATTATGGCGCACTGGGTATTTCCATTGGCCATGAAATCAGTCACGCCTTTGATGACCAGGGTTCACAATACGATGGCGATGGCAATCTGCGTAACTGGTGGACCGCCGAAGACAAGGAAAAATTCAAGAACAAAACCAGGGCGCTGGTCGAGCAATACAATGGCTACAGCCCGGTGTCTGGCTATTTCCTCAACGGTGAGCTGACGCTGGGTGAAAACATTGCCGACAATGCCGGTATTGTCATGGCCCTGCGTGCCTACAAACTGTCGCTGGAAGGCAAACCGGCACCGGTGATCGATGGCTGGACAGCAGAACAGCGCCTGTTCATGGGCCTGGCACAGGCCAGACGCAACAAATCAAGCGAACAGCGTGCGGTTACCCTGGTCAAGACCGATCCCCATTCACCTGGAGAATTCCGCGTCAACGGCAGCATGGTCAATCACCCGGATTTCTATACATCCTTTGACGTCAAACCCGGTGACAAGATGTACCTGACACCAGAAAAACGCGTCGCCATCTGGTAAATCAACCAGGTGTCCTGATGCAACAAGCAAAGGGCCGGAGTTTTCCGGCCCTTTGTGCATTTGCCATGTCGGCACTCGCAAAGGCATCGTATTTCGCTACCTTTTCTGTAACTATTTGCTACTAAAGACAAATTGCTTGTTCTTTTGTGGTCTCATCATACAGTGAGGTCTTACATCAACGAAGGAGATACCGTGTCAACACGATTGCAAAGATTTGCCCGCAGTACAGTCCTGATTACTTCCCTGGTGACATCCAGCCTGTTTGTCACCCAGGCGCAGGCTGGTGATTGTCTGTCATGCGGTCCATCGAACGGTTCCGAAGCCCTGTCCGCAGGCGTTGGCATCGTCATGCTGGGCAGCATGTCGATGGTGGTGGGTTCTGGCGTGGTGGTCGTTGACAGCGTAAAAGCAGCTGCCGATGGTGTCACCGTGGTATTGAAAGGTTCAACCCAGGCAGCCAGCGCGACCGTCAAGCTGTCTGGCAAGGGCATAGAAAAAGCCGCCTTGGTGAGCGGTGCAGTGATAGAAGTCAGCGCCACCGCTACCGGCTATCTGCTGGTCAGTGCCGGCCAGGCACTCGCATTCATACCGAATGAAGTCGGTAGTGCGCTCATGCATCACAGCAAGGTGCAATGATGCAGCGCCCGGTACTGAGACGGCTACAGACAGGTGGCAGCGCCTGGATCAGGGTTTGCCTGCTGCTGGCCTGTCTGGCGTTCAGCCTGCCGTCCTTTGCCGGACGCCCTTGTGAAGACAGTGCGCTTGACCCCAGAAAGGCCATGAAGGCACTGGAACTGGCGCAAAAAACCAAACTCAGGCTGGATGACAGCAAGGCAGAAATCGCCATCATCGCCAGGGTTGGCCAGGATTTATCCAAATACAAGCTGCGCTATTCCCATCTGGGGCTGATACAGCATTTGCCTGATGGCACCTGGTCAGTCATGCATGAATTGAACCAGTGTGGCACGGCCAATTCCGACCTGTTTCGTGAAGGCCTGGGCAATTTCTTCCTGGATGACATGTTCGCCTTTGAAACCCTGATTCTCATCCCTGGCCCGGAACTGCAGCAAAGCCTCAAACTTGTCATGGCCAATGGTCGTGCCAAGGGCTTGCATGCGGCCCGCTACAATATGTTGTCTTATCCGTTTTCAACGACTTACCAAAACTCCAATCAATGGGCGCTGGAAGTCATTGCTGCGGCCCAAGCCACGGACATGCAGATAGAAACCCGCAGTCAGGCCCAGGCCTGGCTGAAAGCGGCAGCCTACCAGCCAGATACCTTGCAAATCTCCGCCGCCACCCGGCTGGGGGCACGCCTGTTCAGGGCCAATGTGAGCTTTGATGATCACCCCTTCGATCGTCGCATGGCGGGTCAGATCGATACCGTGACCGTTGAATCTATCGTCAGGTTCATGATGGCCAAAGACCCGAAAACAGAAAAACTGGTATTTGGTTTGTAGCAGTCATCTCATCGGAGCATGTCAGGTGACATGCTCCCTCCTGATAGTGTTACACTTCTGACCACCCGGACGAGTGCATTCCACCACTGTCGCATAGCCATGTGCTTGCCTCGGTCTGGCTTGATACTCACAGCCATGGGTGATCCAGGTGATGACGGCAAGCAGCAATCCCCAGCACGAACAGTTCAAACAACGCGTTCAGGATATATACCAGCGCGACAGCCGGCGCGTCTTCGCGACGCTGGTACATTTGCTGGGCGATTTCGACCTGGCAGAAGAAGCCCTGCATGAAGCCTTCAAAGCCGCACTGGAACAATGGCCAGAAAAAGGTATGCCCGATCACCCGCACACCTGGCTGGTATCGGCAGGACGCTACAAGGCCATCGACAGCATTCGCCGGCAAAGACGTTTTGATCCGCTGGACCAGCATATCGATACGGTAGAAGCACTGGCAGATGAAAGTGCCCTGCCCGGTGAAGCAGAAATCATGGAAGACGACCGGCTGCGCCTGATCTTTACCTGCTGCCACCCGGCACTGGCAGCAGATGCCCAGGTCGCCCTGACCCTGCGTGAAGTGTGCGGCCTGACGACAGAAGAAATCGCCCACGCCTTCCTGACCCCGGCACCGACGCTGGCGCAACGCATCGTACGCGCCAAGGCAAAAATCCGTGATGCGAATATTCCCTACCAGGTGCCAGAAAAAGCCGACTTGCCAGCGCGCCTGCACAGCGTGTTGCGGGTGATTTACCTGGTCTTCAATGAAGCTTATTCCAGCTCTGCCGGTGCATCGGCCCTGCGTCCTGACCTGGCTGCAGAAGCGATACGCCTGGCAAGACTGCTGGAAGAATTATTGCCCGAACCCGAAGTCAGCGGCTTGCTGGCACTGATGCTCTTGCATGAATCCCGCCGCCCTGCCCGCACCGATACCCAGGGTGAGCTGATCGCGCTGGAACAGCAAGACCGGCAATTGTGGAACCAGGCTTTGATCGCCGAAGGATCAGTGCTGGTGGAACAGGCTTTGCGCTCAGGCCGCTTTGGTGCTTACAGCCTGCAGGCTGCCATTTCTGCCGTGCATGCAGAAGCAGCCAGCTATACCGATACTGACTGGCCGCAGATAGTCGGCTTATATGACGCCCTGCTGCGTGTCGAAGCCAGCCCCATCATCGAATTGAATCGTGCGATTGCCCTATCCATGTGCAGCGGCGGATTGAAAACAGGCTTGCAACTGGTGGAAAGTCTGTTGCAAAATAATGAAATGCAAAACTACCACCTGGCCCATGCCGCCAGGGCAGATTTGCAGCGACGCAGTGGCAATGTACAGCAGGCAAGATTATCCTATGCGCAGGCCCTGACCCTGTGCAAGCAGGAACCAGAACATCGTTTTTTGCAAAACAAGCTGGCTGAAATAAAAAAATAAAAATATTTGAATTGCTGTCGATTTGCTGTCTCGCCAATCGACTATTAGATGTGGAGACGCTTTCACGCCCCTTTTTGAAATCAACTAATTAAGGAATTAATAATCATGCCACATCCTATCGCTTATCTGAGTTTTAACGGCAACTGCAAGGAAGCCATGTATTTTTACGAACAAACCCTGGGCGGTAAAATCACCGTCATGATGAGTGGTGCAGAATCCCCCATGGCGGCCATGATGCCGCCAGAATCCGCGCACCGCATCTTGCATGCCCGTCTTGAATTGCCAGATGGTGGCTTGCTGTACGCTGGTGATTGCCCGCAGCACATACCATATGAAGGTATCAAAGGTGTGACGTTCTGCCTGAATTACGATACGACTGAAGAAGCCACACGGATCTTCAATGCGCTGGCAGAAGGCGGCAAAATCACCATGCCGGTACAACCCGCATTCTGGGCAAAATCCTGGGGCATGCTGGAGGATAAATATGGCACACCCTGGAATATCAACGGCGTTTTGCTGCCTATCTGATTTTGTTTCATCCTTGCTGGAGCCTCTATGAAATACCTATGTCTGGTATATCTCGACAATGAGCACTGGAATGCCTGCCCGGATGAAAAATGCGCGGGGTATGCCCAGGGCTTGATGGACAGTGGCCATATGCTGGCTGCCGAACCCCTGCACCCTGTACATACAGCAACCACGGTCAGGGTAAGAAACGGACAATTGTCTGTGACTGATGGCCCATTTGCCGAAACCAAGGAAATGTTGGCTGGCTTCTATCTCATCGATGCCAGGGATCTGAATGAAGCCATACAACTGGCTGCAAAAATCCCGCCGGCACAGCATGGCAGCATAGAAGTGCGCCCGGTGCGGACTTTGAACTTGCCAGCAACCATTTAAAGGAAAAGAGTATGCATAAGCAAATCTATATCAACATGTCGGTCAAGGACTTGCCACGTTCCAAAGCATTCTTTAGCAGCCTGGGCTACAGTTTTGAACCGAAATTCAGCAATGACAAGGGTGTCTGCATGATACTGGGTGAAAACCTGTACGCCATGCTATTGGTGGAAGAATTTTTTGCCAGCTTCACCACCAAACCTGTCAGTGACGCCAGGGAGCAAACTGAAGTCCTGATTGCTCTGCCTTGCGACAGCCGTGAACACGTAGACAGCTTGATCGCCAAAGCCAAAGCTGCCGGTGCGACCGTCCCGACAGAACCGCAAGACCAGGGTTTCATGTATGACTGCGGCTTTCACGACCTTGATGGCCACGGTTGGGGATTGTTTTATATGGTGCCTGAAGGCGAATGCAAATAACAGTACATCACAACAACAAAACCGGCACGCAGCCGGTTTTGTTCATTGCCACTACAAACACTGAAACGGACTTAAGCCAACTTCTTCGCCACTTCAGCAATACGCTTGCCAAACAGTTTCGCTGTTTCCAGGTCACCAGGCAACGGACCTTCTTCCGGTGAAGAATCGGATGGGGATTGCGTCATCAAACCACTGAAGCTGGCAAGGTAATTGACGTCATTGCGCTGTGCCGCCTTGCTGTTGGCTGGCATCAGGCCTGTGCCAACCCAGATCATGGAATGTTGCTGTGACAGCGTGAACAGGTAATGCAGGGTCGACAGTTTATCGCCATTCATCGACGCAGAATTGGTAAATCCTGCAGCGATCTTGTCTTTCCAGACCTGGCTATACCAAGGTTTGGAAGATGCATCGGCAAATTTCTTGAACTGCCAGGATACGCTACCCATGTAGGTAGGTGAACCAAACACGATGGCATTCGCTGCCGCCAGGCTGGCCCATTGTGCGTCAGTGATATTACCTTCGGCATCAATCTTGATCAGTTCTGCATCGGCACCCGCTGCCGCAGCACCCGCATGCACCGCTTCAGCTGCCTTGGTGGTGTGGCCGTAACCTGAATGATAAATAATGGCGACTTTAGTCATGTTCTTACTCCTAATGTTGGAAAATAATAGACGGACACAGGCACTACTGCTGGAGTAGCGCCTGTGTCCGTTGTCAATCAGTGAGGTAAATCAAATACCAGCACTTCTGCCTGCTTGCCCTGCTCCAGGATGAGTTTTTCTTCATCCTGTATTTTTACGGCATCGCCTTCCTTCAGGCTCAAACCGTTGACTGTCAACTCACCGCGTGCCACATGCACATAGGTCAGGCGGTCTGCTGCCAGTGCCACTTCCTGCCTTTGCCCTGCATCGAACAAACCTATCTGCAGACTGGCGTTCTGGCGGATTTTGATGGAGCCATCCGCACCGTCACCCGATGCCACCAGGCGCAAGCGGCCCTGTTTTTCTTCACGGCTGAATTCTTTTTCGCCGTACAGTGGTTCACCGCCCACTTGATCTGGCTGTATCCAGATTTGCAGCAGACGCGTATGTTCGGTATTGGCCGGATTAAATTCCGAATGACGCACGCCGGTACCTGCACTCATGTATTGCACATTACCCGGACGTATCGTACTGCCATTACCCATACTGTCTTTATGGGCAATCGCACCTTCCAGCACATAGGTAATGATTTCCATGTTCTGGTGGGGATGGGTACCAAAACCCATCGCCGGGGCGATCCAGTCATCATTGATGACACGCAGCGGACCAAAACCCATATGTTGTGGGTCATAATATTCAGCAAATGAAAAACTGTGATGCGATTTGAGCCAACCGTGCTCGGCATGGCCGCGTTCTTGTGACGATCTAAGCGTAATCATATAAGTCCTTTCAAAATTCCTGAATATTGTTTTCAGGCGATGAACGTACTATATACAAACAAAAACAATCAGATAAGGGTAGAATTTTCTACATCTCATTCAAATTTTTTGAACAATCATGAACCTCACTCTGGAAGCTCTGCAAATTCTCGATGCGATAGACCGTAAAGGCAGCTTTGCGGCGGCTGCTGCTGCACTGGACAAGGTACCGTCCGCCATCACCTACAGCATACGTAAGCTGGAAGAAGACCTGGATGTCCTGCTCTATGACAGGCGCGGCCATCGTGCCAAACTGACCATTGCAGGTGAAGAATTGCTACTGCAAGGGCGTCATCTGCTGAACAGCGCGCAAGAACTGGAAAATCGTGTCAAACGCGCCGCCAGTGGCTGGGAGGCGGAACTGCGCATCGTCATTGATGGCATCATACAATTCGATGACATGATCCCGCTGATCAAGGAATTTGAACAACAGAGCTGTGGCACACGCATCCGTATCAGTCATGAGATTTTGTCTGGCGTCTGGGAAGCCATGGTATCTGGCCGCGCCGACCTGGCCATAGGGGCAGCCTACTATGGGCCAGATGCCATACGCATGCGCGGTGAATTTCAAACCCGCCCGCTGGGTAGTCTGGATTGGGTATTTGCGGTGGCCCCGCAACATCCGCTGGCGCAGGCGGAAGGATTGTTGACGCCAGCCATCTTGCAGGCACACCGGGCGATTGCCGTTGGTGACACCGGCCTGACCCTGCCTTCCATGACGGCCGGTTTGTTAAGCGGACAAGATACGCTGACCGTCCCCACCCTGCAAGCCAAACTGGCGGCCCAACTGGCAGGGCTGGGTTGCGGGCACTTGCCGCGCAGGCTGGCTTTGCCCCATTTGCGCAGCGGTGCCCTGATAGAAAAAAAGACCGAGGCCATCCGTCCGCCGGAAGAAAATTGCCTGGTCTGGCGCAGCGCCAACAAAGGCAAGGCTCTGGGATGGTTTTTACAAAAGTTGCAAGACCCTATCGCGCAACGCATGCTGATCGGTAATTGAAGAACATTCATGCAAGCAAAACAAGTGTACACAGGACGATTTGCCCCTTCACCAACCGGCCCGCTGCACATGGGTTCCCTGGTTGCCGCCATGGCCAGTTACCTGGATGCCAAAGCCCATGATGGCCAATGGCTGCTGCGCATGGAAGACCTGGATTTTGACCGCAACGTCAAAGCTGCAGATCAGCAAATCATCGCGTCGCTGCAACGCAGCGGCATGCAGTGGGATGGAGAGATCACCTGGCAAAGCCAGCGCCAGCCGCTGTATGAAGCGGCCTTGCAACAATTGGGCGACACGGTCTACCCCTGCGCCTGCTCCCGCAAGGAAATCGCCGACTCGCGCCTGCGTCTCGGCGAAGCTGCCAGCCAGATTTATCCCGGCACCTGCCGTCATGGCCTGGCTGCCGGAAAAATTGCCAGGGCCTGGCGCCTGCGCGTACCGGATGACATCATTCGCTTTGAAGACCGCCTGTGTGGAACACAGACACAAGACCTGGGTCATGAAGTTGGTGACTTTATACTGAAGCGGGCGGACGGTTTCTGGGCCTACCAACTAGCGGTGGTGGTAGATGACGCCGCCCAGCAGATTACCCATGTGGTACGCGGTGCCGATCTGATTGATTCGACTGCCAGGCAAATTTATTTGCAAGGCCTGCTGAACTTGCCGACTCCGGCTTATCTGCATGTGCCGGTGGTCACCAATGCCCTGGGTGAAAAACTGTCGAAACAAACCGGCGCGCTGGCGTTTGATCGTGGCGACAACGATGTCTTGCACGAAGCCCTGCTACCGGCAGCACAATTTCTGGGCTTGAAACTGACTTCGGCAGTTGAAGATATTCCCACTTTCTGGCAAGCAGCGATTCAGGCGTGGAAAGAAAAAATATGGATGAAATAAATGCTGATTGCTATCAATGACAAGGGCCGCAATGCGGCCCTTAATTAACTTACCAGATTAGCTTGCCAGGTCAGCACTAAATTCAACGCAGAATTCAACACTTAATTAACGCTTAATCCCTGTCATGTCCGCGGCCATGTTCATAGCCACGTCCATGATCGTCACCACGACGGTCTTCATCACGGCGGTCGCCGCGTCTGTCGTCGCGCCTTTCGTCACGTCTGTAATCGCCATGCCTGTCATTACGCCTGTCGTCATATTCGCGATAATAACCATCGCGATAGCGCGGCACAACCTGGGTGTTGTACCAATTCTCCTGTACGAAATACACCTGACGATCACAGGCATTGTAGCGATAGCAGTTCTTGTCCCATTTATTTCTATGGCCAGGTGGCACGACCAGATACATCGGAGGCTGCACCACATCGACCCTGCGCACTATACGGGGTTCACGATAATACACTTGTGGCTGGGGGAAATTGCCGATATCAACGTGGCCGTAAAACCCGGGCTGTCCAAATTGAACGGATACACCAACGTTCTGCGCCTGTGAATGACTGCTCATCAATAATGCGGCGCTGGCAGCAGCATAAAACAGCGCCTTTTTTATTGAAGTATTTTTCATGATGTCTTCCATTTCGTCAAACAAGAACTCATTTCTATTGATCAAATAAGTTCTCTATAAGTTTGCTAAAGCGACAGCAGCATCAAGGCAAACTGACTTGTTGATACTCAGTGGACTGTTACAGTCTACTAATGCCTATAACGCTTGAAGTCGCAATCTGTTGACCGCATGACGCAAACACCGCATTCATACAAAAGCCTGCACTGAACAAATTTTCTGGTCTGTACGCTAGCCAACAAACGAAATTAAAACGAAATTAAAACGAAATTATCTTGTGTCCACAGCATTTATTTCACTGGAAAATCTTCAGCCCATTGCTGCCCTTTGGCATCCAGTACGGGACGACGACCGGCCGCTAATTTCACGCCCAGTTGGGCCATCGTCGTGCGATGCGATAAACAGACGTAGCGCGCATCACGATTGGCAAATTTTCGCTTCATGACACATTCAAGCTGATTGGCACCACTGACATCTTCATAGGCACTTTCCACACGTTCCGGCAAGGCAGTCACATAACGCAACACCAGTTGCGCCGACATGCCGCGATAAGCCGGGTCTTTCTTGCCTGCTTGATGCATGTAGTTGATAGCGTCCTTGAGCGCTGCATAGGCATAGTCATATTTTTTGATATCGGCAATACCTGTATTCGACCTTGTTTCACTACTACCATTTTTTCTGGTGAACGTCACTGTCCATTCTGAATTATCTATCAGCAGATCTTCAAAACAGGCAAGGCGGTTATTCGCTTCTTCCGCCAGCGTTTTCAATGCATCGACATTGCCACCGGATGCCTGTTTACGGTTTTTGTTCAACCAATCCTGAAAGTCGGCACGCAGGGGTTGGGCTGTCAACAAACTACAATCATCCAGATCAATTTGTTCAGCATGTGCCTGACTGCACAGCATCAGAAAAAGAGGAAAGAAAAGAAGGAAGCAGATTTTGTACAATGCGGGGATTGTTTTCATTTTGTTCTTCTCGGATGGACGTATCATCAAAAATAATAAAGCCGGGGCTAACGGCTTTATCATTCTTTTACTTTTCGTCACAAATCAGACAGAAAAACACATTTCCTCAATGTCCGCCATGGCCTTGCGGCTTCCTGACCTGCACTTCCACTTCTGGCGTGGCAGATTTGCCATGTTTCATCCCGGCGTGTGCATCTACCGGCTGGCGCGGGGCTTCTGCAACGGGGCCGGTATATTCATAAGCCACGGTGCCTTTGGGATGCCGGTACCAGCCCGGGTCTTTATAATCGCCCGGCTTCTGGTCTTTGCGCACCTTGACCACGCTGAACATGCCGCCCATTTCCAGGCCACCAAATGGTCCCTCACCTGTCATCATGGGGATCGTGTTATCCGGCAATGGCATTTCCATTGTGCCCATGTCAGCCATGCCCTTGTCACCCATGGTCATATACGCTGGAATGAGCTTGTTGATCTTGTCGGCCACGTCTTTATGATCGATACCTATCATGGTCGGTACGGTGTGTCCCATGGCGTTCATGGTGTGATGGCTCTTGTGGCAATGCAGGGACCAGTCGCCTTCTTCATCTGCAATAAATTCAAGCTGACGCATCTGGCCAACGGCAATATCGGTCGTCACTTCTGGCCAGCGTGCTGTCCTGGGTACCGGGCCGCCATCCGTGCCCGTCACCGTGAATTCATGGCCATGAATATGGATGGGGTGATTGGTCATGGTCAGGTTGCCGACACGTATTCTGACCCTGTCGTTCTTGCGTACATTCAGGGTGTCAATGCCGGGGAAGATGCGGCTATTCCACGACCATAAATTGAAGTCTGTCATGGTCACGATATTTGGTTTGAATGCGCCCGGTTCTATGTCATAGGCGCTCAGCAAAAAGATGAAGTCCCGGTCGACTTCGTCAATCTGCGGATGTTTTCCTTTGGGATGGGTGATCCATGAACCCATCATGCCCATGGCCATTTGCGTCATTTCGTCGGCGTGCGGGTGATACATGAAAGTGCCGGGACGACGTGCTACAAATTCATACACAAAGGTCTTGCCAGGTTGTATTGATGGCTGGGTCAGGCCGGATACGCCATCCATGCCATTCGGCAGGCGCTGGCCGTGCCAGTGCATGCTGGTATGTTCCGGCAAACGGTTGGTGACAAAAATGCGTACGCGATCACCCTCCACCACTTCTATCGTCGGACCAGGGCTTTGGCCGTTATACCCCCACAGATTGGCTATCATGCCGGGTGCCATTTCACGCACGACAGCTTCGGCCACCAGATGGAATTCCTTGACGCCATTGTTCATGCGCCACGGCAGGGTCCAGCCATTCAGGGTTACCACCGGATTATAGGGGCGGCCATTTTTGGGTTGCAGCGGCGGCATGGTGTCCGCGCTGGTTTGGTTAACTGCTTCAGGCAAGCTTGCCAGCGCCACCTTGCTCACGGCTGTCGCCGCCAAAGCACCACCGGCAATGCCGGCGAATTTAAAAAAATCTCTTCTTGAGTTCATGGTATTTCTTTCTCATCAGCTAGTCATCAGCTTGTCATCAGCACATCAGCGCATCAATGCGCTGCATCTGCCGGGGCAGATGATGATATGGGGTTCAGTGTGCCAGTTGTCGGGATTGAGGGGCGGCCCAGCAGTTCTGCCTGCAAGGCGGCATCTGCCAGCCAGAATTGTTGTTCTGCGTTGATGGCCGCCAGCACGCTATTGATCTGCTCACAGGTGTCGGCCAGCAATTCAAAAACGCTGATGAACATGCCGTTGTAGCGCAACTGGTTTTCTGCAGAAATGCGCTTGCGCAGTGGCAGTATGTCATCCCGGTATTGTCGGGCGATGTCGTACATGCTGCGATAGGCAGAATAACTGACGCGCAAATGTGAACCCGCATTGTTGACCGTATCTTGCAGGCGATAACTGGCCGCCAGGGTATTCGCATTCATTGCCGTTCTTTGGGCGTCGCCCCAATCAAATAAGGGCAGGCTGAGACTGACCTCGACACCGCGCTTGATCTCACTATGCCCGCCTGCATCAAAGACAGTATTGCGCCTGACACCCAGTTCTATATCAGTAAAGCTATTGACCAGGTTCAGGCCCTGGCGGGCTGCGGCGGCGTCCAGTTCCTGCCTGGCCAGTTGGATATCGAGACGGTTTTTTGTGGCTTGCGGGCCTATAGTTTCAGCTGCCAGCGGTGTGGCTGGCAGATCGGGCAAGCGCTGTGGCAGCTTGAGGACTTTTTCCTGGGCGTCATTCAAGCCCAACAGGCGTACCAGTTCTTCACGCGTGGCCAGGCTGTTATGGCTGGCAAGACTGAACTGGGCCACGGCATCTGCCTGGAACGCCTGTTGACGTGCGGCCTGAAGGGTATTGAAATTGCCAGCCTTGTGCATACGCCGGGCCAGCTCGGCACTGGCATCGGCGGCATCAACTACCTGCCTGGCATAGTCCAGGCTTTGCTGTGCCGCTACCGCCTTGACCCAGGCGACCCGCACTTCGCTGACACGGTCTATCACATCCAGGCTTAAGCGCGTCTGCGCCTGCCCCAGACTGTGTCGCGCCATGCTCTGTCTTTGCGGCAGACTGAGCAGATCAAGCAGGCCCACACTGATCAGTCGGCCAATTTCCAGCTCACCAGCTTGCCGGTTACGTTCGAAATTGAACACGGGGTTGGCAATACGTGCGCTCTGTACCACATTCGCCCCATTGGCCTGGTGTTGCGCCAGTAAAGCTTGCAGGGCCGGGCTGTTCAACAGTGCGATTTGCACGGCAGCGTCTTGCGACAGTGGATCACGCAAGAGGATTGCAGCCTTGTCTTGCCGGTCTTTTTGCTGTTCCGGCTTACTGGCCAGTGCCAGTTGCCCCTGGGTATAAGCGGGATAGCGCTGATTGATTTGTTGTGTACTTTGGTCGATATCAAAACTGGCACAGCCACCAAGCAGCAAGATGGCCGCGCTCAGAACTGGAATGCGATAGCGATAATGAAATTGAGACATGAAGTCCTCGCAGAAAACGTGTTTCACCCGTCATGACGGGTGGTATGAGATGGCATAGATAGCATAAGCTGACGCTGGCACACAGATGCGCCGGTCAGCAAAGTTCAGATCAGGGTCAACCTGGGAGGGCGTTCCAGCAAGGCTGGTGATACGGAAGCAGGCAGGGAAACCGGCAGCGATTGTGCATCGCTATGAAAGGGAATAAAAACCATGCCCTGCGCCGCAGGCATCAGGGCAATGCCCATGCAACAAGGTGCGGACGATTTGCAATTGCCGTGGGCCGAGGTGGTCTTGCCAACGCGGTCATAGGCAGATTTGGCATCTGCCTGTTTGGCTATCTGAGGCTGGCAATGTTCATTGTCAGCCGTGCTGGTGCTGGCCAGGGCCTGGCTGGCCGGCATATCCATGGCGCACGCCATCCTGCTGGCGACCGCAAACCCTTGCAGGGGCAGCAAGACCAGCAACATGCATGCAATCAAATAACGCCAGGTGGATTTCATGCACGGAAGTTATCACAAATCTGCATGTTCAACAAATGGGCCGTACAAAGTTGCACGCCAAGTTGACCCCAAGCTGACACCAAACAGCATCAGGCCAGCGCCAGATTCGCTGCCAGCAAGAGCATGATGACACCAATCAAGGTATCCATCACCTGCCAGGCAAGGGGACGGGCAAACAGCGGGGCCAGCAAGCGTGCGCCAAAGCCCAGGGCAGCGAACCAGAGCGTGGCGTTCAGGACCGCACCCAGGGCAAACCAGTATTTGCCATCACCTGGCTGCTGCCCACCGATGGCCCCCAGCAAGACCACGGTATCCAGATAGGTATGCGGATTGAGCAAGGTCGCCCCCAGCACCGCCAGGGCTGCCTTGCCTGCAGTCAAACTTATATCGCCAGTTGCAGTCACCAGACTTTGCTGACGGAATGCTGCGCGCAGGGAACGCACGCCATACCAGACCAGAAACGCCGCCCCACCCCAGCGCGCCAGCGCCAGCAAGAAGGGCTAGCTATTGATCATGCCACCTATGCCCGCCACACCTGCCAGTATCAGCAATATTTCACAGGCAATACAAATCATCACCGTCAGCCCCACATGCTGACGACGCAGCCCCATGCGCAAGACATGCGCATTTTGTGAACCAATTGCCATGATCAGCCCGGCACTCATGCCCATGCCCTTGAGTATAAAAGTCAACATTCTCTTGCTCCTGTTTGTTTCATGTTTGTTCCATGCTGGAATTCTGGGCAAGAAAGGCATTAAAATGAAGTTAATTTAAAATATTTACGAATTCATTAAAATTTCTTAACTTCAATTAAAAACTTGATTTGAAACTCCTTGAGTAAAATTAACGTATTGGCATCAAATACAATGATTTCCTTCTCTTTGCTCTGTGGTGTAGCAAGGAATTCGAACAACATGTTGTTCGCTTGCGGAACGATGATTTTTTGCAAAAAATCATTCCTTCCTCCGTGCCTCTGTGTTGAGAGGTCTTTACCAGAAATCCCCAAAGCCCATAAATAAAACACCGCCATGCAACCCCGACTCGACAGCCGCCAATGCGAAGCCTTCCTCAGCGTGATTGACCACGGCAGTCTGGAACAGGCGGCGCAAGCCCTGAACCTGACCAGCTCGGCCATTTCCCAGCGCATCAAGGCATTGGAAATGGAATTGGGGAACACCTTGCTGGTACGCAGCCGCCCCTGCCGTGCCACCCATGCCGGGCAAAGGCTGGTGCAACACTTGCGCCGGGTGGCCGAGCTTGAACAGGATTTGCAAACAGAATTCGCCGGGCAGCAAAGCGCGGCCATCCGCATTGCGATTGCCGTCAATGCAGATAGCCTGGACAGCTGGTTTCTGCCTGCCATGTCAGAATTTTTGATCGCAGAAAACATCCTGCTCGAAGTGCTGATCGATGATCAGGACCATACCCATGATCTGCTGGAAAGTGGCATGGTACTCGGCTGTATCTCTGCCGAAGTGCAAGCCATGCGTGGTTGCCAGGCGACGCCACTGGGCATCATGCGTTATCTGCCGGTTGCCAGCCAGGCTTATTGTGAACGCTGGTTTCCACATGGGATGACGCGTGAAGCCATGCGCCATGCACCGGTGCTGACCTTCAATCGCAAAGACAAATTGCAGTCACAAATATTGCTGGAGCATTTCGGCCTGCAAGAAAATGCCTGCCCGACCCATTTTTTACCTGCCACCACACCATACAACCGTGGCATTCTGTTGGGGCTGGCCTGGGGCGTCATTCCGGAGATAATGCTGCGTACCCTGCCGGGGCAGGAAAACCTGGTCCGGCTGATGCCGGAACATCCGGTCGATGTCAATCTGTACTGGCATAGCTGGAAGGTGCAGACACCGAGGTTGACGCGCATGTCTGAGCTGTTGATACGGCAGGCAAGAACCGTACTGTTACAGCTCGCTTAGGGTAGCGGGATGGATTTCTGGAACGATGCGCTGATCATTCCTGTCATCCCTGTCATCCCTGTCATCCCTGTCATCCCTGGGCTGGACCTGATTGCGCCCATGTGATTTGGAAAAATACAGCCATTGATCAGCACGGTGAACCAGGGTTTCAACGGTATCCCCCGCGCGCAGTTCGGCCACCCCAAAACTGGCTGTGATGTGCAGGCTGTAGCCATCGGCCAAGCTGATCGCCATCAGTTCTACTTGTTCGCGAATGCGGGTGGCGGCGTCGATAGCGGCTTTCAACCCGGTTTCTGGCAGTATGATCATGAATTCTTCGCCACCATAACGGACTACCCAGTCCACCTCGGCCCGCAATTCCTTTTCAAGACTTTGCGCAAAGCTCACCAGGACCTTGTCGCCGACAGCATGGCCATACTGGTCATTCACATTCTTGAAAAAATCAATGTCGCAAAACACCACGCACAAATCACGGCCATAACGCACTGCCCTTTGTATTTCAGCCGGCATGCGTTCATTGAACAGCAGGCGGTTATAACATCCTGTCAGGCCATCGGTGATGGATAATTGCTTCAGCGTCTGCATGGCTGTTTCCAGTTGCCTGGTGCGCTCTGATACCAGCGCATCCTGGTTGGCGATGTGCTTTTCTATACTGCTCTGCATGGTATGGAAGCCATCCACGACCAGGTCAATTTCGTTGTACACATGGCCAGGCTCAAGCTCTAATTCCAGCCTGGTGGAAATTTTATTCGCCTGCAGGTTTTTGACGAAATCAGCCAGTTGACGCATGGGGCGTTCCAGGTCGCGCCGTAAAATCGCAGCGACTGCCAAAAAAATAAAAATCGACAACACCAGCACACCCAGCACCACGATAATCAGGCTGCGCCATAGTTCATTTTTCAGCATGCTTCTGTCAACCACAAACTCGGCAGTACCAACTGGTTTTGCAGCGTCAATCGGTGACGGAATATCAAACATAATATGCTCGCCATTTGGGGTACGACTGGCATCACCACCGATAAATTCCTGACCGGTATTGGCGCGTATCACCACATACGCGATCGAGGTATTTTTGAGTATCAGCTTGATCTGTTTTTGTATGGTCTGTGGCTCAATATCCCAGATGGCAACTGACAGCAAAGGCAGATGCGCATGCGCCACATCATTCACCGTCATGTTGAAATTATGCTCTATCGCCCGATAATTCAGCCAGGCCTGCAAGCCGCTGATCGCCACCACGCACAAAATCACCCACTTGAAGACACGGCGTATCAACAAGCTGGCGATGGATTGTAAGGGTGTGACGTTCATTTGAATGAGCTACTTATTTTCCAATAATTGGCGAAAACTGAAATTATATTTTTTCACTGCAGGGTTTAAGACCTTGCTGAATTTTTTGAAATCCACGCGTGAGAAATTCATGTCGCCAAACATGCCCTCGAAACGGCGCGCCTCTTCTGGCGTAAATAAAATAAACATGGAACGTTCCAGTTCCAGTCCTTCCTTGATAAAATCCTTGCCATGATGATAGTCATACAACATCACCAGGCTAAAAGCCCCGGCAATGAAGTGGCCACCGGACAAGGCCGTCAGCGACCCTGATTCCAGTGCCGCCAGTGCCTCGGACGAGGTATTGATGGCGCTGAAACCGGCATCAAGCCCCGGCTTGCCGCCACGCGCACGCCAGCTTTCCATCGCACCGAATGCCATCAGGTCGCTGCCCGTCCAGACCAGCCGCGTCTGCGGATAACGCTGATACAGCCACACACTTTGCTCCTGCGCCTTGACCCTGCTCCATTCACCATACACCACCTGATCCAGCACCACATCTTTGGCTTCCGCTACCGCCCGGCGCATGCCTTCGGTACGTTTATATGACGTAGTGGTGGCACGGTCACCAGCTATCGCCAGCAAATGCAACTTGCCGTCAGCGGCCATCCATTTTTCAGCACGCCCACGTTCTATCAGTTTGCCTGCGGTGACATACCCGGCCTCTTCGGCCATAGGTTCCAGGCTGCCCAACCAGTGTTTATGGATCTGGCGCGGGTGACCAACTATGTCCCGTTCGCTCGGCTTGGTAATGCCACTGTAGGCAAAGAAAGTCTTGATACTGGCTGCATCCAGTATACGCACTACTTCTGGCCCCATGCCATAATCATTCGTCAGCACAACATAATCGGGACGTTTTGCAGCCGGACGGGCTGCAATCTGCCTGGCAAATTCCAAAGGTTTAAGATGATCGCGCTCGGCATACAAGACTTCCAGCTTGATACCCAGGCTGCCGGCGGCTGCAGCCATACTGTTGGTCGCAGTGACCCAATAGATTTCATCTGATTTTCCGGGGTTCAGGAAAGTGACCGACATAGCCAATGCTGAAGCAGGCAACCCCATCGCAACAACACAGCAGAACGCTGCACAAAACCGTAACCACCACATCTCACTGCCTCCGCGCACCCGGTCTGCCAGGCTGATTCAGCCGCACTGCTCATTTGCCCCACAGGCATCAAGCATGTGCACCGGTTTTAGTTATCCAGGCGATTTGCCCGCCACGTGCACCGGTAGCCTAAACATTTCGCTTAATTTATAGGCAGTATTTTCGATGATTTACTGCAACAAAAGCACCAGCGTTACAAAAACTCACATTTTCTATGCGGCAATATTTCAATGATGCAACTAAATTAATTATCTAAAGTGCATTTAAATGCATGGTTTTGACATTATAAATGCATGATTTCTAAGGAAATTTTAATTTAGTCCATTTTCCAGTCTTGAAAAGCATAGAGCTCGCCCATATACTTAGCACTCGTTGGGAGAGAGTGCTAACAAGTCTCTCCCCAGCTTAATTGAATTCCAATAGTAATTACTCGCAAATTTAAAGGAGCTTGTATGAACCTTCGTCCCCTGCACGATCGCCTGATCGTGAAACGCCTGGATCAAGAAACAAAAACCGCATCCGGTATCGTTCTGCCTGACGCCGCTGCTGAAAAGCCAGATCAAGGTGAAGTACTGGCTGTTGGTCCTGGCAAACTGCTGGACAACGGTACTGTGCGCGCCCTGGACGTTAAAGTTGGCGACCGCGTTTTGTTCGGTAAATATTCTGGTCAGGCTGTCAAAGTTGACGGCAACGAAGTTCTGGTGATGCGTGAAGAAGATATCTTCGCGGTCGTACAGAAGTAATCGGCATCCACGATATCAATTAAAGAATTCGGAGAATTAATATGGCAGCTAAACAAGTAATTTTTGGTGATGACGCCCGTGCGAAAATCGTCAATGGTGTCAACATCCTGGCAAACGCAGTAAAAGTCACCCTGGGCCCTAAAGGCCGTAACGTTGTTCTGGAACGCTCTTTCGGCGCACCCACAGTAACCAAAGACGGTGTCTCGGTTGCTAAAGAGATCGAACTGAAAGACAGGCTGGAAAACATGGGTGCGCAACTGGTGAAAGAAGTGGCTTCCCGCACTTCTGACAACGCCGGTGACGGTACAACCACAGCGACTGTTCTGGCACAAGCCATCGTTCGCGAAGGTTTCAAATATGTAGCAGCTGGCTTCAACCCAACTGACTTGAAACGCGGTATCGACAAAGCGGTAACAGCCATCGTTGCTGAAATCAAAACACTGTCCAAGCCAACCACTACCAACAAAGAAATCGCTCAAGTTGGTTCCATCTCTGCCAACTCTGATGCCAACATCGGGGACATCATTGCCAAAGCAATGGACAAAGTCGGCAAAGAAGGCGTGATCACTGTTGAAGACGGCAAATCCCTGGACAACGAACTCGACATCGTTGAAGGTATGCAGTTTGACCGTGGCTATCTGTCACCCTACTTCATCAACAATCCAGAAAAACAATCTGTTATCCTGGAAAACCCGTTCGTCCTGTTGTTCGACAAAAAAATCTCGAACATCCGTGACTTGTTGCCAATACTGGAACAAGTTGCAAAATCCGGTCGCCCACTGCTGATCATCGCTGAAGATGTAGACGGCGAAGCGCTGGCTACTCTGGTTGTCAACAACATCCGTGGCATCCTGAAAACTGCTGCTGTTAAAGCACCAGGCTTCGGCGACCGTCGCAAAGCCATGCTGGAAGACATCGCTATCCTGACCGGTGGTCAAGTGATTGCTGAAGAAGTTGGCCTGACTCTGGAAAAAGCAACGCTGGCTGATCTGGGCCAAGCTAAACGTATCGAAATCGGTAAAGAAAACACGACCGTTATCGATGGCGCTGGCCAGGCTGTTGGTATCGAAGCACGCGTTAAACAAATCCGCGCGCAAATCGAAGAAGCAACTTCTGACTACGACCGTGAAAAACTGCAAGAACGCGTTGCCAAACTGGCAGGCGGTGTTGCTGTGATCAAGGTTGGTGCTGCAACTGAAGTTGAAATGAAAGAGAAAAAAGCCCGCGTTGAAGATGCTCTGCACGCAACTCGCGCTGCCGTAGAAGAAGGCGTTGTTCCTGGCGGTGGCGTTGCCCTGCTGCGCGCACGTCAAGCTGCTGGCGACATCAAAGGTGACAATGCGGATCAAGAAGCCGGTATCAAACTGGTTCTGAAAGCAATCGAAGCACCTTTGCGTGAAATCGTAGCTAACGCCGGTGGCGAACCTAGTGTTGTTGTGAACGCCATCATCAATGGCAAAGGCAACTACGGCTTCAACGCTGCCAATGACACCTACGGTGACATGATAGAAATGGGTATCCTGGACCCAGCCAAAGTAACACGCTCTGCATTGCAAAATGCAGCATCTGTTGCCGGCCTGATCCTGACTACCGATGCACTGGTTGCTGAATTGCCTGACGACAAAGCAGGCGGCGGCATGGGTGGTGATATGGGTGGCATGGGCGGTATGGGTGGTATGGGCGGCATGATGTAATAGCTACTGCGCTACTCCCACGGAGTCGCATTGCTCAAAAGCCCCGCAACGCAAGTTGCGGGGCTTTTTGTTATTAGTTTTGATCTACCTATCCAGCGCCACGATGTAGATTGAATGGCAAACAAATTTCCCCCTTCAAAACAATTCAACAAACTTTTTCTTTCGGCGCTTGACAGAAAACATCTGCGGCTTGGATACTGCCGCACCTGAAAGAAAATTTTCATATTGAAGAGCCAGTGTTTCAAATTTGCAATGATCTTGTGAATAAGCAGCACTTGCCAGCGGCTGATATTCAAGCATATCAATTCCGACAACCTGTTTTGGAGACAACATGGCGCTGCAACAATTAAGCGACGAGCAGATCCGGACCTGGACTCGCGCCCAAAAGGACGAGTGGTGGTTCACCAATATTTACCGTGGCGACATGGCACAGCTGACCATACGCTCGGCATTCACCGGTTTTCTGCTGGGCGGCATCTTGTCGGCCACCGCTTTATATATTGGTGCCAAAACTGGTATCACCATCGGTGTTGGCCTGACATCCGTCATTCTGGCATTTGCGATTTTCAAGATACTCGCCAACCTGGGTATCGCCAAGGATTTCACCATCCTCGAAAACAACTGCACGCAATCCATCGCCACTGCGGCCGGTTACATGACGATGCCGCTCAATACCGTGCTGTCCGCCTATATGCTGATCAGCGGCACCGTGGTCACCTGGTGGCACCTGGTGGTGTGGATGAGCGTCTGCTCCATCCTGGGTGTGCTGGTTGCCTTCCCCATGAAGCGCCGCTTCATCAATGAAGACCAACTGCCCTTCCCCGAAGGCCGTGCCTGTGGCGTGGTGCTGGACGCCGTGTATACCGGCGAAGCCGCCAGCGGCATGTACAAGGCACGCCTGATGGCCTTTACCGCCATGTGGACAGCGATATACCAGATGCTCACCAGCGATGGCTGGATGAAGCTGATCCAGTTCAAAATCCTGCGCATGGATAAATGGACCAGCATGACCGAAGCCTGGCATTTCCAGGAACGCATCGATCACTACTATTACACCGCCGCCGTCAAATATGATTTGCTGATCCCCAAAATCCTTGGCACAGATTTCCGTGCTTTGGGTCTGCGCCTGACCCTCGATGCCGCCATGCTGGGCGTCGGTGGCCTGATGGGCATACGTGTCGCCAGCAGCGTCTTACTGGGTACCATCATCAACTTCGTGTTCCTGGCGCCATGGATGATACAGCGCGGCGACATCATTGAACGGATAGCACCGAGTGGCAAGATCGTACCTATCTCGCGTACGGAAATCGTCAACCAGTGGGGCTTGTGGTGGGCGGTGTCGATGATGGTGGTGGCATCCTTCATCAGCCTGGCTGCCAAGCCCGAACTGTTCACCAGCATCTTCAAAAAGGCAGACAAGAATAAAGTCGCCGACAAGGGCAGCAACATCCTGGACCATATCGAAGTGCCGCTCATCATTTCCTATATCGGCATCCCCATCTTCAGTGTACTGGCGGCCTGGACCACGCATGCCTTCTTTGGCGTGCCATGGTTTATGTCCATCATCACCCTGCCGCTGGTATTCATCCTCACCATCATCTGCGCCAATGCAATGGCACTGACATCCTGGACACCCACCAGCACCCTGTCAAAAATCACCCAGTTCAGCATGGGCGCGATTGACAGTGCCAACCCGGCCAACAACCTGATCCCTGCCGGCATGACGGCAGAAGTAGCGTCGAATGCATCCAACCTGCTGTCTGACATCAAACCCGGTTACATGCTGGGTGCCAAACCAAGACAACAAGCCATAGGCCATATCATCGGTATCTTCTCTGGCGGACTGGCTTGCGTACCCTTGTACTTCCTGCTGTTCTTGCCGCCTGATGCAAATGGCATACGCTCCACCGCCACCATCGTGTCCGACAAGTTTGCCTTCCCTGGTGCGATGCAATGGAAAGGCGTGGCAGAACTGATCGCCAAAGGCTTCAGCAGCCTGCCATCCTCTGCCATTACCGCCATTATCGTGGCGGCAGTCGCTGCCACCATCATCGAAGTCGCGCGCATCTTCACCAAGGGCCGCTTCCCGCTGTCCGCCGTCTCCATCGGCCTGGGCGTCATCCTGCCACCAGAATCCTGCCTGGCCATGTGGATAGGTGCCGCCATCTTCTGGTGGATGGGCCGCCGCCATACGCAAGCCGGTACCAAGGGACATGATTTCTGGGTAGAGGGATGTGAACCTATCTGCGCTGGTTTGATTTCTGGTGCTGCATTGATAGGTATAGGGAATGCGATTATCAATGTGCTGATTTGATGCGGTCCTGAAACTTTGAGCCCCGCTTTTCGCGGGGCTCTGCCTTTAAGGATTTATCTGCAGCGGTCTGAACCCCATCTGCTGCCCCACAAACCCGTCAAAGGCCCGCAACAGCGGCAAATACTTCCCCTCATCCTGCTCAAGCTGCATCAGCGCATAACAAACCGCCTCCAGCGTCGATAACTGATCCGGTGCATGCGCCTTGCGTATGCGGTAGTGGGAGGCTGGCATGTCTTGCAGGCTAAAACGTGGCAGTTGTTGCAGTAGTGGATTCAGGTATAGCATCTTGCGACTTTTACGCCAGGTGGCGTCGAGTATCACCAGCCGCAGATTGCATGGCACCTGTCCCTGCAACACAAACTCTGGTGCTTCATACCGCAAGTCATCTGCATCATTTTGCGTGGTGGATGGGTATAGCAAGACGGGTAGTTGATTGCCTGCATGCAGCAGGGATTGCAGCTGCTGTTCTTCAAATTGTTCCCCTTCTACCAGACTGGCCATCTGCAGGCAAAGATGCAGCAGGCGAGCGCTGCCCTTGGCATTGTTCACTTCCAGCGGGTGCTGCAAGATCAGCACAGCCGGGACATTGGCAATACTTGTTACCCATTGGCAAATACAGGCAGTGACAGGTCTGCGGCACTGCGGGCAGAGGCTACGTTTGGTGGGTGGATTCAGCATGTCAACATTGTGAAGGATTGTTATTTTATCAGCAAGCCCAGGGCGGTTTAAGCCCGGCAGTGATGGCTTCGTCTATCATGAACGGATACCTTGATGCTTTCTACCCTCTTTATGAAAATTCCTCTTTTACTGGCCACCGGCCTACTGCTTGTGACCAGTGCCTGCGGCGGTGGCGGTGGTTCCACGGCAGCAACGACAAGCACTACCACCACTACAGGAACAACGACCGGTACAACCACAGGCACGACCACGGGTACAACGACCGGTACGACCACGGGTACGACGACAGGTACCACCACTGGCACAACGACTGGCACGACTGTCGCCACGCTAGAGAAAAAAGCTGCAGCCCTGGTAGTCAAACTGGGCAAGCCCTCACGCTTCCTGGTGGGGCTGGGTACGACAGAGCTGGCCGATATCCAGAAACAGGCTATTACCCCCGACATTTATGATCAATACCTGGTGGGCGTGGGCGATGGGTCCTGGCCGACCTGGAACAGCCCTTCTGGTGCCTATGTGCAGATCGTCGCCAAAAATGCCGATGCCTTGGGGGCAGTGCCCATGTTCACGCTGTATCAGATGGCCAGCAATGGGGACGGTAACCTGAGCGGCCTGAGCAATACCACCTTCATGAAAAATTACTGGAACAATGTGCGCCTGCTATTCCAGCAATTGAAGACTTATGGCAAACCCGCGCTGGTGAATTTTGAGCCTGATTTTTGGGGTTATACCCAAAGGGCATCCAATAATGCGGACCCGTCGACCGTATTTGCGCTGGTGAATATTGATGCTGATTGCAGCACGCTGCAAAACAGCGTGACCGGCATCGCCCAATGCCTGATGCAAATCGCCAGGAAATATGCGCCGAATGCCTATGTCGGTTTCCCGCCCGCGCTGTTTGGTGACCTGCACACCACGGCCTTGTCGTATATGCAGAAACTGGGGGCAGACAAAGCTGATTTTATCGTCATGCAAACCCTGGACCGGGATGCCGGCTGTTTTGAAAATACCCCACAGGTTTCGTATTGCACACGCCTGGATACCCCCTGGTACTGGGATGAAGCGAATATTACTTCACCCAATTTCAAGGAACATTTTGCGCTGGCCAAAACCTATTACCAGGGCCTGCAATTGCCGGTCTTGTGGTGGCAGACACCACTGGGCGTACCCTCCAGCCAGTTTGGATCAGCCCTGAAATGGCGCGATAACCGCGTGCGCTATTTCCTCACGCATACCAGCGAGATGGTGGCAGTCGGCGGCATCGGTGCGGTGTTCAGCCCCGGTGAAGTCAACCAGACCAATATCAATACCGATGGCGGTCAGTTCAAGACTTATTCATCCAGCTATCTGGCAAAACCAACTGCCCTGCCCTGATCAACGATGCGGGAGTCAGGGCACTGGTGTTGCCCTCCCCTGTATCATCTTGCGTATGGACTCAAGCGTCGTGGCAAATGCTCCCGCGACATCAGGTCTTGCATTATCTGATAATAATCTGGCGGCAGGAACCAATCCAAAAATCACCAGGGGTGCGTCGGCAGTCACCAGCACCAGCGTTCGGCTATCGCCATCATCGATGGCTGCCCATCCCAGACCAGTCTCTTGCACCAGTGCGTCAGCAAAAACAATTTCCAGCGCATCTTGTTCATGCTGTGGCCGCTCAGCAAGTAGCTTTTGATTCAATATCGCGTCGATGATGTTGAGCTTACCGGCGACGGTATCAAATTTATGCCTGGCATCGGGCAGATAGTGTTCCCTCACCCACGACCTTTGCGCTTCAATTTTCAAGATATCTGCAGACGACAGATAGACCAGGTTTTGTTTTTTGGATAAATTGATATTCTCTGGCGCTTTCGCCACTTTCGTCGTATCAATCAACCGGGTTTCAAGATAAGCCCAGACTACCCCCACCAGAAGGCCCGCCAGATGCGCCCAGTTTGCAATAGGGCCTAATAATCCGGTCCAGCACAGGACCAGCCAGGCCAGCATCATGTGCACGGTTTCCTTGCGCATGCCGGAATTAAAACTTTTATCGAATCGCCCACGTATCCACATATAGCCAAACAAGCCATACACGACACCAGACATGCCACCAAAAAACGGGCTTTGCGAAACAACATACTGCGCGAGATTGGACACCACTGCGGTAGCAGCTACAAAGCCTATATAAAATCTTGCGCCTTTTTCCCTGTCAATCCGACGTCCCAAATCCCACACCCACAACATATTGAAAATAATATGCATCACGTTGAAGTGGATAAATATGGGAGTAATCAGGCGCCAAATCTGTCCCGACAACACGTCAGACAAACCAGGATGATCAGGGTCGGCAATAAACAGAATTCGCAAAAATTCTTCCGACTCACCCAGATGGGATAACAGGGCAACCACAACACAGATGCCGATCAATGCGATTGAGGTAATGGAATACGGTTTTAATTTTTGCATCGTGTATTTTCAAAAAAACGGAAATTATTGTCAGCCCACAAGCAATATGTGCTCAACTAATATCTGCGACCGGAATATACTTAAATTTCAATTTTCCAGGCAACCTGTCAAGACTTTGCCGTTTAATGCTGCTGCGTATTTCTTGCAGGTGGCTAGGTTCTCTGTATAGTAAGTTATAACTCTCAAATGGAATCATCCTTCCATCGGGTAGAGCAAAATGTATGCATGACTTTTTCAGTGCGCGGACATCAAGTGAATAAGCATCCATGAATTGAACTATCAATACGCGGAACACGTTGTCATATTTGAGGTTTTGTGGCGCAGAAATCAATGGCAGGCAACACATCAACTCAGACAGGCAATTTGCCTGCGACTCAGGAGAATGATTTGTGGAGAAAAGTTTAAATATCTGATCCTTCATTCCATTCTTTAAATTTTCATCCCGCTCAAAGACGATAGTATTTCCGCTTCCTTCAACCAGTGACTGCGGATCAAGATAGCGCGTCAACGGGACCGTCTTCTCTTCAGTTTTCAGTGCATACGCCATTGCCAGTGTGTCCGGGTTGCAAGGTACCGGCACAATATCTTTCAGGCTAAATACACTGCATTGCTCCGATATTTTCCTACGGATTTCCGATACTGTTAATCGATGCAGACGTGCATCATAGTTCTCAACACGTCCTGCATCCTGTATCGGTTGCAAGGTGACACCGCGTACACATTTCTGCGTAAGGGCGAAGTTGATGATGTCACCTATCTCGTCATCATTTAAACCTTTTTTTAAGGTCACAACCAGGGTGGTCGACAGGTTTAAGGCATTTAAATTCTCTAACGCCTGCTGCCGTATGCGACGCAAGTCGGCACCCCGAAGTGCCTTATGCACTTCTGCACGAAAGGAATCAAACTGTAAGTACACTTCAATACCCGGTGCATAAGTAGCAAGCCTTTCGACAAAAGCCGTATCTTGTGCCAAAACTATGCCATTGGTGTTGATCATTACATGCTTGATCGGGCGCTTCTTTACCTCGTCAAGAATTTCCCAAAATTGTGGATGCAAAGTTGGCTCACCACCTGACAATTGCATGACGTCTGCTTCGCCTTCGTTGGCGACGACCGCATCCAGCATAAGAACAATTTCAGCAAGCGTTTTGTGCTGTTCGCGATGTGTACCACTCTCGGCATAACAGACAGGGCAATTCAAATTGCAATTGTCTGTGATTTCGACTATGGACAGGCAAGAATGCTGCATGTGATCGGGGCATAAGCCGCAATCGTATGGGCAGCCATATTCCATGCTGGTATTAAATATTTTTGGCATTTCGGGATGCTTAACGAATACTTCGCGACACAATCTGTAGTATTCAACGTCATCACTGACAAGGACACGTTCAGTTCCATGTGCGCTACACCATTTATCCATAAAGACTTTATCGTCCTTGAAGATAATTTTTGCTTCTACCGGATGCAAACAGGTAGAACAAACAGAGCTTGTCGTGTCATAAAAAAGGTAAGGTCGACTTTTCCGGGTCATCTTGTTTTCTTCCTTTATTATTCAGTACCTGGTTGATTTTTAATCTTCACACTGGACCATACTTGCCAATATCTGCATTTGTATTCGAAAAACTTGGTCCAATGCTTACTCTGCTGTTTTTATCAACTTCAACTTGGATAACTGACGCACAAGCAAAGGCAGGTAAATAACAAGTGCTAAGGCACACAATAGTTGTATGCCGCTAAGGTATGCAAAGTAATAGTAGGGCGCAGGCTTTATGCTGTCGGCGAACAATCGCCATATCAGATAGCCAGCTAAATACAACTTGAACATAAGTCCAGCCTGCGCTTGCAGAATCGGACGAAATCGCAATAAATAACCACCCCATGCCAAAACAAAAAGCATGTCATAAATTTGAGTTGGATGTCGTTCAATGCCGTCACCAAAATCTATACCCCATGGTAACGAAGTCGCATTTCCGTAAGTACCATCATTCAGGCCTGCAAGCAAACAACCGACACGGCCAATGACTGTACCAATCATCAAAGGTAATACAAAATTATCGCCTGTCGACTGTGTTTGACTGAGAATGACTTTTGCAATTTCGACGCCCAACAAGCCTCCGAGCAAGCCACCAACGATAGACTGCCCTGAAATCAGGCTGTTGAGGTTGGAAGAAACAGCGTTCAGAAGCTGTGGATATTCCATCCAGAATGCAGCCTTGTTGCCAATTGCCGCACCTGATATACAGCCAATAATGACTCCATAATGTCCGGGGGAGAGCATACCCGATTGCCGCTGCCCCACTCTTTGCAGGCGATAAACTTGTACACCGACGGCGATGGCAAGCCATTCAAAAACAAAATGGATTGCATGGGCGGTGTCCGCAGAAAATACGTAAAACTTCATTGTGCGTATCAATCAGACGAGATGTCTGGAAACCTTAGCAGGCTTATCTGCATAGGAATTAATGAGTGAACAGAGAAAAGAAAAATGCCAAACCTTAATTTGATTCCTGGTCTTTTTTCATTGAAGAAGAAATTTTCTCGACCAATTTGTATAAAAGAATGCAGATGGCCAGGCCGACGACACCCAAGCCAAGTGCCATCAAATTAATAGAAATCAAGCCCACTGTTACGCCAAATAAGCCACAGGCACCAAAACCGACCACAAGTACGAAACAGACAAGAATCAGTAGAACACGAAAGATGTTTTTCATCATTGCCACCTTCATACCAGAAACATTTCCAAAATTACATCATAACGTATTTTCTTGCCAATATCTATGAAAACACATGGCACAGCGCTGCGTGCCGGTATTTCGACATACATTCCGACAAGTACATCAACGCTTTATAGATGGTAAATGTTCTGTTATCTACGCCTAGCGCAACTCTTCAATAATCCTCAACTTCTCATCAAAATTCCAGATGCGACGAATTTCTATGACGTCGTAGCGGGCCGCGATATTGGGCGGGAAGGCGGCGTATTTGGCGTTCAGGCGGATGATTCGGCGGGCGGCCTCGTCGATATCAGCACGTCCGCTGGAGCGGTTGATGGTGATGTCTTCTATGCTGCCGTCGCTGCGTATGGAAACGGTCACTACCGGGTCGCCACGGGCGCGGTCTTTGGATACTTGTGAATAGTTCAGATTGCCATTGCGCTCGATTTTCTGTTTCCAGCTATCGATGTACAGCTGCACCGGCACGTCTTTGTCCATGCTGCCAAACACGCTGCGGCGGCGTGGTTTATCTTCGCTATTACTGCTGGCTGCGGGTGGTGATCCACGTAACAGATCCAGGCCGCGTGCCTGTTCGCGCGCGCGGTTGGCCAGGTCACTGCCCAACAAACTCTTCGGTAATACAAAGGCACCTGCCTTGTCACCGTTCGATGTGCTGCCGCCAGGATTGCTGCCACTGGCATTGGCGTTGGGGCCTGTGCTTTGTCCCTGGTTCTGGTTGGCTGCGGCGGCATTGGCGGCGGAAGTAGCGGCAGCATTTGCGGCTGCGGCGTTGGCGGCTGCATTCGCGGCTGCTGTTGCTGCTGCGGCAGCGTTAGCAGCGGCCAGCTTGGTAGCGGCGGCTTGCGCCAGTTCACGCTCGCCCTGTTCGGCGGCGACCTGTTCGGCACGCTGGCGGGCCTGTTCTTCGGTTTTTTGACGGGCGGCCAGTTCTTCTGTTCTCTGTTTTGCCAGTTGTTCTTCGGCCTTGGTTTTGGCTAGCTGTTCATCCGCCTGTTTTTGCCGGGCCACTGCGGCTTGCTGGCGCTGTTCTTCCTGCTTGCGCGCTTCCATTGCCAGTTGTTGTTCACGGGCTTGCTGTTCGCGCTGCTGCTGTTCTCGCAGTTGTTGTTCTTTTTGCGCTTGCAACTGCTGGGCTGCCTTAGCTGCTTGATCTGCTTGCGTGGCCTGGGCCAGTTGTACTTGCTGGCGCTGCTCTTCCTGTTGCTTTTGTTCGACCTGGCGTTTTTGCTCTGCCAGTTTTACTTCTTCAGCACGGGCAGCGTCTTGTTGCGCACGGCGGTTCTGTTCCTCTGCTTCCAGCTGTTTTTGCAAAGCCAGTGCAGCCGCCAGTTGACGCGTTGCTTCATCGGCCTGTTTGCGATTGTCTTCATCCAGTTGTTTGGCCAGTTGCTGGTTCTGCTTGGTCGCATCGGCTGCATTTTGCTGGGCCAGTTCTTCAACTTGCTTGCGCATCTTTTCTTCACGCAGTTTGCGTTTCTTTTCTTGCTCGGCTGCGCGGGCAATTTTTTCCTGTTCCTGCTCCTGGTCTATGCCTTCCTGCGTCATGTCATCGAACTGTTTTTTGGGTTCGGTTTCAGCTTCTGCTTTTTTGGGGATTTCATCCGGATTGGGTATGGCCACGACAAAGCTGTCGTCATGAAAGGCGTCCTGGGTGATCAGGCGCGGTACATCCGGTGCCTGTACCTTGCGGGTTTTTGCTACGGGTGGTGCTGCATCTGTGGTGTTTTTCTTGCTGGCACGCTGCTTGTTAGCCGCTTTGGCCGGCACAAGGGCTGGCACTGGTGCAGCTTTTTGCGGCGCCACCAGTTGTATGCCAGCTACTGCCTGCTTGCTTTCATTGCGCTCGGTCGCTGTCACTGGCGGCACAGGTGCCGGTGGTGTCGCTGACGGAACCGTAGGCAAAGGCGGAGCGACCGGAGCCGAAGCAAGCGCTGAACTGACGGGATTGACCGGACTGGCTGGCGGATTGTCAGCCGGGGCCGGGGCCGATGGTGCTACCGGATTGGCAATTTGTATGCTGATGGCAGGCGTTTCTGCCCTGCGCTTGTTCCATGGGGCTTCCAGCTCGGGCAAACCAAGGCCAGGCAAACCAAATTGGAGTGAGAGCACAAATGCATGTATCAATAGCGAGATGATCAAACCGCCGGTCAGGCGTTTTTTGATCTCCTCAGGCATCGTGTGCTCATTTTTGTTTGGAAACAGATTCATGCAACAAGTATAAAAATTCCTTCAGTCTGCCGGGATTATCGCACGGCAAATTTACGACCCCTACTTTACCATCTGTCAGCCGGGCTGAGGATGATATATTCTTTGACCAACGCTAGCATGAACATCTGGTAAACCCGGCTTCTTTACACGCCAGGATGGCTGAAGTTGCTATCGTTTCGTCAATGCTTACAGAACTGGTTCGAAAACACCGTAATCAAGAAAAAACGCAAGAAAAAGCGCCAGAAGTAGCGCAAGAATAAACTCAACAAGAAATTCAAAATACGCAAAAGGAAACCGCTATGAACTTCAAATCCGTCATATTTGCTTTTTGTGCATTATTTTTTGTCACAGCCCCTATCCAGGCAGAAGTGGTCAATGTCAGTCCCAACGGCTTTCTGATACGACATGAAGTACAGTTGAATGTTCCCGCTGAACAAGCCTATGAGCTGATGGTAAACCAGGTAAGCCTGTGGTGGAACCCATCTCACACTTATTCACAGAATGCGAAAAACCTGAGCATCGATGCGCGCCCCGGTGGCTGCTTTTGCGAAAAACTGCCAAATGGTGGCGGTGTGCAGCATTTGAGCGTGGTGTTTGTCGCCCCCGGCAAAACCCTGCGCATGACAGGTGCTTTGGGCCCGATGCAAGGGTCCGGCCTGGCGGGCAGCATGACCTGGGATTTCAGTGCCATTAAACCCGCAAAAGCGATCGCAGGAGCCGCAACAGAAGCGTCAGCAGACACCAGCAAAGCCGTCAGCAAGCTAGTGCTAACGTATAGCGTCGGCGGTTACATGTTAGGTGGCTTTGACAAAATGGCACCGGGCGCCGACGGCATGCTGGCTGAGCAGGTGGGTCGTTATAAAAACCTGGTGAATACAGGTAAGCCGGATTAATTCGCCAGTGTTTGCAGTGTTTGTATTGTGCTGATTTCGTCACAGCCGGTTTGATTTCATGTCAAGACAATGGCGACGTGCATACACTATGCTGAAGGCTGCTTATCCTCTATTACGGCACTATTGCGCCACTATCCCTGCAAAACGACATGAAGAAAATAATAGTCATAGATTCTCATACCGGCGGCGAACCTACCCGCATCATCGTCGATGGTGGACCGGATCTGGGGCTAGGCAGCATGGCCGAACGTCTACATGTCTTTCGCGCGCAGTTTGATCATTACCGCCGGGCGACTGTGTGTGAACCACGCGGTTCGGATGTCATCGTCGGCGCACTGGCCTGCACACCACAAGACCCTTCCTGTACCGCGGCGGTCATCTTCTTCAATAACGTCGCTTACCTTGGCATGTGCGGTCACGGCATGATAGGTTTCATTGTCACGCTGGCACATCAGGGCAGGATAGGCACAGGCAAGCACCGCATAGAAACTCCGGTGGGCATTGTCGAGGCAGAACTGCATGCAGACCACAGCGTGACGGTGCACAATGTAGCGTCCTATCGCTATCGTCAAGCCGTACAGGTGGATATAGCTGGCCATGGCCTGGTCACAGGTGATATTGCCTGGGGCGGTAACTGGTTTTTCCTCATCAATCAGCATGGACAAAACCTGCTGCTGGACAATGTCGATGTGCTGACCGACTTTAGCTGGCGTGTCAGGACAGCGCTGGAAGCCAATTACATCACTGGCGACGGTGGCGCGCTGATAGATCACATAGAATTATTCGGCGCACCTGCCTCTGCAGAAAATCACAGCCGCAACTTTGTACTTTGCCCCGGCAAGGCCTATGACCGTTCACCTTGCGGCACAGGCACCAGTGCCAAACTGGCCTGTCTGGCGGCGGATGGCAAACTGGCAGAGGGCCAGGTCTGGCGTCAGGAAAGCATCATCGGCAGCGTGTTTGAAGCATCTTACCGTATTGCGTCTGACGGCAAGCTGTTACCCAGTCTGCGCGGCAGTGCCTTTGTCAATGCAGAAGCCAGCCTGCTGCTGGATGAACGCGATCCTTTTGTGTGGGGCATACGCTAAGCCAATCACTAGACTAATCGCCAGGCCAATGCAACTTGTTGCATGCATCATCCCCTATGCACCACATCCCGGTAATCACTGGGGGTCATCCCTACTGTCGCCTTGAAGATACGCGAAAACGCACTGTGGTCCTGATAACCACAGGCAACGGCGACATCGGTAATGCTCAGCGTGGATTCTGCCAGCATGCTGGATGCGGCGTCCAGGCGTATCTTGACCATCATCTGGCGTGGTGTCAGTGAAAATATCTTGTGGAAATTACGTTCCAGCTGGGCCACTGACAAACCGGTCAACTGCACCAGGTCTGCTATGGCAACCGTCTGCGTATAATTTTGATGTAAATGTTTGACCGCGGCGGCAATTTTGGCATACACGGGGTGGCGCTGATCCGGCATGGCCAGGTCGCGTGATATGCCGGTCATGCCAACGATCTGGTGACGTGCATCGCGTAGCGGGATTTTTTGGGTCAGGCACCAGCCGGGTGAACGGTTCGGATACAAATGCAGTTCCAACTGGTCATGAATTTCTTTTTTGCCGCCCAATACTAGCGCATCTTGCGCTGCATAGCTGGCAGCCAGTGAAGCGGGAAACAGCTGCTCTGCCCGTTTGCCTAACAAAGCTTGCTTGTCACGCATACCGCAACGCCGCACCAGGGTATGGTTCACCACCAGATAGCGCCCTTCCAGGTCTTTGACAAAAAACACGATGTCGGACAGCACATCGAACAAGGCTTCAGAAAAAAATACATTCGCCAACTGGCTGGCCAATTGCTGGCGTTTTTCCTGTGCAGGAAAAGCAGATGCATGCAGTGTCAATTGATCACTCCACAGTAAAGCAGGATGTACCCAAAACCATCTGGCTGGCACTGCCAGCAACACTAACCAGCAAGGCATGCGCCACGATGTATTTTGTGTAATCCAAAATAGAAAAGACATTCACTATAAAGCCTGGCAGTGCTGCCAAGGTATTTGACGCCGACTTGAAACAACTTCACTTTAAATATATTAATATTATATTTAAAAAATGAAGCATAGCGTAAAACCCGGCACACCAAGCATAAGTATGCTGATTTCTACATAAATTATGGGAAAATCTCCACAACGCAAGGCAAATTCGTGCAAATGGATATATTCCAATATGATAAAAATCGTTAATTCACACAGGAAAACACGCAGAATTTGATAACAACCCTTTTTTACAAGGTAAAATTCGTATTCAAATAGGTAAAATCCATACAAAATACAGAACATGGATATCTGATGCTTGCTACTTCTGAAAAAATTCTGACTTTCACTCCCAAGCTGCGCGCAGCCGACGTGGCTTATGACGCCATCGAAAGTATGATCGTCACGCTGCAACTGAAACCGGGGTCACCGGTGGTGGAATCCGAACTGGTGGAAAGAACTGGCCTGGGGCGCACGCCATTGCGCGAAGCCCTGATGCGCATGTCATCGAATGGCCTGATTTTGCAAATGCCGCGCCGTGGTTTGATCATCAGCGATATTGAGGCGGCCGAGCACATGACGCTGATAGAAACCCGCCGCGTCATCGAACGCCTGATTGCCGCCAGCGCCGCCCGTCGCGCCACGCCACAACATCGCAAAGACATCATAGAATGCGCCGATAAAATGCTGGTTGCCGCCAAGCGCAATGACTTGAATGACTACATGGCCGCCGACCAGGCACTGGACCATGTGGTGCATGAAGCCTGCCGCAACCCGTCTGCAGTGTCTGCCGTGGTCCCGCTGATCATCAAGTGCCGCCGCTTCTGGTATGCCTTCCAGCACGAAGGCGATATCGAAGAAGGCGCGCGCTGCCATATGCTGGTCGCCAAAGCGATTGCAAAAGGCAATGAGGAACAGTCAGCCAAGGCGGCTGACGGTCTGATGGATTATCTCGAATCCTTCGCACGCAAAGTCATCGGCTAAATTTATTGTTCCAAAAAGCGCTGCGCATCCAGCGCTGCCATGCAACCGGTGCCGGCACTGGTGATCGCCTGGCGATACACATGATCCTGCACATCACCGGCAGCAAACACGCCAGGCACATTGGTGGCGGTTGCCATGCCTTCGGTACCGGTACGGGTCTTGATGTAGCCGTTATGCATTTCCAGTTGGCCTTCAAAAATGCTGGTGTTAGGCTTGTGACCAATCGCGATGAAAACACCGTGCACGGTAATGGGTGTCACCGTGCCATTGGCTGCCTTGACCTTGATACCGGTCACGCCAGATGCATCTCCAACCACTTCATCCAGTGTGTGGTTCCATTTGACTTCGATCTTGCCTTCGGCCACTTTGGCCATCAAACGGTCGATCAGGATGGCTTCGGCACGGAACTTTTCACGACGATGAATCACCGTCACCTTGCTTGCAATATTTGACAGGTACAGCGCTTCTTCCACCGCCGTATTACCACCACCCACCACCGCCACTTCTTTACCGCGATAGAAAAAACCATCACAGGTAGCGCAGGCAGATACACCCTTGCCCATGAAGGCTTGCTCAGACGGCAGGCCCAGGTATTGGGCAGATGCGCCGGTGGCGATAATCAATGAATCACAAGTGTATTGCGCCTGGTCACCAATCAGGCGTATCGGTTTTTCATCCAGCTTGGCGGTGTGGATGTAATCAAAAATGATCTCGGTATTGAAGCGTTCTGCATGTTGCAGGAAACGCTGCATCAGCTCCGGGCCTTGTACGCCCATGGGGTCGGCAGGCCAGTTTTCCACGTCCGTGGTCGTCATCAGTTGGCCGCCTTGCTCGACCCCGGTGATCAGCACCGGTTTCAGGTTGGCACGGGCTGCATACACGGCAGCAGAATAACCCGCGGGGCCAGAGCCAAGAATTAATACATGAGCGTGCTTTGGTGTCGTTGTCGTTGTCGATGTTGGTGTCGATGTTGGTGTCGATGTTGGTGTATTGGTCATGCTACGCAATCTGGAATAAGATGATTTTACAGCGCAAAATGGCGCGACAAATGTTGCACGAAGCGTTCAGGTTCCAGGTAGCCGATGATGCGGCTGTCCGGCACTTCCTTGCCGCTGCGGTCAAACAGGATGATGCCTGGCGGGCCAAACAAGGAAAAACGTTTCATCAGCGCTTTTTCCATATCGCTGTTGGCAGTCACATCCACTTGCAGCAGGCGCACCTGTTTCAGTTGTTCGCTGACCTTGGGTTCGGAGAAGGTGAAACGTTCCATCTCTTTGCAGGACACACACCAGTCGGCATAAAAATCCAGTATCACAGGTGTCTTGGTTGCAGCCAAAGCGGCATCCAGTTCTGCAATGCTTTTGATGCGGGTAAATTTATTTTCCGCATGATTTCCCGATGAACCCGCATCCGCCATCTGCGCAGTATTCGCTACCCCGCGCAAATGGGCCAAAGGTTGCAATACATCCTTGCCATCGCTGGCGGCACCGATGAGTTCAAACAAGCCCAGGAACAGGAAAGTAATGCCCAATGCCTTTGCGACATACGCTCGCAATGCTGCGCCCGCAGGCAATGCGTCAAATACATGCAAAAAGACTGCGCACAGGATCGCAAAACCACCCCAGACCGCCATCATGATCTTCACCGGGAAAACCGGGCTGACCATCCAGATAGCAACGGCAATCAACAACAGACCGAACAGTTTCTTGACCTGGTTCATCCAGGCACCGGCACGTGGCAACAGGCTGCCGGCAGAGATGCCCGTCAACAGCAATGGCACGCTCATGCCTACCGCCATGGAAAACAGCGCCCAGGCACCGATCAATACATTACGGGTCTGGCTGATGTACAGCAAGGCACCGGCCAGCGGCCCGGCCACGCACGGGCCAACAATCAATGCCGACAATGCGCCCATCACAAACACGCCAAGGAACTTGCCGCCGCTGAAATTACCACTGGCCTGGCTCAAACGGCTTTGCAGGCCGCCAGGCAATTGCAATTGATAGACATCAAACATGGACAGCGCCAGACCAAGCAGCAAGGCACCAAAGGTCAGCAAGACCCAGGGCTTTTGCAAAGCCCCTGCCAGGCCTTCACCAGCCAGGCCGGCAGCCACGCCCAGCAAGGTATACACCAGCGCCATGCCCAGGCAATACGCCAGCGCCAGCATGAAACCACGGCCACGCGAGACATTGCCTTCACCCACAATAATCGACGACAAAATCGGCACCATGGGCAGTACACAAGGAGTGAACGACAGCAGCAAACCAAATACCAGGAATGCCATGCCTATGCGCCACAGGCTGCCACTTTGCAAGGTGCGCTGGGCCAGTGAGCTATCGTCTTCCTTGTGGCCAGATTCGCTGGCGGCTGGGGCTGCGGCTGCAATTGGCGCAACTGATGTTGACGACGCTGCTGGCGCAGTTGTTGGCGTAGCTGCTGGCACTGGCGCAGCCTGCTCTACAGGCTGGAGCGATAATTTACCGGGAACCGAGGTATCAACCCGATAGTGTTGTTCTGCCGGTGGATAGCACAGGCCAGCATCGGCACAACCCTGATAACCTACCTTCAATGTAAACACCTGTGCCGCTTTGGTGATGGGTAATTCCACCAGCAGGCGGCCGGCATAGGTTTCCACTTCCTTGTTGAAAGTGGTATCAAATTTGCGTATGCCGTCCGGCAACTTGGGTTCACCCAGGATGACGCCCGCTTCAACTGCATTGAAACTCAGACGCTCACGGTAGAGATGGTAATCCTTGGCTATCGTCCAGGACAGCACCAGGGTTTTCGCATCACGCAGCTCGGCTTGTAACTGGAAAGCCCGTTCCGGGTCCAGGAAATCATCTGCTGCCGCTGCCTGCTGTGATAAACCACACATCAGCAAGAGCAGCAATGCAGAAAACCATTTATAGAAAAAATTATGTTTCATTCAAACTCCCGATTTTTTTGGGGCGATAAACCCATGGGCAAGTTTGCGGATGCAGGATAGTCAGGGCATAGACCGTCCCGCACCACGCAAGGCGCAAGGAAACGGCAATCATCGATTGCCGTCAGGCACCTACCACTGCTTGCTGATGCCCAGTTGTATGCTTTGCGCCTCCAACGCAGCCAGTCCCGGGCTACCCTTGTGGAACAGACGCCAGTTGCCGCGCTGTTCATAGTTTTCCAGTTTCACGTCTACCGTCCAGTCACGCGTCAGTTGTTTGGCCACTTTGATACCAAAAGTCAGTGCACCAAAGCCTGACAGGCGCTGATCGGCAGAGTTTAGCTGGTTGGAAGAAAACACAAAACCGGGCGGGAATGGTGCGCCCAGTTTGGCGTCATAGACCGGGTCAAAATAGAAACTGGCCGCACTTTGTGAATACATGCGCAGCGAAGGCGTGACCGTCCAGCCTTGCGACAAGGGCTGTACATATTCCGCGGTCAGGGTATGTGCCTTCACATCATAGCTGTCGCTGTAATAGCGGTAACTGAAACGACCGGTGCCACCTGTTTCCAGGAAGTGATGATTCCAGCGTGCCAGCAGGGTGGTCTGGTTACGTTCTCGGGGACGGTTATCCAGCGCCTTGTAAGGGTCGGAAAAATAACCTTCGCCACGGCTATGACTGAACGTCAATTGCGCGATATCTTGCGCAGTAATCACCTGCGTCACACCCGCCATGAGGCTGATGGTTTTTTTTGTTTCATTTTTGACGATCAGGTTGGTAGGGTTGATGCGGTCATGGCTGCCACCCAGGCCAGCGGTCCAAGTGGTGTTCTTGTCTTCACTGGAATACGTGCCGGTCAGCGACAAGGCACGTGACTCGTAATCATGTTCAGTTGAATAGGCGGTACCCACTGTCAGGCTGGCACGCGGGAAGTAACGAGTGAATGCTACATCACCGGCAGTACGCTGGTCATTCATGCGTGAAGCACCTGAAATCGCGGTGTGGTAACGCGGCGATGCGCCGGATACATCATCCGACGTCAGGGTGGCATCCAGCGACCATTCTGAACCCAGAGGGGTAATCAGGGACAGTGAAGGAGAATTGGCAGTAATGCGTTTCAACCCATCCTGTTTTTCTTCATAGTTCAGGTACTTGAGACTGAGGCTGGCATGTTCTGGCGGCGTTTCGGCACGGGCTACGCCCAGGCCGGGCAGCAACAGGGCTGCAGTCAGCAAGGCAGCACCTATGGCTTGCGATTCCACAGCAGCCGGGTTAACTGAAACTGGGTTGACTGAAGCTGACGATGTTTCAGATAAAGTCGAAACAGAAAGAGGGGCAGTTATTTTATTCATGTCGGAGTTCTCTCTTAGTTGCAACCACAACCACCACCGCCCACACCGGCACCACCGGATGCCGCTTCACGGCTGGTGTAGATGTGTTCGCTGTAACGGGATTCAAGCTTGTCGCCTTCAAATGTCATTGCTGGCTTTGCCAGATTGCCTTTTTCCCATGGCTGCACGACCTTGATCAGGCTGCATCCGGAGGTGGCAAGTACACTGCCGCCCACCAGTAACAGGCAGGCAGTTTTTTTAAACATGCGGTTCAGGCGTGACTTCATTTGATGACTCCCAGCGAAGATTTTATTTTTGCTTCCAGTGCGCTCTTGTCGGCATCCTTGAAGCCCGCATGTTCAAACAGGACTTTCCCATCCGGACCTATCAGCACACTGCTGGGCATACCTTTGACGCCATAGCTGCGTGGCGTGGCTCCGGCGGGGTCAAATGCCACCACAAAGCGGGCCGGCGTGGTCGCCAGGAACTGGCGTGCATCGTCATTTTTCTGATCCAGGTTGACGCCGATAATTTGCAAACCCTGGGCACCGTATTTCGCTTGCAATTCATTCATCCAGGGAAAAGACTGGCGGCAAGGGCCACACCATGAAGCCCAGAAATCCAGGTACACCAGCTTGCCCTGATACTTCGCCAGACTGACATTTCCTTCAGCACCACTCAGCTCAAATGCGGGTGCGGCACTACCTTTGTCGAGTGCTATTGCCGAGCTGACTACCAGTGTGGCTGCCAGGCCAGACAATATCTGGCTTAGCCGTTTTTTATTTATGCGTAATGTGAATTTCATCGTTCTACCTGTTTTCTTTTAATTCAGAAAAGCCGGACCGCAGTCCGGCTTCCATAATTACTTTTGCGTTGCACCTTGGCGCGCCTGACGTCTACGCCAGAGGATGACCGCTGCAGCCAGCATCACCAGGATAGGCAACATCGGGTCATTGCCATCACGGGCAACCGAGCAACCGCCACCGCCTTCATTTCTGGGTGCATTGCCAGTCACAACAGGCACTGTGCTGGCCACCGCAGTGCCTGCCAGGGAAATGCTCCAGGTCGCGGTAGTGTCAGATGAACTGATGACGACACTGCCGTTGTTGGTACCGGCGTTTGCCGGTGCATAACTCACCACCAGTTCACACGAGGTATTCGCCTGCAGGCTGAACGGGAAGCGTGGGCAGGATGCGCTATCCACCACTGCAGCGTACGGCCCGGTAAAGGCAGCATTGGTCAGGGCAATAGCGCTGGTGCTTGGGTTGCTGAGCGTGAAGCGTTTGACCAGATTGGCACTGCCTATGGTGGCGGAACCGAAATCAAAAGATTGCGGATTAATGTTCAGCGTCACCGTCTTGACCGGGATGGCAATGCCGGTACCAGCCAGATGCACACTCAGTTGTGTACCGCCATCGGTCACTACCAGCACGTCTGCGATTTTACCGCCAGCGCTGGTTGGCTTGAACGTTGTGTCTATGGTGCAGCTGGCCGCTGGGCTGACTGTGCCATTGACGGCGCAAGTACCTGCCAGAGCAAAGTCATTGAGCTGGCTGCCGTTCAATACCAGGCTGGTAATCTTCAAGGCAGCCGTACCGGTGTTGCTGAGCGTAGTCGTATGCTTGACAGAACTGACACCTACCTGGGTATCTGTGAACTGCACGGTGCTGGTATCGGACAGTACTGGCTTGGCGACTGCCTGGCTGGTTGCCGTGCCGGTGATGGCCACTTGCAATGCGGCGGCATTCGAGCTCACAGCCAGACTGGCACTGGCGTCACCTTCCGTCGCCGGGGTGAATACCACAGGGACATTACAGCTGGCACCCACTGCAAGACTGCTGCCGCAGGTATTGCCGGCACCGATCACTATCGCAGAGGAACCGCTGACTTTGACAGATGACAGTGTCAGCACCACATTGCCGGTGTTTGACAAACTGATCTGCTGCGTCACCGGATTACCGCCCACGGTCTGCGCACCAAAGGCAAGCACGCTAGGCGTGGCGCTGATGGCAGGTGTGGCAGCAGCGCCGCTACCAGCCAGGCTGATGACGACACTACCGTTCGAGGCATTCGAGGCGATATTCAGTGCGGCAGCAAAAGCGCCTGCTGCGGCAGGGGTAGCCTGCACAGTCACTGTACATTGGCCACCGGCAGCAACGGCTGTCTGTGTGCTGCAGCTACCGCCCAGGGTAAAGATGCTTGCATTCGCACCAGTGAGGCCGATGGAGCTGAAATTCAAGGCTGCCTGACCGCTGTTGCTGATGGTGATAGTCTGCGCTGCCGATGCGGCATTGACCAGTACTGAACCAAAGTTCAGACTGGTGGCTGACACTGCCACACCTGCCTGGGCGGCAGCATTGCCGGTACCACTGAGGCTGACCAGGCTGGTGCCACCCGTCGCGTTGTGACTGATGCTGATGCTGGTGGTGCGCGTGCCTTGTGCGGTCGGCTTGAAGGTCGCCAGCACGGTACAGGTTGCGCTAGGGGCCAGTGCAGCACCCACTGCGCAGCTGCCGCCAGCCAGGCTGAAGTCGCCGCTGGTACCACCAGTCAGCGCAATGGCCGTGAGGTTCAATGCAGCGGAACCGGTATTGCTAACCGTCGTGCTGAGCGCAGTGCTGGTCTGGCCTATGGTGGTGCCATTGAAGACCAGGCTGGCTGGAGAAACTGTTGCGATCGGGCCGGCAACTACGCCAGGGTTACCAATGAATGCGGCCAGATCTGCGATTTCTGCCTGGCTGAATTTATTGTTATACAAAGTGCCCATGCCGCCTTTGTTCTGGGCCCAGGCATTGCTGATTTCCGTCGGATTATTCGCGCCGCGCAAAATGCCGTTGACGTTATTGGCGGGACTGGCACCGTGGCAGGCAGTACAACTGGTACCACCAGAAACCGGGCCATTCAGGTACAGGCTCTTGCCATTCAAGGCATCGGCGGCGTAGGCGGCCGACATGCCGGTTGCCAGTTCAAACGCGATGCTGGCACTTAAGGCCACACCCAACACACCAGCCTGTCGCACTAAGCGAGTAAAACGAAAATTCAACTTCATCATAGTTTCCCTTCAATGATTAAAATAGGTCACTGCATGCACACACCAAGAGCCATTCCATTGAAGACAGCATGCAGTAGCGCGCACAGTCGCCAATCACGCGTCCACTGGTACAGCATCGCCAGCAACAGTCCTGGCAAAAAAGTCGCTACCACCATCGCCCAGCCCGCTGCCACGTGCAGCGCGCTGAATACCGTCGCCGAAATCAACACCGGCAACCAGCTTGCGTTGATACCGGATTGCCGCAACCGCCCTGTCAGGTATTGCTGTAGACCGGCACGCACAACCAGTTCTTCCAGTACCGGTGCCAGCAGCAAGAGCCGCAACAACACTTCCACATCCGGTGCGCGCATTTGATTTCCACACATTGCATGCTGAACAAAAAAAGGAAAAATCACGTTCACCTGTTCAAGCATTCACTGTCCTGCAATGCTGGTTTCAAAAAATCGCGCATCTTTTGTGCGACCTGAAATACGATCTGAAATGTGACCAGAGACAGCGTCTTTTTTTTGTTTCGATTTAAAAAAAAGAGACCTCTCCGGTTGTTTCAAGCGGTTAATGCGTCAATCATTCAAATAGGTTCAAAGAAAAATGAAATATTTTTTGATGCACGCAAAAACCGCATCGCAGCACCACGCAATGCGTAATATGTAATACGTAATACGCAGTGTTTTGCGAAAGTTGAATTGGGAGATAAAAAGACAGAAATGAAAAAATGTGTGGCCAAAAAAAACGCTAAAGCAGTCATACCGGCATACCGATGCGCTACAATCATTCATCAATCCCGATACCCGTTACGACAATTAAAATCAAGCATCCGGCTTGAATGTCCAGCCTGCTGTGTTTTAGGCAAGGCCTATCACCAAGCGACTATAAGCAAATTTTTTTAACATGCAATGAACCTTTTCCACCCGATCAGGTATTAACGTTTCATCGAGGAGAGCGCAGGCATGTTTGAGAATTGGGGATGGCGAGGTAAAACAGACAACAAGCGTCCAACTACCCCGGAAGCACATGAAGTTCAGTTGATCGCCTCGATTGCCAATGCCGATCGGCAGGCGTTTGAGGCTTTGTATCGCGTGTACTTTGGCAGGCTGGCACGCTTTCTTGACAAGATGACACGTGACACGCACCTGATAGAAGAGATAGTCAACGATACGATGTTGGTGGTCTGGCAAAAAGCCCATACCTTTAACCAGACATCGAAGGTATCTACCTGGATATTTGCGATAGCCTATCGTCAGGCATTAAAGGCCATACAGACATTTGATGCAGCAGTGGAATCCAATTTTGAACATCATGCGGCAGAATCCCGCTATGAACCCGAACACCAGATGTCTGCCCAACAACTGGAAGGTGACCTGAACCGTGCCCTGCGTGCTCTGCCCATGGAGCAGCGCGTGGTCGTCAGCCTCACTTATTATCATGAGATGGGATACAAGGAAATTGCTGAAACCATGGAATGCCCGGTCAACACCGTCAAAACCCGGATGTTCCACGCAAGACAGCGTTTGAGATTCATGCTTTCCGACAGCATGGAGGAAATATTATGAACATGAAAACAAGCCAGTCCTATCCGTCTGACGAGGCAGCGCATGCCATCGTCCAGGACTTGCTGCCCTGGTATGTCGTCAATACCCTGCAGCCTGACGAAAAACAGTTAGTACAAAAACATTTGCAAACATGTACAGCGTGCAAGCATGACCTGCAATGGCAAATTGACCTGCAAGCCAGCGAACCGGCTACAAGCAGCGCACCCGACCTTGATCGTGCCCTCGCCCGCCTGTTGCCAAGACTGGATACACAAAATAAACAGGTGCAAGCAGCCAGCGTCACAGCAAATAATAACCTGCTGGCGCGCTTGCGAGCCTTATTGCCAGCAAATGCTAACCGGTCCATGGGCTGGGTCATGGCGGCACAGACGGCCATCATCGTCGGGCTGGTGGCACATCTGGTTCTGCCCGTGCAAGACAATACCAGTTATCATGTGCTGGGCAGCGGCGAACGCTCGTCCGGCAATATTGTCGTCATCTTCAAACCGGAAACTACAGTCAAAGATATACAACGCATCATGTCACTGAATGACGCCCGCATCATTGATGGCCCCACGGTCACCAATGCCTATCTGCTCAATGTCCCTGACGACAGGTTGACGCAAAGCATGGACGAGTTACGCTCTGAACCGGTGATTGAACTGGTGGAATCCCTGCAAGCCGGAGGTGCCAAATGAATAAGCCCGGTAAGCCTCGCTGGATCAGGCTGTGGCTCAGAATCGGGCTTGCTGCCTTGCTGGCACTGGCAGCGGGACTGAGCACATCAACAGTCAGTGCCCGCAACGACAACGACGCCGAACCGGTGATGCAGAAAGAGCCGGAAGCCAAACGCCGGCTGCTGGTGATGCTGCATCTGCCAGCACCACATTTTCGCCCGGATGTCAGTTATAGCGGTGGTTACAGCAATGATGTCAGCCGCACCGCCCGCCGCCGTATCGCCGAAGAACTGGCGCGTGTGCATGGCCTGAAACTGCTGGAAGACTGGCCCATGCCAGTCCTGAATGTGGATTGCTTTGTGATGGAAGAAACCGAGACCACGTCCGAAGCCCAGATAATGGAAATACTCAGCAAGGACGCCCGCGTCGCCTGGGTACAGACCATCAATACCTTTGATGCGCAAGCCAAGAATGACCCCTTGTTCCCGGTGCAACCGGCCAACAAATACTGGCAGCTTGATGATGTACGCAAAATTGCCACTGGCCGCAATGTGGTGGTGGCCGTCATCGACAGTGGCGTGGAAATCAAACACCCCGATCTGGTCGGACAAATCTCACTGAACCAGAATTTCATCGACGGCAACCCCTATGTAGGCGAAACCCACGGCACTGGTGTGGCCGGCGTGATCGCTGCGCGCGCCGGAAATGGCATAGGCATAGAAGGCATAGCGCCCGACACCCGTGTCATGGCCCTGAGAGCTTGCTGGCAAGAGCCGGAAAATAAAACCAGATGCAATAGCTTCACCCTGGGCAAGGCATTGAATTTCGCCCTGACGCAAGGCGTGCAGGTGATTAACATGAGCCTGTCCGGCCCGCCGGACCGCTTGCTGAAGCAATTGCTGGATGCTGCTATTTCCCGCAACATCAAGATCGTTGGTGCCATGGACCCCAAGCGTGCAGATGGCGGCTTCCCGGCCTCGCACCCCGGGGTGTTTGCGGTGGCAGACAGCAAGACCACATTGCTGGCGAATGACATTCTGGTCGCCCCAGGGCGTGATATACCGACCACGGCACCGGGTGCGCGCTGGAATTTTGTGTCAGGCTCATCCTATTCAGCGGCACATATTTCGGGGATGATGGCATTGCTCAGCGAACTGAAACCATCGGCCAGCCTGGCGCAGGTACGTGCGGATCTGGTGGTCAATCCGGTCAACCAGAGCGATGCCAACATCAGCGGGCAGGTCAATCTGTGTGCCACTCTGCACAGGGTCACGCACAAATGTGCGTGTTCATGTCAACTGGCCACCCCTGCTGCCAGTGCGCTGCCATCCACAACCCTGGCCACCCATCCATAAGTGATGCAAGATTGATGGCCACTCATAAAGGTGCGGTATTGCTTAAATTTTGTGCGATTTTCATCCTTACCCTGTTTGCTTTTGAAGGCAAGGCCTACGCACAGGTCAGTGGCAGCGTGACGCTGGTGTCTGATTATTCTTATCGTGGCATTTCTCTCAGTGATGGACAGGCGGTGCCACAGTTGAACCTGGTTTATGATAGCCCGGATGGCTGGTATGCTGGTGCCTTTGGTTCAAAAGTCCGGGTCTATAGCTGGACTAGCGATGGCGAACAGATTTTGCTGTACTCCGGTCTTTCACGCCGCCTCGGCCTGGCTTCGGGAATGATCTGGGAAGCGGGTGTCACCGGTTCCCTGTTCCCGAACGCCACCAGCCTCAACTATGGAGAAATATTCACCGGCATCATGATGGATAATCTCAGTGCCAGAATTTACTATTCACCTGACTACATAGGCTTAAGCATGAAAAGCCTGTACCTCGAAGCAAATGCGGATTATGCCTTGCACGAGCGTATTGACGTATTCTCCCACATAGGCTGGCTGACCTATCCAGATGCCAAGGCTGGCCAGGTTGCCAATAACCGCCTTGATGCGCGCATAGGATTTGGTGTCAATTTTTCATCCTGGAAGCTGCAACTGGCTTACGGCACAACGAAGCAGCGGCACACCTATAGTGCGGTCAGATACCAAAGCCCCGCACGCAGCAACCTGGTCTTCAGCGCCAGTTACCTGTTCTGATTTTTTGGCCATCTCCCTCTCCATCAGCAATCTGCAGGATAAAAATGGCTGAATGATTCTTGCGATGTAGTCAGATTGCAATCAAAAAGCAGCCCAAAGCTGCCCAAATCTTTAGCAGCACAGGGTATAATCTCGCCCTTATGGCTTTCCAACCTTTCATTTCCAAACCTAATCCTCACGCCATCGCACTGGCAACGGTGCTGTATGGTTTGCTGTATTTCGTGTTTATTACGGCACTGAAGGTATCGATGAGTCCGGCCGTGGATGCGGGTAGCAGCGATACAGGTCTGTGGGGTAACCAGATTTTCATGACCATTTTTGGCTTCATGCAATACCTGCTGCCTGGTCTGGTGGTGGGTTACCTGGCGCGACGTTCGCCCATGATGCATGGTTACCTGCTGGGAATTGCCACCACTGCACTGGTGTATACCTATGCCAGCGTGGCCTATAGCGATACGCCAGATTCCCTGCCTAGCACCTACACCGTGTTATATACCTGCTTTGTGGCGGGGGTATGGTGTTCGCTGGGGGCGATTATTGGTGATCACTTCAGTTCACGTAATCAGTAGAGCTTGGTACTCCACTTAGTACTGCGCCTACTTCCAGACCGGTGGGCGTTTTTCCAGGAAAGCCTGCACACCTTCCCGTGCTGTCTCATCCATCATATTGCAAGCCATGGTTTGCCCGGCCAGTTGATAGGCTGCATCGATCCCCATTTCCAGCTGTTTGTAGAATAATTGCTTGCCCATGCTGATTGCCAGCGCCGGTTTGGCGATGATGCTGGCGGCCAGTGCGGCCACGCAGGCGTCGAGCTGTTCAGGGCTGACCACGCGATTGATCAGGCCCCGCTGCATTGCCGTCCGGGCATCGATGAAATCACCAGTCAGCAGCATTTCCATCGCCTGTTTGCGTGAGACATTGCGCGACAGCGCAACCGCAGGCGTGGAACAGAACAAGCCTACATTCACGCCAGAGACTGCAAAGCTGGCATCCTCACTGGCCACCGCCAGATCACACATGCCCACCAGTTGACAACCGGCAGCCGTTGCCAGGCCCTGCACACGGGCGATCACCGGCTGCGGCAATTTCTGGATAGCCAGCATCAGTTTGCTGCATTGCTGGAACAGGGTCTTGTAATAGTCTTCTGCCGGATGAGCCTGCATTTGCCGGAGATCATGCCCCGCACAAAATGCCTTGCCGTCAGCCGCCAATACGATCACGCGTACGGCGTCATCCAGCGCAATGGCTTTGAATTCAGCCAGCAAAGCGGCCAGCATTTCTTCTGAAAGCGGGTTGAAACGTTCGCCCCGGTTCAGGGTCAGGGTGGTGACACCTGCTGCATCATTGCGCAATACCCAGGGCGTGTCCGCTGCAAGATTCATTCAGCGTCTTCCGGTTCTGGCTCCATGCCGGTCTGCACGCTCTTGCCTTGCCCCAGCAAAACGGGTGGCACATAGGTCGCCAGCAAATGCTCGCGGCTGGCCGGTGTTTCCAGGCTGACGCGTCCCAGTGCGCCACTGCGGTAATCCAGCAGCAAGGTATGGGAAGCCTTTTCAAAATCCCAGTCACCACCTTTAAGCTTATAGCCACGTTTTTTGGCCACGCCTTCAATCACAGAGACGGCATCGATGCCTTCTACCGAAAAGCCATAGCGCGCTGTGATGAATTTCGGATAATGGATCAGCAATTGCTCGGCCAAAAAGGTGGCAATTTCTTCTTCTATCAGCGCATTCACACCGACTGCATGGCTGGCAGCCAGCATCAGGCCGTCAGTAGGGTGTTCTATCTTGGGCCAGAGCATGCCGGGGGTGTCAGTCAAGATCATGTTCTTGCCCAGGTACAGGCGTTGCTGGGTCTTGGTCACGGCCGGTTCATCACCAACATTGGCGACACGTTTTTTGAGCAAGGCATTCATCAGCGTCGATTTGCCGACATTGGGTATGCCCATGATCATCATGCGTAAGGGCTTTGTCGGCACGCCGCGATGCGGGGCCAGCTTCAGGGCCAGACCAGGGACTTTGGCAACATCTGATGGCTTTTTGCAGCTCAGGGCGACGGCGAACACGCCCTTCTGGGCATTGTAGAAATCCAGCCAGGCTTTGGTAGCATTGGGGTCGGCCAGGTCGGCCTTGTTCAAAATCTTCAGGCAGGGGCGCTGGCGGAAGTTGCGCAGCGACTCTACCATGGGGTTGCATGAGGCTTGTGGAATGCGGGCATCCTGCACTTCTATCACCAGATCGGTGTTTTCCATGGTTTCCGCCGCCTTCTTGCGGGCGGCGTTCATGTGGCCGGGGAACCATTGTATGGACATGCTTATTCTTCTTTTTAGCAAAAACAAAGCGATATTGTACGGAAGTCTGCCCTGCTTGCGCCGGAAGTTTCTCTTCTTCTGCCACTGCAAGCACAAAAGCATATAGGTATGACAACATTCATCCTGTTTCCTTTATAAGAAACTGGGTAAATTAACTATACTTACGCGGAGGCGTGTCCGCATACCGTTTGGACATACTCTCGTTATTGTCATAGCACATAGGCAGCTGTGTTCAAGATGAACAATAAGCAAAAAAAATTACTGGCGACTTCATGCACACTGCTCCACCAGCCTTACGCGTATTCAAGATGGCCGTATCAGGCATTATGTGTTTGATGCTGTCTGTCTGCATGAACCTGGCCCAGGCAGCAAACCCGAATGCGCCCGACGGCGCACCTGTCTGCGTCGATTTTTTACAGCAAATAGCGAAAAAACCTGCTTCACTTGAATTCATGTCTTGCGAAGCGACGATGCTGGCACAAATCCATGTCCTGCGTGTCAGGTACCGTGTTGCCGGGCCAGCGGCTGCCAGGGTAGAAGATTATTTTGTCACGCAAGCACACATGGGAAGGATGAAACGTGCTTGCTGTCTCTGGGAAACCCTCCCCAGCCGGCAGCACCCTGGCAGCGGGCGTTTTGCCAGCGGCCATGAATTTGATTACAGCATCAGCATGGCTTCGGAAGAAACCCTGGTCAGCCGCCGTGCAGACTGGCCAAAGATCAAATGGTTTTATGTGATGGTCGAGTTGCCGCTGGAGTCTCCTTAGGGCTTGGGAGCGGCCTTTTGTTCAGCGTTTTTCTCGTCGAGTTTTTTGACGCCGGCAGCCAGGTAATCCGTCAATTCATTCGGTACCGTCAGCGATAGCTGGTAATGCATGATTTCCAGCCCCTGCGCAGTCTGCTGGATGACGCCGCTTGCCTGGCAGATCCCCATCTGGGTGTGTAGCTGTTCATCAAACCAGATCCAGCGGCCGTCTTCGGAAAAACTGATATGGCGATTAAACGACTTGAAAGCCCAGGCGGAGGGGCGCTCGAAAAAACGTTTGGCCCAGACCTTGAATTCATCACGCGTCCAGCGTTCGGTCTGGTCGGTACCAATGTACACGCCCTCTTTTGCCATCTTGTCGAAATAACTGAGGCGTGCATGGGCGGCATCGTCATGCCATTCATCGATAAAGCGGGCGATTTTTTCGGTCAGCACGGTGCGTTCATCGACGACCTGCGCGCATGCGCAGGTATAGCCAAGTGCCAGGCTAAGTACCAAAAACGGCGCTGCAAAGAGTTTTTTCATCGACTGGCTCACTCAATCCTGATGCTGTACAGTTGATCAAACGGATACATGCATCAATCCAGATCAGCCAGCACTTTGAGATGGGCAACCACACTTCTGCCCAGGGCCGACAGGTTGTAGCCGCCTTCCAGGCAACTGACGATGCGTTTATTGGAAAATTCTTTGGCAATGCCCATGATTTCCCGCGTGAGCCACGCATAATCAGCTTCCACCAGGCCCAGTTGCCCCATGTCGTCTTCGCGATGGGCATCGAAACCGGCCGAGATGAAAATCATTTCCGGTTCAAACTCACGCAAGGCTGGCAACCATTTTTCAGTGACCAACTGTCTTACCACATCACCATAGCTATGCGCTGGCACTGGCACATTCACCATATTGCTGGCTGGATGATCGGTACCGGTATACGGATAAAACGGATGCTGGAAAAAACTGACCATCAATACCCGCTCATCATTGCGGAAAGCTTCTTCGGTGCCGTTGCCATGATGCACATCAAAATCAACAATGGCGACACGCTTGAGGCCACGTGCCTCCAGCGCATGTTTGGCCGCTACCGCGACATTGTTGAACATGCAAAAACCCATGGCTTCGCCTGGTGTGGCGTGGTGGCCGGGTGGACGTATGGAGCAAAAAGCGTTTTCCACTTCACCATCCAGCACGGCATCGGTGGCAGCCACGGCTGCACCTGCTGCCCGCAACGAAGCGCGCCAGGTGTAGGCGTTCAGGCAGGTGTCCGCATCCAGCGGAAAGTGATCGTAGCCGGATTGCTCGGACGGACAATTCTCACGTATGCGGAAAATCGCGTCTTCGGTATGCACCCTTGCCAGGGCAGCTACACTGGCCTGGGGTGCATCGCGGTGGTCAAGAAAATCACTGATACGACTGGCGATCAACTGATCGTCTATGGCTTGCAGGCGTTCCGGTGACTCAGGATGCCAGGAGCCCATTTCATGGCGTTTGCAGTCAGCATGGGTGTAATACGCAGTAGTCATGTCTCTTTGCCAGGCCCTGGAAAAATCACCCCGATGGCTTTGCCGAACCGGAGAAATTTTACGTCTCACCTGTTTATCTTATCTGTCTTGGCATCAGTTTCACCCTATTTCACCGATTTTGCAAACCTGCACGCTGAAAACTTTTCGCCTCGCGCAACAGTTTGCGGCATTTCCGTTTACACTGTCTGGGGTAGACAAAAGCAATGTGGCAAGGCTTGACACACCGGATTTGTATCAGGTCTGAGCGTTTAATTGAGGGAAAAAATGTTTTCCAAAGTACATAAAGTAGCAAAACAGGTCAATGGCATCATCATAGGCAAAGAGCAGCAGATTCGCCAGGCACTGGTCTGCCTGCTGGCCGGTGGCCATTTGCTGATCGAGGATTTACCCGGTGTCGGCAAAACCACACTGGCCCATGCGCTGGCTATTTCCCTGGGCCTGAAGTTCAACCGCCTGCAATTTACCAGCGATCTGTTACCGGCAGATGTCATCGGTATTTCGATTTTTGATCGGGAAAAATCACAGTTCGTGTTTCACCCTGGCCCCGTGTTTACCCAGGTTTTGCTGGCCGATGAAATCAATCGTGCCACCCCGAAAACCCAGTCTTCCCTGCTGGAAGCCATGGAAGAGCGGCAGGTCTCGACCGAAGGCCAGACCCGCATGCTGCCTCAGCCATTTTTTGTGATTGCGACGCAAAACCCGGCGCATCAGGTGGGCACCTTTGCCTTGCCTGAATCGCAACTGGACCGCTTTCTGATGTGTCTGTCACTGGGCTACCCGGATGCAGCGGCAGAGCGCGCATTGTTGCTGGGCGAAGACAGGCGCAGCCTGCTGGCCACCTTGCCAGCCGTCATGCAGGCAGAAGAACTGATGCAGGCGCAACAGCAGTTGCGGCAGATCCATACCTCGGCCCCGCTGATCGATTATGTACAGGCCTTGGCGCACGCCACCCGCCAGGGTGACCTGTTTGCCGAGGGCATGAGCCCGCGCGCCTCTATCGCCCTGTTGCAGGCTGCCCGTGCCTGGGCCGCGCTTGAGGGGCGTGACCATGTCTTGCCGGAAGATGTGCAGGCGGTACTGATACCGGTGATAGCCCATCGCCTGCGACCACTGAAATCCACCACCGGGAAAGTCAGTGCCAGCAGTGAATTGCTGGCGCAACTGATGAAGCGTGTCAGCGTCTGATAGTGCCGTCTTTATCTTCAGTCCCCAGACCATGCTGACCGCCATCAAGAAAAAGCTGAGAAAAATCATTTTCCTGGAAAATAAACCGGAAAGCGGTGAAATTTTCCTCAAGCAGCGTCGCGTGTTCACCTTGCCCAGCAAGGCCGGCTGGTCCTATGTGGTTTTATTGATGATCCTGTTTGTGACGGCAACCAATTACAGCCTGAACCTGGGTTTTGCCCTGACTTTTGTGTTGGGCGGCATCGCCCTGGTGAATACCTTCTTTGGCTTTCGCAATTTGGCTTACCTGCATTTATTGGCCGGTCCCAGCAAATCGGTGTTCGCCGGTGAAGAAACCGAATATACAGTCTTTCTGATTAATCGCCGGCCGATACAGCGGTACGCGATCTGGGTTGGTTTTGCCGGCCATCCCGACAAGGCCGTGGATATTTCGCCGAACAGCCAGACGGCCGTACAACTGAGCTGCCCGACCCAGACACGCGGCCTGCAGGCCATTCCCAGAGTACGTTTGCAGACCTGGTTTCCGCTGGGGCTGTTACGCGCCTGGTGTACCTGGCTGCCAGATGCCCAGGCCATCGTCTATCCACAACCGGAACAGAATCCACCACCGCTGCCGGTTTCTGGCAAAGCCAAAAACGAAGTGCAGGGTCACGCCGGCGAAGAGGATTTTTCCGGGGTGCGCGCCTACCAGCCCGGCGACCCGATGAAACACCTGGCTTGGAAACATATCGCCAGGGTCGACACGTCCCTGGGCGGGCAACTGGTAACGAAACAATTTTCTGGCGGTTCTGGCAGTGATGTCGTGATCGATTTCTCTGCCTTGCCCACCCATATGGATACCGAATTGAAACTGTCGCGCATGACCAGTTGGGTACTGGAAGCAGATCAGCATGGCCTGACGTTTGGATTCCGCCTGGGCCAGACCGACCTGCCCCCGGCGCAGGGCCCGGAACACTGCGAAACCTGTCTGCGCGCGCTGGCGCTGTATGACTTATGAAGATCATGCCATCTCTGCGACTTCGTCCCACGCGGTTTCGTCCAACGCAGTTTCATCCCATTCTGTCGCGTGACAAATCCGACACGCTGCTGCTGATCTTTGCTTGCGTTTGCGTGCTGTTACCGCATACAGCACATATCACATGGTGGGTCAGCGCGGCTTCTGCCCTGTTGCTGACCTGGCGCGGCTGGCTGACACTGAATGGCAAACGGCTGCCGCCAGCATTGCTGTTGCTGCCCATTGCCCTGCTCATGATGGGTGGTGTTTTTCTCACGCATAAAACCTTCTTCGGACGCGAAGCCGGCGTGACCATGCTGGTCTTGCTGCTGACTTGCAAGCTGCTGGAAATGCATGCCAAGCGTGATTTGTTCGTGGTGATTTTCCTGGGTTTCTTTTTGTTGCTGACCAGTTTTTTCTATCAGCAAACCATAGGTACTGCCCTGATCACCATGCTGGCGCTATGCTTATTGCTGACGGCGCAACTGTCCTTTCATTACACAGGCGTAATACCACCTTTGAAACAAAGGTTGAAACTCGGTGCCAGTATTCTGGGATTGGCGATACCGGTAACGATTATCGCCTTCCTGCTGTTCCCGCGCATACAGGGTCCATTATGGGGTTTGCCAGGGGATGCGCAAAGCGGGCGCACCGGCCTGTCGGGTTCCATGGCACCCGGCAATATCAGTGAACTGGTGCTGTCGGAAGATATTGCTTTCCGGGTCCGCTTCAACCAAGCGGTGCCGCAAAAATCCCTGCTTTACTGGCGCGGCGTGGTCATGACTGATTTTGATGGCCGCACCTGGTCGCAGGACGAAAAAGCCGGGCCGGTTTCCAAACACCACGCCGTCTTCAGCGGCAACAAGATACGCCAGGAAATCATCCTCGAACCCAATGGCCAAAACTGGATGTTTGCCCTCGATGTGGCCGCCGGTCAGCCGCAAATAGAAGGGGCGCCCATCACCAGCAGCCTGGTGAATGCACGAATGGAAATACGCAATGCGCGCAACATCAGCCAAAGACTGCGCTATGAAGTTGAGTCCTACCCGGTCTACAAGCTGGAAACCAATGCTGACCAGAATACCCTGCTTGCAGCCCTGGACCTGCCAGAAGGCTATAACCCGCGTACCATGGCTTTTGCCAACAAGCTGCGTGCCAGCTATCAGGATAATCAGCAATTGATAGGCGCCGTGCTGAACCACTTCCGGCGCGAGGCATTTTCTTATACGCTGGAACCATCCCGCTTAGGTCTGCACAGCGTGGATGAATTCCTGTTTGATACCAAGGCCGGATTTTGTGAACATTATTCCAGCGCCTTTGTGATACTGATGCGCGCCGCCAAGATACCGGCACGGGTCGTCACCGGCTATCAGGGCGGTGCCATGAATACAGTCGATGATTACTTTGAAATCAGGCAATCTGACGCCCATGCCTGGGCTGAAGTCTGGCTCGAAGGCCAGGGCTGGGTGCGGGTTGACCCCACTGCGGCAGTAGCGCCGGAACGCGTGATGCAATCACTGAATTATGCCGTACCACGTCGTGGCCTGGCCGGGTTGGTGAATCTGGGGCCAACCGGCATCTCACTCTTGAATGTGGCACGCATGCAATGGGATGCCATCAATAATTCCTGGAACCAGTGGGTGCTGAACTACAATCAGGGCTCGCAAAGAAACCTGCTGAATTCGCTGGGTTTTCTGGATGTGGACTGGGCCCAGATCACCCTGCTGTTTTTTATTGTAGCCAGCCTGGTCATAGGCCTGATGGCCCTGCCCTTGATGCGTAACCAGCAGCGTACAAGTGCACTTGATAAGGTATACTTTTCTTTCTGTCGCAAAATGGCAAGAAAAACCGCAGCGCGAGAAATGCACGAAGGCCCGCAAGCCTATCTGCAACGTTTGCGGACTGTATTGCCCGCTACTGAAGTGACGAGCGTGGAACGCTTTTTATTGCTGTATGCGGCTACTCGCTACGGTAAAATCTCTGAGCCGGAAACCCTGGTGGTCCGGCGTTTAAAAACTTTGCTGGCTGAATGCCGCTAATTTTCGATACCGAATTTTGAACTATTCTTATTCTTCTATTGCAGGCCGCTTGTTGACGCTGATCGTCAGCTCCCTGCTTCTTGCTCCGCATGCGCAAGCCACGGCAACAAAAAAACCCAGGAAAGCCAACACAGCAGCCAGCACGACAGCCAGTGCATCCGCTGCCAGTGACAATCCGTCCATCAAAAAAGATGACGTGCATTTTGACCAATGGAAAGAAGTCTCTGCCTTCATCAGCAAAATGGTCAGCAAGCATGGCTTTGTTGAGGCTGATTTGGTCGCCACCTTCAAGCAGGTGCGTTATGTGGAACAGACCCGGCAATTGATGCGCCCGGCACCACCAGGCCGCCCAAAAAACTGGAAGGCCTACCGCGCGCGCTTTGTTGAACCTTACCGGATTGAAGCTGGCGTTGCCTTCTGGGACAAATATGCCGATGACCTGGCGCGCGCCGAACAGCAATATGGCGTGCCGGCAGAAATCATCGTCGGCATCATCGGTGTAGAAACCATCTTTGGCAAACAGACTGGCAGTTTCCGTGTCATGGATGCACTGACGACGCTGGCCTTTGATTATCCCGATACACCGACACGTGATGCCCGCATGCAGTTCTTCCAGTCCGAACTGGAAAACATGTTGCTGATGGCACGCGAATCCTCGCTCGATCCTTTCGTGTTCAAAGGCTCGTATGCGGGTGCCATAGGTTGGCCGCAATTCATGCCTGGCAGTATCAGGAAGTATGCAGTGGACTTTGATGGTGATGGCAAAATCAATCTGACCGACTCACCCGTCGATGCCATAGGCAGTGTGGCCCATTACCTGGCAGAACATGGCTGGAAGAAAAATTTACCGGTGGCATTTCCGGCAACGCTCCTGAGTCATGACAAATCAGAGGCACTTTCCCATGCTATAGGGAAAGGTTTGGCTGCCAGTTTCCAGTTGCAGGACTTAAAAACCCTGGTCAGCACCGCCAGCAGCGATGCTCCCACCGACGTTTTGTACGGCTTGATTGACTTGCAAAATGGCACTGATGCCACAGAGTACTGGTTGGGAACCGAGAATTTCTACGCAATCACCCGCTACAACCGTAGCTACTTTTACGCGATGTCGGTGTTCGACCTCGGTCGTGTGATTGCTGCGACCAGAGGAAAATAAGAGACTTAACGATATTTAACAGAAGATAAATCAGGTTTTGCTGTATGTTTAAAGAAGAGAGGTTAAAAAGTAATATTGTTTTTGTGAATTAATTTTCTTAATAAACATTGCTAATCGGTATGTTTTAAACTAGAGTAATGTTATCTAGTTGATACATTTACGTATGAATAAGGCAATGTGTCAAGAGATTTAACAATGGTTTGCTATTTTTCTGATAAGCAAATTCTATTTTAAAGATACAATATTACCGTTTGATTAATTTTTTATTGAAGCAACTATTTCGGCGTCAATAAACTAAACAGCGAGGTAATTATGGCAAATCTGACCCAGCTTGAATCCGATGAAATCGACTATGATCCAAACAATCTGTTGGATACTCTGATCAAGCAATTGCATTTGAAAAATGATGCTGCACTTTCACGGGCATTAGAAGTTGCACCACCAGTAATCAGTAAAATCAGGCATCGTCGCCTGCCGGTTGGCGCATCACTGCTGATCCGCATGCATGAAATCAGCGATGTCAGTATCAAGGAATTGCGTGAATTGATGGGCGACCGTCGTGCGAAATTCCGTATCAGCGACAAACAATTCAAACCAAAAGACGCAGCATAATTTTGTTTTGATTTGGTAGTTGCTTGGTTTAAAGCTTTAAATCAACGGCTATTGCATATTGAAAAATACCGAAAGCGCTCCACAAGTGCGATTTCGGTATTTTTTTACGGCCATAATCGACGCAAAACAGAATCAAATCTGCTTGCGTGTGTTGTTGTGCGTAGTTTAAAACCTTGCGTCACCGTCAGCCATAGTAATACCACAGCTTTATGACAGGCTTGTGAAACATCAAAACAGCGCGTGCACTGAAGCCACAGCAACAGCGCAGCTATTCATCCCGCCATCAGGCTGGGAAAACGCCCGTAGATAAATAGCGGTCACCACGGTCACACACCACAAAGACGATCGTGGCGTTTTCTACATTCTGTGCAATTCTCAGGGCAATTTCGCAGGCGCCTGCGGCAGAAATACCACAAAAAATACCTTCTTCAATCGCCATGCGACGCGCCATGTGTTCTGCATCTGACTGACTGACCGACTCCACCTGGTCAACCCTGGCCTTGTCAAAAATCTTGGGCATATACGCTTCTGGCCATTTGCGTATACCGGGAATCTGCGAGCCTTCTTCAGGCTGCGCGCCCACAATCTGTATCTGCGGATTTTGCTCTTTCAGGTAGGCCGACACGCCCATGATAGTACCGGTGGTACCCATAGCGCTGACGAAGTGGGTCACCTGACCCTTGGTATCACGCCAGATTTCCGGCCCTGTGGTTTCATAGTGGGCCAGTGGATTATCGGGATTGGCAAACTGGTCAAGGATCACGCCACGGCCCTCAATTTGCATTTGCTCGGCCAGGTCGCGTGCATATTCCATGCCGCCAGTCTTGGGTGTCAGGATAATCTGCGCGCCATAGGCGGCCATACTTTGGCGGCGCTCTATGCTCAGATTTTCCGGCATCAGCAAGACCATCTTGTAACCACGCATGGCAGCTGCCATGGCCAGCGCAATCCCGGTATTGCCACTGGTTGCTTCAATCAAGGTATCGCCTGGCTTGATGCGGCCACGTTCTTCTGCCCGCTTGATCATCGATAATGCTGGCCTGTCCTTGACGGAACCGGCTGGATTATTCCCTTCCAGCTTACCCAGGATGACATTGTTGCGACGCTGGTTTTCAGCACCGGGTATTCTCTGCAACATGACAAGCGGGGTATTGCCAATAGTATCTTCGATGGTCAAATAAGACATAGTGAGCTGCTATAAAGAATCAAACGCTTATTCTAATCCCAGTTACCTATAGATGCTTGCCGTATAAGCCAGTCAATGCAGGGACAGCACCACCAGCACCGGCTGCAAACACTGGTCGATAGCCTGATTCCCCTATGAAAATCAGGTACTCCCATGAGTTGGATAAGATCGCGGGCAGCTTATACAGAATTTAAATAAGCAAATAAGCAAAGAAAAAACCTCTGATTTGTCATCAGAGGTTTTTGGTGTCGACTACCTGATCAAGATACACACAGGTAGTCCGCACAATCACTTATTTCTTGGTTTCCTTGGCACTGGCCGATGCTTTGGCTGATGCCGATGCCGATGCAGATGCTGACGGTGCTGGTGCCGAGGCAGCAGGTGCAGACGCCGAGGCGGATGCAGAAGCCTTGTCAGCTTTGGCTGGCTTGGACGCTTTCTCTGCGCTGGCTGCAGGTTTGGCAGCAGCACCAGCTTTCGCCTGGCCGTTAACAGTCAAACCGGCTTCCGACAATTTGGTGGAATTCTTTTCGCCTATGCCTTTGACGCGTTTTTCAAAGTCAGCCCAATCCTTGAAGCTACCGTTTTTTGTACGCTCTTCGATAATCGCTTTGGATTTGGCTGGCCCTATACCTTTGATACCATCCAGTGCAGCCTGATCACCTTTGTTGGCATCCACATCAGCAAATGCAAAACCCGAAGCCGCCAACAAAGCCAGCATAGCAAACATCAATTTCTTAAACATGCGAATACTCCCTCTTAATTTGAACAAACATTGATTGAACAACTGTTTTTATTCAGACGCATAGTCTGGATTGAATTCCTTCCCTGCAGGTCTATCAACGGCGCAGCCAGCAAGTCGTTGACAAGTATTTCACAGATTTCTTTGAAGGATATTGCTGATGCAGGGATTTATTTTGCTATTCCAGATCAAGCCTGTGACTGATCGCCGAGCTTTTCAATCAGAAAATCAATAAAACAGCGCAGCTTGGGCGGCATCTGGCGTCGGCTGGCATACACAGCGAACAAATGACCGGAAAAACCGGGGCCATGATTACTGACCTGGACCAGGCGTCCAGATGCAAGATCGTCAGCCACCAGCCAGGCTGGCAAAAAAGCCGCGCCCATGCCGGCGAGCACACAGTGGTAACTAAGCGTGGTGTCACTCGACTTCATGACCGCATCCAGCTTGAAAGGCACGGCATCTGCCGTTGCAGGGAATTTCAAGCGTTCCAACTGCACATAGTTGGGGAAAATCGTGGCAACCGACAAGGGCTCTGCCGTATCGGTCGCCGCCTTCAAGCTGCGCAGATAGACGGGTGTAGCGACCAGATAAAAAGGCACGCTGCAAAGGCGTCTTGCAATCAGGTTGGGCGATGGTTCGGCCGTGGCACGCAAGCCCAGATCAAAACCGGCAGCAACCAGGTCTACCATGTGATTATCCAGGTGCAGATCCAGTCGTATTTCTGGATAGCGCTGACGGAATTCTGTCAGCAGACTGGCAAAACTGGCGGTGGCACACCAGACCGGGGCACTGATTTTCAATTCACCACGCGGTGGCCCACTTTCTTGCGCAACGGCGGCGATGGCAGCATCCAGGATATCCAGCGCCTGCCTGCCCTGTTCAAAGAAAGTCTTGCCGGCTTCGGTCAGGCTCATGCTGCGGCTTGTCCGGTTCAATAACCTGGCTCCCAGTTGACGCTCCAACCTGGCGATGTGCTTGCTGACCATAGGGGCGGCCATGCCCAGCCTGTCGGCGGCCGTGAAGCTGCCCGATTCGATGATTTCGCGAAAGACCCTGATGCCATTGAGTTCAAGTTCATCCATATGCTGCTGCCAATTGCTGCTCCCGGCCAATGTTGTCTGTTTTGGAAATGATTCAATGACTTTACCACCATCGATTTCCAAATTGGAAAACATTATGATCTTCAACATCAAAGCTGCTCCTGTACCCCCTTAACCCCCTTCGTTATCAGAATCAACATTTTTATGGAAAAGAGCCTACCATGACCACCAGCACATCCACTTCTACCTCGCTAACCAGTACACCCGCCGCTACCGGTAAGACATTGCGCATCAGCCTGTGGATAGCACAGATACTGCTCGCATTTGTGTTTTGCGCAGCAGGTATGACTAAACTTACCACCCCCATCGCCGCACTGAGCCAGATGATGCCTTGGACGGGTCAATACTCTGAAAATTTCGTACGCATTATTGGTCTGATCGACATCGCTGGCGGTCTGGGTATGCTACTGCCGGCGCTGACCCGCATACTGCCCAGCATGGGGATATTGGCAACGGCTGCCAGTATCGTCTTGCAACTGCTTGCCATTGCCTTTCATAGCTCCCGAGGTGAACTGTCGGTCTTACCATTGAATTTTGTATTGCTGGCACTATGTGTATTTGTACTGTGGGGCCGTAGCAAACGTGTCCCCATCCTGCCACGTACTTTATAGATTGTTGCAGAACCAAGGAATTTTCAACCATGCGTTTACCTACTTATTTTATTTCTCACGGCGGTGGCCCCTGGCCATATATGGATGACTTGCGCGCCCGCATGCACATCCTGGAAGCTTCTCTGGTCGATATTCCACGCCAGTTGCCGCAAGAGCCAAAAGCCTTGCTGATGATATCGGCACATTGGGAAGAAACTGATTTCCGCGTCATGAGCAATCCTCAACCGCCGATGGTGTATGACTATGGCGGTTTCCCGGCCCATACTTACAAGGTCAGCTACCCTGCCCCCGGCTCGCCGGTATTGGCAGAGCGGGTTATGGCCCTGCTCACGGCGGCAGGCCTGCCGACGCAGGCAGATGCCAATCGCGGCTTTGATCACGGCACTTTTGCGCCACTGGCAGTGATGTATCCCGAAGCACAGATGCCGGTAGTCCAGGTATCGCTGAAAACCGGGCTGGACCCGGAACAACATCTGGCTCTGGGTCGTGCGCTGGCACCTTTGCGGGATGAAGGCGTGCTGATCATAGGCAGCGGGCTCAGCTATCACAATCTCAGGTATTTTGGCCCGCAGGCAAAAGAGCCCTCTTCCCAGTTTGATCACTGGCTACAACAGACCCTGTTGGAATCCACTCCGGAAGACCGGGTGGAACACCTGATCAACTGGGCAAAAGCACCAGCGGCACGTATTGCCCACCCCAGGGAAGATCATTTATTGCCACTGATGGTGGCGGTCGGTGCGGCACAGAACGAAGCCGGAGCCTGCGTCTATCATGAAGAGAATATGTTTGGTGGCGTGGTGGCGTCGAGTTTTCGTTTTGGCGCAATAAAGTAAAATTTGCACAAAAATAAAAGGACGGCCCGATTTGATCAGCCCGTCCTTTTTAGCATGAAAAACTGTGCTTATATTGCAGTACCAGCGAACAGCTCTTCCTTAGTCACAGTTGCCGTACCAAGCTTGCCCACCACGATGCCACCGGCACGGTTGGCAATCGCTACCGCATCTTGCATGGACATGCCATTTGCCAGCATCACGGCCATGGTGGCGATGACGGTATCACCGGCGCCGGACACATCAAACACTTCTCTTGCCATGGCAGGTACGTGAGAGATTCTTTCTTCGGTGAACAGGGTCATGCCTTCTTCAGAGCGGGTCAGCAGCAAACCCTGCAGACGCAAATCACGCCGCAGTTGCTGTGCCTTGGTGGTCAATTCTTCTTCACTGTGCCAGTCGCCGATGATCTGTCTGAGTTCTGACTTGTTGGGGGTCAGCAGGCTGGCACCGGCATAGCGATGGAAATCACTCCCCTTGGGATCAACCAGCACCAGTTTGCCAGCAGCGTTGGCGGCTTCTATCATGGCGCTGACATTCACCAGGCTGCCCTTGGCATAATCAGACAAGACAATCACATCAAAACCTGCCAGCAATGAATTGAAGCGATTCAGCTTGTCACGCAATACTGGTTCCGTTGGGCGTTCTTCAAAATCGATGCGCAGCAATTGCTGCTGACGACCTATCACCCGCAGTTTGATGATGGTGGAAATCTGCGGGTCGCGGATCAGGTATCCCTGTATGCCAGATGTTTCCAGCAGGCTTTCAACGCTGTTACCGGCATCGTCGTCACCAACGATGCCCATCAGGGCGGCTTGCGCGCCCAGCGCCACGGCATTGCGCGCCACATTGGCGGCACCGCCCAGACGTTCTTCGCGTTTTTCCACGCGCACGATGGGGACTGGTGCTTCAGGCGAAATACGGTTGACTTCACCAAACCAGTAGCGGTCCAGCATCACGTCGCCAGCCACCAGGATTTTTTTACTCATTGCTGTCCTTACTCTCGTTCTCGTCCTTGATCTGCAGGCTTATTTATTGGTCGGCACGGGTCAGCACGGAACGGCCTATGCCATGGTATTCAATCCCCAGTTCGGTCATGACGGTTGGTTCAAACAGGTTGCGACCGTCAAAAATCACTGGCTGTTTCAGGCGTGCCTTGACTTCATCAAAGTCAGGGCTGCGGAAGGCCTTCCATTCAGTGACGATGGCCAGCGCATCGGCATCCACCAGGGCATCCATGGGGTTGGCAGCATAACGTATCGAGGCCAGTAATTCTGGCGCATCATAGAAATCCAGTTCCAACACACGCTTGGCTTCCTGCATGGAGACCGGGTCATACACCGCCACGGTTGCGCCCTGACGCAATAACTCGCCCAGCAGCACACGCGAAGAAGCGGCACGCATGTCATCCGTATTCGGTTTGAATGCCAGGCCCCAGATGGCGAAATGACGACCACTCAGATTGTCGCCAAAGCGTTGCTGTATCTTGTTGCCCAGCACTTGCTTCTGACGCGCATTGACAGCTTCCACTGCCTGCAGGATCAACAGGTTCAAGCCATAGTCTTGTGCCGTGCGTTCTAGCGCCTGTACATCTTTAGGGAAGCAGGAACCGCCATAGCCGCAACCGGCATACAAAAAGCTGTGGCCTATGCGCGGGTCAGAACCTATGCCATGGCGCACTGCTTCGATATCGGCACCAACATGGTCAGCCAGGTTGGCCAGCTCATTCATGAAGGAGATACGGGTCGCCAGCATGGCATTTGCTGCGTATTTGGTGAACTCGGCCGAACGCACGTCCATCCAGTAAGTACGTTCATGATTGCGGTTGAAAGGTGCATACAGTTTTTTCATCTGGCTGCGTGCTTTTTCACCCTGCGGTGTCTGGTCGCAACCGATGACGATACGGTCAGGGCGCATGAAGTCTTCGACCGCTGCGCCTTCCTTCAAAAATTCGGGATTCGATACCACAGAGAATTCTCCCGCAACAGAACGTGTTGCCAATTCTGCAGAAATAGCCGCACTGACGCGATCAGCCGTGCCCACCGGTACGGTAGATTTATCGACGACGACCTTGAAGCCAGTCATGTATTTACCGATGTTTTTTGCCGCAGCCACCACATATTGCAAATCGGCAGAACCATCTTCATCCGGCGGGGTACCCACGGCGATGAATTGTACGTCGCCATGCCTGACGCTGGCTTCTACATCAGTAGAAAACTGTATGCGGCCAGCAGCACGATTGCGTGCCACGATTTCTTCCAGGCCCGGTTCATGGATAGGGATGCCACCGTGGTTGAGGATATCAATCTTGCGCTGGTCAACATCCAGGCAAAATACGTCGTTCCCCAATTCAGCCAGGCAGGCACCTGTGACCAGACCGACATAACCTGTACCAATAATTGTGATTTTCATTTTTTGATCACCATATAAAAATAAGTCACGCTGCTTATCTCACTATCCGACTGTCCGGCACGTTCACTTCACAGCACTTATTCAAGATTCTTCACAGTACATCCCTGCTTCTGCATGGTGCGCATCACAAAAAAATCTGACCATGCTTAGCTCAGATGCAGGGCTTCGTTAATTCATTACGTTCAATTCTTCCGTGCGACGTGGCGGATAGGTTTCCCATTTGCTGCAACCCGGGCAATGCCAGTAAAACTGTCTTGCCTTGAAACCGCAATGCGAACACTGATAACGTGCCAGTTTCTGCGCATAGCCATGCACCAGATTTTTAACCACAGCCAGTTCAGGGCGGACTTCTGGCGGTGCTGACATCAGGCGTGCATCGAGCAATTTATCCAGGCCCAGCAAGGTCGGTGTGCGACGCAATTCATCGCTGACCAGCAAATGAACTGCATCAATGCCTTCCAGTTCCTGGGTGGCCTTGAAGACGACTTCCAGCAAATCTATCGATGGCGCTTCGGCCAGGTAATTTTTCAACAGGTTCAAGCCTTCTTGTGGCCGCTCAAGCTTACGATACCCGTCCATCAAACGTTGGGCTACCAGGGCGACATGCGGCACGCTTTGCTGCTCAACCCGACGCCAGGTCAGGACGGCTCTTTCCACATCACCATTGGCCAGGAACACATCGCCCATCAGGATAATCGCACGTACATTATGGCGATCAGTAGCCAGCGCCCGGTCCAGCATGGCCAGTGCTGCATCGGCATTGGTGTGCACCAGTTCATCCTGGGCGATTTCGCAATAGAACTGGGCGACTTCTTTTTGCCGTCCACCTGCGCCACATTCCTGCAAGGCATTCGCCGCTTCAATTGCACGCGCCCATTCTTTTTCGCGCTGGTAGATTTCCAGCAGCGCCCGCCTGGCCTGTGCTTCAAACGGGCCATTCACGAGCTGGTTGTAGGTTTCTTCGGCCCTGTCCAGCAAACCGGCTTTCAGGTAATCCTGCCCCAGTTCATACATGGCCTGGATCTTTTGCTCGTTCGGCAGATCTGGCCTGGCCAGCAGGTTTTGGTGGACACGAATGGCACGCTCGGTTTCGCCACGACGGCGGAAAAGATTGCCAAGGGCAAAATGCAGGTCCACGGCTTCTGGATCGAGCCTGACGATATCAATGAAGGCGTCAATTGCCTTGTCCGGCTGGTCATTCAGGAGGAAGTTCAAACCCTTGAAATAGCCACGCGGCAGGCTGCGCGATTCCGAGATCAGTTGCCGGATATCGATACGAGCTGCGACCCAGCCCAGTGTAAAAAACAGGGGTATACCCAGCAACCACCAAATTTCAAATTCCATATGTATTTTTTCTTGTTGAACAGGCCAGGCACTAAGACTGGGTAAGCTACTTATTGCTTGCTGCGGTCGGTATATCCCTTGTACAGGCATTTCAAGCCGCCTGCAGGTACACTGCCGCAGCGGCGCGTGTTTCAGGTATTGCGAATGCTATCAGCTGGCGGTGCCTGTGTGCTTGCCCTTTGCGCAGCTTCACGCTCTTTTTCAATTTCAGCCAGGGTTTTCTTGTGTTTTGACAAATCCCGGCGATGACGAAACACCATGGGCACCATCGCCAACGCGCCCAGCGTAGCGCCGGCAACAAAGAAAATCAGCAGCATGATGACCAGCGGTGCCGATTGCTGGTAACCAAAGAAGTATTGCAGGGTGACAATCTGATCATTTTTCAGGGCAAAGCCAAAGAAAAAGACAAACAGCACCGCCGTGAGAAACCTGGAGATATATTTCATGTATGCATCCTTGAAGATAAACAGGAACAAAACCCGGCTATCAGGCTGATTTACGCACAGTTGCGCCAGCCTTGCTCCATCTGCCCATTATGCCACTGCCACACTGGCATGGTGGGGCTGTCACGGTAGTCATCATTTGATAAAAGTGCATTGTACTGAAAAAAAACGGCATATCGGAGTACCGATATGCCGTTTTTATTTTTACATCGCTTGCGAAGCCCGATAATCCAAACTCAATACCCGAACTCAAGAGAGTTCAGTCATCGTGTATAGGCTGCCCGACCATGGCATCGACACGCTCGCGCAATTCCTTGCCTGGTTTAAAGTGTGGCACCCGTTTTTCAGGCACCATCACCTTGTCACCCGATTTGGGATTACGGCCTATGCGTGGTGGACGACTGTTCAGAGCAAAGCTGCCAAAACCACGAATCTCTATGCGCTGCCCGGTTGCGAGGGCATCCGACATGGCGTCGAGTATGGTTTTAACAGCGATATCCACATCTTTTGCTACCAGTTGCGGATATCGCTCTGCCAGACGAGCTATCAGCTCCGACTTAGTCATACGAATAAAACCTTATGACTTAAGCTTAGTTTTTATTGTCGAGCTTGGCTTTCAACAAAGCGCCCAGGCTGGTTGTGCCGGATGCTGCGTTGGAATCAGTAGTGGACATTTTTTGCATGGCTTCTTGTGTTTCAACGCTATCTTTAGCTTTGATAGACAATTGGATACCACGTGCTTTGCGGTCAATGTTCAATACCAGGGCTTCAACGCTGTCGCCGACTTTCAGGTGTGTACCGGCATCTTCCACGCGGTCGCGGGAGATTTCGGATGCACGCAAGTAGCCTTCTACGTCGTCTGCCAACTGGATGACTGCGCCTTTGGCTTCAACAGATTTAACTGTACCAATGACTACTGCACCTTTGTCATTCATTGCGCAGTAGTTGTTGAATGGGTCACCTTCCAGTTGTTTGACGCCCAGGGAAACGCGCTCACGCTCAACATCAATAGCCAGAACTATAGCTTCCAGTTCGTCACCTTTCTTGAAGCGACGTACGGCTTCTTCGCCGGTTTCGTTCCAGGACAGATCAGACAAATGTACCAGACCGTCGATATTGCCAGACAAACCGATAAATACGCCGAAGTCAGTGATGGACTTGATCGCGCCACGAACTTTGTCACCTTTCTTGTGGTTGATCGCGAAATCATCCCAAGGATTGGCTTTGCACTGTTTCATGCCCAGGCTGATACGACGACGTTCTTCGTCGATTTCCAGAACCATGACTTCAACTTCGTCGCCCAATTGAACAACTTTGTTTGGTGCAACGTTTTTGTTAGTCCAGTCCATTTCGGAAACGTGAACCAGGCCTTCGATACCTTGTTCGACTTCAACGAACGCGCCGTAGTCGGTCAGGTTGGTTACTTTACCGAACAGACGTGTGTTCGCTGGGTAACGACGGGACAAACCTGTCCATGGGTCGTCGCCCAATTGTTTTACACCCAGGGATACACGGTTTTTCTCTTGGTCGAATTTCAATACTTTTGCAGTGATTTCCTGACCAACTGTCAACACCTCGGAAGGGTGACGTACACGACGCCATGCCAGATCGGTGATATGCAACAAACCATCGATACCGCCCAGATCAACGAACGCGCCGTAGTCGGTGATGTTTTTAACAACACCAGTAACCACTGTGCCTTCTTTCAGGGTTTCCATCAGTTTTTGACGCTCTTCGCCCATGGACGCTTCAACAACAGCGCGGCGGGACAGCACAACGTTGTTACGTTTGCGGTCGAGCTTGATGACTTTGAATTCCATGGTTTTGCCTTCGTAAGGAGTTGTATCCTTAACTGGGCGTGTATCAACCAAAGAACCTGGCAGGAAAGCGCGGATGCCGTTCGTCAGAACAGTCAGACCACCTTTGACTTTGCCATTTACTGTACCAGTAACGATCTCGCCAGACTCCAGCGCTTTTTCCAGCGCGAGCCAGGAAGCCAGACGTTTAGCTTTGTCACGGGACAAAATAGTGTCGCCGAAACCGTTTTCCAGCGAATCAATCGCTACGGAAACGAAATCGCCGATATTAACTTCCAGGTCGCCCTGGTCGTTTTTGAATTCTTCAACAGGGATAAAGGCTTCAGACTTCAAGCCAGCGTTAACGATCACGAAGTTGTGGTCGATACGGACGACTTCAGCAGAAATCACTTCACCGGAACGCATATCCTGGCGTGACAGGGATTCTTCGAACAAAGCTGCGAAGCTATCTGCACCGGTTGCGAAATCTTGGGACATGAAAACAGTAGACATAGTATTTACGAGTTAGCCGGAACAGAACAAAGGCACTGTTTACCGGGTTAGGTTAAACATCCCTTTGACAACCTTGCGTTATCAAAGGCACTTATTGCAACACATTGAGCGGGAGGATTAAGAAACGATGCTTTTCTGTGCTTGCGCATACCAGACCAGCACTTTATTGACTGCTTCTTCAGCAGTTAATTCAGAAGTATCCAGGATGATCGCGTCTGGCGCAGGCTTGAGTGGCGCTGTTGCACGGGCACTATCCCTTGCATCACGTTCCATCAAATCTTTTACCAAGTTTTCCATATTAGCAGAAATTCCCTTTTCAATCAATTGCTTATATCGACGGCTTGCGCGCGCCTCGGCACTTGCTGTCAAGAAAACTTTCAAGCTGGCATCAGGGAAGATGACGGTTCCCATATCGCGTCCATCCGCCACCAGCCCGGGCGTATAGCGAAAAGCCACCTGCAAATCAACCAGGGCCTGGCGCACTGCCGGTAAAACCGCAATGCGCGAGGCGGCGACACCGACTTCTTCTGCCCTGACGGCATCGGTGACATCATCATCTTCCAGAAAAACATGGCCGTGCACGAAGCGGCAGGGCAAAGTTCTTGCCATTAAAGCAATGGCAGCTTCATCATCCAGGGCGATACCCTGACGGCCAGCCATTAAAGCGGTCAGGCGGTACAGGGCACCGGAATCAAGGTAATGAAACCCCAGGTGCTTGGCCACCCTGTGCGCCACCGTGCCCTTGCCCGAGGCGGTGGGACCATCAATAGTGATAACAGGACTACGCGTAGTCATAAATGCAAAAAAGCCCTATAAAACAAAATCAAACAAGATCAAACCAATTAAAACAAATCTTTGTGATTAATCTTGGCAAACACCTCAAAATAATCAGGGAAGGTCTTTGCCACGCATTTTGGATCGTTGATGCGCATAGTAGCACCACGGCGGGCATGACCATCCAAACTTGCCAAAGAGAAACACATTGCCATGCGATGATCGTCGTAGGTATCTATCGTCGCCGGTAAAATCTGTGCTGGTGGCGTGACCTTCATATAATCAGCTCCCTCCTCCACCGTTGCGCCCAGCTTGCGTAATTCGGTTGCCATGGCGGACAGACGGTCCGTTTCCTTGACGCGCCAGCTGGCGATATTGCGCAAGGTCGTGGTGCCATTGGCGTACAAGGCAGCCACGGCAATCGTCATGGCGGCATCGGGGATATGGTTAAAGTCCATATCAATGGCCTGCAAGACGCCATTTGAGCTGGCTTCTATCCAATTATCGCCACGGGTGATGGTTGCGCCCATTTTTTCCAGTGCTTCGGCAAAGCGTACGTCGCCCTGTATGCTGGCCCTGCCGACACCTTCAACCCGGATAGGTCCGCCCGCAATCGCACCCGCAGCCAGGAAGTAAGATGCAGAGGATGCGTCGCCTTCCACATGGATGACGCCAGGCGACACATAGTGCTGGCCCATCTTTACTGTAAAAGCCTGCCAGCCATCACGCTCTACCGTCACACCAAATTTTTGCATGAGGTTCAGGGTGATTTCTATGTAAGGCTTGGAAATCAGCTCGCCGATGACTTCTATCGTCACGTCATGTTCACGCGCCATCAGCGGTGCTGCCATCAGCAGTGCCGTCAAAAACTGGCTGGAGACATTACCCTTGACTTGCAGGCGCTGGGCATGGATATGGCCACGGCGTATATGCAAAGGCGGGTAACCCGGGTTGCCGGTATATTCAATTTGCGCACCGGCGTGGTTCAGCGCATCAACCAGGTCGCCAATCGGGCGTTCGTGCATGCGGTGAACGCCATGGATGGTGTAATCGCCACCCAGGACCGCCAAAGCGCCGACCAGCGGACGTATGGCAGTACCGGCGTTACCCATGAACAAATCAGCCTGATGCCTGGGGAACTGCCCTTTGACGCCCTGCACCGTGTAATTTTGCGTATCACCATCCTGCTCCCAATGCACACCGAGCTGGTTCAGCGCGTTCAGCATGACCAGGGTGTCATCCGATGCCAGCAAATCCAGGATCTGGGTCTTGCCTTCGGCCAGTGCCGCCAGCAACAGCGTACGGTTGGAAATGCTTTTTGAACCCGGCAACTTGACTGTGCCCTGCACCTGCATGACAGGTTGCAGATCGATGTGGTGTGGATAATGTTTGCTTGCTTGTGTCATGGTTTTGTTTTCAATTCTGATCTGAACGTTGAAGCTTGAAGGCTCACGCTTCAAGCACGGGTTAAAGAAACGCCAATAGCGTGCTCAATCCCCACCTTCACGTTGCTGTTTCTCGGCTGCCTCGATGGCACTGATCCAGTTATGCCGCGCACGCTGGGCATTGGCGTAAATTCCTTCAATACCGGCACTGTCCGCTTCCACCAGGTGCTGGCGCAGGATGGACAGTCTGGCGGTATAAGAATCCAGTTCCTGCAACATCGCGGCACGGTTCGCCAGGCTGATGTCGCGCCACATTTCCGGCGATGAACCGGCGATGCGGGTAAAGTCCCTGAAGCCACTAGCCGCATACTGGAACAAGGTATCGGCATGCGGCTTGCGGGCAATGTCATCCACCAATGCATAAGCCAGCAAATGCGGCAAATGACTGACGGCGGCAAACACGGCGTCATGCGCCGCGGGCTCCAGATGATGGATGATGGCACCACATTGCTGCCAGGCCCAGGCTACTCTTGCCACATCGGCATCCGTGTTTTCCGGCAGGCGGGTGATGACGGCTTTTTTACCAACATACAAATCCACCAGTGCAGCTTCTGGCCCGTTCAACTCACGCCCGGCAATGGGGTGGGCCGGTACAAATTGCGCAATCTTTTCACCCAGGCTGGCGCGTGCCGCTGCCACGACGTCGGCCTTGGTGCTGCCAGCGTCCGTCACTATCGTGCCCGTCTGCAGGTGCGGGTAAATCGCGGTCAATATCGCGCCGGTTTGTGCCACTGGTGCGGCAATCAAGACCAGGTCACAATTGCGCAACGCCTGTTCAGCATTGGCCGCAATGTCATCAATGATGCCCAGTTGTTGCGCTTTTTCCAGCGAAGCCTGGCTGCGCCCTACCCCGACTATATGCTCCACTGCCCCCGCCTTTTTCAAGGCCAGGGCAAACGAACCACCGATCAAACCTACACCAAAAATGGCGATGCGTTGAAAAGCCTTTTGCATCACGACCTCACAAAGTGCAAGGGTAAGAACCCAGCACTTTGAAGAAGGCTGCCTTGTCATTCAGCTCGGCCATGGCGGCGGCCACCTTGCCATCCATGACATGGCCTTCTACGTCGACATAGAAATAATATTCCCAATTGCCGGTACGTGCAGGACGTGACTCAAAACGGGTCATGGAGACACCGTGTTTTTCCAGCGGTGCCAGCAGGTTGTAGACAGCACCGGCTTTGTTTGGTGTAGCCAGTACGATGGAAGTCTGGTCTTTGCCGCTAGGCGTGGTCTGCAGACGGCCAATGACAGCAAAACGGGTACGGTTATGCGGATCGTCCTGGATATGTGCAGAGACGATGCCCAGGTTGTACTGGTGACCGGCAATCTCGCTGGCGATGGCGGCAACGGTAAAATCACCGCTGGCCATGCGTGCCGCTTCTGCGTTGGAAGCAACTGCGTGTCTTTCCACATGCGGATAATGCTGGTTCAACCAGGCCTGACACTGCGCCAATGCCTGCGAATGGGCGCAGATGCGACTTATGCCTTCCATATTGCCAGACTTGGTCATCAGACTGTGCTGGACAGGTATCGCCAGTTCACCACTGATGGCCAGGCTGGTTTGCAACAGCAGATCAAGGGTACGGTTGATCGCCCCTTCCGATGAATTTTCGATAGGCACGACACCAAAATCGGCGGTGCCGGCTTCGGTCGCACGGAAGACTTCATCAATCGAGACGCAAGGCAAAGCCTGTATTGCATGGCCGAATTGTTTGTAGACAGCCTGTTCACTGAAAGTGCCGACAGGCCCCAGGAAAGCCACGACTACGCGACGTTCCAGCGCACGGCAAGCCGACATGATTTCGCGGAAAATCAGTTGTATATCGTCGCTAAGCAAGGGGCCGGGATTGCGTTCCGCCACGCCACGCAAGACTTGCGCTTCACGTTCAGGGCGAAACACCGGCGCATTGGTTTCAGCTTTGACGTGACCGACTTCTTCAGCCACACGGGCGCGCTGATTCAGCAAATCCAGGATTTGTGCATCGATGGCATCGATCTTGATGCGCAACGGGAGTAATTTATTGTCGCTCATACTGTACCTAAAAACCGTGTTTGATAAGGTGTGGGCATGGCTGGCAGTGTTCTACCATGCTATGCCAGATCATACTTTGCTACTCGCCGGGCTTTTGATCCGGTTTGTCAGCGCCACGGTTTCCAGGTGATGGTGTTGTGCCATGCTCAGAAAGGGCTGACTGGAGCGAATATGACGTGATTAATAACGTGAATAATTAATAACGTGAATAAAACGTGAATAAAAATGATTGTAATGCAAGCGTGCTCAGGAATGCTTGCGGGCAAATTCCTGCATAAAGCTGATCAATGCCTGTACGCCTTCAATTGGCATGGCGTTATAAATTGAGGCGCGCATACCGCCTACTGATTTATGGCCTTTCAATTGCAGCAAGCCGCTGGCCTTGGCTTCTGCCAGAAATGCTGCATTCAGGCTTTCGTCTTTCAAGAAAAACGGCACATTCATGCGGGAACGGCTGTTTTTCTCCACGCGATTTTCATAGAACGCTGTGGAATCCAGGTATGCATACAACAAGCTGGACTTGGCGATATTCCTTTGCTCCATCGCTGTCACACCACCCTGTTTTTTCAACCACTGGAACACCAGGCCAGCAATGTAAATCGCGTAGGTCGGCGGCGTGTTGTACATGGAATCATTGTCAGCAACAATTTTCCAGTCAAAGGCCGATGGGCAGATTGGCAAGGCATGGCCGAGCAAATCTTCACGCACGATGACGATAGTCAACCCCGCCGGGCCGATATTCTTTTGCGCGCCACCAAAGATGACACCGTATTTCGATACATCGATCACACGCGACAATATATGCGAAGACATGTCGGCAACGATCGGTGCATCACCGGTTTCTGCAGCGATATCCGGCGCAAACTGGTATTCAACCCCATCGATGGTTTCGTTGGTGCACAGATGCACATAGGCGGCATCCGGTGTCAGCTTCCAGCTGTCACGTGCAGGCACGCCGGTATAGCGGCTGGCTTCACCAGAAGCCGCAATATGCACATTGCCATATTTTTTTGCTTCCTTGATGGACTTGCCCGTCCAGGAACCGGTATGGATGAAATCTGCCGTTGCCGGTTGTGGCTTGCGCCCCATCAGGTTCATGGGAACGATGGCGTTTTCGCCCAGACCACCACCTTGCAGGAACAGGATTTTATAATTGTCCGGCACCGCCAGCAGCTCACGCAAATCACTTTGCGCAGCGGCGAGGATGGACATGAATTCAGGTCCGCGATGGCTCATTTCCATGACGGACATGCCACTGCCATGCCAGTCAAGCATTTCGGCAGCGGCTTGCTGCAATACCTCTTTCGGCAAAACTGCCGGACCTGCAGAGAAATTGTAGATCGTCGTCATCTTCGTCATCTTATTTATGCATTACTCCGCGGCATCGGCTTCTGGTGCGCTGCCTTCTGCATCACTGGCACCGGCATCACCTGCTTCCAGGGCTGCGTCCACATCGGCATCCGTTTCAACGATACGTTGCAGGCCAGACAGTTTGGTTCCATCTTCAACGGCAATCAGGGTTACACCCTGTGTTGCACGGCCCATTTCACGGATTTCAGAAACACGGGTACGGATCAGGACACCGCCGGTAGTAATCAGCATGATTTCATCAGTGGTTTCCACCAGTGTTGCCGCTACCACCTTGCCATTGCGTTCAGATGTCTGAATCGCGATCATGCCCTTGGTGCCGCGGCCATGACGGGTGTATTCAGTAATCGGTGTCCGTTTACCAAAGCCATTTTCAGTTGCCGTCAACACGGATTGCTGTTCGTTTTCAGCCACCAGCAGTGCAATGACTTGCTGGCCTTCATCCAGGTTCATACCACGTACGCCACGGGCGGTACGGCCCATAGGACGGACATCGTTTTCATCAAAGCGTACTGCCTTGCCGGAATCAGAGAACAGCATGACATCATGCTTGCCATCGGTCAGCGCTGCGCCGATGAGGAAATCGCCTTCATCCAGGTCGACCGCGATAATGCCGGCTTTACGCGGGTTACTGAAATCAGTCAAAGGTGTTTTCTTGACTGTACCCAGGCTGGTGGACATGAAGACATAATGGTCTTCAGGGAAAGTGCGGTTGTCGCCGGACAAAGGCAGGATCACGGTGATTTTTTCACCGTCCTGCAATGGGAACATGTTGACGATAGGCTTGCCGCGTGAAGTACGCGAGCCTTGTGGCACTTCCCATACCTTCAGCCAGTACATACGGCCACGGTTGCTGAAGCACAAGATGTAGTCATGGGTATTGGCCACGAACAATTGTTCGATCCAGTCATCATCCTTGGTTGCTGTCGCCTGCTTGCCACGGCCACCGCGTTTTTGCGCACGGTATTCGGACAATGGTTGCGACTTCATGTAACCGGTATGCGACAGTGTCACGACCATGTCTTGCGGTGTGATCAGGTCTTCTGTACCCAGGTCGGTGGCGTTATGGGTGATTTCTGAACGGCGCACATCTTTATTGCCTTCGCCGTATTCATTGCGGGCCAGGGTCAGTTCATCTGTGATGATGACGGTGACGCGTTCTGGCTTGGACAAGATGTCCAGCAAATCGGCGATTTCTGCCATCACGTCTTTGTATTCATTGACGATCTTGTCTTGTTCCAGACCGGTCAGGCGTTGCAAACGCATTTGCAGGATTTCTTGCGCCTGGTCGTCAGACAATTTATACAGGCCGTCCGGCTGTATGCCGTAATGCTTGGGCAAGTTCTCTGGTCGGAAAGCGTCGATACCACCAGAATTGTCAGCCGCAGTACGCACCAGCATCTCGCGCACCATGGAACTATCCCAGGCGCGGGTCATCAATTCCTGTTTCGCAATCGGTGGTGTCGGTGCTGCACGGATGATGGCGATAAAGTCATCGATATTCGCCAGCGCAACGGCCAGGCCTTCCAGCACATGGCCACGTTCACGCGCCTTGCGCAGTTCAAACAAGGTGCGGCGTGTGACCACTTCACGACGGTGCGACAGGAAGCAGGACAGCATTTCCTTCAGGTTCAGCAACTTAGGCTGGCCATTCACCAGCGCCACCATATTCATGCCAAAGGTGTCTTGCAACTGCGTTTGCTTGTACAGATTATTCAGTACCACATCCGGCACTTCGCCACGTTTCAGCTCGATGACGACGCGCATGCCGGATTTATCGGATTCGTCGCGGATATCAGAAATACCATCGAGCTTTTTGTCACGCACCAGTTCAGCAATACGTTCCAGCAGGGATTTTTTATTGACCTGGTAAGGCAGCTCATCCACGATCAGTGCCGTGCGGTTTTCTTTGCCAAATTCTTCAAAGTGAGTCTTGGCGCGCATGACCACGCGACCACGGCCAGTGCGATACCCATCACGCACACCAGACACACCATAAATAATTCCGCCAGTAGGAAAATCTGGCGCCGGGATGATCTCGATCAGTTCATCGATCGTGCAATCGCTATTGCGCAAGACATGCAGGGCACCGTTGATGATCTCGGTAATATTATGTGGCGGGATATTCGTCGCCATACCGACCGCGATACCGGATGCGCCATTGATCAACAGATTCGGGATACGGGTAGGCAGAACCGAAGGTTCTCTTTCTTTACCGTCATAGTTGGGGACGAAATCGACTGTTTCTTTTTCGATATCAGCCAGGATTTCATTGGCAATCTTGTCCAGGCGGCACTCGGTATAACGCATCGCGGCGGCATTATCGCCATCGACAGAACCGAAGTTACCCTGACCATCAACCAGGGTATACCGCAGGGAAAAATCCTGCGCCATACGCACCAGCGTGTCGTAAATGGAGGCATCGCCATGGGGATGGTACTTACCCATGACTTCACCGACCACGCGCGCGCATTTGACGAAGGGGCGGTTATAGACATTGTTCATTTCGTGCATCGCGAACAAGACGCGACGATGCACAGGCTTTAAGCCATCACGCACATCCGGCAAAGCTCGACCTACGATCACGCTCATCGCGTAATCGAGATAGCTTTTGCGCATTTCTTCTTCAAGGGAAATCGGGAGTGTTTCTTTTGCGAATTGATCCATTGGCGGGCCGGCAAATTAGAGCTTGGTTAATTGGTAACGTCTTTCACAAAGTCTGACGTTTAACTCTTGATTCTAACATGCCTCCCCCACTGAATTCCATTTATAGCAATTAAGTCAGCTAAACCTGCAACCAGGGCACGTTGACCTGACAGGCTGTCAGCGGACAACACTGTCATTCAAATGACAGCCTTCACATAAATTTATATGATTTAATCAAAAGCATAATAAAAAACATCTGACAAAATAATCAACACCCCCCACGGAGACCACCATGTTAAAAAAATTGACAGCCCTTTGCGTGCTCGCAGCATTCGCCCTGCCCGTCTCAACAGTCCTTGCCCAAACCAGCACCGCTGCAGCAGCATCAGCACAAAACGCTGAACCTCCCGCGTCTGCCGCCTCAGCCACTACGGCGGTAACGCCCCCAGTGCCGGTGATACCACCTGTCCCACCTGTCCCACCTGCGCCACCTGTGCCACCTGTGCCATCTGTGCCATCTGTGCCATCTGTGCCATCTGTGCCACCGGCACCACCACCCAAGCGTTGTGATTTTGCCATTGCCCTGCAAAGTGATGAAATTTTTGAACACAAGAAATCGCTACAGTTACCTATACTCAATAGCAAGGGTAAAGAGCGCATCGATAATGAAGTCATGGGCAAGCTGGCAAACTGCATCAAAGTTGACCTGATTGTCGTGAGTGGTCATACCGACCTGATCGGCAGCCATGCGCAAACCCAAAAATTATCTGAAAAGAATGCCAATGTGGTGGTCGCCTACCTTGGCAGCAAGGGCTTGAATGCCGCCATGGATACCATGGGCATGGGCAAAACCCAACAAATCAAGTCTTGCGATGACAAATTGCCAAAAGCAAAACTGACAGAATGTCTTGCACCAAACCGGCGCATAGTCATCGAAGGACGTGGCCTGGCCAAATAATTGCAGTGGGGAAACCCATCTAATTTCTAGTCAGAAATCAAACATTTTTGCTTCAAAACTGGTATTAGCTTGCCGAAACACACATTTCGTTGTCAAAATACGACATATTTAACTAACTGTAACTTTGCCGATTTAACAATTTTCGTCTTAGTAATGATGATTATGGCAAAATAGAACGCATGTTGATTTATGGCAGTGAAGATGTTTGACGAAATAGTAATGTCATCATCGCCGTGTTAATATCTGGTTTTATGCAGTAATTCGCGCAGTTCATCTGCGGTAATAATCTCACCCGAGAGGAGAAATATGAAAAATTTAGTCAAGCTCGTTATCGCAGCGTCCGCAGTTGCATCCTTTTCTGCTTCCGCACAGCAAGATATCAAAGCCAACACACCTTACAGCGCTTATGTGCAAGATGGCCGTGGTGTAATTGCTCGTGATCCATTTGGTCTGTGCTGGCGCACTGGCTACTGGACACCGGCTGATGCGGTTCCAGGTTGCGACGCACCATTAGTACAACCAGCACCACCGGCAGCACCTGCGCCTGTGGTTGCACCTCCAGTCGTAGCTCCAGTTACACCGCCGCCACCACCACCAGCACCGACTTCTGAGAAAGTAACGTTTGCTGCTGACGCTTTCTTTGATTTCGACAAAGCTGTTCTGAAACCAGAAGCGAAAGTCAAACTGGATGACATGGCATCGAAACTGAAAGCCATCAATCTGGAAGTCGTGATCGCTGTTGGTCATACTGACTCTGTTGGCTCTGATGAATACAACCAAAAATTGTCTGTCCGTCGCGCTGAAGCTGTCAAAGCTTACCTGGTAAGCAAAGGTATTGAAGCGAACCGTGTGTACACTGAAGGTAAAGGCGAAAAACAACCAGTTGCAGACAACAAAACTGCAGATGGCCGCGCCAAAAACCGCCGTGTAGAAATCGAAGTTGTTGGTACACGCAACCTGAAGTAATTCAGCACCAGGCAAAACTCGTTTTGCTGCCAAAAACCCCGCATTTGCGGGGTTTTTTGTTTATTGGCTGTACATAAAGACCCTTATCCTCTACCCCGGCAATAATTTAGCTTTGCTGATCTTAGCCCCATGCGACCAGGGCTTGAATAGCCTACAATACGACTTTTGCAGTTTGTGCCCATGCGGGCATTTCCAGGTAAACACCATGTCCACTTTGAACGCTGATCCCGCAGAAATCCAAAAATTTAGTGAGCTGGCCCATCGCTGGTGGGACCCTGCTTCCGAATTCCGCCCTTTGCATGAAATCAATCCCCTGCGGCTGGAATGGATCAATCAGTTGGCACCCCTGGCTGGCAAGCGCGTCATCGACGTCGGTTGTGGCGGCGGTATCCTGGCAGAATCCATGGCAAAAAAGGGAGCCGATGTCACCGGCATAGACCTGTCCGACAAGGCCCTGAAAGTGGCGGACCTGCATGGTCTGGAATCTGGCATCAGTGTGCGTTATCAAAAAATTGCCGCCGAAGACATGGCCGAAGCAGAAGCCGGACAGTTTGATATCGTCACCTGCATGGAAATGCTGGAACACGTGCCCGACCCGGCGTCCATCATCAAAGCCTGCACCAAGATGGTCAAACCCGGCGGCCATGTATTCTTTTCCACCCTGAACCGCAACTTCAAATCGTATTTGTTTGCCGTCATCGGCGCAGAATACCTGCTGCAAATGTTACCAAGGGGTACGCATGACTATGCCAAATTCATCACCCCGGCAGAATTGTCGCAAGACATCCGTAACGCCGGGTTACAAATACAATCCATGAAGGGCTTGAGTTATAACCCCCTGACCCAAATCTATTCTTTGAACGCAGACACCAGCGTCAATTACCTGGTCGCCTGCACACGTCCAGAGTGAATTGAATAACCGCGCACCCTGTGCCGCCAGCCCAGGGAGCCATCTTGATTTTTTCCTATGCAAACACCTCAAGCAATCCTTTTTGACCTGGACGGCACCCTGGCAGACACGGCCCCCGACCTGGCAGCCGCCATCAACGTCATGCGTACCAAACGCCAGTTAGCGCCAGCCCACTATCAAAGCCTGCGGCCACATGCGTCTGCTGGTGCCAGGGGTTTGCTGGGTGCCGGGTTCAACATCACCCCGGAACACCCTGATTTCATCGCCATGCGCGAAGAATTCCTGAACCAGTATGAAGCCGCCCTGGTGGTGCACAGCACCCTGTTCAAACAGGTACCCGATCTGCTCAGGGGACTGGATGTATTGGGCGTCAGTTGGGGTATCGTCACCAACAAGGCCATGCGCTTTACCCTGCCAATTATCCCGCTGCTGGACTTGCAAGAGGCGCGCTGTGTGGTTTCCGGCGACACCACCCCCCATTCCAAACCCCACCCTGCCCCCTTGCTGGAAGCTGCAAGGCAACTGGGTGTACGTTCAGAAAACTGCTGGTACGTCGGTGATGACCTGCGCGACATCCAGGCCGCCGAAGCCGCCGGCATGACCAGCATTGCCGCCGCCTGGGGTTATTGCGGTGCCACCGAACCCAAGCACTGGAAAGCCGACGCCATCATCGACAGCCCGCTGGAATTGCTGGAACTGGTACGCGCCAAACATTTACAGGCCGTCAGCTCTTGAATCTTACGCCCACAGCCACATATGAGATATACTAGCAATGCTTAGGGGTCGACCAGGTTTCGACAGGGGTTGCAAAGCAGCGCAGGGCATACCGAGGCCAGACTACCTCGTAAATACAATCTGAACTATATAACTGCAAACGATAACTCGTACGCATTAGCCGCTTAATACCGGCTAACCTTACACCACTTCGTCCATAGGGTGGGCTGGCAACAGCAGTAAGGACATTCATATGGAATCGTCTTGAGCCGGGTTACTTGACTCTCGATTAAATAATAGGTAACTCGTCTTGCCGCAGCGTGTGCGTCCGCGTCGGCTGGATTAAATCAAATGGCAGCACTAAGTATGTAGAACTGTCTGTAGAGTGCTTCTGGACGCGGGTTCGATTCCCGCCGACTCCACCATCATTTTTCGACCAGGAAGTTGCTGGTTCATGTGGGTTGTTGCGGGTTATAGCTAACTTGCAACAACTATTTTTTTGTCGAAATTTGGCTGTTTCCTTCGCTACCCAGTCAGAAAAACAAACCCGCCATTAAGAATCATTTAAAAATCAATGACTTAATTGTGGACTTCGGTTTGAAAAGACAGCTTATTTTGGTTTTTTCGATCGGCTTGTATTTGGTATGAACCGGTTGCATTCAGCACAGGCTGCCTTCACCCGATTCATGCACTGCAATTTATTCTTGGGTTCCGGGTTTAACTTGACAGGAATTTTCGAAGGCCACGATATCCTCGATCCGGTAGAGAACCTTGCAGCCGATCTTAAGATAGGACAAACCCGTGTTCTCGGAGCCCCAGCGCTGAAGCCGTGACGCCGAGCATAGCCAACGGTCGGCCAGCATATCTTCGGATAGCAGGGTTCGCGGCTTACTGGATGTGGTCGTAAAGATTTTCCCGTGACTGTCAGGCACCTTCTTATGCGAGCGACTCGATGCCAGGTTGCGCTCTTCTGACTTTTCGATGCGCCTCAATGCACCCTTAAGAATTTTTCCGATTTCTTCTCCTCTTTGATCAGATGTCATATCTTTGGGATTCATGCTCATGCGTCCTACATCGACTTCGATTGGCATTGGCTTCTTCTTGGCGATCATAACTGGAGGCTCCCTATGAAATCTTCAGTTTCTCTCGCTTTGGCGGCGCAACTCTCTAAACTTATCGATTCCAACAACGACACTGCGGCCCAAGGTACGCTGCGTCATTGACGTCGGGATGGAACAAATCCCTCAGGAGAGGGCTAAACCTTGGGTATCAGTCACATCGCAACTATCCGACCAAAAACCTTGCAGGGCTCGCGTCAAATAGTTCTTTGTGGGCGCTCATGCAGAAATAGTAGGTCCGCCCCCGGTAAACGGATGTTGGCGCCGTCGCCTTGGCGACATCCATGTCGCACACTGCGCAAAGCGGATGGCGGTCTGTCGAAACGCGCCGCTTGGCGTAGGCCAGGTTGGAATCCGGGTTCAGCCAACCCTGTCCCTGATATTCCAGCGTATTGGCTGTGTTGATCGCGACGGTGCGACCGAAATACCGTTCCACGACGTGGAGAGCGAGGTCGATTCCGGACGAAAGGCCACCCGAACTTGCGAGCTTGCCTGACTCAACATAGCGGGCGCCTCGTTTGAGCGAGATGTCGGGAAACTCCATCGCGAATTGCGTATAGGCGCCATGATGTGTCGTGGCTGCACTTCCGGACAAGAGACCGGTTTTAGCGAGCAGAAAAGCGCCTGTACAGACCGACATCGTGAGATCAGCGGTCCGCGTTGCATTCACGATCCAGGCAAGCACCGCCTCGCTAGGGGCGCTCTGTGCAGGGATAACGATGACTTTAGGAGGGGGTGCCGTGGCAAACGTATAGTTGGGGACGATCGTCATTCCGCCGCTAGCCGTGATCGGGGCCGCGGTTTCTGCAACCGTATATGGCTTAAACGCCAGCTGGGTCGCGCTTCCGGGAATGCTGACGTTTTCAAAAACCTCCCACGGCCCGGCAAAATCGATGACGACGGCGCCGTCGGAGAGCAGGAAGGCGACCGGGATGCTGCCTTCGGCGGGCGGATGAAGCGGATTGAGCTTCGCAGGTGCATGCTTATCGCCTGCGCCTGAGGCGGTTTGCGGCTTGGCATTGCCAGTTCCGGGAAATGCCACTGTCAGCCCCATGGCCGTTGAAATACGAAAAAGGTCGCGTCTGTTCATTCTTTGTCCTCGGATATGCGGTAAATGATTTTCATGGTCTTCCTTATCAATTGATGAAGAGCAGCCAGTTTCCCATCCCTGTCCCGCATGCACGAGGCGCTTGGCTGCAGGTTCTCGTGGATTCGCTGCAAATCGTCGCTGGCCGTGGCATTTTCCCTTATGATTACTCCATGAAAACAAGCACCTATCCTTCGACCAATTCATGGCGCTACGTGGCAGGGGCCTGGCTGGCCCTCGCCCTGTTCGATGCGACCCAGACCGTCGTCACCATGCAGACAATGGGTATGCACCATGCCTGGGTGACGCTCTTTGCCGTGACGGCCGCATCCTGGGCGGTGTGGGTGCTGGCAACCCCTGCGGTGCTCGCTCTGTTGCAACGCTTTCCCCTGCGGACCAAGCAAGTCACGCCTTGGGGTGTGCATGCTGCAGCATGCATGGTGATAGGCGTGGTATGGGCCACATGGGCCGCGCTGCTGGAGCACGCGACAAACCCCCTGGCTTATTCTTCCGGCCCCGGCGCATTTGCAGATATTTGGCAGGCAAAGTTTCTCGGCAACCTGGTTGGCGACGTCATCCTTTATGGCGCTATCATGACGCTCAGCATGACGCTGGAAGCTTACAAACGCCTGGCGCAGCAGCAGGCGGCCAGCGCACGCCTCTCAGAATTGCTGGCGCAAACGCAACTCGCCGCGCTCAGGCTGCAAATCGAGCCGCATTTCATCTTCAATTCCTTGAATGCCGTCACCGGACTGATCCGAGAAGAAAAGGGCAACGTGGCGATTGCCATGATCGCCGCCCTGGGTGACCTGTTGCGCCGCGTGACCGACCAGTCGGACCGTCAATTCGTGGCCCTGGAAGAGGAAATTGCCTTCCTGCGTAAATACCTGGATATACAGCAGATGCGCTTTGCCGAACGGCTGCGTTACCATATGGATATTCCAGACGAGCTCATGCAGGCGCAGGTGCCTGATTTCATTTTGCAACCGCTGGTAGAAAACGCCATCAAACACGGCATTGCCAAGCGCGCCAAAGGCGGCGAGTTGAGGGTGCTTGCGACACGCGACGGCGCGTTGTTGACGCTGAGCGTCTATAACGATGGCGCGCTCTTGCCAGAGCAAATCCGGGACGGGGTGGGCATCTCCAACGCGCGTCAGCGCCTGATGATGCTATATGGGAACGAGCAGACGTTGACGTTGCAAAACCGGGCTGGGAGCGGCGTGCTGGCAACGGTTACCGTACCGTATCGCGAGATTTGATGAATAACAGCAATTTCCCATTGCGGGCCCTAATTGTCGACGACGAGCCGCTCGCGCGCAGCAACCTCGCCGTGTTGCTGGCCCGCGATGCTGGCATATTACTGGTTGGGCAATGCAGTTCGGCTGAGGACGCCTTGGCGGTGATCCCGGTTGCCAAACCCGACCTGGTGTTTCTCGACGTGGAAATGCCGGAATGCGACGGCTTTGAACTGTTAGAACGCATCGGACCTTCGCCGGATTTTGCAATTGTCTTTGTCACCGCCCACCATCAGTTTTCCTTGCGCGCGTTTGAAGTAGGGGCGCTCGACTATTTATTGAAACCCTTCGATGACCAGCGCTTTGAGCGCGTCCTGGCGCGCGTAAAAGAGCGACTGCGCGTTCCCGGCGAAACCCGACGTTTCATCATCAAGAACGGCAGCACGCTCGATGTCGTCAAGTTTTCGGACATCGACTGGATAGAGGCAAGCGATTATTATTCGACGCTCCATGCAGGCGACAAAACACATATGCTGCGCCGCAGCCTGGCGGATTTGGACATGCTATTGGCACCGCAGGGATTTTGCCGGATTCATCGTTCGGCCATCGTCAATCTCGATCGTGTACGCGCGCTGGAAATACGCGAGGACGGAGAATACGAGATAGTCTTGCAGTGTGCGCAGCGGTTGCGCATGAGCCGACGCTATCGGAAGCAGATTCTGAAGCAGCTTGGATCGACGTTGGATAATTTCCATCCCGGCGTTAGGAATTGAATCAACGGTCAATTGCAACCTACAGTGCGATTTCAAAATAGCACCGTTCTCATTGGATGCGTCGATGGAGAGTTTGTTGGAGAGCTTGAGCAAGTCGGTGGGCGTGGCGCTTTGGAATGAATTGCGGAATCAGGAATAGGCGAGGGATACTAACGAAAGGCTAGCGGTGAGAGAAAGATGTGATTCGCCTATGCTAGAATCAATGTTATGTCAATATCAATGGATTGACTTTTCAAAGTCATATGTCAGCTTCAATGAGCGGGGTACTAAATGCAATATAGTCAGGATGACTTGACCTTTTCTGCGCGTTGGTCCAATCGACCCTTCACTGGCCGTCAATATATTGATTGGGTAATTGGTTGCCTAAAGAACTTGGCACTAGTAAATGATGCGCTTACATCGTTATATATCCTTTCGGACGTGCCCGAAGGTGGTATTTTGATATCTGCGAAAGACGCTCGACTTGAGTCGCTTATCATTTCTAGTCTGGACCATAGTCGTACCTATATTGCTTCTGCAGGTGAAAAATTTGTGCCTGGAAGTGACCGCAACAAATTTACGTTGGATTCTAGATGTGGACTGGGGTTTCACACAGGGTTTTGCACTACTCTTGAGCCAGAGGTTCCAGGTATTACGATTTTGATGAACGCTGGGCGCGCCTTGCCAAATTTATCAGATCACTTAACGATTATATTCTCTAAGGATTCTGAATTTGTTCAAGATGCTAAGAAGATTTTTTTGAGTATGACAGAATATATTAAACCTAACGATGCCACAATTTGGCGAACATCGGTTTCTCCGTATCCTAAGCAACCGATCGGAGATCGGAAAGTCGGGTGGTTAACTTATTTTGATGATAAGGGAATTGTGGAATTACTTCCAAATGATATACGCACGGAATTTGTAGCAAATGGAGTCATTGTTCAGGCTTCTGATTACCCCCCCAGTCCTGGCGATAAAGTGCAGATTAATTCTATTTTGCAGATATTTAACGCATTGAAACCCCATGGAGTTTTGAACAAGCAATAATATTTGGGTATCCTTTTCACTACAACTTTTTCCGAGTGGTGAATCATTTGCGTCCGCGATTAAGTCGAACAAACAGCTTTTGGAGGTCAAAAATTTCATCGACACCTCCCGCTCAATGTTCTCGGCCGACATTGTGGGAAGTGGTCAATTTGCATTCAGGGCATTTCTAATTCAGGTGGACAACCACCAGTCGCAAGACGCGTTGTCGATTCAGTTTTTTCATCACGATAAACTTACTGATGAACAAAAAAGCAGAATTCGGAAAATTCGCGGTCATGATTAAATCGAAGGATGGTGGTGGTGTTATAAACGGTGGCCGATTCAAGCCATCTTCGGTGGTCCAACAGGTTCAGCAGGCACTCGGTGACTTCAAAGTAAGTCGTCTCACGGGGTCAGTGGACAAGTTCAATCAAAAAACCCACGACATGTGCTGGAGACGCTACAAGGCCAGACCTGCCAACGGTTCAGCTAAAAACCCGGCAGAAACGATTGCGAATTTCTGTTCTTACGATGAGTCTCACGAAGACTATCTTTTTTTCGCTGCCACATCTACAATCTTCTTGCCCAAGTCTGTTTGAAAATCAACGCCGTTCAAGTCTTTCTCGCGCAGGCACTTTACTCACACCCGAACGAATTTCTCACGTGTCAAAGTGACACCATTAGCCTCATAAAAACACAGGTCTGATGATAAGCCACCGTAGTATTTCCATTCGACACGTGACGGCTGCGCATTGACCGAATTAACCATTACGAGCAGAAAAATGAATCGGGCAAAAAAAGACATGAGGTACCTTAGTAAGATTATCTTCTACTTAACACCACACCAAACGTGTAGCCGTGCTTCATACAAATCGTTCGGCATAAATTCCTGCCATTCTTTAAAGTACTCTTCCATTTTATTTATCGCCTTCATATTATCAAATGTTGGTGTGATCGGCCTCATAGCCAATTGCCGATACTTCCGCTCAGAACAATCAATCTCATAAAGGTTTAGAAGCCCGCCACCAAAATCTTTCATGGGTAACGGCCCTTCCTGATTCGCAATCTGCCTCTCCCATAGCTTGACGTTGCCGTTTCTCAGGCGAGTTATACTTGTTTGGTCTACGTAATATTTCTCCCCAATTCGACCTGCACCCTCAAAGTAAAGTTGCCAATCAGCTGCCTTGACGCAAGTGCAAATGAAAAGAAACACAATGCAGATGTATTTCATCATCGATTCCAATTCTTATTTAAATTCACTGTTACTCTGCTGCTCAGAAGTGGCGATTCTAATGAGCAAGGTTAAAGACCTTATCCGGGGTGTAAGCAATATTAGTTCTAATCAAGCCGATTACATTGCAAGCTTAATTGAGGAACTTCCCAAATCGGATAATAAAATGATAATAGATGTTATTGAAAGACTTCATTTTTGGCTAAAAAAATAGATATTTTTCTGCAACTCGCCAGCAACTTGGTGTTTGAGTATGTTGACTGAAAAATTTGCACCGATGCATAAATGCAGTAACTATCGCAGTAAATTTATCGACACTGCCTCAAGAGCCTTAATTGACGGTCTTTTAGGTTCCCGCCGACACCAGAATACAAAAAGCCATCCAATTTATTGGGTGGCTTTTTTATATTTTGCGAAATCTAAGAATCAATCAATTAATAGAACTAATTGGCTCCGACGTTAACATTACTCGCCGCGAAAGTTGGATCGATCAGGGATTAGACATTTCGATCGAAGAGTGGATTGAGGTTGTACGCGCTGACCCAAAAATGCGCTTTGATTTCGAATTTCAGACGCAAATTGGCTCAAGTCATATTGATTCTGACAAAAGCCTGGCAACCTGGACGGGACATCCTCTTCATACAGATGATCGACCTGCAGCCAGCATGTGGTACCACCATGGCAACATCATGACAAAGAGCCCAGACGTAGAGCTCATGAAAAAAATGTGAACACTTGCGCAAAAATGGGCACAAAAGTGCTTGGACCAGATGACGAGCAATACGACAAAGATGGTCAAATGATACCGCATAACAAAGTCTTTCCAGTATCTGTACCGGTCGCAGTGACTGCAAAGGAAATATGTTACCCGCCAGAGCAGGGACTAGAGATAGTTAAAGCCCCCTGGTGGCGCTTTTGGTAAAACACGGTGACGTAAATCGTGGCGATATCAACTCTAAGAAGCACCAGACTAAGCTGAAGGGAAATAGTGGCGTGTGGCAGTCAATTATGGCAGGCCCCAGCACGAAAAATTCTGCAGAAAACTCTTGATCAAATTGGATTAAGATTTATACTGAATTTATCGCTTATCGATAAACAGCATGACAATACAATCATTTAAATGTGGCGAAACACAAAAACTTTTCGAGGGGTTTCGCATACCTAGATTTGTATCTTTTCAGTCTGTTGCCGAACGGAAGTTACAAATAATGGATAGTGCTGTCACTCTTGACGCTCTTAGGTCACCACCCGGCAACAGGCTGGAACCATTACGTGGCGATCGTTTGGGGCAACACAGTATCAGAATTAATGACCAATTTCGAATTTGTTTTATCTGGACCAACCAAGGCCCAACGCAAGTCGAAATTGTTGATTACCATTAGGAGTTTCATTATGTCTACATTTAAAAACAGAATGCGACCAATTCATCCAGGCGAGATATTACTGGAGGAATACTTGCTCCCGTTAGATATGTCTCCGCACGCACTCGCATTGAAGTTAAACGTAACGCCAGGGCGTATCAATGAAATCGTCAAACAAGAGCGTGGAATAACTGTAGATACCGCCATGCGCCTGGCTAGATATTTTGGCGGCGATGCGCATACATGGCTAAATCTTCAAACCGCATTTGACTTAAAAATGGCAGAAGCATCACATACCATTCATTTAGCTGAAATCGTCCCTAGAGAGATAGCCAACCATTAGTCTTGAAATTTCATTTCTTTGTACACAATGAAATGAAGTTCCTTACTGATTTTTTTGGTGAGCACCGATAAGGCATGCTCCAGATTTCTTGCCCCTACTTCGTTTGATCTTATTATGAATCGCGATGATCCGAAAATTCCAAGAACGCCAGGATACTACGCCAATAGTTCATCCTCACTATATTTCCCCCAAACTAACAGACCCTGAGAAACTCACCATCCGAATCGCGTAACGAGACACCGCAGGCACAAAACTGCAAAATATTGCAAATTGACAATCACTTATAGATGACGCGCATATTGACGCGTGATATAAGATTTTTACAGTCGCAGTGCGAGATAATAATGGCCAGGCCATAACCATCAATCACATTCGACAACGTGCCAGGCTACAAAGTAGTAGTCATTGTTTTAGATTAATTTGTATCAAAACCCAATGATTCGCCCCCATAGCCCCGACAAGTCGCAAGACGTATGCATTGCAAACTTTGTCAGTATGGTTCTGGGTGCCATCGTCCCCCAGGCTTATGTAATAACTGAGGTCACTGCAGCAAAAATACATTGCACCTTTATTGACCATTTATGAACCCTCCAACAACACTGAGCAACGCGTCTGCTTCAACGCCCAGGTTGTCGTTGACGTGGCTGGCCATGGGGTTTGTGATTTTTGTTTGTGCGTCACTGATATGCATAGATGGCGGGCGTAGCTGGACTGCCAGAAAAAATCAATTGCGTGAGATGCAGGTGTCCACGGCCAATATGGCGCGCGCGATAGCACAACACGCTGACGACACCATCAAAGCCGCAGACACTGCGCTTCTGGGAATTGACGAACGAATCCAGACTGACGGGGCTACCCCTGCCGCCCTGGAGCGACTTCACCATCTGCTGGTACGCAAAACGGCCGAACTCTCTCAGTTGAAGGGCCTGTTCATTTACGACGAAAATGGTAACTCGGTAGTGAGTTCGCTGGCTTCCACACCTGCAAACATGAATAACGCAGATAGTGACTATTTCATCTACCACCGCACGCATCAGGACAAAAACTCATATATAGGCCCACCAATACGCAGTCGTTCCAGCGGGAGTTGGATTATGACTTTGTCGCACAGAATTAATCATGAGGATGGCAGTTTTGCGGGTGTGGTCCTGGCCGCGATAGAAATTGATTATTTCAATAAATTCTATGACAGCTTTGATATTGGCGAATCGGGGGCAATCGTTCTGGTATCCAATAGTGGCAACCTGATGACTCGCCGACCGCTGTTGCCGGACTCCATCGGCAAGAATATGCAGTCAACCACGGTTTTTAAAGAAAGCAGGGTTAAAGCATCCGGGACGTTCACTGTCAAATCAGCACAGGATGGTGTAAAGCGACTCAACAGCTTCCGGCGTCTGGACAAGTACCCTTTGTTTGTCTCAGCGGCTGTATCGGAAGATGAAATTCTTGCCGACTGGCTGACAGATACGTATTTACATTCTGCTGGCGTAGCGCTACTCGTCATCGCACTGGGCTCCATTGGCTTTTATCTGATCGGGCAAATGAAATTGCGCCTCAATGCAGAAGCGGAAGTCATCAGGGCACGCGATGCAATGATCGTCCTGAATAAAACGCTGGAAAAACTGTCGCTGCAGGATGCGCTGACCGAATTGGCCAACCGGCGCAATTTTGACATTACCCTGGAAGAAGAATTTAGCCGTGCTACCCGGAATGCCAGTTCACTGGCTCTGATCATGATTGATGTTGATCACTTTAAGCAATACAACGATCTTTACGGCCATGCCGCTGGCGATGAATGTCTGCGCAAAATCAGTCAGGCAGTCAAATCTTGCCAGAATCGTGCTGGCGACCTGACAGCACGTTATGGCGGTGAAGAACTGGCCGTTATTCTGCCCACTACTGATGTCGAAGGCGCGCTAATCATAGCCGAAAAAATCCGCACCGCAATCCACAATCTGGGAATCTCACATGCAGGTAGCGAGGCCGGCATCGTCACCGTCAGCGCTGGAGTGGACGCGATGATTCCCGTCAAGGATGTGAACAAGCCCATTGAATTGATTGAAGCCGCAGACAACGCACTTTACGCAGCCAAAAAAAGCGGACGCAATCGTGTTTGCAGCAATTTCAATATGATGAGTGCGGCCAGTTAAGTGAAAGTGGTCGCAGGAGTTGTTGCAAGTGGTTCTCAGTGACTGAGATAGGGCATATTTTGATGCTTTGATCAGAATGTTTGAGCAAGCCCTGGAAAACATCTCATATCCCCCTGATAAACAAGTTCAATCATAGTGGGACAGGCTTGAGAAAGAATCTATCACTTGCCACCGCTTTGGCTATGGCATGGGCGACGAAATGGATGATTTACTTGCCAACTATGAAATCAAATGAAGCATCATTACCAAATTAACATGGCAGCATCCTTCCTTATGCAGTAGGATAATTGTCCTTCAATATATGATTCGAATAGCGAGCAATCCCGCATGTCCCTGGACTTTACTACCCTGTCCGCCCTGCGCACTCATCACCCTGCCTGGCGCTTGCTATGTTCTGACCATGCACCTTTGATTGCCAGTTTTTTGCATCGTATCTTTGTCGTCCCCAATGTACGTGTTGTGAATGCCGCCGATCTGGCTGAAATGCTGGAAGACGAGTTGTTTGCATTGCGTGAGCGCCTGGGTGAAAACGAGTTCCCCAAGCGGGCGCAGGAATATTTGAATGACTGGGCCAGTCCGGACAAGGCATGGCTGCGTAAATTCTATCAACAGGGGTCAGATGAAGCGCAATTTGACCTGACACCAGCAACAGAAAAAGCAATCAACTGGCTAGGTAACCTGACTGAGCGCAGCTTCGTCGGCACAGAATCACGCTTGCTGACATTGTTTGATTTGCTTAAGCAAATGAGCGAAGGCAGCGAAGCTGACCCCGCAAAGCGCGTCGCAGAGCTACAAAAGAAGCGTGAAGATATTGATGCAGAGATCAGCCGTGCCTTGAGTGGCGATCTGGGTTTGCTGGATGACACGGCGATCAAGGATCGTTTTCAGCAATTCATGCAAATTTCACGTGATCTCTTGACTGATTTTCGTGAAGTTGAATACAATTTCCGTCAGCTTGACCGCAGGGTGCGTGAGCATATTGCTTTGTGGGAGGGATCCAAAGGTGCGTTGCTGGAACAGATCATGGGCGAACGTGATGCGATCAGCGACTCGGATCAGGGTAAGAGTTTTCGTGCCTTTTGGGATTTTTTGATGTCCAGCCGCCGCCAGGAAGAACTGACGCAGCTACTGGATCGCGTTTTGAATTTGACGCCCGTACTGGAACTGGCCCCCGGCCCGCGTACCAGACGAGTACACTATGACTGGCTGGAAGCTGGTGAGCATACGCAACGCACAGTCGCACAATTATCGCAACAGTTAAGGCGTTTTCTGGATGACCAGACCTGGCTGGAAAATCGCCGCATCATGGATATATTGCGTGGCATAGAATCCAAGTCATTGGCTCTGCGCCAGCAGCAGCCAACGGGCGAATTTACCAGCATAGATGAATTGACAGCTGAGATAGAATTGCCGATGGAACGCCCTTTGCACATGCCCTCTTTTAAACCTGTCGTTGCGGACCTGATATTGCAGGCGGGGGAAGCCGACCTTGATACCAATGCCTTGTACAATCACTTCACCATAGACAAAGCAGAGTTAATGCTGCACATACGCCATGCGCTGCAATTGCAATCGCAAGCGACGTTGCAAGAAATCACCATCAAGCATCCCTTGCAGCATGGCCTGGCAGAATTGATCAGTTATCTGCATTTGGGAAGCGAGTCCTTCAATACCGTTATCGATGAAGATCATACTGAAACCATAGGCTGGAATGCGGTCACGGCCCAAGGCAAGCAGGTGCAAAAACAGGCTACCCTGCCACGTGTCATTTTTGTGAGGTGAGCGTGGAAGCGCATACTATCAATAGCCAATCTACATCCGATCAGGACAGTGCCTTACCCCCGCTACTGATCAATTTACTCAAAACAGTACTGTATCGTGAAGATGACGAGCAATTGTGGGGTGCTTTATTGAAGCTGCAAGCGAGGGTACGTGACTATGTTGCGGTGCTCAATCTTGATCTGGTGCTTGATGAAGCAGAAGGCTACGCCTTTCTCAAAAGCCGCCCTGAGCCAGGCGAGCAGGAAGCAAAAACCAAAACCAGGGTACCGCGCCTGGTAGCGCGACGCCCCCTGTCATTTCCTGTCAGTCTGTTATTGGCTTTGCTCAGAAAAAGGCTGGCAGAATTTGATGCCAGTGGTGGTGACACCCGTCTGGTTTTGAGCAAGGACGATATCGCCGGACTAATGCGTGTGTTTTTGCCCGACAGCAGTAACGAGGCCCGGCTGGTTGATCAGGTGGAAACCCATATCAACAAGGTGATAGACCTTGGCTTCGTGCGCAAATTAAAAACGGGCAACAATCCACAGAATTATGAGGTGCGACGTATACTGAAAGCCTTTGTCGATGCGCAATGGCTGGCCGACTTTGATGTGCGGTTAGCCAGCTACCAGGCGCAACTTGCAGGTGAGGAACCTGTGCAGGACAATAGCAATGATGAATGATGTGATGCAATTAAACAGTGAATTCATGGCAGAGGCAGAGCTGTCAGGCTTTCGCCTGCACAGGCTGGAAGTGCTGAACTGGGGCACTTTTGACAGCAAGGTCTGGACACTGCATCTGGATGGAAAAAATGGTCTGCTGACAGGCGACATCGGTTCAGGCAAATCCACTCTGGTCGATGCGATCACCACTTTGCTGGTGCCAGCACAAAAAGCGGCGTACAACAAGGCCGCTGGCGCTGACAGCCGAGAGAGAAATTTGCGCTCGTATGTGCTGGGCTATTTCAAATCAGAACGTAATGAAGTCAGTGGTGTTGCCAGGCCGGTTTCACTGCGCAAGGATAATAGTTATTCCGTGATATTGGCTGTTTTTCGCAACGCTGGTTTTGACCAGACCGTGACACTGGCACAGATGTTCTGGATGAAAGAGCCGCATGGCCAACCTGCCCGCTTTTATGTCGGGGCAGAAAAAGATCTTTCTATCGCAACTGACTTTGCCAATTTTGATGCAGACATCAATAAATTACGCAAAAGACTACGTGCATCAGGCGCGGATGTAGAAGAGACTTTTCCTAAATATGCGGCTTGGTTCAGGCGGCGTTTTGGTATAGAAAATGATCAGGCGCTGGAGTTATTCCATCAGACTGTATCGATGAAATCTGTCGGTAACCTGACCGACTTTGTACGTACCCACATGCTGGAGCCCTTTGATGTAGTCAGTCGTACCGATGCGCTGATTTCTCACTTTGAAGATTTAAATCGTGCCCACGAAGCAGTATTGAAGGCAAAGCGGCAGACCAATATGCTGACACCACTGGTCGCAGATTATGAATTGCATATCGTCAAGGCGGCAGAAATCGAACAATTGAAGCAATGCCGCGAAGGCTTGCCCAGTCATTTCGCCAGTTTGAAATTGCACTTGCTGACGCAACGTCTTGCGCATTTGGGAGAAGAATGGCTCCAACACAATGCGCAGATCAGGCAGTTGGAATTGCAACGTGAAAAGCAGAGTTTTGAGATTGACGACATCATCATTGCTATTGCTCACAATGGTGGAGATCGACTGGCAAAAATCGAGGCAGAGATAAGAGAAAAAGAAATCCTGCGCGAAAATCGCAAGAACAAGGCGGACCGTTATCGCCAGTTGTTAAGCGAACTCGGTGAAAAGCCAGCCGGCCAGCAGCACGATTTTCTGGATCAAAACCAGGCTTTGCGTTTATTGGCTGCGGACTTGAAGACTGATGAAGGTCGCCTGCAAAATACGCATACAGAACATGGCGTTACGTTCAGGCAAGTCAAAATTGGAAGAGACGAATTGCAGACAGAAATCAACAGTCTGAAGCGCCGCCCCAATAATATCGACAGCAAGCAGATCAAGATACGTGAACTCTTGTGCGATGCGCTGGCCATCGCAGAGGATGAAATGCCCTTTTGCGGTGAATTGATACAAATCCGCGATAACGAGCAAGAATGGGAAGGTGCAGCTGAGAGACTCATGCGTGGCTTTGCCCTGTCCATGCTGGTGCCAGAAAAGTACTATCGGCAAGTTGCAGAATGGGTCAACAGTAATCATCTGTACGGGCGCTTCGTGTATTTCCGTGTACATCAGCAAAGACGTGGCAACCTGCCTGCCACTCATGCTGATTCACTGACCAGGAAACTCGCCATCAAACCTGATTCTGCATTCTATGAATGGCTGGAACGTGAGCTGCTGCACCGCTTTGATGTGGCCTGTTGCGCAAGTCAGGCGCAATTCCGCCAGGAGGCCAGGGCAATTACCATGGCCGGGCAAATCAAAGATCCCAGTGGCCGCCACGAGAAAGATGATAGCCACAGCATCAGTGACCGCAGCCGTTATGTACTGGGTTGGTCCAATGCCCCCAAGCTTGCAGCTTTGGAAAAGAAAGGCCGCCAACTGGAAGCCGATATGCACCGCGTCATGAAGTTGATGAACGACGCCAAAGCCGCACAAAACGCAACAAAAGCCAAGATTAGCGCTCTCGACAAACTGGAAGAATTCAAGGATTTTGAAGAAATCAACTGGACAGGCCTGGTCGCAGAGATTGCCAATCTGCAGCTTGAAAGGCAAAGGCTGGAAGCTGCCTCTGATGTACTGCAGTCATTGAACCAGGATTTAAAAAATGCCAGGCATGCACTGAAAGAACTGGAAGCCCAGCTTGACGATTTCAAGAGTAAGCGTTCCATCAATAATAACAATAGAGAACTGGCCGAGAACTTGCAGAGCGCAGCACTGGCAGTGCTACAACGCTTCACACCAAAAAATGATGTAAGCCTACTCCTTGAGAAATTACGTAACCAGGCTTTGGGCAAGCATACGCTCACGGTTGAATCATGCGATCCACAAGAGCAGGAGGTTCGCAGTTTCATACAGAAAAATTTAGAGGCGGAAGACGATAAGCTGAGGAAACTGGCTAAAAAGGTCGGAGAAGCCATGTTCATGTTCAAGGCAGAGTTCAAGCTTGAGACCGCTGATTTTGATTCCCACGTTGATGCCGGGTTTGAATACAAGAACCTTCTGGAGCAATTGAATCGCGACGACTTGCCACGCTTTGAAGCACGTTTCAAAGAAATGCTAAACGTCAATACTATCAATGAATTGGCCAATTTCAATGCGCAATTGGCACGGGAACGTGAAACCATCAAAGAACGCATTGCGCATATCAACCAGTCACTGATACAGATTGACTATAACCCTGGCCGCTACATCATCGTAGAGTCACAAATCAGCCCGGATGCCGACATACGCGATTTTCAGGCTGATTTGCGGGCCTGTACCGAGGGTACTTTAAGCGGTTCAGATGAAGCACAGTATTCAGAGACCAAATTCTTGCAAGTGAAGGCCATCATAGACCGCTTTCGCGGACGTGAGGGTTTGTCAGAACAAGACAAACGCTGGACTGGCAAAGTAACAGATGTGCGCAACTGGTTCCTGTTCGCCGCCAGTGAAAGATGGCGCAGCAACGACGGCGAGTATGAACATTATTCAGATTCGGGCGGTAAGTCAGGCGGTCAAAAAGAAAAACTGGCCTACACCATTTTGGCTGCCAGCCTGGCCTATCAATTTGGTCTCGGTTGGGACAGGCAACGTTCGCGTTCATTCCGCTTTGTGGTGATTGATGAAGCGTTTGGACGTGGCTCTGACGAATCAGCACAATATGGCTTGAATCTGTTTCAGCAACTGAATCTGCAATTATTGATTGTCACGCCATTGCAAAAAATCCATATTATTGAACCTTATGTATCCAGTGTCGGTTATGTCCACAACGAAGATGGCCAGGCATCCAAATTGCGTAATTTATCGATAGAAGAATATCGCGAGCAAAAAATGCATATGCTGGTGGATGCACTGACATGAGCTGGACTGGGCCATCAGAACTAAAAGCCCAGTTGCATCGTCTATGGGAACGTGGCGATTTATCGCGCATGCAGTTGGCGCCAGACGTGCACTTCCCTCTGCGCTTGATTTTGAAAGTGCCGACATCCAGCGATGTAAGTGGTCGCTTTGACGCTGTGCGGCAATGGATTGCAGAACTGACTGTAGCGCCCCACATACGCATAGAGTGGCGCGAAGTACGCCACCGCGTACATGGCTTGCAACGTCTGCCCTATCAAGTGTGGGTAGACAGCCTGGATGCGGCTTTAGCTGTAGCAGGCAGAAAACGAGAAGCTGCACGTTTTCAATTGATGTTTGATGACACACTTCATAAACTCCCGGCCTTGCAATCGTGGCTAAAGAAACGGCCTATGCAGGCGCTGGAATTATATGATCGCTGGCCACAGTTGCTAGCCATTGTCACATGGTTATGTGCACATCCACGCCCTGCGATTTATCTGCGTCAGGTAGATATTGCTGGTATACACAGCAAATTCATCGAGGCAAATCGTGCCGTATTATCAGAGTTGCTGGATCTGGCACTAACTCCAGATGCCATTGATGAGCACTACACAGGGAGCAGCCAGTTCGCGGCGCGATATGGATTTCTGGACAAGCCATTACGCTTGCGCTTTAGGGTACTTGACCAGCGTATGCAAATTTTAGCTGGCATCAGTCACCCGGACATCACCCTGGACGCAGACAGCTTTGCCCGTCTTGACTTATCTGGCAAGACTGTTTTTATTACCGAGAATGAGACCAATTTCCTGGCTTTTCCTAAAGTCGCTAATGCCATCGTTATTTTTGGCGCGGGCTATGGCTGGGACGCACTGGTACCCGCACAATGGTTGCATAACTGCACAATGTATTATTGGGGAGATATCGATACGCATGGCTTCGCGATTCTCAACCAGTTGCGTGAACATTTCCGGCATGTTACTTCATTTTTAATGGATAGGGAAAGTCTGCTGAGTCATGAAATGCATTGGTGTGAGGAGGGTAATCAAGTCACACATGATCTGCACATGCTAAACGCTGAAGAGCTTTCTGTGTTTGAAGACTTGCGTAACCAACGTCTGGGAAAAAACCTGAGACTGGAACAAGAACGCATACAATTTGAGTATGTAATGAATAAATTATTCAAAATTACCAATGCACCACAGATACAGAATCAAGCCTGAACATTATCGTCAATGACAACAGAACTTCGATTTTATCTCGCCGCCTGGATCAGCTACTGCATCCTGTGTACGTGGCTATATCTTTCCGACCGTAGCGCCTTTCCCTTGCAAGGCTACAAATTATTTCTGCTCGTGCCATGGAAACTGATCACTTTCAGCATTGCCGCAATTGGGATTACTGTGGTTGCACCTTATACCGCTGATCCTACCTGGGATTATTTTGATGCTGCCATGATGTCCGCGTTAACATTCTTGACTGCACCATGGGCGACGGGAACTATTTATTTGGGAATAAGGGGCAAGGCCAGGGTCAGGCATGTACTGATCGCTATTGGTTTGTGGATGTTTTCTGCGAGCTGGTGTTATGACCTGTATCTTTTAATCAGGGATGGCCACTACCCGATTACCTGGGACGCAAATATTTATGCGTCGTCCGTGCTTTATCTGAGCGCGGGTCTGTTGTGGAATCTTGAATATAGAACTGGCCGGGGAGTGACATTTTCTTTTCTTGAGCCAGAATTTCCTGGCCGCCCGCAGCAAACGGGTTTTACCAAAATCGCCTTGTTTGGTCTGCCTTTTATGATTCTTGCTATCTGTTGTATTGGCTATTTTCTTATCTAAAGACAGAAAAACCATGTGCATGAAAGCGCCCTGGGTACTGCCAGATGCGATTTCTATAGACTGGGTAATTGTCGTGTCCTTGAAAAAAATTTCCAGACGGCTTTGCCATTGACCACGGAAAATGACACGTCACTGCCAACAAAGTTGATCACACCAGCATGGGCGCTAGCATTAACGACGTCAACTGCGGAAGCGACGGTTTAGCCAGTCAGCATTTTGATGGTGGCATTGACGTCTGCCCTGACATGTGTTGCTAAAAATATACATTTATTGCAAGTTGTACAGTAATCTGACAAAAAGAATTAAAATATCAGCATGATAAAAATACAATCATAAACAACTCCAATTCACCGGATTTCTCGCGTCTCTCTACTCAGGCGGCATCATGAAATTTCCAAAAATAAAATTCAAAATATGGCATGGCTTCTTGCTGCTCATTTTGCTATTCATCATTCCACCTTTGATCATCACCTTGTCACAAAGCTGGGAAGTGTCTGACAGTGACCCAGATCGTGGTGCAGTCCCGGTCAAGCAAGATGTGTTCGGTGACAGCGCGGGCAAGATTGTGTATCTGGAGCAAAACTGGAAGCCTGAGCAAAGCCTGTGGTTTTACACCACGACCCAGGGTTCTAATTTATTGCCTTATGATTTTTTCCTGGTGCTGGAACAGGCTGACAAACCTGCGCTGTTTCGCAGTGACGAAAACATCAACCGCTTCCGCTATCTACCGCAGAAAAAGACATCCAGCAATCCGGATGCCTTGCCCGTGGGCTTTGTCAAAGACAATTACCTGGGAAAAAATTATATGGGATTTACCTGTGCGGCTTGTCATACCGGGCAAATCAATTTCAAAGGTACGGGCATGCGTATCGATGGTGGCCCGGCCAGTGCAGACATGGCGGGTTTCCTGAAAGGGCTGACCGATGCGATGGTGGCAGTCAGGGATAAACCGGACGTGCAAAAACGCTTTGTCCAGGCTGTCATGCAAAACGGCGCATATGGCAGTGAGGCAGATGTCATCGCCGATATCAAAACCTATACGCTGCGTCTGACCAGCTATAACATCATCAACCACAGCCCTGTCGAATATGGCTATGCAAGGCTGGATGCGTTTGGCCGCATCTATAACCGCACGCTGGAGCATTTACTGAACCGCCAGCAATTAAAAGAAGTGCTGGACGATATCCTGACCGAGGATGAGGTGAACACTGCGCTGGCGGGTATAGGCCAGGACATCAGCTCTGCTGATCGCGACAAGATCATGGAAAGAGTGGCCACCTCTGCCCAGAACATCGTCAAGCTCAGGAAAGAATTATTCATCAAGGCGGATGCGCCTGTCAGTTACCCATTCTTGTGGGATATTGCCCAGCATGATTATGTGCAATGGAATGGCCTTGGGGCGAATGGTGGACTGGGCCCATTGGGTCGCAATACCGGTGAAGTGATTGGTGTCTTTGGCTCGCTGGACTGGCATGAAAGCAGTCGTTTCTCGCTGACTTCATTGATTTCTGGCCAGGGCTGGACCAAGAAGGTCATAGAATTTGACAGCTCCATCAATACCCAGAATTTGCGCCGTATAGAAGACCAGCTGACTGAATTGCAGTCACCGCAATGGCCACAAGAGATCTTGGGCAAACTGGACCAAACCCGCATCAAGCGCGGTGACAAACTGTTTGCCAGTTATTGCGCCAGTTGCCATGCAGAGATAGATCGCAGTTCCGCACAACGCCGTGTGGTGGCCCATATGTCGAAGCTGGAAGAAGTCGGCACCGATCCGACCATGGCAAACAATAGTATCAAATACGAAGGTTATTCCGGCATCTTGCGTAATCAATATGTGAGTGCGGGCGTGGGTAATGTCTTGCTCGACAAAAAAGCACCTATCGCTGCCCTGCTGACCAAGGCGACTTTGGGGGTAGTGACGACACCAGATGCAGACAAGGGCTTCATACGCCGCTGGTCAGAATGGTTGCACAATATCATTCAGGCCTTGTTCGGCAATGAAATCCATGATTCCAACAAGCATGGCAATTACAACCCCGATACAACCATGACACCCTATTCTTCCCTGCAAGCCTACAAGGGGCGCTCACTGAATGGTATCTGGGCAACCGGGCCTTATCTGCACAATGGGTCGGTGCCTACCTTGTATGATTTATTGCTGCCAGCAAGCTGCCCTGCCGATCAAAAAGATGCTGAATGCCGGCCTGAAAAATTTCTGGTGGGTTCACGTGAGTTTGACGTGGAAAAAGTTGGCCTGAAAAGTAGCGGCTATGAAGGTTTTACTTTCGATACCAGATTGAATGGCAATCGCAATACAGGCCATGAATACGGTACCAAGGCCCCCAAAGAAGCTGGTGATTTGCCTATGCTGACGAAAGAACAAAGGCTGGACTTGCTGGAATATTTGAAGGCCCAGTAAGCATCATTGCCAGGCCGGTGTTGATACTGCCATCAACACCGGTGTTTAACCACAGCAGCCCAGGTAGAAATAGGAATAACCAGATCACTCTATGCCTATGCCCATGCCATAACACAATAAAATCCATGCAAAAAGCCACCATTTTCAGGTGGCTTTTTTTCATGTGGCTTTTCATTGTTCATGCCAAAACTGTTTCTGCATCCTTCTCAAAAAACTATTTCTTGTCAGGGCTACGCAAGGACCGGCTCAATTGTGCGAAGTACGGCAAGCTTTCTGGTTCTTGCTTAAGCTTGCTGGCAGCCAATGCCGCTGTCGCGACTTGTTTGCTCGCTGTGCTAGTTGTGCTTGCAACGGCTTCTGTGGCAATCTCGGCAGCAGGTCTGTCGAGAAATTTGTAGAGCAAGCTGCGCTGCCCTGCCGTCAGGTCACGGGTTACCGGCATGAACAAATAGCTTTCAAATGCAGCCGGTGCAGTCAGGCGGTGCAGTATGGAGGCATAGCTATGTATCTGTGCCGGATTGGCCAGATCGAGCCAGTTATCCATGCAGGGGGCCATGGCATTCCAGTTGATCAGCACATGTTTGTAAACATTGTCCCAGGTAGCAGGCAAGGCGGCGATGTCATTGTCGGCAGCACGTACGCGCACATAGGCGTAGGTATAGGTCTGGGTACTCAGGCCAGCTTCTGGTGCAGGCATGTTCTTGCCAGCTACGGGGATATAGGCATACACCTGGCCCTTGCTGGCATCGGCACTGACACTCAACCTACCTTCGCCGTCGGTCTGCAGGTTTTGCGTGGCGGTCACTTCGCTGCCACTTGCCGACATCTGGAACAAGGTGACATCACTGACCTGGAACAGCGGTTTGCCATGCTTATACGTCTGGAATTTGACTGAATTGGCCGGCCCCTGGTCGAGATACAGATTCGGTGTGCGCGGTATCAGGCGCAAGGGGGCTTCAGCCAGCAAGACCTTGCCATCGGCAGTGCGCAATTCCCAGTCAGCCTGCGCGGCTTCGCTGGCATGATTGATATTGAGGTTGACTATACCTGAGCCGGCCTCATAGGCGGCACGGTCATACTGATTGTAGTTGAGACTACCCAGCAAATATTCTTTCTTGTTTTGCCTGTCGACTGCAAAGAGTTGCAATGTTCCCCAGTCAAGTTTTTTCAAATCGGCGCCGGTTTCACTGACGCTATTGGATAAGTCCAGACTGACCTGGTTTTTGTCCAGACGTGCATGGGCCGCAGCAAACAGTGGTTTTGCCTTGGGGAGTGGCGGCAATAGCGCCCTGTCACCTGGCTCATGCATGGGTTCACCCTTGCGCCAGACACCAATGGTGCCGACTATCAAGCTACGGGCCGGGTTGGGTTGAAAGCCACCAGCCATCAATTTGTCATATAGCAGGCCAGACTGGATGTCACCAGACCCTGGGATTGCATTGCTGAGTGTGGGGTCATCAAAATAAATGGTGTGATAGGCATTGAAACTGATGACGATGCCTTCTGCATCAGCTTCTTGCAAGGCATGCTGCAAGGCCGCCAGGGCAGCACTTTTATGACTATCAATTTTTAAGCCTGCTGTTGCGAAGGAGGTTTGCCAGTTCACTGAAGCGCCACCAGCGGTATAGCCAAATGAATTGCGTGAGAAATTGATATACCGCGCAGTAAAGCGTTCATTACGCGGTGCCGCAATGCGGCAACCACCATCAATGCCAAAACTGATGGCATCGAAAAACAGTTGTGATGTGCAGGCGCCATAAGGTTCCAGATCTATCAGCATGGCATTCAGGTTGCACGGTGCGCCGCAGAGTTTGTCTGTCGTGACCAAACCATGGCCAAGATCAACAGACGACACGAAAGCGTCAAAGAACTTCACTCTATGGGTGCCATGTGGATTCCAGTTGCCATCTGTTTTGACGGCCTCAATGGCGCTCTGGCGAAACTGGCTCATGGTCTCGGGCGGTGTCAACACCGTTTGAGACTTGTCCTCGTTATAAAAATTTGGATAGTTATTAGTGACGATGGGGTCCCAGGAAATTTGCCCCTTGAAATGTATGCGCGGTATTTGCAGGATACTCATGCTGTTCTCTCCCGTTTCAGATTTTCTTGTAGATGAAGGCTGGCCCGGCGACCTTGTGCTTGTCTGCCAGGGGCGCGTGCAAAGCCTGGATGGCAGCCATGCGTAAATCAAACATCTTGCGCACCGCTATCCCCAGTTGTGCTGCATTGCCATTCAACGCCAGGTTCAAGGAATCGACCATGGCGCTATAGGCGATGGTGCACGCTTCTTGCGCTTGCCTGGCAGCGGTCGGTTCTTTAGAAAAATCATGCAATTGCGGATCAGCAATGGCGGGATAGACCTTGGTATAGTCCACACCCAAAGGCCCGCCCCAGGAAAAACCCTGTTTGGAATCGCTACTGGTCAGTACCTGGTCGCGATAAATTTCTTCAAAGCGATAGAAGTGCGCCAGTTCCTTGCCAAAGTCCAGCGGGCTGTCACTTGCGCCCTCGCCTTCGGAAACGATGACCTGGATAGCCTTGTGCGCATCCGCATAATTGTTCACCGCAAATAACTGACCAGGGAAAAATTGCTTGTCGACGATCTGGTTACGATCAACATGCCAGGCTGCGGCGGGCAAGGTTTTCAGGTAGGCATCCAGGGCTTCATAGAACTCGCCTATGGTGACGGCTTTGGTGACTGCCAGCTCCAGCATTTTGAGTTGCGGGAAAACGATGGGGTCAACCGGTGTTTCTATATTCATGCCCTGTTGCATGGCGGGCTTGCCAAAGGGCAGAATATGCAGGGTCAGTACCTGGCCATCATGACCGATATCACCAGGCAAGGGGCCGGGATAAGTGGGCGCATTCAGCTTGGGGCTGCCACCCAGGGCATTGAGGATATTCGCCCCCAGGCAGAGATGGATCATTTCCTGATGGGTAATCGATTGCAGGCGCGCCATGGCTGGCGCATTGCTACCCGGCAGTATCGTCAATTGTGCATACAGATACGGCGGCAAAGTACCAAATTCAACATTGATGGCCGTCTGCAGCATGGCCTGCGCCTCGGCAATGCTGGTAATAGGGGATAGCTTTAAACGTATCATGTTTCCCCCTCGCATACATCAAGATAAGCGATAGAAATGTGCGTATTCATATGACTTTCTCCTTTTACTGAAGAACCTATGACAAAAATAAAGACTGCCGGTGCGGCAATCGCGGGTTTGCCTCATGCGGTTTGCGCAAACTGCAGGCAATGCTTACAGTGCTTAAGTGGAATAATTCAACTGCTGAAGCAGCTTAGAACCCGCTTACGATCTTACTGCGCGAGCGTGATCGGGGCTCATGTGCTGCTCAAAATGCTCATGTACTACAGTACATTCCGCTTTTTGCGCTGCTCTTCACTCCCGCTGACGCTCGCTCGCTACAGATCGTAAACAGGTTCTTAGGAAGGAAAGGTAAAATTAATATTTTAACTTTACTATATGATAATAATTTTGCACTAACTATTTTGACAAATTTGCATTAATGAGACATTTGTCAACATTTTTTAAACATGCGCTATTGTTGTCCGTGTTGTCCGGCACGGGGAACTGCCATCAGCGCTTCGAAGGGCAATGGCTTGTTGGCATCAAAAGGAAGTGATGAAGATTAGGGCTAGGCAGTCACATCCTGCCCATAAGCAGAATCCAGGAAAATCAGGCGATCAGGGCTTGCACTGTTTGAATCTCATCAAACAGGAAAAAATGTCCTCCGTCAAACAGATGTACTTCAGGCGCACGGACAAAACAGTCAGCCCAGGCCAAACCATCGGCCAAGGCTATCCTGTCATCCTTGCCCAGCAAGATATGTACTGGACCATCGTAGTCACGCTGGCTGCCATCGCTATACGCTTCTGCTGCGCCTATGTCAGCGCGTAGTATGGGTTCAAACAATTCCACCAATTGCGGTTCGGCCAGCACTTCTGCTGATATGCCGCCCCTATTCGCCACCCATTCCAGAAATTCTTTCTGCGGCAGTTCTGCATGGTGTTGCAATACGCGACTATGGGGTGCCGCAGCACCAGACAGCAGCAGCCTTGCTGGCAGACTGGCACCCAGTTCCACCAGACGATCCAGCATGGCCAGCGCGATATAGGCTCCCATGCTATGACCAAACAGCACATAGGGGCTGCCAGCAGTAGCGCGCAAGGTGGGTTCCAGCAAGGCCGATACCATCTCCGGAATGCTATGCATCAGCGGCAGGCGCATGCTGCTGCCGTGGCCGGGCGGGTCCAGCGTAATCCATTCATGCATATGCTCACGTGCCAGTCTGGCGTAGCTATGGCTGCTACCCCCTGCAAACGGATAGGCGATAATTTTCAATGCAATTTCCTTTTTATTGTTTGCCGTAAGACTGGATTAAAATTGCAGCACTTGCTCAGGCATTTGTTTTGCATGACAGACAAAAAAATATAATGCCGCAAAAACCAGAAAAACACACCATGCCTGAAGTTACACCACCATCATCGATCACAATGGCACCCGGAATATGGGTAGCCAGTCTGACACAGTTGCGTGAATACCGGTCCGGCTTACAAGACCTATTGAGCAGCGCCGAAAAGGCTCGCTGCCAACGTTATCTGCGCCAAGATGACAGGGACCGCTATCTGGGCGGGCGTGCCCTGGTCAAACTGGCTGTCGCCACCAACACAGGTGTGCCGGTACAGGATATGTCCATTGTGCTAGCGGCGTCCGGCAAGCCCGCTATCGTTTTTACACGACACGCATCACCACCACCACCAAGCATCAGCATTTCTCATGCCGGTGAACTGATCATCGTTGCTCTTGGCAATATGTCAGACATCGGTGTCGATGTGGAATTATTACATTATGATGTCAACCTGGATGAGCTGATGTCCGTGGTCTGTAGCGCCAGTGAAATCACAGAGGTGAATCGCCTGGACAGCAAAAGCAGGACGCAAAAGTTTTACGAATTCTGGGTACTGAAAGAAGCTTACCTGAAAGCGACCGGTGATGGGCTTTCTGCCGATGCACGGCGACTGATATTCAGTGTCGATGCGGCATCAGGCGTCAGCCTGCTTCAGGGTCTGGATAATCGGGCCGATGTCACTTGGGATTTTTTACTGCATCAATACGACAATCAACATGTGATGGCACTGGCGAGCAGGCGGTTGCACGTCGTTGGGGAAAGTCTAAGCGATGGCAAAGCTGCTGGTACCTCAGGTAAATTGTCATGCATGGATGCAGAAGCTTTGCTGAAGAGTTACTGCTTCCGCAATAAGACTTAGTGTTTGATCTGGTTCCATCAGGGAATCAGTTTTTTCTGGCTCCGGTCAAGGTGGTTTTTGGTTGATCTGCGTCGCTCATATTATCGTTGCTCCAGCTTAGGCTGAAGGCTACCGGACCGGCGCTCCAGTGGCGTTGTTTTTGTGCCGTACTTTGATTGAAACGATTGCTCTTCGTGGATACAAGCCGGGTCTCGGCCCGGCGGCCGAATTCCTTTCTTTGCTTCGCCAAAGAACGGAATCAAAGAAAGGCGACCGCAGACTCGCTCCCTGCGGGAGTACCCATTTATGTAGTGCAAAAAATGGGAAGGTCCGAAACTCGCTACGCTCAGACACCGGACCTTCTTTTTCCATTTTCTGCACTACACAAATGGCTTCGTCCCAAGCGGATTAGAGTCAAAGACAACTACAAGGTCAAAAGCAACTACAACTTCAAAAACAACTGCAACCCCCACACCAACGTTAATTGACGGCATTCAAATAAATATGAATGAGATTGTATTGACGTTGTTTTTGACGTTGCTGTTGCAGTTGACCTTAATCCGCTTGGGACGATGTAATTTGTGCTTCACAGAAAATGGAAAAAGAAGATCCGATGTCTGAGCGAAGCGAGTTTCGAAGCTTTCCCATTTTTTGTGATGCACAAATTGTGCTGGAGCGTAGCGCAAGCACCCAAAGGGCAAGTCTGCGGTCGCCTTTTCTTTGGATACTTTATTTTGGCGAAGCCCCTCCATGTCAGGATAGATGTCGCGTCATCAGAAATCTAACCCGTTGGAGAGCGAAAGGCAGAGTAAGATGAAACGAGTACGCTATACGGCAGAACAAAAGGAATGGGTAATTCAACAAATGATA
>NZ_JBMPOX010000007.1:146942-236203 GCF_049340445.1 Undibacterium sp. Ji50W | reverse complement strand
CTTCCATGGCCTTGCGCGCCAGGCCCGATACCAGTGCATATACCACCAGCACGTGAAATAATATGACCAGCCCTAATCCGATAAATTTCTTTCCCGGCTCTTGCTGGCGATTTGAAAAATCCATTCCCGCTGTCTCCTCGAACTTAGAATATGAAGGCGGTAATAATAACCGCTGTTGAAGAAAAATTTGCGCTTCTTTGCTGAAAACTTGCCATATTTTTTGTACTTGGCATGGAATTTAACTCCCTGGCCGATAATCGCTGACGTGATTACCTGTCTTTACTTGCTGCAGGAATAAGCAAATCCACCGCCTAAATATCAAAATAATGATTATTTGTAGCGACCCTGAAAAACCATGGCTAAATCGGCGTCTGCTATTTAGCAATAATTGAACCATGCCAGATGCGTAGAGCAGGGGAGTAAACATGATTCAAATACGCACCAACAAGATGAGAATTCTTGCAGATATTCTCCCCAAAAAAAGGCACTGTGGATTGATCAGTTTTGAAGTCATCTTATCCATGTTTTTGTTTCTTCCAGGCGGGCAATAAATAGTAGCTTGCGAAGGCCCTGGAAATTGCCTGTGCCGTTGTAAAAATGCATGTAGACGCGGTTAATTTTTGTGTGACTTGTTCAATGGCCCTCCGGGCTGCGTTCTGAAAAATGGAGTATGGAAATTTTCTGTCTGGATTGCAACGGATGTTGATGGAATTCTTTGCTTGCATAGTACTGTGTATGCAAGCAAAGACAGTGGTTTTCGCAAAAAGAAAAATGCGCTGATATCTTGCTGTTTGGTACTTGCCTTGTTCTGCTTGTCGGTGCTGTAATCTGCAATTGCCTCGTGATGCACAGATAGGGGCGCTGACGCGCGGAATAGTAGGGGCGCATCTCTAAACAACTAGATCATAAGGCGAACGCCTTCATGCAATAAAAAGTAGTATGACTACATAAAAACACCTTGAGATTCATTTCATTTTCATTATATGCGTATGGATTTCATTGTATTTTTCAAATTTTACCTCAGTGTATGCAAATTCATTGGACATTAATTTGAAAAATATGTAGTATTGTTACATAAAAATGGCGCTTGAATAGCTAGCCAGAGGCAGATCTGAAAATATGAATGCTGAGATGTTGACCAAAAATCAAAAAATACCAGGTGGTGCAGGCCCGCGTTTGCTGGCAGATATTGGTGGCACCAATGCGCGTTTTGCCCTCGAAACGGTAAGCCATCGCTTTGAAGCGATTACCGTATTGTCTTGCAATGCCTATCCTGATTTGCAGGCTGCCATCACTGCCTATCTTGCCAGGGAGGAAGTGAGGGCGCTCTGTCCGCAAGCGGTGCAGCATGCTGCCATCGCCATTGCCAATCCTGTGGATAGTGACGTGGTAAGCATGACCAATCATCACTGGACTTTTTCCATCGAGGCTTTGCGCCAGGCTTGCGGTTTTCAGGACCTGGTGGTGGTGAATGATTTCACAGCACTGGCGATGGCCTTACCTCACCTGGCAGAACATGAAAAACTGCAAGTCGGTTGTGGCCAGGCGCAAGCACAGCGGGCCATTGGCCTTATCGGACCTGGCACCGGCCTTGGTGTATCCGGCATTATTCCTTCAGGGCAGCACTGGATACCTTTGTGCAGTGAAGGCGGCCATGTCTCGTTTTCACCGGCAGATGATACGGAAATCGAGATCCTGCGTTATGCCCGCAAAGAATATGCGCATGTATCCGCCGAGCGCCTGATTTCCGGCATGGGTCTTGAAATCATGTATCGCGCCCTGTCACATATGGATCAAGTACCGAATCCGGAAGACATGAATGCAGCTGATATCACGCGGCGGGCGCTGGATGGCAGTTGTCCAGTGTGTGTGCGCACGGTTGAATATTTTTGTGCCATGCTGGGAACCATTGCCGGCAACCTGGCGATGACCCTGGGGGCCACAGGCGGTGTGTATATAGGCGGCGGCATCGTGCCGCGCCTAGGTGAGTTTTTCAACACGTCCGCGTTTCGCCAGCGGTTTGAAGCGAAAGGGCGTTTTGCCACTTATCTTGCGCAGATACCGACTTTCCTGATTACTGCAGAATACCCGGCCTTTCTGGGTGTATCAGCCATTTTGAGAGAACGCTTGTCGGGGGCTGTTAACGCGGCCCACACGTAAAGCCTTATGTGCACCTATTTGCGATGGCACAGGTGATTTACCCGGCATTACCGCAAAGTTTGCCTACTTTGCGATATTGGGTTTGGATATTGGCATGCCTGGGCGAGGTCAGCAGGGTGTAGTGACAGAGTGACAGACAGAGTTAAAAACAGGATGTTTTGCAGCGCGCTTGACAGGGCCGTACGTGTGGCGTACGGCCCTTTTTTTATTTCTATGATGTCAAATGCCGTCGTTGAATATGTTTGTTGCCCAGTCGGCGATGCCCTGAAACTGTTCGACAGCGGGATGATCCGGCGCGTAATGACCAAGCGGTTGCTGAAAGGCGAAAGCCATGCTGATGGCTTCATCGCGTGGAATGCCAAATGGCAGCATGCGCTGGCCATACGACAGACTCAGTGCGGATGCGATGTCGCATTTGAGCTTGCTGTCAGGTTCGGCATCCTGTGCCATAACCGCAGCCAGATTGGCGGTCACGCTGGTTTTACCGACACCACCCTTCATGGAAACAACTGCAATAATTCTTCATTTTTTAAGCAGTGGCCCCAGGGTCCCGGTTTCGTCGGATGGCGCGGACAAATTTTTCTCGCCCGCGGCCAAACGCTGGAACAATGCCTGAATCGAGGAAGAATTCTGCGCATTGCTCATGCCCGTTGTGGTGGGCGTCAAATGCTGGAGTTGACTGGCGATTGGTTGTTTGCGGTTGGGTGAGTCACCATGACCCTGGCTCGCAGATGCTGCGGTCACATCGGAGACGGGCAGGCATTGCCAGCGTGCTTCCCGTTCTGCGTCCGTTAACAGCGCGGGACGATGCGCCTGTTTTGCAGCAATAGACTGCAAGATAGGCCAGCTATGTTCAGGTATTTTGCCGTCGTCCTGGCTATTCATGAATACTTTCTGTGGTAAGTGGACCGCACTACAAGCCGTTCAGATGAGGTGCAAAAGAATGGCAAAAGCGGCTTGCTCCTGATAATTTCAATTAATTCTATCAAGCATTAATCAAGCGGTATAGCAATACTTGCATGGCCTTCATCAATGCATGGGTTTTGTCTACTTCAACGAAACAGCTGTTGCGCGGCACATTTTCAGTTCGCTGACAGATAGGGCGTGAATTTATTTCAGCATAGACGATATCCGTTGAGAAAATCATTTCTCACCAGTGTGGCGACGCAGTCTTAAATCGGTGCTGTTATCAGCACGTCGGCAAACTGTTTGCGGTAATTGCCCGGGCTGTTTGCAACGATGCGGCGAAAGTGGCGGCGCAGCGATTCTTCAGAACTGAAACCGGCCAGTTCGGCCACCTGTGTCAGGCTGGTGTGCGGTGATTCCAGCAATTCCTTGGCGATGGCGACACGTTCGCGTATCAGCCATTCACCCGGTGCCATACCGGTGGATTCCTTGAACTGGCGTTGCAGCGTGCGTGTACTCATCGCCGCTTTTTCTGCCATGGATGTCAGGTTGTGAGGCAGGGCAGGGTGGGATCGGATCCAGTCCATCAATTTCGCCAGGCGAGCATGTTCGTCGCTGGGCATGGGGCGTGGTACAAACTGCGCCTGACCACCTTCGCGATGCGGTGGCACCACCAGTCTTTGCGCCACCAGGTTGGCGACCCTTGCGCCATAATCCTTGCGCACCAGATGCAGCAGCATATCCAGCCCGGCGGCAGAACCTGCCGAGGTCAATATCTGTCCCTGGTCCACGTACAAAGCATTTGCTTCCACATGGATAGCTGGGTAACGCTTCAGCAATTTATCGGCATAGCGCCAGTGGGTCGTCACGGTCTTGCCATCCAGTATGCCGGCTGCTGCAAGGATGAACACGCCGGAACAGATGCTGCAAATTCTGGCACCACGCGCATGGGCGGCACGGATTTTTTCCAGTATCGCAGGTGGCGGCATTTCGTCGGCGTCACGCCAACCGGGGATGATGATGGTATCAGCCTGGTCCAGCATGTTCAGGTCGTGCGGCACTTCTACACGGATGCCACCTGCGGCTCGCAATTTACCTGCTTCCATGGCGCAGACGGCAAAGTCATACCAGTCCACATTTAGCTCGGGTCGATTCAGCGCAAATAATTCTACCGTGCAGCCAAATTCAAAGGTGCACAATTGATCATAGGCAAGGGCAACCACCAGGTGTTTCTTCATGCTTGGTTTTTTCATTACGGTTTTTCCATGGCAAAATCTTACCGCAGATTGCGTTTCCGGACATGCCTGCCACTGCAGCGTACAGGGTAAGTGGCTATTTACTTTTATATCAACGCCAATTACACTGGTGGCGCATACTTCCACAAGTTGCCGTAAGCGTTTACGTCAAGCAACGCGCCACAGCCGCCGGACTGGTCCGGGGCCAGATGTTTATCTTCCATGGATGAACAGGCGCCTGCTGGGTCGGCTTATGGAACTTTTATGAAATCTCAAAAACACACTTCTTCTGCAACGTCTATGCGCAAATTGCCTGCACGCTACGCAGCTTTCGTCATGCCCTTTTTTCTGTCGATACTGATGACCTGTATCATTTCGCTGATCAGCAGTTTGCGCAGCGTTGGCCTGGTCGATCACTTCATGGAAATATGGATGGGATCCTGGTTGCTGTCATGGATATGTGCCTTTCCAACACTGCTAATGGTATTACCTTTGGTAAGACGCCTGACCTTGTTGGTGGTCGAAACACCGCAATAAGCAGACAAGCTGTATTGCCGCAGTAAAATAACTGGACAATGCATTAATATGCACTAATGTTACTGTTAGGGAAGTCTAGGTCAACACGCCCTAGCCAACACATCCTGGTTTCCAGGTCTCGTTGTTGCATTGATTTTTTATTCTGACAAAGCCAGGTCCGTTGCCTGGCTTTGTTATGATTGACAGGTGGGTGCATGCTGCGTTGCACATGTATGTCGAACAAGCAACAACCGAACAACAACCGAACAACAAACGAGCTACAGGTATTCATCAATCGTTAAAAAAATTATTTAAATTTTAATGTCATATTGTTTATAGTTAGAATTAAGTTTTCGCACGAAGGGCTGCGCCATGCATGGTCTTCAAGGTCGGGAAATGGAGCAATTATTTTTGCTCATGACGGATACCTTGCCGGTAGGTGTGGCGGTGCTCGACCTTGATCTGCGTTTGCTCTTCATCAACCGCCGGCATGCCGAACTGAATCGCATCCCTGTCACAGAACAGCTTGGCCATCCCATCCGCGATTATCTGCCGCAAGTAGCCGATATCATCGAACCCAAAATGCGCTTCGTGCTGGAAACCGGTATTCCACTGGTAGGTCAGGAAATACGCGGTAACGGCCCGGGAAATGAAGACGACAAGCTGTTCCGTCTGGCATCCTATTACCCCAGACGCGATGATAGCGGCAATATCTGCGGCATCCTTGCCCTGATACAGGACGCATCCATCGATTCCGTTGAAGCGCAGGTGGCAGAAGAAAGCAAGCAGCGCCTGTTGCAGGTGCTGGATAATCTGTTTGCCTTTGTCGGCGTGCTCGATATGGATGGGACCCTGCTGGAATGCAACCGCGCACCCCTGGAGGCCGCCGGTATTGCTATTGACGAGGTACGTGGCAAAAAGCTGTGGGATACTTACTGGTGGAGTCATGACCCCGAACTGGCACAGCAACTGAAAGAAGCAATCAGTCGTTGCCGCAATGGTGAAACAGTACGTTATGACGTACATGCCAAAATGATCAATGACAGTCGCATGTGGGTGGATTTCATGCTGGCACCGCTACGCGATGAAGCAGGCAAGGTCACCCACCTGATACCGTCCGGTATCGATATCTCCAAGCGGCATGACAGCGAAGCTGCCCTGCACCAGTCAGAAGACCGTTATCGTTCAGTCATAGAATCATCCGACGATGCCATCATCACCAAATCCCTGGAAGGTATCATTACCGGCTGGAACCCGGCTGCCGAGCGCTTGCTCGGCTATAGTGCCAAAGAAGCGCTGGGCAAGCCGATTACCATGCTGTTCCCGGCGGCATTGCTGGGTGAAGAACAGCATCTGCTGCGACGGATCACCAATGGCGAACGTATCCCGCCTTTCGATACAGTGCGCATACACAAAGCTGGGCATTTTGTGGATGTGTCGATCACGATTTCTCCCTTGCGTGACCGCAATGGAAAAGTGATCGGCGCCTGCAAGCTGGCGCATGATATAGGCAGCAAAAAAAGGCAGTGGGCGGCACTGGAGCAGGCACTGGAAGAAAAAACCGCCTTGCTGCATGAAGTGCATCATCGCGTCAAAAACAATCTGCAGATTGTTTCCAGTCTGCTCAAATTGCAGGCCCGGCAAGCGCCAGAAGAGGTGGCCCGGGTCCTGGGCGAAAGTCAGAGCAGGGTCAGGGCCATGGCATTGGTACATCAATTGCTATATGACTCGGAAATGATGTCAGAAATCGAATTGTCGGAATTCATCAACCGCCTGATTGCCCTGACGGTTGCCAGCCACGACACCACCAAGATGGGCATCCAGTTACACTATTCAGGGCCGGACAAATCTGTCTTCATGAGCGCGCACCGCATGATTCCGCTTGGCCTGGTCATCAATGAACTGGTACTGAATGCCATCAAGCATGCTTTTCCTGCCGACTGGCTGGCTGAACGTAGCCCGCTGCAAGCCCGTATTGATATCCGCCTGCAAGAAATTTCTGACGACAAGTTGCATTTGCAGGTGGCTGACAATGGGCGTGGATTATCATCGGAATTCAACTGGGACGCAGCAAAAGGGCTGGGAACGCAATTGATCCCCATGTTTGTCGCGCAACTGCATGGCGAACTGGAAACCACTTCGACAAACGCCGGGAGCTGCTTTACGATAGCAATCAGCCCTAAACGGAAAGGAATCGCTTGATGCATGCCGAGCATATTCTGATCGTGGAAGATGAGCCCGTGGTGGCACTGGATCTGCAACATACCCTGGTGGAGCTGGGGCATCGCGTATGCGGCATACGCAGTAATTTTAACCATGCGCTGTCCGCCGTTTCCCAGCTTGAACCTACCCTGATATTGATGGACATCCATCTCGATGGCGCAGAAGATGGCATTGATGCCTGCCAGGCGATCTACCAGCGCTGGAAATTACCCGTCATCTTTCTTACCGCCTACGCCGATGACAATACCGTCAAGCGTGCCATCGCCAGCAAGCCCTTCGGCTATGTCATGAAACCATTTGGTGCCAAGGAACTGGCAGCCGTCATACAAGTGGCACGCTCTCGCCACGATGCCGAAATTGCGCTTGAAAAATCCGAAGAGCGCCTGTCCGTCGCCCTGGAAGCCGCCGATCTCGGTATCTGGGAATGGGAAGAGCAACTCGATACGGTCAAGGGGGACGAACGCTTCCATCGCATGTGGGATAGTGCCCTCAGCCCCTTCCAGGCCAACCTGCACACCATGCTGGAATGCATACATCCGGACGACAGGGCCAATGTGCATCAGGCATTGACCAAGTCAGACCTGTTCAACTGCAGTTTTCGCGCGCTGCGCAGCAACGGTGACTATGCCTGGCTGGAAATGGTTGGCAAACTGCATGTCGGGCATGCCAGAAAACAAACTGTGATCGGTGCCTTGCGCGATATCACCTTGCGCAAACTGACAGAAGAAAACCTGCGGCAGGCAAGTGTCGTTTTCAGTACCACGGCAGAAGGCATCATGATACTGGATGAGGCCGGCAAGGTCTGCTCCATCAACCCGGCATTGACACGACTGACCGGCTATCCTCAGGAAGAAATACTGGGGTTTTACCCAAATGAAATCTTACTGGGACGGCGGGATAATGACCCCACCTACCAGGACATTGCCGCCATGCCAGAAGGCTACTGGTCGGGCGAAGTTGCCTGCAAATGCAAGGATGGCCGCCTGTTCCCGGCACTGCAGCATATCTGTGTGGTGCGTGATGATGCCGGCAAGGCAAAGCAATATGTGCACGCCATTTCAGACATCAGCTTTATTCGCGAAGCCCAGCGTCAGTTGGCGCATCTGGCTTACCATGATCCCCTGACTGGCCTGGGTAACCGTTATCTGCTGGATCAGCGGCTGGAAACCGAAATCCAGCAGACCCTGAATGCCGGGAATCATTTCGCCGTCATCTTTGTCGACCTGGATGAATTCAAAGCCATCAATGACACCATGGGCCACCATGTTGGTGACCGCGTTATTCAAGAAGCTGCCATGCGTATTGTGCGGCAGATACGTCGCCATGACGAAGCCATACGCCTGGGCGGGGATGAATTTGTCGTCATCGTGTCCAGCCTCAATCATCCCTCGGAAGGCTTGTTGGTCGCTGAAAAAATCCTTAAATCTTTCGCAGAACCGGTGGTGATTGAAGACCATCATTTTGTGATTGGTGCCAGCATAGGTGTCGCCAAATTTCCCGGTGATGGCAATACCAGTCATGAAATCCTGGGGGCAGCCGACAGCGCCATGTATGAAGCCAAGCGTTGTGGCAAAGGGAAAATCTGTGCCTATTCCAGCAACCTCAGCGACAAGTCTGGTACCCGCCTGAATATCGAACAAAATCTGTACGGTGCCGTGGAAAGAAATGAATTTGAACTGTTCTACCAGCCCATCATCGATCTGGCTGATTTTCGCCTGATCGGTTTTGAAGCCTTGCTGCGCTGGAATCATCCCGATTCCGGCCTGCTGGAACCAGGGCAATTCGTGCATATTGCTGAAGAAGTTGGTCTCATCGATGACATCGGCAACTGGGTGCTGGCAGAGGCACTGAAGCAACTGAGTAGCTGGAACGAAGTAGGGCAGGGGCAGCTATTCATGGCCGTCAATGTGTCTGCCGGGCAGTTCCAGAATGAGCAATTCCTCAAGAAAATCCGGGATGCATTGGATGCCTATCAATTGCCTGCGCATTTACTCGAAATTGAAATTACAGAAGCCATGCTGCAAGACTTTCATCAAAGTCGCAAGGTGGTTAACAGCCTGCGTGAAATGGGCGTTCGGGTTGCGATTGATGATTTTGGTTCCGGATATTCTTCCATCGCCCTGCTCAAACACTTGCCGGTATCACGCATCAAAATAGACCGCTCTTTCGTGATTGCCCTGCCCGGTGCCGAACGGGATTTGGGCATGGTGGCCGCTATCCTGCAAATGGCAAAAAGCCTGCAGCTGGATGTCACCGCCGAAGGCATAGAAACTGCAGAACAGGCGCGCATGCTGCGTGAACTGGGTTGCCAGACCATACAGGGCTATTACTTCGGTCACCCCATGGGTGCCTATGACTATTCGAATGGCTGGATCAGCCTGGGTATGGGCAAGAACTACTTCCTGCCGCGCCCTGGACGCTAAATAGCATAATTGAAACAAATGCTTACATGCATTTACTATTTATCACGTCTTTTAAATTATAAGCTTGCTATTCTTTTATTCGGCAAACATTCTCACCGGTGGACAGGTATGCCCTTACGCATAGCTTTTACCGTCAGTTCCCACTTCCCCAATCCAATGAACAGCGCATTTTTTGACGTAATCACAGATAGCAAACTGGCTCATGATCTGAGGCAGATTGCTGATGATTTTCAATTCCTGGAGTTTTTTGATCAGTATGATACTTGCTGCTTCACCATGTCTGCCATGCTGGCCCACATACTGCAAGAAAAAGGTTATACCGCCAGGGTGCAGGGCTGTTATGCCGAAATCCGGCAAAACAATGGAATTTTTTATATAGGCTACAAAGGTTTTGTGCGTGACAGGCAAAGGGAAGGGCATGCCGTCTGCATCATCAATGAAAAATACCTGGTGGATTTTGGCCTGGGTACATTAAGAAAATTTTATCCCAGTGATTTCTCTCAGGCCTTGGCCAGCGAAATCCTGAATGATGAGGTGATGCTGGCCAGCCTGCCGCTAGAGAATGGCATGCGTATAGACTGGCGCATAGACTGGATTTCACCCGTGGCCGAGCACCGGTTGCAAGCCCAGGTACCAGTCATAAAACAAGCTGTGGCAGCCTATGACGACTTCCAAAAAAACCGCATGTCCTATCTCGTCAAAAAATTATTTGTCAGAGAACACAAGCCATCACAGGATGAGCATGCATCAAACACCGCGTTGCCGCTCCAGACAGGCCGGCATTACACGATTGATATTTGAAGCAGGCCCACAGACCGTTCACCAGGCATGCCGTCACCCCGCACTTAGTTGTTAGCCACGCGTATGCTCAAAAATGAATGTGAATACATCGACGGTCTTGGTGATGCCATTCTTTCTGGTTGTGGAGTAGTGGCCAGAATCAAAATCAACACGCATTAATACCGGGCGCTTGGGGTCAAGGTTCTTTTGCATGCGTGCGGCCATCTTGGCGACTTGCCAGGGCTCTACCCGTATATCGTTGGCACCAGTCATCAGCAGCATGGCCGGGTAGCTGACATTTGGCTGTACATGGTGATAGGCATCCATTTCCAGCAAGCTGTGAAACTCGTCTTCTTTCTTCACCGTACCAAATTCTTCATCATTGCCAGGGCCATTTGATGTCAATTCAAAGCGCAAGGTATTGAAGACACCCACCTCACCGATGGCGACGGCAAATAAATCGGGGCGCTCGGTAATGGCGCGGCCCACCATGATGCCGCCGGCGGATGTACCCCATACAGCAATCCTGCCGCGTGAAGTCCAGCCATCTTTGATCAAGGTTTCGGCCACATCTATCACATCACGCCAGGTATTGGGTTTGGTGGCTTTTTGCCCGGCCAAATGCCAGCTGTCCCCTTTTTCGCCACCGCCGCGCACGTGGGCATATACAATCACGCCACCCTGATCCAGGAAGGCCAGTTTGGACCCCTGAAAGCCTGGGTCCAGGATGATGCCATAGGAACCATAGGCTTCGATCAGGACTGGGTTTTTACCGTTCAGCTTGGTATTGTTTTTATGCAGTATTTCTATCGGTACTTTCGCACCATCACGCGCCTTGATTTCCAGACGTGTGGTTAAAAAGGGCGAAGTATCAAACGGTGCCTTGGGCGTGAGGCCGATATCTTTCGCCTTCAGATCGGCACCAGTGTGCAGGCTGCGGGCAGACCAGGTCAGGCCATCCATGCCAAACCATGCACCTTCCAGCGTAGGATCGCAATTCACATCCCACACGGCACCGCTCAAAGGTAGTGCCACGTCTTCCACCTTGCCGGTGGCAAAACTGTAGCGACGCAGCGCACCCACCTGGCCACGCAATTCATGAATATACAAACCATCTTTGGCGAGACTCATACTGTCAATCACATACTCGCCTTGGGCTACCACTACCTCACGTTTGGTCTTGTCCGGGTCGCGTACGCTGACCTTGAATACTTCACCCCGTTCCGCCTTACCCTTGGCCAGTACATATACGTCGTCACCTACGGTCAGCGCATGGACCGCGACATCATCTTTGCCAAACACGGCTGTCCAATTGGGTTTGCCCTGAGCCAGTTCACTGCTGCGCGCCACCATGCCATAGGCTGGCCATTCACCGTTGCTGTAGATGGCACCCAGTGCCCAGTCACTTGCGACGTTCGCCAGCACCATCGGCATTTCACGTTCAGTCTGGCCCATGGCCGGTCCATCTGACCAGCGCAGGGCCAGTGTGTCTTGCGCCGCCTCGGTGTTCATCCTGTGCAGCCAGGTCGCGGTGTCGAAAGAAAAATCGACCTTGCCCTTGACCGCACCATCACGCAAGCGTGAATAAAAGAAGCCGCTGGAATCGGGTAACCAACTGGCCGGCAAACCATTCTGCAGGGTGATCAGCACGTCCTTGCCACTATCTAATGTCAGGACGCGCAATTCACGTATTTCATCCCCGCCTTTGTCGATGGTGTAAGCCAGATGCCGGCTGTCCGGCGACATCAGCAAGCCAGTCACCCGGCGTGGGGCACCGCCCTGGGCACCGGCTTCGGGGTCAATCAGCAAACGGTCGGCACCACCTGCATGCGGGCGCGCATAAATCTTGAAAGCCTGCTGTCCGGGTAGACGACGTGCAAAAACGATATAACTGCCGCTGATCTGGCGTATTGATACATTCGTCACTGCCGCAGTGAAACGCGTCACCGATGCTTCCACTGCGCGCCGGCCTGGCAAACGGTCCAGCATCTGCCTTGCATAGGCACCCTGTGCTTTCAGGTAGCTGGCAAATTCGTCGGTATCAGGTTTCTGCTCCATCCAGCGATAGGGGTCCACGATAGCCTTGCCCCACAAAGTGTCGGTTACGGCTTCTTCTCTTGCCACAGGCGGGCGCAACAGGACAGGTATTTTCCTGACTGCTGCATGAACATGTGAGCTGATGGGGGACAAGGCGAATGCTGAAAGTGACAGGGCAAATCTGCGACGGGTAATCATCAGCGGCTTCCTCTCGGTAAATGGATGATGCAAACGAGTATAGATGGATTTGCAAACAGCTGACAATATGTAAATCACCGGGCCAGCACTGGCTGACCACACTCAGACAAGCTCAAGTTTTCATAAGTGCTTGACCTGTCCTTGCGCTTTATCAAATCACAACAAGGTAAATTGGATTTAGATGTTCATAGAGCAATAATGAATTCAGTGGCGCTTCATTGTGCGCTACCGCACAGTGATTTTCGGGTAAGTATGGCAAGCTATTTGTGATGCAATATTGCCATTGTTACTGATATGAGTACTGCTTTCATCGCTTTCACCACCTTCGGTGAAAAACAAACCAATCAGGAGAAATCCCCATGCGCAAGTTTTGGCTGCTGTTGTCAGCAATACTCTTACTTAACATCTCCGGGTGCGGATATAACAGTTTCCAAAGTGGGGATGAGCAAGTCAAATCCAACTGGTCCGAAGTCTTGAACCAATACCAGCGTCGTGCCGACCTGGTGCCCAATCTGGTCAACACCGTCAAAGGCTTTGCCGCACAGGAAAAGGATGTCTTGCTGGGCGTCACCAATGCCCGCGCCAAAGTCGGCAGCGTACAGGCAACACCCGAACTGCTGAACAATCCCGAAGCCTTTGCCAAATTCCAGACTGCTCAGGGTGAACTGTCCGGCGCCTTGTCGCGCTTGTTGGTCGTCACAGAAAATTATCCGCAACTGAAATCAGATGCCAATTTCCGTGATTTGCAGGCACAACTGGAAGGCACAGAAAATCGCATCACCGTTGCCCGTAACCGCTACATCAAGTCTGTGCAAGAATACAATGTACAGGTCAGGTCTTTTCCATCCAACCTGACAGCCATGATGTTTGGCTACAAGGTCAAACCCAACTTCGCTGTCGAAAATGAAAAAGAACTCGCTAAACCACCGGTAGTGGATTTTGGCGCACCCGCTGCCAAGCCCAGCAGTGCACAATGAATATCCTGCGAAACGCCAAGGTGCTATTGTTGAGCAGCATGCTGGCATGGGCCGGTGTTGCCTTGGCACAGATCGCCGTCCCACCCATACAAAACCGCATCACAGACCAGACCGCAACCTTGACCACGGAACAAAAAGCTGCCTTGGAACAAAAGCTGCGTGATTTTGAAAACAAGAAAGGCAGCCAGATTGCCGTCCTCATCGTGCCCACTACTGCCCCCGAAACCATAGAACAGTATGCCCTGCGTGTAGCAGAACAATGGAAGCTGGGGCGCAAAAAAGTCGATGACGGCGCCATATTGCTGATCGCCAAGAATGATCGCAGCCTGCGCATAGAAGTTGGTTACGGCCTGGAAGGTGCACTCAACGACGCCACCAGCAAACGCATTATCAGCGACACCATCACCCCTTATTTAAAACAGGGTGATTTCAATGCAGGCATACAGGCCGGTGTCGATCAAATGATGCGTGTAGTGGAAGGCGAAGCCTTGCCCGCAAAGTCGGCGCGCAGAAGCAATGATGTGGATGGCTTCCAGCAATATGCCCCCATATTATTTGTCATGGCATTAGTGGTCGGCGGTGTATTACGTGCACTGTTTGGCAGGTTGCCTGGTGCCCTCGTTACTGGCGGCGTCGTTGGCGGAATCGCCTGGCTGGTCGCCGGTGCCATACCCCTTGCCATGATTGCAGGTGTACTGGCACTGTTCTTTACCCTGTTAAGTGGCAGTCTGGGCGCACGTGGTATTGGTGCCTACTATGGGGGCAGTGGCAGAGGTGGCATGGGTGGCTTTGGAGGTGGTGGCGGCTTCAGCGGTGGCGGCGGTGGTTTTGGCGGTGGCGGTGCATCGGGGCGGTGGTAATCATGAGTAACTTCAACATCAAACGCATCACCAAACACTTGCTGACTACCCACTACCAGCTAAGAAGCGCCTTCCCGCCCTTAAGTCTGCAGGCCATAGAGCAAGCCATCAAAACTTGCGAATCCAATCACTTGGGTGAAATCCGCTTCGTTGTCGAAACCGCGCTTGACTGCGGCCCATTGCTGCGCGACCAGACTGCCCGCACACGCGCCATAGAAGTTTTTTCGCAATTACACATCTGGGATACCGCACACAATAACGGTGTACTTATTTATGTATTGCTGGCTGACCGTGATGTTGAAATCGTGGCAGACCGCGGAATCCATGCCAAAGCAACAGCCGACGAATGGGAGCAAATTTGCCGCATGATGGAAAGTGCCTTCAAACTGGATCAGTATGAAGACGGCGTCATCCGGGGTATACAGGCCATCAGTCAGCACCTGGCAAAACACTTCCCGGCGGATGGCGACAACCTGAACGAATTGCCAGATGCCGTTGTCGTGCTATAGCCGTGCAGAAGAGGGGAATCAAGCCAGGCAGCCATCGTAGTAAACAGTGGCTGTAGAATCTCAAGACTAAACGAACTCAAAAATAAGCGAACTCAAAAAAACAGCTATAATCTGGCCCATGAAAAAGCTGGTTCGTTTATTGTTATTGTGCATCCTGATGCTGACTATCCCTGTACAGGGCGTCCTGGCAGCAAGCAGGCTGTGTTGTGCTGACGAGCCATCATCTGCCTCTGCTTCTGCCAGTGAACACCATCTGCACCAGCGTCATGCCAGCACCTCAGTAAAAAAACACGCATTGGATCATGCCGCATCCGTCGATGCATGTTGCGCAGCGACCGCCATCCTCAGCCAGGATATTGCACTGCCATTGCTTCGCCCTTCTTCAGAAAGAATCGACCTGATTTTTTCTTCATATACAGGCCACATCAGTGATGGCCTGGAGCGACCACCCAGGTCCTGATACTCCCCTTCCTTCGGACATGACCTGACATTGCCAGGTCATCAAATCATTGTCGTAGACCCAGCGTAGCTGTGTGTCTGCCGACTGTGCACGCCTATTCAGTGTTTGACGCTGGATAAGCGCGGCATTGTCATTCCACCTTCCTGGAAAAGAAAGTATCTTATGAAATCCGCTTTAAAGAAATCACACACCCTGTCCACAGGCCTTGCTGTATCCCTGTTATTTTCCTCGGGTGCCGCAATGGCATCTGGCACCCACGCAGGTGGGCACGCCCATGATGAAGACGCAATAGGCAAGCCCGGCATCGCCAGCGCTGTGACGCGCACCGTCAATATCGACATGAGCGACAGCATGCGTTTTACGCCTGCCAGCATCCAGGCAAAACAAGATGAAACCATACGCTTTGTCATCAAAAATTCAGGCAAGCTCAAACACGAGTTTGTGCTTGGCTCAGAAAAAGAATTGAAGGAGCATTACGAAGTGATGAAAAAAAATCCCGAGATGGAACATAGCGACCCCAACATGGTGACACTGGCCGCTGACCAGGCAGGTGAAGTGCTGTGGCAATTCAGCAAGGCAGGCAAGATCGATTTCGCCTGCCTGCAACCTGGCCATTACGATGCTGGCATGAAAGGCAAAGTGCAGGTCAGCAAGTCCCAAACCAATGCCAGCGCAGATGAACATCAACATCACGCACAATCAAAGGACACATTATGAAAAACATGAAAACAATGATGCTGGCCGCAGTATTGTGCCTGAACCTGCCGCTGGTGAATGCCAATGCAAATGCCCCTGACTATGCAAACACCGCCAACTCCGCCAGCCCCGCCGGGCAGGACAATACAGCGGTTGCAAGCACAATGACAGATGCAACAGATGGTGAAATCATCAAAATTGACAAGAGCAGCAACAAAGTCACGATCAAGCATGGCCCCATCAAAAACCTGGACATGCCAGGCATGACCATGGTGTTCAGAATCAAGGAAGCGGCCATGCTGGATACTCTGGAACCCGGCAATAAAGTGAAGTTCAGGGCAGAAAAAGCCAATGGTGCACTCTATGTTGTTGACATTCAAGTCGTAAGATAAATTGCTAGCCAGTGCAGCCTGCCAATGTGGCATCAAACCTGGCGGGCTGCATTCAATCTAAATTGTTGGACTGTGCAGGTCGGCAGATAATGCATAAAAACATTGGCAAATGATGAATGACTGGTGTCTAATGTGAGCAATGTTGCAAGGAGATTTGGTCTGCTTTGGCTTGTTAGCCAAAGACAACTATCCAGTGACATGCTTAAAAAGCTCTTTCCCTTAAACGACGCCTTATCGCCATGCATTCCAAATTAAAACAGTTTTTCGCTTTCCTTACCCTGTGCGCTATTCTATTTTCTGGCAGCGCAACCGCAATGACCATGTTGCGGTCTAACCAGACCCTGATACTGTTCGGCAAAGTCGTGCCTGAAGACAGCCAGCTATTCCGCAAAAAACTCGAAGAAGGCCCAGTCAAAACAGTCGTCATGACCGAAAGCCCCGGTGGTGATATGCGTGCTGCCTATGCCATTGCAGACCTGATTACAGAAGGCAAGATGAATACAGCAGTCAACGGCAGTTGCATGTCCGCCTGTGCGCTTATCTTTATGGCCGGTGCGGAAAGGCAAATGCTTGCCAGCAAGCATATGGAGAAAACACGCCTGGGCTTCCACGGTCCACACAATAAGCGCACCAAAGAAATCGCTACCGCTGCCATACCCAAATTCCGTGAATGGCTGCTCAAGGTAACGCAAAACAAATTCCCTGAAGAAGTACTCGATCGCGCTCTCAACATAGAACGCGCCGGTGACATGATGTTCTTCTATTATCCGAACGAAAATTACCTTGGGGACATCCGCTTTTGCACCGAAGGTTCACTGCGTTGTGAAACCCTGAATGGCTACAACATCGTCAAGATCGGCATCCTGACAACGGCAGACTTGCTGAAAGTCGAGAGCCTGGATGAGCCTGAAAAAGCAGGTACTAAACCGGAGTAGCAGTTACACCAATTTATCCGCATCATGATTTGAGTAGCAGACAGTTTTTCCTATCAACACCAAAAAGGAAACAAGATGACAAACAATGCAACGGCGCTCACTACCATGAGCCTTGGTAAATTGACGGTCTGCACCTATGGCGGATTCGCGCCAGTCTGCCACAAAAACAAAGACGGTAAGCCCATTGGCTATGACATCACCTTCCTGGAAAAATTTGCCCATGGACTGGGGCTGGACATCGTCTGGATAGAGCATGACTTCGACGACATCTGGACCATGCCGAACGAAAATCTATGCGACATCGCCGCAGCCGGCGTCCAGCAACGTGATGACCGGCATGTGGGACCGGGCGGTTCATGGAGTGACCCTTATTTCCAGGTACAAAGATCACTGCTGGTGCGCAGCGCCGACAAAGCAGCGTTTGATGACTACGAAACCGTGGCTGGAAAAACGATAGTCGTGACCCGTGGCTCAACGGCACACATCGACGCCAATGCGCGTTACTACCCCCGCTGTACGATAAAATGCGTTGATGAGCTTGTTCTTGAGGATCAGCCAGACGCGCAAGAGTACATCGTCAATAGGCTGATAAAAAACCACAAAGTCGACGCCTTCGCCGAAGATGATGTCGACGCCTTCGCCGAAGGCGATGTCAGCAACAAATACCTGTGTGGCATCTACGGCAAGGGCTGTGATGGCGACCTGGCGCTGGCAGATATTCATCATATCGACGGCACCAATGAAACCTTCAATTTCATCACGCGCAATGCCAGTACAGGCTTGCTTGGTTTGTTGAATGCCTTTATTGCGAACAACAAGGGTGGCTATCCACCAGGGTGAAATTCCGATGTGGTGGTGTAGGTAGTCTGAACTGATAGGTATGACAAGCTGGAAAGCCAGGCTGACAAAGTTTACATTCAGCCAGGCTTTATATCGCTAAGGAATTAATCTTCGGCACCCATACTGGCATTTTATTTTTCTGTACGTGCCACGATCGCCGTTGGTGTTGCGGGCAGTCCCAGCACATTTCTTAATTCGCTTCTTGCTATTGCAAAGTCCGCAGTGAAATCGGCACGGCTCATCAAATTCGCGGCGATCAATGCACCTGCTATTTTCCCTGCTTCAATGTCTGAGCGAAAATGGATACCCGCGATAAGGCGGTTATTCGCATATTCAACGCCTCTTTGCATGATTTCGGTTTTCTTTTCGGGGAGCATGTTTGCCAAAAGCACGGCCATCAACGTCCCTGCGGTAGCATGACCAGAAGGGTAAGAAAATGATTTGGAACGATTCACTACAGGTTTGACCAGATCACTATACTGGTGAGGGCGCGGTTGCCTCCAGAATTCTTTCGCTGGATCAGTTATAGGCCCTTCGGATGCCAGGACCCGGATGAATAAAGCATTCAGTTTGGGCAGCTTTTCAAGTGTAAAGTCTGCTCCTATAACTTCAGTGAAGCGCCAGATATTCTCTACTGCATCAGCTTGTGCCCGTGCCGCCATATCGGTGGTACGTGTGACTTGTAGACCCAGAACTTCGGCAAGTTCCTCTTTCATTTTTAAAGAATCTATTGCCGGTGGTGGAGCAAGGAACTTGCTTAAATCAAAATCTTTCGAGGTGATGTATGGTTGGCCTTCTTTTGCACTTGCTATTGGAGAGAGGACCACGCCAATACTTAATACTGCCGCCAGGAATACATTAAAATATTTTTTCATACGATTCCAGAAATGTGAATGCCTACGTCTGTCACTTGCTTATATCAATCAAGCATGATGAATGTGTGTCTATAAATCCATTGCAAATAAACATGGTGATACAGGCCGGAAATGTATCCGTAAAAAAACGCCCACATCTCTTTTGCGTGGAAACTACATAAATAGCGCACGCATGATAAGACACATTTATGACACTAAGAAGACATGAGGGATATTGGGCAAGTAGCTTTGCGTTGCACGATACGCCCAAACCCTTTTGAGTTGTGATTTGTAATCCTGCAACATCCTCCATATGAACGACACGTCGAGCCTGTCGCTGCGTAGTTTCAACGACTGAGCCCTTACGTTATCGCAGAGTTATCGCTTAGTTATCGCTAACTCTGCGTACATACTGGTCAGGTTAATTGTTGCAAGGTCTGTGATAAGTCGGCACGGGTTGAAACTGCCAGCTTCATGGATATGAGCATGCCTATGAGATTCGTCACGTAATAAAGGCGTCATAGTTGGTTGTTAGCATGGCCGGGAGAGCCGTTTTACACATCACAAACCCAACCAGAGATATTTCATGACATGCATTTTTAAATTTCGGAAGCGAACTTCAGTTATTGGACAAGCTATTTCTATTTTGTTCTTGTCGTGTTCTGCTATACAGCTTGTTCAAGCGCAGACTCAGACTCAGCCACAGGACCAGGTTAACCTGGGAACCGTCGGTACACAGGGTGGCGCTAGTCAAGTGGTCGAAATCTCTGCTAAACCTAATTCGATCTCCGCTGTTGCGCCTACTCAGGTCAACTTGTTGGCCACTCAGCCGCAGTCCATCATTTCGCGCGCATTCATCGAACAATCGGTAGCACCTACTGGTAACTTCAATACGATCGCCGGTATAGCGCCAGGTGCATCGACACAACCTTCTCCAAATGGCCCTGGTACATCGGACACTAAAACCGTATTGCGTGGCTTTCAGGATGCGCAATACAACGTAACTTGGGACGGTATCCCGTTTGGTGATACTAACGATCCTACTCACCATTCCACGGCTTATTTTCCGGCGGCAGTGATCGGCGGTGTGGTAGTGGAGCGTGGTCCTGGCAATGCCAGCAACCTCGGTCAGGCCACGTATGGTGGAAGCATCAATTTGTATTCCAAGACACCATCTGCAAATCGTTCTACCGAACTTTACTATTCGCGCGGCGGCTGGAACACCAATCTGTTTGGCATCGCCTTCGAGAGCGGCAAGTTAGGCGACAACGACGCCACCTTGCAATTGAATGTACAGAACATCAAGAGTGATGGCTATCTGACCTACAACACGATGGACGGATCCAATCTCGTCATCAAGTATGCCCAGAAGCTTGGCCAGAACACACGCATGACTGTTTTTGCCACGTATAACGACATCAAAACGAAATTGCCTGATTCTGCTTCTGGTGCAACCCTTGCACAGGCTGCTCTGTTCGGCAAGAACTACAGTCTGAACAATGACCCTACCAGTCAAGGCTACTACGGCTACAACACCGTTCACAAAAAAACGGATATGGAATATCTCCGTTTGCAGACGAATTGGGGCAATGGTTTTCAGACTGACAATAACCTGTACAGCTACTACTACGACAATGCCACCTTCGCCGGGTTTGATGCAACCGGTTATCTGGGTGCCGGCATAATTGCAGCAGGCGCGGGAACCAATGCCAGTTCGTATTCTGGCGCGAAAGTACCCGTTGGTGGTGTGTTAGGTTATGACAAGTTAAACCATTACCGCGTCAATGGGGACATCTTCAAGGCGACCAAGCAGTTTGATGCCGGTCTGTTGCGTGCCGGTCTGTGGTTGGAAAATTCCGATACCCGCCGTCATCAGTATGGCCTGGACATGACTACCATGACCTACCTTGACCCGACTTTTGCTGGCAAAGGTACTAAATTCAACCAAAATTCCAGTTGGACCCAGTACCAGCCTTTTGTAGAATTTGAATGGGCAGTATCGGAACAAACGACAGTAACACCTGGTATCAAATACATGAATTTTAAGCGCAGTGTTGACGCTGTTAAAAATCAGGGTTCAAGTGTCGCGGCCAGTTTCTCGGAAACCTATAAAGCCTCACTCCCGTTCCTGACGGTCAATCATGCTGTAGATAAAGAAAATTCTATTTATGCCCAATATGCCAAGGGCATGCAGACACCTGTTCTGGGTACCGCATTGCAAGTGGTGACACCAGCGAACACACCAGACCCACAGACCACGACGAACTACCAGATTGGCGTGGTTCATAAATCTGAACGCTTCACTGTTGCTGCTGACCTGTATTACATTGATTTTAACAACCAGATCGGTTCGAGCACAGTGGCTGGTCAGACTGTATTCTTTAATCAGGGTGGGACGGTTTATAAAGGCTTTGAAATCGAAGGTGCTTATTTGCTTGGTTCTGGATGGTCAGCGTATGCTAACTATTCTAAGAACAGCGCCAAATTCAAGGATGGAAATAGTGCCGGTACCGGGTCGATTTCCAAGTCGCCTGACATGACCGCTGCACTTGGGCTGCAATACAATCAAGGACCATGGAATGCTTCGATGATCTACAAGATTGTTGGGCAGCAATATGCACAGAACGGCGAACCCGCCGCCTACAAGATCAGTGCCTACGACAACACTGATCTTAATGTCGCCTATACTTTCGATCATATCGGTTCTATATTGCAAAAAATTAAGATTCAGTTAAGCCTCTATAACTTGACTGACAGCCGGAAAGTCACCTCTATCTCGACGGGGGCTACGGTGGCGTTGGATCAATATCAATGGCAAGCACCGCGCAGCTTCATGTTGTCCGGCAAGGTCATGTTCTAATAGTGTTGACATAGTCGTTCCCAGAGGCAGCAAGCTATGCTGCCTCATTCATTTCTGCAACAGCATGTGGTCGTGGGCGACCGGGCTGAATACTAACTTCCGGCCATTTTTGTGGAGTTGAATATTCGCCGTCGTCTCTTGCATCCTTTGCTGCTGTGCGCATCACCCAGAGTATTACCTTGCCGGTATTAACTGCGCGCAGGGTCTTGCGGTATCAGCGCGTACATCAGCTTGTTGATCGTAGCCAGACGTTTACTGGCGTTCTTGCTGACATAATTCACCGGGTTTTTTTGCCGCAAGGCTTCAACCTGAGCAGTCAATGCTTCTACCTACTTGCGCGTTAAACGTGACCAGGCATGCTACAGTACGTCTTTTGCTTCTTACTCAATTTGCCATGAATTCAACCGTGGCCCGCACTGCGCCCATGTTGCGCTACAGCGTGGTGCATGAAACCCGCTACACCTACCAGAGCCTGGTGACCCTGTCGCAGCAGTTGCTGCACATGGCACCGCGCTGTTTTGCCGTGCAGCAAACCGAATCGCACAATGTATTGGTCGATCCGGGTGTAGACGAGGGCGTTGACGGGGTTGATTTCTTCGGCAACGCCATCCGCCGCTTTACTGTGACCACGCCACACAAGGTGCTGCGTGTTCTGGCCGAGTCGACCATTGCGCTGGCAGCCCGTCCCGGCATAGCACAGATTGCCGTCTCACCGCGCTGGGAAACCGTGCGCGACATGGTGCAACAGTCGCGCCAGCCGGCCATACTCGACGCCTGTAGCTATTTGTTTGAGTCCCCCCATGTGCGTTGGAATGCGGCAGTGGAGCAGTATGCGCGGACCAGTTTCACCCCGGGCCGGCCCTTACTGGACGCTGCGCTGGACCTGACCAGTCGCATCTTCGATGATTTCGAATTTGACGGTAACGCCACCGACATCGCTACGCCGCTCGAACAAGTACTGGCTGGCCGGCGCGGCGTGTGCCAGGACTTCGCCCAACTGATGATAGGCGGCCTGCGCAGCCTTGGCCTGCCGGCACGCTATGTCAGCGGCTATATCCAGACCCATCCGCCGGCAGGGCAGCCAAGGCTGATCGGGGCAGATGCCTCGCATGCCTGGGTGTCTGTATTTTGCCCGGAGCTGGGCTGGGTCGATTTCGATCCGACCAACCGTTGCCTGGTGCAGAGCGAACATCTGACCCTGGGCTGGGGGCGCGATTTCAGCGATGTCACCCCAATGCGCGGTGTGGTGCTGGGTGGTGGTGCCCACGAACTGCAGGTCAGCGTCACGGTGACACCGTTGGCATGAGCCCTTGTGGGCGATCTCGGTGCGTGCCGCACCAGCATAGGGTGTACTGGGCGGGCAGAGTGCATTACACATTGCTGGCAGCAGTGGATTTTCTTGCGCCAATGGCATAGATCCTGCTAGATTGACAGGGTCGCCCTCACTCATCCAAAGGTCTCCGCATGGCAATCCGAGTCGCGCTACACCACAAAACCAGCTACCGTTATGATCGCCTGGTTGCGTTGTCACCCCATGAAGTGCGCCTGCGTCCGGCGCCACATGCCCGTACCCCCATCCTGTCGTATTCGCTGACAGTGGCGCCAGAACAGTACTTCATCAACTGGCAGCAAGACCCGTATGGCAACTATATTGGTCGCTTTGTGTTCCCCGAAAAGGCTGACCGGCTGGAATTTACCGTCGACCTGGTGGCCGACATGACGGTCATCAACCCCTTCGATTTCTTCGTCGAGAAATATGCCGAGACCTTCCCGTTCGCGTATCCTGCCCAGCTCAAGGCCGAACTTGGCCCCTATTTGCAGAACGAAGAGCCCGGCGTACTGCGTCAGGAATGGGTGAAGCAGATGCGCAGCGACCTGCTCAAGGAAGCCATGGGCACCAACGATTTCCTGGTCGCCATCAATCAGCGACTGCAGGCTGATATTGCGTATCAGTTGCGCATGGAACCTGGCGTGCAGACCCCCGAACAAACACTGGGATTACTTGCCGGCTCTTGCCGTGACAGCGGCTGGTTGCTGGTGCAGATCTTGCGCGACGTCGGCCTGGCGGCCCGTTTCGTATCGGGCTACCTGATCCAGTTGCGGGCCGATCAGGAAGCGCTGGACGGCCCCAGCGGCACCAGCGTCGATTTCACTGACTTGCACGCATGGGCCGAAGTATATGTGCCGGGCGCTGGCTGGATCGGCCTCGATCCGACCTCTGGCATGCTGGCCAGTGAAGGCCATATTCCACTGGCGTGTACTGCCTTGCCATCGTCGGCGGCACCGGTCACTGGCTACACCGACGAAGCCGAAGTAACGTTTGAACATGAGATGACGATCACCCGCATCCATGAAGACCCGCGCGTGACCAAGCCCTACTCGGACGCAGACTGGCAAAGGATAGACCAGTTGGGTGAACAGGTCGATGCCGACCTGAGACATCAGGACGTGCGCCTGACGCAGGGGGGCGAACCGACCTTTGTGTCGATCGACGATATGGATGGGGCCCAGTGGAACACCGAAGCCCACGGCGATGACAAGCGCCGCCTGGCGGGCCAACTGATGCACCGTCTGAAGAACCATTTTGCACCCGGCGGCATGTTGCACTACGGCCAGGGCAAGTGGTATCCGGGCGAGCCGCTGCCGCGCTGGGCATTGAATATTTATTGGCGTGTGGACGGCCAGCCGATGTGGCTGGACGCCAGTCTGTTCGCCGATGAGCAGGTCAACGATGGCTATGGCCCAGCGGACGCCGAACGCTTCGCTGCAACACTGGCACGCGCGCTGCGCCTGCCTGCCGACAGCCATCTGCCGGCGTATGAAGATGTACTGCAGCAGGCCCGGCGTGAGCAGACGCTACCGGTCAATCTTGATCCGCTGAGCGTTGACCTGGACCAGGCCGATGAACGACGCCGCCTGTCGCGCCTGTTGCAGACGGGTTTGGGAGCGGTGGTCGGCTATGTACTGCCGCTTAAGCCGGAACCGACCGACCAGTCTTTCGCCATGGGCACCCTGTGGCGCACCTCGCGCTGGCCGCTCAAGCGCGAGCATCTGTATCTGCTGGATGGCGATTCGCCCATGGGCTTGCGCCTGCCACTGAATGCCTTGCCATGGGTGATGCCGGAAGACGAAGAGCCGGTCTTCGATCGTGATCCTTTCGCGCCGCGCGATGCATTGTCACCGCCGCTGTACGACAAGCAGCCCGGGCTGAACGTGGCCGCTACCAAGGCTGGTCAGCAAATCAAGGCCAGCCAGCAAGTTAAGGCAGACCAGCAAGTTAAGGCAGAACAGCAAGTTAAGGCAGAACAGCAAGTTAAGGCAGAACAGCAAGTTAAGGCAGAACAGCAAGTTAAGACAGAACAGCAAGTTAAGGCAGAACAGCAAGTTAAGGCAGACCAGCAAGCCGGGGCCACGTCCAAACTGGCACCGCGTGACGTGATCCATACTGCGCTGTGCGTACAGGTGCGCGTTGGCCGCTTGCACGTGTTCATGCCGCCGCTGACACGGGTCGAGGACTATCTGGCGCTGGTAGCGGCAGTCGAAAACACAGCCGCGCTGCTGAAGATGAAACTGTGGATAGAAGGCTATCCACCGCCACGCGACCCACGCATCAAGTTGCTGAGCGTAACGCCCGACCCTGGTGTGATCGAAGTAAATATCCATCCGGCAGCCAGCTGGAAGGAGCTGGTCTACAACATGTCCACCTTATATGAAGAGGCGCGCCTGTGTCGGCTAGGCACGGAAAAATTCATGGTCGATGGCCGCCATACCGGCACTGGTGGCGGCAACCATGCGACACTGGGCGGCGCCACCGCCGAAGACAGCCCCTTGCTGCGGCGGCCCGATTTGTTGAAGAGCCTGATCACCTATTGGCAAAACCATCCATCGCTGTCTTACCTGTTCTCTGGCACCTTCATCGGCCCTACCAGCCAGGCACCGCGGGTTGACGAAGCGCGCGACGATAATTTGTATGAACTGGCGATTGCTTTCCAGCAGATGGACCAGTTGCTGCCCACGCTGCATCCGGGCGATAAGCCGTGGATGGTCGACCGGCTATTGCGCAACCTGCTGGTCGATCTGACTGGCAACACCCACCGTGCCGAATTCTCTATCGACAAGCTGTATTCGCCAGATGGGCCAACTGGCCGTCTTGGCCTGGTGGAATTCCGTGCCTTCGAAATGCCACCGCACGAACGCATGAGCCTGCTGCAAATGCTGTTGCTGCGGGCGCTGGTGGCGCGCTTCTGGCGTCAGCCTTACCAGGCCAAGCTGGTGCATTGGGGTACGGCACTGCACGACCGCTGGATGTTGCCGCATGTGGTGGCGCAGGACATTCGTGATGTTGCGCGCGACCTGCGCGAGGCGGGTTACGCTTTTGAAGATCATTGGTTTGACCCCTTCATCGAATTCCGCTTCCCGCGTTACGGCACGGTAGTCTACCAGGGCGTCGAACTGGAGCTGCGGCAGGCGATCGAACCATGGCATGTGCTGGGCGAAGAAATGAGCACCGGCGGCACCGCACGCTATGTCGATTCGTCGGTCGAACGCATGCAATTGCTGGTGCGAGGCCTGACGGATGGTCGCCACGTGGTCGCCTGCAATGGCCGCATGCTACCCCTGCATCCGACCGGCGTGCCAGGAGAATACGTCGCCGGCGTGCGCTTCCGCGCCTGGAGCCCGTGGTCGGCGCTGCATCCCAGCATCAAAGTGCAAGCGCCGCTGACTTTCGACCTGGTCGATAGCTGGAGCGGGCGCGCGGTGGGTGGCTGCACCTATCATGTCAGCCATCCGGGTGGCCGTGCCGAGAGTGGGTCGCCAGTCAACGCCAACGCTGCCGAGGCCCGCCGCTTCGCCCGGTTCTGGGCCTATGGACATACGCCAGGACCGATGACGGTGCTGCGCGAAGCGCCCAATCCCAGCTTCCCGATGACGCTGGACTTACGCTGGCAGCCGGGCTAAAAGAAAAACTAAAATGCAAAACTAATAGGACTTACGCACAATCGTCCCAGCAAGGCGTAGCGACGAAGACAGTACGAATAGTACGGCTAGGAGCTGCAACGCAGCTGGGGCGGTTTTGCGTAAGTCCTAACTAAAAAGCAGAACAGGAGACGCATGGACTACACATTACTGGCAGGTTATCCAGGCACACCCGGCAGCTACGACGAAATGATGGAAGCGAGCTTGCGGCCGCGTGGGCACTGGCGCGCCATGCTCGACAGTCTGGCTGCTGAATCCCCGGCCATGATGCGCCAGCGCATTGAGGTAGTGCAGCGCCAGGTACGTGAGAACGGTGTCACCTACAACGTCTACGCCGATGCCAAGGGCATGCAGCGGCCATGGGACCTGAACGTGCTGCCGCTGATTTTGCCGTATGAAGAATGGGCACAGGTAGAGGCCGCAGTGGTACAGCGCGCCACCTTGCTCAATCGCATCCTGCTCGATGTCTATGGCGAGCAGCGCCTGCTGGCCGAAGGCTTGTTGCCACCAGCGCTGGTACACGGCCATGCCGGCTTTCTGCGGCCCTGCCAGGGCATACGTCATCAGGGTGACATCGCCTTGCACTTTTATGCGCTGGACCTGGCACGCGCGCCCGACGGCCGCTGGTGGGTGGTGGGCGACCGCACCCAGGCACCTTCCGGCGCTGGCTACGCGCTGGAAAACCGCGCCGTCATCGGCCGCATCTTCCCCGACCTGCTGCGTGACCTCAAGGTGCGCAAGCTCGAAGGTTTTTTTGACACCATGCGCGACAGCCTGGCGCACTGGGGCAGGCGCAGCGCCGGTGCAGGGCTGCGTGCGGGCGAGCCGCCACTGATGGTGCTGCTGACCCCTGGCCCGCATAACGAAACCTATTACGAACATACCTATATGGCGCGCTATCTGGGCCTGCCGCTGGTGGAAGGCGGCGACCTCACGGTGCGCAACGGCATGGTCTGGCTGAAGACCCTGTCCGGCATGCAGCGCGTGCACGTCATCGTGCGCCGGGTCGATGACGATTTCTGCGATCCGCTGGAGCTACGCGCCGACTCCGCGCTGGGCGTGGCTGGCCTGACCGACGCCGTCCGGCGCGGTACCGTGCTGGTGACCAATAGTCTGGGATCAAGCTTGCTGGAATCGGGTGCATTGCTGGGCTTTTTGCCGTCGTTGTGCCAGCGCCTGCTGGGCGAACCGCTAAAGATGCCGTCGGTGGCGACCTGGTGGTGTGGCGAAGCAGCCGCGCTGGATACAGTAGTCAGCCGCCTCGACAGCCTGGTGATCAAACCGGCGTTTCCTCAACTGCGTCAGGGGACGGTGTTTGGTGCCGACCAGCGCGGCGAGGCCCGCGCTTTGCTGATCAGGCAGTTGCGCGCCAACCCCGGCAATTATGTGGCACAAGAACTGGTGCGGCTGTCGCAGGCACCGGTCTGGAAAGAGTCCCCCCGGCCCGGCTTGTACCCCTGCGCCACGGGCCTGCGTGTATACGCCTGCGCCACGCCCAAGGGCTATGTCGTCATGCCAGGCGGGCTGACCCGCGTGGCCACCGGGCCAGATGCGCGCGTGATCACCATGCAGCAAGGTGGCGGCAGCAAGGATACCTGGGTCCAGGCCAGGGCTCAGCAAGACCTGCCACATCAGGAGCGCGGTAATGCCGAGCGGCGCGAGCCAGTGCGCGACGACACCCATCTGTCAAGCCGGGTGGCAGAAAACCTGCACTGGTTTGGTCGCAACACCGAACGTTGCGACAACATTGCCAGGTTGCTGCGCGTCACCCTCAATTTTCTTTTCCAGGTCCGGCCGGATGATCGCGGTGCCGAATGGGCAGCCATGACCGGCCTGTGCCAATGGTACTGGCTGATCGCTCCACCCGAACCAACTGATGTCACTGGTGCACCGGTGCAGCCGACCGCAATGTTGACCGATGCCGAAATCGAATCAGCGCTGCTGCGGGCCGTGGTGTCGCCGGATGTGCCGGGGCTGGTGCAGCAACAGCAGCAACTGTACCGCGGCGCCAGCCAGTTGCGCGAACGTATTTCGCTCGATAACTGGCGTGCGATCAGCAAGATGCGGCAGGACAGAGCCGTCGAAGAGCAACCATCCCAGGCCGAAGCGATGCGACGACTGGACGACGCCACCGAAACCGCCATGCTGATGTCCGGCTATGCAATGGATGGCATGAGTCGCGACCTGGGCTGGCGTTTCATGTCGCTGGGGCGACGGCTGGAACGGCTGCAATTCCAGTGCCAGATATTGCGGCGCGGACTGGCCATGGATGGTGGCGACCTGGAATGGATGTTGCTGCTGTCAGATAGCATCATCACCTACCGCGCGCGCTACCAGGCGCGGCCAGAATGGTTGCCTTTACTTGATCTGCTGCTGCTGGATGAAAGCAATACCCGCTCCATCGTGTTCCAGGTCAACGGCATCCTCAAGACCTTGCAGCAAATGGCACCAGGCCGCGGCCCCGCTGGCACCGAACAACTGGCAGCACTAGCCGATGAATTGCAGGCGCTGACACCAGAAGCAGACCTGGTCGGCGGCAGCCTCTACCTGAGCGACCTGCTGCAACGCCTGATCCAAGCCAGCGAAACCTTGTCGGAACAGATAGGTGTGCAGTTCTTTAGTCATACGGGGAAACCGGCGGGGGAGGGGAGTTAGCAACGCCTACGGCAAGAATATCCAAGCAGGCTGGCGCTGGCAGCTATTCGTCGTATTGAGGGCGCAAATGAAAGCTTCAATTTCATTACACGCAAGGCCTGTGCAGGGTTGCTTGGTTTGCTGAATTTCTTTATTACGAATAATAAGGACAGCTATCAAGCAGGGTGAAATTTTGATGTGACATTGTAGGTAGTTTGGAAGTCAACTTCATTCGTCATCATCAGACAAAGACGGCTCAAGATCCACTTCTATTTCGCCAACCAGGTTTTGAATACGCTGGCGCAAGTGACTATCCATCGCCTTGATTTGCTCAGGATGACTGGCAATATCCTTGGCGAGGAAATTCAAGAATGGCGCAAGAGCAGGGTCTTCTTGTTGCACGTCAACCGCACGAGTAATCACAACAGCACCGTCAGCACGAATGCTGCAATGGAGTTTGTCACGTTTATCCAGCTTCAAGGCGCGGCGCACGGGTTCAGGTTTGGTAACGGTCGGTCAGAGTGGACTCTACTTCGAGGGTATTGAGCATGGCTTACGAAGACATGTTAAGTAGGTAAATTTTAGTTAGGCATGGTACTGCATTGTTAATTCAAAGGTGGGGCCTTTTTATTAAGATGTTGTATTTATGGTAAATATCGAGCACTAAATTCTGATGTGACAGCCCCCTAATATTGTCATTTGCGTTTCAACATTGACTACCCCAGATGGTCAACATGAGTAGTATTCACGAACAATAGTTCAAAAATTTCTTTGGGTGATAGAGTCAGAGTAAGATGAATTTTATTCATTGTTTGTGTTTTTTTGTACATAAAAAATATTGTAAAAAAGGTCATCTTGGCTTAAGCTGATTTGCATTTTTAAATCTGAAGATGGACCTGTCCGGGCGTCAATTTCAGCTTACCTTTTCCTTGGATTGCGCATGCCAATACGCTTTGTAAAGAACAAATCAAGACTGCCTTTATGGACCACTTGGGGTGGCTCATGTTGACTGATCATAAGAAGCTTCAGAAGATATTTGCATTCCTAGAGGAACATCACCACTGGAGTATTAATTTCCAGATGGAGGAATGGATGAATATGCTAGGCGGTTGCAGTAATGCCGGTGATCGCTTGAATGCGCTGTTATACGGAATAGCGAACACACAATCACAGCCAAACCTTGATTACTTGGCGGAGTTTTGGCAGAAACTTCACGATCACTATCGTCACTCGAACGATACCAGGCTTAGCGCATTTTGCCGATTCCTTGGCAAGGACACAGGGAAGCCGCTGACCGACCTTTACACTGGTCTTGTGGCGCATAAAGGATGGGGGCATAAAACGGCGGCGCTGTTCGTCAAGAACGTCATCAACATCCATCGGTCGGACACAAGACGGTTGCACATCTTTCGGGATGGACGACGGCTAGCTAGAAACATCGGCAAGGACGAGCGTATTTATTTGCCAGTTGATGCGGTGATAGCATTCATTTTTGGTCTGCAAGGAGAAAGCGTTGATGTGCGATTTCGTCGTATAAACGAACACATTCAAGAATTCGCCAAAGGGCAGCCAGAGCAGATGCTTGTATGGGATGATCTCTGGTTCTGGGGATTCATTACACAAAGAGGTAAAGGTGCTGACCGCTCCATGGAATGGAATGCTCCGAAATTCTGGGCAATGCGTTCGCATTCAAAATCGGATGTACTGGAGCTTCAAACATTGGCGGCCAAATTCATTAAGATTGTTCAAACCTAAAGGTACATAGTCCGTAGGTGCGTGAGGTTGTTTTAATTCTTAAAGTAAATCAGTACAAGTTTTTGTAACCTCATGGGGGTCGTCCTTGACGTACTGAGCGGTCTTGGGCATACCGACTCAGTTTTTAGAGCATTGACAAAAAACATGTTTGCCGGTCATGTCCGTCCGGGCGTAACATATCTCACGCACAAAAATTAAAATTGGGTGGGGCAATGCACATTCACAAAGTGACGATCAGAAATTTCCGTCTGTTGGCTGACGTAGAGTTGGCATTGGAGAAAGATAGTACCGTCATCGTCGGACGCAATAATAGTGGTAAAACTTCTGCGGCAGAGGTGGTGCGACGATTTTTGATGGACTCCAAACTGACGTTCCAAATCGAAGATTTCTCCAATGTATCGTACGACGGATTCTGCGAAGCCCTAAAAGCAAAAAATGATGGGAAGGAAGACGTGGAAATCCGCAGTCTTCTCCCAAGCATCGAACTGAAACTCTTCTTTCGCTATGACAATGCGATTCCTCTTGGCCCGCTGAGCGAATTTGTAATCGACCTCGAACCGGCCTCTGACGAGGCATTGATCGTGGTGCGCTATGAACTTCGTGCAGGCGGCATTGACGCATTCTTCGAGGGGCAGCCCGCTGCCCCGCTAACGCCGGAGTCACGCGTCAAGTTTTTTCGGGCACTACGTGAGCGTATTCCTGGCCACTTCGAAACGCTCTTATGGGCTGAAGACCCGAGCGATCAATCCAATCGTAAAGTGCTGCCACACACGGCGCTGCGGCCATTGCTGAAAACGGGTTTTGTTAACGCTCAGCGTGGCTTGGATGATGTGACCTACAAGGAAACTGATGTTTTGGCAAAGGTTCTGGAGAGCCTCTTCACTACTGCTCAATCGCCTACCGCGAGAGCAGAGGACCGAGCAATTGCCGAAGGTCTTCAAGACGCGGTCCGAACCATTCAGGTTGGTATTGATACTGACTTCAATGGTAAGCTAAAACAGTTGCTGCCGACTTTCGCAGAGTTCGGATATCCAGGCCTCGGCGGTCCCGAGATTCAAACCGAAACCACGCTTGATGTAAAACGCCTGCTATCAAATCATACAAAAGTGCGATACGAAGGTTACAGTGGCGTGCCGTTACCTGAGGCTTACAACGGCCTAGGTGCACGAAATTTGATTTTTATACTTCTTCAAATTGTTGGCTTTTACAAATCGTATCGAGCTGACCCTAAAGCAGCAGGTGTACATCTTGTTTTCATTGAGGAACCTGAGGCGCATCTTCATCCACAAATGCAGGAAGTGTTCATCAGGCAGCTTTTATTCATCGCCCAGAAACTGAACGCTCAGCAACCGGACGCAGAGCCTTGGCCTGTACAGTTTGTTGTTTCAACCCATTCTTCACATGTTGCCAATGAAGCGGGATTTGAATCAATTCGTTACTTCCTTTCCACGCAAGCCGACACTGCTGCCGGAGTGCGACAGACCAAAATCAAGGATTTCCGGCAGGGACTCAAGACAACGACTCCTGATGACAAGAAGTTCCTACATCAATACCTAACTTTGACTCGCTGCGATCTTTTTTTTGCTGATAAGGCAATTTTGGTTGAAGGGCTAAGTGAGCGTCTGATGCTTCCAACGATTATCAAGAAACTGGAGGACGCCGATCCTAAAGCGCCCAAGTTGTCGAGTCAATATACGACGGTTATGGAAGTAGGCGGTGCCTATGCCCATATCTTTTTTGAGCTACTTGATTTCCTTGAGCTGCGTTCCCTCATCATCACGGATATCGATTCAGTTGAGAAGCCCGGTGGCTCAGCATGTGAAGTACACAAAGGCGGGGCTACGAGCAATGCATGCCTAAAATCGTGGTTCGATGGCTCCGATATGTCGATTACAGGGTTATTAGCGAAGACAGAAGCCGAAAAATTATGTAGGAAAAGGCGAATCGCCTTTCAGCATCCTGAAGTCGTCAAGGGTCCGTGTGGGCGAACATTCGAAGATGCCTTTATGTTGGCAAATGGTGTTACGTTCGGCGTCGCCGGATCAACCTCAGACGAATTGGAAGCCAGCGCAATGGCCCTGGCGAGTAAAGTGAAAAAGTCAGAATTTGCACTGAAGTATGCAATCAAGGAAACAATCTGGGTCGCACCTCGATACCTCGTGGATGGCGTTAAGTGGCTGGCTGCGATTGATATTTCCGGAACGGCGAACCCGGCACTTGTCCACGCCGCCGCTGGTGCGACAGCTCCAGTCCCAGATCCTGCGATCTCGGCACCTGTTGCGAAAATGGTGGCGAAACCCACTTTAAAAGCGTCGGCGAAACCAGCAGCGGCACAGCCTGTCGTCAAGGTCGTTCAGAAGGTGAAGAAATGACATCCATAAATAAGAGCCCAGCGGAGCTTGCCAGCGAACAGGCGATAGCCGCGGTATACGATTGCCTTACGAGCGGTAAATCTTTTCTGCTTGAAGCTGGTGCCGGTGCAGGAAAAACCTACTCATTAGTTAAAGCTCTTCGTTTTCTATGTTCTCGTGATGAGTTTAAACTGCCAAGAAATCACCAAAGAATTGCTTGTATTACGTTCACCAATGTTGCCAAAGATGAAATTGTCACACGCACAGATCGCGACCCTTTGATTCATTGCGATACGACGCATGCATTTTGTTGGTCGCTTATTAGCGGTTTCCAAAAGCAGCTTCGCTCTATATTGCCGACTTTAAAACAATGGTCTGAGAAATTTGAGGAGGTTGGCCCAATTCAAAATCGCACGGTTGAATACAGTCTTGGATTTAGATCCATAAAGGATGACCGGGTTTTTATCCACCATGATGATGTGTTACCTTTGACCATCGCATTGATGGAGAACGAGAAATTTAGACGTATCTTCGCAGATAAATATCCGGTTGTCCTCATCGACGAATATCAGGACACTGATGCAGATTGGGTCGAAGCAGTGAAGACCAAATTTCTGGGACAAACTCAGTCGCCGCAGTTTGGCTTCTTTGGTGATTTTTGGCAAAAAATTTATGGCGACGGTTGCGGACGGATCGATCACCCAGCGATTGTTCGGATCGGAAAAGAAGCAAATTTTCGATCTGTTCCTGCCATCGTTAATTGCCTAAATAGGATGCGACCTGAGTTAAAGCAAATGGTTGAGAAACCTGAGGATGTAGGTAGCGTAAAAGTATTTCATACGAACAAATGGATGGGTGAGCGGCAGTCGAGTAATCACTGGAAAGGTGATTTACCGACCGAAGTATCACATACTGTTCTTGAAAGCGTATGCAATCAGCTTAAAGGTGACGGGTGGAATTTGTCAGCCACAACAACAAAAATTTTAATGCTGACCCATCGGGTACTGGCTACCGAACAAGGCTATGCAAGTCTACCCGGTATTTTTGAATACAACGAATCGTTTGCAAAAAAGGAAAATGATTACATCGCCTATTTTGTCGTTATGTTGGAGCCCGCATGTGTTGCATATAGCGAGCGAAAATTTGGCAAGATGTTTGAGGCACTCGGCGGGAAGATTCCAGGAATACAAACTAAAGCTGACAAGATTGCATGGGCGTCCTCAATGGACGAGCTTTTAAAACTTAGGGCACAAGGGGCAGTTGGTAATGTCATCGATCATTTGCGAAAGATACGACGTCCAAGATTGCCTGAATCCCTTGAACAGCAACATAAAGATTTAGACGAATTTGACAAAACGAAAGGCGAAGAGATGCCGCGTCGACTATCGGAGCTTGACGCACTACGCGCGGTCCCATATGCTGAGATCGTCAGCCTCTCTGATTACTTAACAGGGCATTCGCCGTTTGAGACGAAGCATGGTGTTAAAGGTGCGCAATTTGAAAATGTATTAGTCGTAGTTGGACGCGGTTGGAACCAATATAATTTCAACGAAATGCTGGAGTTGGCACAGGACTCGCAACACGTACCAGCCAAACGACAAGCCGCCTACGAGCGGAACAGAAATCTTTTCTACGTTGCTTGCTCACGACCAAAGCGGAGGCTTGCGTTAATCTTCACGCAGGAATTAAGTGCTGCAGCATTGAAGACGCTGGAGATGTGGTTCGGAACAGAGACGGTTGAAGCGATAGCATTTCCGCCATAATTGGAGACCACCATACATCAAAATTGGTAGCACAAGCCGCACTCTATACATCCATTTACACACCAAAAAGTGCTTGCTTCAGTCTATGTGGGTCGATCAGCGGATTACATGAACGATTGCACAATCCATCAATTGCCTGTAAAACAGATTTGCGTTCGGCGTCGCTGCTCAGCAAAAATTCCTCAACAACGATTTCTCTAGGGATGCCTATAAGTAACAATGTGGCAGCAACTACGACGCCTGTGCGATCCCGCCCTGAGGTGCAATGAATATAGACTGGCCATTGAGTCGCAGGATCAACGAATGTTCCCAGAACCGAGGCAATCCAGCGCCGCACCTTTGAATGGCTAGTGTCGTAATTCTCAACTGAATCAATAGCTGGAAGGTGTATCAGTTTTGCATCAAGATGTTGTGGGTCTGGCCCTTGACGTAAATTGATAATTGTCTTGGGAAAACCCAAATCTGCAAGTGTAGACATGGCGTCAAATTTACCGCCACGAATTAAGCGACCAAGTGGAAGCGGAACCTCATCAAGCCAAAGTCCCAAGGCATCGCTGACATCACGAAAATTCACAGGATGTTGTTGGTGCATTGCAAGTTAAGTATTAGTTTTAAAATGGGTGATTCAAGCATTTCCCGGGCAAATAAATCGCGATGAATATGTTGTTCACCTGACGATCTTATTTTTTTCCTGAGATTTGACATCAAGGTCAATTAGGATAGGGTGCCACTCATTGAGTGGCCTAATGAATTCTACTTTATTTCTGCATAAGGACTATTGGTCAATTTATTGGTATTTAAATACCCTTTGGCTAAAAAGCACGAAACTTTGGATGTGAAAACAAACAAAAAACCCGCTCAAGCACAAGGCTAAAAGCGGGTTTTTTGTATCCAACAGATTACTCTGCCAGAAAATTCTGGTGGGATAGGTGGACTTGAATAATGCATCAGAGCCCTTTATATTAAAGGTATTTAAAATTAAGAATTGAATTGGTACCCGCAAAAGTACCCTTAAAAATATTGTGTGCAATTTGCTAATTTATATTTGACTTACATATGAAATTCTTTTACTACGTTAAATAAATTTATCTAAATATGGTACGTCGGTATCAAACTATAGATATTGCACTGGCATGCGTGTCGGCTAGTACATCAATGAACATCCTAGTTTTTCTGCCTGCGATGAATGGGCGGATGCCATGCTCTACGGCGTTGTTATAGATGGGGTCAATGCAATCATCGGCACACCGGTTCAGATAGTTCCTTTGGTTACCCATATACGTGATCGCTTTGCACAGCAAACCTTTTGGCAGAACATCATCTGCTTGCTGGCCCAGTCGTCTCCTGAGAGCAGTTAGCACCTCCACGCTATGCTGCTGGTCCAAGCGGAAAGTGTAGTGAGTGCGTGTGCAGTCGATCGGCAAGTCACCGCTGGCCAGCATTCGACTTTGTAAAACCAAGCAATTATCTCCGCCTTTTGCCTGGCACAGCTATAGGTGTTTCCTAGCGCCCTGGCTGCCTTGTCCAATAATAGAAACCAACTCAAGAAATATACTCACGTTTATACAGCATCGGCTATGGTTTAAATTTCCTACTTGCTAACTCTGCAATGGTTAGTGCATCGTTTTGCTGATGGGGGTGTTGTTCGCGATTAGAGCTAAAGAGCGTTTTTTCATCTTCGACGGTGTTCGCGGATATGCCGAATTTGGTGGCAGCTTCAGAGTCAATCGCCGTGTTGAGTAGAAAAAGATTTTGTCCTTGCGGGGCAATTGCACGATCAGGAAAACAAGTCAATGTATAGAACAATCCTTTGTTTCGCTTGCGGATTTCATTAAACGGATTTGTCAGAAATGTTTTTGCACCCTCCATTGGATTGCATGCATTTACTGTCTGATTAGGCGGATTCATCGCTAATTTTTCCAACAATGAAGGTGTCGCAATCAGAAAAAAAAGTATGCGATTAAAGAATGAATCTCGCACAATATTCTTTTTTTCAAGCACCAGGTTAATACGTTCTATTAAGCTTATGTCAAGGGTGATGGTGAGTTTAGTCTTATGAATCAGTTTTCTCTGACTCATAGATTTGTAAACTTCATCAGAATTGCGGAATGTCATTTCCGTTTCTAACAATTCAATTTCCTGAGTCAAAAGATCATTTAAAAACGCATCACGATTAATGTGTAATTGGGAAAATTGGTTTTGAATCTCGCAAGCGATACTGGTAGCGATTTGCACGGTAATTCTGGATTTGCTATTTTCTGACATATATCTGAATGCTGATGAGCAATCAGCTGAATACGAAATGGCAATCAAGTATATGTCAGTTGGCATCCATCTGCATTTTCAATTTCATCGATAAATAAACGAAATAAAAAAATGCATTGCAATATTTTCAAGTCACTGCTCTTTTATTAAAAAGCAATAAAATTGCCCTAAAACTCTAAAAGGTAGTTAATATAAAAATGACAATTATTCAATTGCGCGCAGATCAAACAGCATTGGCAGATCAGTTTACTCAGACATCTGGGCTGCTACTGACTTACTACATTTAGCATCCATATTTATGCCAATTGACATATATAAAGATGATTGCCAGAGTGAATTGTAATGTCTACTAAAACCTGATATGTAACTAAATGACGTCAAGTCTAATAAGCGTTGTACTTGGTACAAAGTATCATTTCACTTGCTTATGATGCGGCAATTATTCATCAACACCCTTGCAAATATTAATAACACATGCAGTAACTTAATAATAACGGATTAATGACATGAAGTTACCAGACAGACCGCTTCCTGAAAAATTGATTTGCAGCCTTAAAGAAGCAGCAGCAAAGTTGGGATGGGAGACGCGCACGCTTCTGAATTTGGGGGCTGAGGGCAAGCTCAGATTTTGTATCTCTATACCAAAGCACAAAGTTTTGATTTATGCCGTTCAAAGAGATTGGATACCAAAATTCGCAGCTCTAAAGCCAAATCGCTTCGGCAGCAGGATGCAGAGAGGTTCCGGCGACATTGTCAAAGACTTGCAATATTTATTGCTGAATTCCTCCGATTGTGTTGATCTTCTTCACTTCCAAAAGATTGAACAGGAGGTTTTTGAGATGGGGTATCTGCTCATTGATTCAATGTTATCGACTCTTCCTGTTGATGAAGAAGTAGTTCCAGATGAACTTATTATTGATGATTCTGGTCCAGAGCCTATAACGGTTACGGTGATACCCGATCTACCCCCTAAGCTGGTTTTTTGTACCAACAACATAAATGTCATACAACATGATTATTGGGATAAGCAGTTTCTGGAACCATTGCAAATCACTGATGAGCAAGTATTTATTTCTACAGCCGAATTGCATGCGTTTTTAGAAAGTCAATCAACGGTCAGTGTGACACCGGCATTAAATGGGCATCGTGACATTGTTAAGAAAAGCTGGCCATTGAAATTGCAGAGATTAGTAGAGGTGCATGAGGATTTTTGGAAAGACACGAAGTGCAGCGAAGAAGTCAGAGAAGAATTAAGAGTCCTTTATATTCAGGGCGACAATTCTCATGAGGCGCAGAAAATACGGCGCGACAGCATCAAGGCAAGAGAGCTTAAAATTCGTGTTCAACTAAAAAAACTCAAATCACAAACTAGAATGTTTCTTTTTAGTTCAGAGTCATTGCTGCAAGGCTCCATAAATATCATCAAGCCTGACAGGTTGCAGCCCGCACAAAAATTGAATGCAGAAACTAAAAATAGGTCAGAGGGCAAACCCCCGTATCACAGTTCACAACTTGCTGCGCTAATTGCAGTTGCCGACGTGGATATTAATTCCAAAGAAGAAAACATAACCAGGGAGAAAATAAGACAAATTCTGATGAAAAAGTATCACTTTAGCGGTAATGATGCAGCAATAGGTGCCACGATTTTGCGGCATGAAGACGCGCCCAAAGGTCGTCCAAGAAATAAAGTTGCAAATAATAGTTGAGTCACAATTACTTTTTTATTCAAGGACTTACCGTTCAAAAAAAATAGTTGATGCAATAAGTCTTGAAGTTGCATCATTTTTTTAACATATGAAATATTGGAAAATTCTTTCGCTTCTCAACGAAACCAAAGAGGTCCCAAAGTGAACGAAATCCCGAAATTAAAATCTATTTTGCGCCTTGCAAAAGTCCTGGTCCGTACGGGCTTGTCAAGGTCTGCACTTTATCAAAAATTGGATGAAAAAAGTCCGCATTTTGATCCGCTTTTCCCCAAGCAGATCAAGCTCGGAGCAAATGCTGTAGGCTGGATTGAGTACGAAGTGGACAACTGGATTGAGTCCCGTATACAGGCCAGTCGTCCGACTATTCATTTGGAAGCGAAGGTGTAATTGTGAATAGCTTCAACACGAATATACAAGATAAAAATTTGATTCGGAACTTCCGCCCAGATTTCCCCATTGGCTCATTGCCCCCAATATTGCAGAACGTTGTATCCGCCGTAAAGGCAAATACGCAAGCGCCTCTTAGCCTGGTGGCGTCGTCTGCATTGGCAGCCATTTCACTTGCCTGTCAACGCATTATTGTCGTTCGTCGCCCCAACGGCATGGAAGGTCCAGTATCATTGTATCTGATTGGTATTGCCGAATCTGGTGAACGTAAGTCAACAGTCGACTCTTTTTTTACAAAACCAATTCGCCAGTATGAAATTGCGCTGGCAAAGAAATTCAGTAAAAAATTGGATGAGCATTTTGCAGAACTTAATGCTTGGAAAATAGAAGTAAAAGCAGTATCGTCCGCAATCAAGAAACAAAAAAAACAGGGCGCATGTACAGTATTACTTGAGCAAAAAATTGCGGAGGTTTTGCTGCGTGAGCCACATGTTCCCAGCCAGATCAAGTTGCTGTATTCGGATACGACGCCAGAGGCACTTCAACATGGCCTGGCAGAAAATGGCAAGTCTGCTGGCATTTTTGCTGACGAGGGCGGTATTTTCTTTGACGGCTATGGGAAGGGAGGGCTCCCCATTTATAACGCGTTGTGGAGTGGTACGCCTATTGATGTTGCACGCCGCAGTACAGTCAGCTTCACCCTTGAAGACGCACGACTTACTATGACTCTCATGGTACAAGAGAAGGTGTTTCAGAAATACCTGTCGCAATATGGTGATCTTGCCCGAAGCAACGGTTTTTTTGCACGCTGTCTTTTGACTCATCCGTACACAACACAAGGCACCAGGTTTTTGCAAAATCAATTGCCTCTGGAAGAACCCATTAATGCGTTTAATGCGCGTCTGACGGAAATCCTCGAATCCAATGACACAACTGAAGTGGGCAGCCTTACATTGAAATTTTCTTGTGACGCTGGAATCCGTTGGATTGAAATCTATAATCATATTGAAGCACAGTTAGGACCTTATGGCCTTTATGCCGACATGAAGGATTTTGCTGCGAAGATGGCCGAGAACATTGCAAGGATTGCGGCGCTTTTTCACTATTTTGAAGGCAACGTTGGCGATATTTCGCTTAAAGATGTGAACAGTGCATCTGACATTGTTTTTTGGTACGCTGAAGAATTCAAGCGCATATTTGTGCCATTGCCACAGATACCCGAAGTCGAGCGTGATGCAAATGAACTTGAGTCCTGGCTGATTAATAAGGTAGGCGCACATGGATGGCGGTCCGTTAGGAAAAATATCATCTTGAAAACAGGACCAAATTCCTTGCGTTCCAAAGGCCGTCTGGATGCCGCCATTGAACAGTTGATACAACAAAATAAAGTTTTCCTATTTCAGTGTGACAAATATGGAAATCCATGTTTCGATGGAAAAACTACCTGGATTGATTTTAATGGTCTGTACCAGAATCCTTTTACCCGTTGGTAGCCCCTATCAAATCAGGTCACCTGGCCTTACTGTCAGATCCAATTGCGTTGAACAGTCAGCCTCATTCCTGCTTGTAGTACATCCCTTCTTCTTTCAATGCCTGCATTGATTGCCATCCGACCACAACATCCGATGCTGCCAGTAATCACCTGGCAATTCGGATTTGACTTTGATGTGCCAGTCATCCGCTTGTCTGATAATATTTGGAATCTTGTGGCTGCTATCGACAAGTAGCTTTTTGAAGCATGCCATATCTCAATTTTTCACCAGTCAGTTTTGGAAAGACCGCTATTCCTGCTACAAGTAGCAGGAATAGCGCCGATATGGAAACGCGAAGATATATTTCTGTGCTTTTTTAGCGGGTGACACGGACCATCTGAGTTTGCGTACTTCCGCCAGACTGCCTGAGATTATTGACCAATTGTTTTTCTTCAGCAGACATTTTTTTGACACCCAGGAATCCTAAGTGTTTTTCTGGAACACGTTCTATGCCCCGGTCCTTGTTGCTACGATGATCAACCTTTACATCATACCCTGATTGCTCTAATGCAGAATTTTGTATCTGCGCCCATGTGGCGCGGGTTTGCGTGAGAGCCTCTTTCATTGCGATACGATCTTTGCCGCCGCTATCCTTTTTACATCCACCCAATTCAGGATTTGCGGAATTGTACCGTTTGAAATGTTGTTCGGGTAGTCGGTCAATGCCGTCATCTATCCTGTCTGAATACATTACATGCGCATGTGGCTGCTCAGTTTTCCCCAGGGCCGCAACAGGTGAATGAACTGCAAATTGGTACGGCTTGCTTCCAATTTCTGAAGCAATAAATTCTCTGACAATTTCCAGTTGCTGATCCCGACATAGTTCTTGCGGCAGAGCCAAGACGTATTCACGATAAGCGGCACCATTGACACGTTCATGTTTGTCTGCCATCTTCCAGAAGTATCTAGGATCGTCGGCTGACCAGTCTGGCAAGTTGCCATAAGCTTTGGCGATCAGGTCAGACGTTTCCTCGTCTCTGGCATGTCGCCCTTCACGAACAATGTAATCCGCGTGACTTGCTGCTTTTCCTCTTTTTCCACTCTTGATGCTGCAATGATAGCTGGCCATGTTTTCTTCCCTTACTGATTCATGATGGATCAAATGAAGACAGGAGATCCTGCTTCATCGGTGAAATTGGGAAGAGAGAAATGAGCTTGTCTATGCTAAACGCGAGAAAGGTTAAGTGCGCCTCCCTTTATCCCCCTAGTAGTCAAGCAATTATTTGATTGATGATTACTTACTCTCTTCATAACATGTATGTGTGAGTAAAAAAATACTTTCAGTATTGAGGGTTATAGATTATTGAGTGGAGTCACCACAGTGAAGTCCACTCATCTGTAACACAAGGTCAGAGATTGATTTTAAGAAAGATATTGCTCTTCAACAGAACAACTATATTGAAAACTGATATAGAAAAGAAGCAAACATATTGAAATTCAGAAATTCATTCCCAGATTGTATTTTTAATTAACAATATGGTAATGTCGATGAACTCAAGCAACGTTACAGGTGCAAAATTTGGTCAACTATTTCGGCTGTGTGACATCCTGGATTCAATGTATCAAACCGCAGTCGGTGGTGAAGTCACTGTACGACCTGGAATGGAACGTAATGCGCAAGACGCATTTAATAGTATTGTCAACTTTATCGAATTGCTTACTGATGAAAAAGTGATGGAAATTCAGGCATTAATGTCGATGGGGTATAACTCAGATGAAAGTTATGAAGTAAACCTGAACGATGCGAGAGCTAACTTTAGTGAGTTCTCTCGCAGCCAGGTGAGTGGTAAAGGCTCTAATCTCAAAGGCTACATTGAGACTGGTTTGCGTAAGCGAAATGAACAGCGCGGTCAATGAAATTGATGCTCACTTTTTTCAATTAATTTTATAGCTGTATTCTCTTTCAACAGTGGCTGTTCCGGTGATATCTGTCTGTTAGGGAATCCACTTATCAGCAACATCCAAAGTGAATAACTGTTAGGAAAAAATACCAATGGCAAGTGCAAGAGAAAAATTGCCCCAGTTAGGGCTGTGGGATAGCGAAGTGAGCAAGCCGAACCACGATACCATTACCTTGTGGGCTCACAAGCATGCTGAGATGTTGGCGCGCCAGTACGTTACGACATACGCGGACCATTTTAATGAGCGTGGCATCGACTTGCTTCCTGACTGGCCACATGCGCTGTTAGAGAGAAATCCAGAGCTAGGAATGCCTCCTCCCAAGTGCCCCACGTTAGTGTCCAAGCGCGAACTGGAAGCTGTTCTGCGAGGGCGATCTGAAGGCGCGAGTCGATACAACCCGATTCTGGGATATGGGGATCTGTTACTGCATTGCGAGGCACATGTGCTTGGCACGATTGAATCAGAACGTCCTCGTAAAAAGGAATGGTGGGTGGAGACAATGCGGTTTCAAATCCTGGTGGAAGTGAAGACTGAACTTCCGACACTTGGGGAATTGATGCGTCAACTGAATCTCTATCGTGAATCAGTGCGCCATGTCATCGTCGTTGCACCTGATGAAAAATATGCAGAACTATTGTCCGAGCAAGGTATTCTTTTTGTGCGATATGATGCAGATCTAACATAAGCAAAGTAAATGGGGAACAATAATGGCGATACATTGCAAGGTACTCAAGACGAGAAGTGAATATCTTTTTTAAAATTTAAATCTGAGGAGCAATTTTGGAATTAATATTCATACCGGACCGAGGTGTTGGTGCCTTAACTGGGATATACCAACGTGCGTTTAAGCATTCGAAGGAGTTGTACATCGTCAGTGCTTATTTGACCAATTGGGACGTCAAAAGTCCGTTGGGTGAGCAATGTAAGAATTTCCGACTGATCGTTGGCAAAGACTTTGGTATCACGCGCAAGAAGGCGTGTATTGATGTGATGAAATGGCTGCCAAATGAGAGACGAGCACAGTTTTTGGTAGCCGATCAGGTAACAGGATTTCATCCTAAAGCTGTATTTTGGAAAGAGGTTGACGGCACGTGTTTTGCATTGGTGGGGTCGTCAAATTTATCCAAAGCTGCCTTTGAGTCCAATTGCGAAGTCAATAGTTTCTCTGAAATTAGCGAAGAGAGTTTCAAGGTAGTTAAAAATTGGGTCGCCATACTCTCTGAAAAGTCCGTTGTTGTGTCGGAATCTTGGCTACAGAAGTATGTTGAAGCCACTCCGCCGAAGAGACCTGATCATTCATCGCTGTTTGCGGACACACCTTTATTCGAATTGGTGCTTCCTGACATTACCGATAAAGGCAGCTTGGAAAGACATCTTAACCACCGCAGAAAACGGATGAAAGTCTTCAAGAAAAATCGTGATGATCTAGAAAGTCTTTTCAGAAAAACTGCTCGACTGCAGTGGTCAGAAGAGACGGGTAGACGATTCTACACTGCCTTAAACAACCTGTGGGAATCCGGCGAGAGTGGCAGCCGGTTCCAGGGAGCAGGTTGGGAGCGTAGCGGACGTTCAAGCAATTTCGTGGAACTGGCGCGCAGTGTCGTTGCAGTGCTCAACTGTGACCCTTTCGAACGAGATGATACTGTGAGTCGAGAGATTGATAGGCTCGCTGAGAAAAGAATTCCCACGAGAAGCGCCTTATTTTCAGAGATGCTTTGTCAATTTTTCCCTGCCGAATTCCCGGTTCTGAACGAGCCTGTTAGAGATTGGCTCAAACAGACAAGCTTTACTCCCCCAAGAGGTGCTTCCGAAGGAGCGAAATACATCGATTTGGCCATAAAGTTGCGCTCTGCGTTGCGGCAGTCTCAATCCTGTGCTGCAAGAAATCTCGCTGAACTTGACGCTTTAATCTGGCTCGCTAATCAACCGAGAGAATACTATGCGGATGCATAAGCAGGTTTTGTAAGCGGTAATAAATTAAAATTATCTGTACATGCAAATTTTCAAATAGCCAGTTACATATCCCATTACGACTGCTTATCGATTTGTTTGTCAGCACACAGCGCCAAGTGCGATACAAGCGCAAGAAGACTATGATTGACTTACTCCATCCACTCATTGACGCGACCAAGACTATTCATCTTAAAATGGGGCAATGGTTTTCTGCTTATCCAGCAGGAATGCCGTGGACAGTTGTATCAGACTATTGCATCGGCGACGAAGGCAAGCCGAATGACGTATTCTCTTTTGTGGCTATTGCGAATCATGACTCGACGGCAAATATTTGCGAGTACATTACTGCTGTGGCACCACGCGATCTAAAAAAGGTAAATGAAGTTCCAGTTGGACTTATTCAATATCTGACTTGCCCGATGCCTGTTACGTTTAGTGTTTCGTTTGTTATCAACAGACAGTCGCAACTTTTACGTGACTATTTACGCGCTGAGGATATGGCTAGCTTCATCCCAGACGCACGTGAATTCGTACAAGCACTCAAAACGAACACCCCTGTCAGTAAATCGGTCGCACCAGAATATTTTGATGACGTTCTAAAGCGTCTAGCATTGTTCGAAAGAAACTTGGCGAGAAAGCAGCCAAACGACCGTTTAGCTCGACAAATTCATTTGACGTCTGCATTTGCTGCGACGCTATTTTTTCTAATCACCGGCGCAACTCAGGCTAGTTACCTTAGATGGATTTCTGACAGGGATAAGCTGATTGAACACAGTGAAACTGTTGTGTATGATTTGGCGTATCTGTATTTCATACTTATGCGGTCAAAGGCCTCCGAATCTGTCGCGAATATAGATGGAACCGCAGCTCATCAGGTTCCAGAAATCACTTTTGAAATTCCAGATAAAGTCGGTAAGTATCGCTTTGATGAACTTATTCGTCTACCAGACTACTTAGCTGGCACATTGGCTGATCTTTCCTTGGATAATATGTCCTCCTCAAGAGAAAAATTTGAGACTGTTTTGCATCAAGTCTTTGTAGATTCGCCCAATAATTGGGTGGTTATTCTAAACTCCGACAGTGAAAAAATAACTGTAAAAGGAGCGCAGTTCCAAGGGTAAATAGCCTAGCTATTACTGTGTAATTGAACCATAGATGCTTGAACTATGGTAGTTGCTGATTCTTTTTAAAGATGGAAATTCATGTCGTTGAAAATCGATGATCCTAAATGGAGTTACGCAGTCCATTCCCCTGTATCTGGTGCGCAGACACAAAAAAGGGCGGGTTACTTGCCGCTCACTTCACTTGTTCTTGTGGTCACGCCTGGCGGGCCACCACATCAAAAGACCGTATGGCAGAAGGATATTTCCTAGAAACGCAGTCAGGTCTTCACATCCGTTGCTATGCTTGTCAGCAGGAATGGTCCATGCCACGTCAGGAATATGTCAATTTGTAGTCACAGCTAGCAAAAATAAACATCAACCTTGTGAAGTATCATTCCTTCTCCTGCTGTGTACCACGTCCTCAGAATCTGTTGTCAGGTCTTCACTTAGAATTTTCGATTTAAAGTAAACCATCCCAACACAAGCAGCCAGGGAGGTTGCACTGCCCACAGCACCAAAGAAGGGCAAGACACCCCAAAAGATGCTGGACAGGCTCACAAAGACCATGGCCAGATTGGCAGCTAATGTCAGACGCCAGATGAGTGAGGATGTCAATTCAGGCGCTCCTATTTTTCTGCGGTGGTTTCGTCATCAGTAAGCTTTTAGCCGCTATATCCGTTTGGTGATTCGTTTCATTGGTTTTCTGCATTCAGTCACGTATTTTAAGTAATTGTTAATCAATACACCAAGAGTTTGATTTGGTAACATTAAAAAACTCTCATTCAGGATAATTCCTATAGGCTGACGGAAAGAGATGTCACTGGAGGAAACCTCAAGTCATTGTTCATGACTTGAGGTGCGACCCAATATAAGCTGCTGGTATCACATCAAATTACAGCTAAATCCTTTCCCATAAACAGGCAAAACTTTCGCAGCATTGCTCTTGGGAAAGGTCACGGTTTTACTTCCTGCCTTGACTACTGCGTCCGCCTTGCGCAAGCCTGCAAGCAACGATAAGAAATTCTGCGTCCCCACTCTGCTATCCGCATCAAAAGGGCCGTCGTAACTGATGCCATTGACGCTCACGGTAAATTGTTTGTATTTCATGCCATCGCTAATGCGCTCTGCCGTGACAGATGAAGCGGCATCTGCGCTGCCTTCCTTGGTCGGGCAACCGATGTAGAGCCTGGTACCCTGATAGTCGATGAAATATTCCAAGTTTCCTTGGCCGCCTCCTTCCGTCCATCTACCCTCGGCTGCATAACCGTTTGCAGCAGAGAGAATAGCCAGAGTGGCGATGATGAAGATTTTTTTCATATGAGAATTCCTTAATTGTTTAAATAGAATTGAGCGAATTGCTTGACGGGTAAAACGAACTCAGGGCTTGCCCAGCAGCAACCTCAGCTTCCACACGCGGGATAGGGATACCAAGAACCAAACAAACAAGACAAGGGCCGCAAAGTCCATATTGACATACTCAAAAACAGCAATGGCCATGTAGGCTGGCAGAGAAAGGAGGAAATACAGACAGACCCTGAAATAGCTGCGGTTGCTCTTGCGGGCAACGGCTCTTGCCAGCACTGGGCGCGACTTGATTACTTCTTGCAATGCCTCGGAGCTCGATGCTTTAAGGAGCGGGTGGTAAAGGATTACAGCGGCTATGGTGAGTACAGCATTGATAAGTGAAAAGAAGATATTGTGATCCATGAGGATTTCCTTGGTTTGAAGGTTTGACAAGAAGAGAGGATTGACTAGGGATCAGATAGGTAGAATTTCTGATTCCATTTGAGTGATATGTACTTGAATTTAATAGGCACGGAAATGAATCCTCTGGAAAGCGTCGTGAAGCTGGCGTTTTCAATAAGGTTTGTTGATAGTGAAATAGTCACCAGCGCTCGTTTCAATGGCCGTTATTTGTAGTTCGGCTGAAAAGTTCTTTTCTTCGGCATACATTAAGTTCCGCAAATCTCGCGACAGAAGATCTACCACCCTGTATGAAAGGAAAATATCTGTAGTGTCATCGATGTTGCCTCGTGGCTTATTTTTGATGACTATATGCTTTGATTCACCGCGCAATAGTGGTGTGTCGAAGGTGTAGGTTGCTGGATCAGGTGTTGCCTTTAATCCATCTCCGTAGATGAGGGAAAGGGTGTAGTGAAAACGTGCTACAGGGTATTGCGTGCCGTTTTTAACATCAATTCCCAATGCGATCTCATCTACAGGAAATGAAGCAGCGTCTGCTTTTCTTCTCACCATTGTTGCATTTGTGATCGCCCCGGAAAATGCGTCAACAATCGCCTTTTCTTTGGCTGCAGCTTGCTCACCGATTTTCTTTGCAGCTAACCGCTCGGCTTCTTTTTGAGCCTCTATTTGTGCTTTTTCCCGCAGAATTTCTTCAGCTCTTGCATGAAGGTCTTTGGCAGTTTTGCCGTCAAATTCCTTAAAAGAGGAATCATTGTGAGTCATTGCATAGGTAGAGATATTGGCAACGTCCCAGCTCAACTGCTTACTTTCTTCTGGGGGGAGTTTTGAATGCATATGCTTCAGCGAGTCCATAAACGTGTCGCCATTTTTGCCGTCTATTTTGGGTGCGCACCCGGATAGAAAGAAAATCGCGGAACAGATTGCAAAGACTAAATTGAATTTTGAGTTCATAAAGGGTGTCCATTCAGTAGATCAAAAGTTATTGGTATTCTGGATTGAAATAATATCATGTGCTACTTAAACTCTGTAGACTTAAAGTCATCTAAAAAGCAACCTTTGGCCTGTGAAGACCAAAGACAAAAAGTTGCCTGCCAGAGAACCCGCCAAGATTCGTTTTGGTGTGAGGCTTCGTCATGCACGCGAAATATTGACCTTATCGCAAGAAGTTTTGGCTGAAAAAGCAGGACTCCATCGGACTTACATTGGTCAGGTCGAAAGAGGTGAGCGCAACATTTCCATCGATAATATGGAAAAATTGGCAGATGCCGTTGGCTTGGAAGTATGGGACATGCTGCGACCCGAGTAATATGCAGACTTATTCCTTGTGCAAGATGGAAAAAACTATACCCGGCAAGCCCTCAACATAACAACCGAAACGCCGGTCCCTGCAAATTCATTGTTATAGGTACGCAGCCATTCCAGATCCCAGCCCGGCAATACCTCTTTCCCATTCATTGACAAAGGCAGAATGGCGACCATCCGTCCCTGTGGCTTGACCAGGCTTGCCGCAGCCTCCAGATGCGCCAGCGCCCGCCCATCAGAAAACGGTGGATTCATCAGCACCTTGTCAAAGCGCTCCGTCGTTGTCCTGGCATATTCCAGGAAATCGATCTGCAAAGTATCAAAGCCTTTTTCAGTCAGGATCAGCGCATGTAATTTACTGATCTCTATACAGCGAGTCCTCTCCTTTGGCAGGTGCATGGCCAGATTCCCCTGGCCCGCACTTGGCTCCAGACAAAAGTCCCCCTCGCTAATGTCAAGTTCAGTTGCCGCATCTTTTGCCATCTCTGCCGGAGTTGCAAAAAACTGATGAGTCGCCCGGTCAGGCAAGCAGCCGCTGGCAATCATTTCATTCAGCACCCCATCCAGTTTAAAATCAAATTCGACATTCCCCTTTTTATTGATGACCCCACCAAGATATTGCAATACCCTGATTGCCTCCGTTTTGGCAGGTGAGGAGCCACAGTGCTGATAGCTGAACTGAAACTCCAACGGATTGTGTCGGCTGGCCCGCAACTCAGACAACACCTCAATAACAGCAAACGGCAAAGGCCGGTTCATCAACTGATAGTGTTTCTCCTGTTTCACCGGCTTCTTGCGGAACTGTGCAGGAATCGCCTGGGGATAGAGAGAATGCAGCACCTGATTCAGCCGCCAGGCCATCTCAGGATGAACCTCCAGATGTGCTGTTCCCTTCAGATAACAACGCAGCTTCAGTGCACCACCATCGAGGATCAGCCACTCACCATGACGCTGCCTTGCCATGCTCACAATTCCCGAGGTCGCATTCCACTTAGGTTCATCCCTGCCCATGAACTTAGCGATTACCGCACGCAGGTCATTGATCAGCCCGGCCCTGCTTGTATTGGTACTCCACTCACTGGTGACATAAGCAATGATCATCCGTTTGCTGAAACCCGCAGGCGAGTTCGTCACATGCTCCCCGGACAAACCCCGGAATATCCCCTCCACACGCTCAGCAAAGAACTTCTGGCGCGATGCCAGCAAATCACCAATAGTGGGACGGACTGCTTCATCCGTGAAATCGGGGGCTGTCATCTCACTGATGGTCTTGTTCCATTCGTCACGACGCTTTTGCGGCATCACACTCAACACATCCGTCATTGCCAGCGTCTTCGACCAATATGCTGCATTCAAGGCCGCAATCGCACCGGCAGGATTAAACAGCTTCTGTACGCTGGGCTTGAAGCGGTTGTGTTCATCGCCATTCCCATCCAGAAAGTATTCCATCGCCGCCGACAATTCCCCGTCTATCATCCCTGCAACATGGGTGATACGCTGGCGCATACTGTTGTACTGCCCCAGCAGACCATCAATCAGGTCAGATGACACCGGCGCAAAAAACGGCGTAGCGTCATCCACAATACTAAAATCTGTCATGCCCATGTCTGTCATGGCATTTTCTCCTTGAATTCATTGATCATTCATTGATATAAAGGCGCACGGCTTAAGGCCGAATGAGCAAGGCAGAGTGTGGCGCACCAAGTTTCTTGTCCAGCTTGTCTACCAGACTGGGCCTTGACCGGACCAGTGCGGCAAGCGGCTTGCCCGCAGCCGGGTTGTCAATTGGTGCAGCAGAGACAGCAGGGACTGTAGACTCAGCGGATTCAGAATTGCCAGACTCAGGATAAAATTCCTCCAGCGTTTCCAAGGTTTCCTCTGCACTCTCCTCAAAGGCCCCATTGGCAAATCCCCGTAGCGCAGCCCCATCCAGCGCCGCCTGATCAAACCCACACTCCCTGCGTCGTTGATCCGTCCCCCTGGCCTGAGCTATCGCCGCCTCCAGCGTCAACCCTTCCCGCACCGTTAAATCCACGTAATAAATCGCAGACCGGTGGCTCATGGTCGTGCTCTTACCCCTGAGCCTCAGTTCCAGCGGCAGACAGGCCAGCAAGTTGCCAGACACCGCCTGGTAATAACTAAGACGTGCTGCCAGGGTGCGAATACTGTTAAACCCGGTTGTTCTGAAGATGAATGACCCCAGTTCATCCTCATCCCCGATCTGCACATTTAAACGGCCATATGGCTTGCAGGCACCACCCTTGGCCAGCTCACAGCTATCCGGCGAAGGGCAGGGTAGATTCTGCATGCCGGAGTCTGTGAACCGTCTGCAAGTCTCCCCATTTCCCACACACAGAGGACGCCCGGTCTGCCGGTCAAACAAACTGTATTCCGCCCGCAGGTTCAATTCAGGTGAGTTGAACAAGACCCGTACAGGAATCGAACGCAGCTTGTCCGTATCAGCCTTCTTGCGCAATTCTTCATCCAGCGGGTGATTGACCCAGCCATTACGTCCCTGTACCTGGGAAGTAATCGTAAAAAAGTCTTCCTTCACTGGCAGGCGCTTGCCGTTCTTCTCTACGACACTGCCTATAGAAATACGCCCCAGAATGGGAGGCGTGATGGCTAAACCTTTAATCATGGTGATCCTCTAAATAAAAAAGAAAGCCTGTTCTGCCAAGGACAGAAACAGGCTGCTTGTTTGGTTGTGGAAATGCTTTATAGAAATGCTTGGGAAGAGTGATACAGAGACTTGAGTGAGCAGCACCGCAGTGCAGGACAGAGCTGTGTCGTACTATGCCGCTCAACACAGAGTGACAACGTAATTCAAGCTTCTACACTGACTGGCTTTGGTGTCAGCAAAAACCGCCGACTACCTGGCCTGACAAGAGGGTAACGCTCCAGCAAATCTGGCTGATCTTGTAATAGCTTCTCCACATCCAGACGCAAGCTGTCCTTGGCCCGTTTCCAACTGACCCGCCCACTATCAAAACTGGCCGTGCTCGCTTGCGCCAGACGTTGCTGTATTTGCTGCGCAAGTAATGCTGCCAGTTCTTCCCGGCTGTCGATATCCGCCCGCAGATTCACCAGGTCCGCAAAAATCGCTGACATTTGTGTATCTAAAGTAAGATCAAGATGATTCCCGGCATCCTGCGGATACAGACAGCGCAAAGCCATATCCGCTGATTCCGAGCCATCTGCCGGTGGAGGTGTATCTGTTTCCACGTAATGCCAGAACTGCCTTTCCAGTTCTATCAGCCTGGCAATCAGCTCATCATCACGGCTAATCCGGTAAATCCTGATTTCCTGCCCACAGACCAATACACAGACATCCGCCGCTGCCTTGCCAGTGACCGCCAGTTGATGTTGTACCTGGCAGACGATGTATTCCGGTACACCGTCCCGCCATAAGCGCACACCAAATTCCCCGGCAGTCTTGCATTCCAGTATTTGCACATCCGGGGCACCAGTCACTTCCCGGTCGATATTTGCCAGCATCCAGGACTTGTCTGGATCAGGATGCTGTAATACAGCATTGATCTTGCGTACCCGGTTGCCGGTGCGGCGCGTGTAGTGGGCTGCGACTATGGGTTCCAGCAGGCTTCCCCAGTAAGTAGGACTGGTTTCATCATTGGGATCAATCTTGGGTAAATCCGCATCACGGCCAGTCTTGATCATCCACAATTCCAGTGGAGACTGATAGGGATTCAGACCTACGGCTGTGCCAGCATCACTACTGCCTATGCCTTGCTTGCGCACAGTCAGCCAGTCGTCTCGGCTGAGTTCCTTGGTCTTGACCAGCTTCAGGGCTGGCCGGTTTGGTTTGAGTACATCGGTTTTTTCTGCGGCAGACATAAAAGCTCCGGGTTGAATTTGATGAATTGATTAAGAGAAAAACAAAGGAATAAAGAAGGACCAGGTACCGAAGGAAAAAAGCCCGGCAAGCGGATGCTGCCGGGCAGGGTGAGTGGTGTTTTCAGTTTTTGGTGCCCATAACACCCAAAGACACTTGTTGTTATTGGTACTGCTGAACTGCCATGAAATGCACTTGCTTGGCAGTTTTCTGTCAAAGCCTGTTTCTTCCAGTGACGTGGATATGCTCAGGCCACCATCAGCAAAGCCTGATCCAGCGCTTTCTGCTTCAGAGACGCACCCTGACCAAACCAGGCTGATTCCAGCCTGTGGTCAGTGGTACGTGCACGTTTCTGGTGATCGACATATTCGGTGACAGAATTCAGCAAACCAAAGGCTGTTCCCTTGGAAGAGCTTAGTTCAGCGCCTTTGCCTTGACCGTCATATAGTTCCTGTACCTTTTTCATGGCACGTTCATTGGTCAGGCCGGAAGCAGTATTGCCGGGATCAGTGAAGACGCGCAGGAAGTAATTCATGGCTTCATGCGATTTCACTTTGCGTTCGGAAAGAGTTTTCATGCGATACATAAATGCATCCCAGGAAGCGACAGAGATACCCAACTGACGTTTGACAGCCTGTGCGTCAAAGTTCGTGTTGTGTGGCACCTTGACTGCACCGCTGCTATTATTAAGAGCTACTGCCAGGGTGTTATTGCACACCACCCGGATACTGGTGAATTGTGCCGTAGTCGCCAGACTGCCATCGCAGGCAGTAGCCAGCAACAGATAAGCCTTCACGACGTCATTACCCTTGATGGTGGCTGACTGATTGGTTTTAGCCAGTGCCCAGACTTTGCGGCCTTCTTTGAGGACACCGGCAGTTTCCAGCTCGAAGCCGGATACTTCAGTCAGGTCACGATAGAACTCCAGGATTTCGCGGGGCTGTACGACCTGGTAACGATTCGAGACGACTGACAGGGCAGCCTTGGTATCGGAGCGATACAGAACCTTTTGTTCCGGGAAAGTCATGATAGCCCCGAGGCTACCGGCGCTTTCCGTCATGAAGCGAACAGGAGACTCCTTGATTTCAAAAGCCATACCGGCCTGTTTTGCCCAGACTTCTATGGGTTGCTTGGCAGTCAGTTGATTGCCCAGGCCATGCCATGGAACTTCATTAACATAAGCCATGTTTTCGATGAGGTGTGCCATAAGAGATTTCCTAAATTGAGAATAGATAGACGTACACAGGCATGCTGCTGAGACAGAACAGCAGTAGCAATTCAGCTCAATGATGACGATGCACGAGGGGGATTAAATAAAGATATGAAGAAAAGGGTAGTGCGAAGGGTAAAGCAGATCGGCAGTAAAAACGGTAGTTTCACTGGATTTGTGCACTGAAGTGATAACCACAATCCTGGCATTCATAATTGTCCAGAATGCGGTCATCCACCACCTGACCCAGTTTGACACCGACAGAGCAACCGGTGGCACCACCGATCAGACCACCAATGAGGGCACCAGCCAGCATGCCAAGCGCGATACCCAGAGGACCACCGGCAGCACCAATGGAAGCGCCGACTTCAGCGCCACCAATCGAACTGGCTGTGCCTGCGGCGACACCGGCGACAGCACCGACTGTTCCGCCAGTCTTCTTGCCGTAATTTTTAATTTGGATGCGTGAGGATTGACAACAGGGACATACATGCGCGGACGTTGGAATAGCTGATAGGGACGTGTTGAATTCTGACATGGAATGCCTATGAAAAAAGGAAGAAAGATAAAAGGGAGGGGTAAGACCAGGAGGAAAAACGCAGCTCTGAAAATACTCTGAGCGGACTACTGGACAGCGGTCAAAAAAGCAGATTCAGGACTTACTCAGCATCATCCTCAGCATCCAGATGCGGGACAGAGATACCAGGAACCAGACAAGCAGTGTGAAGGCAGCAAAGTCCATATTGACATACTCAAAAACAGCTATGGCCATGTAGGCAGGCAGAGACAGGAAGAAATACAGACAGACCCTAAGATAGCTGCGATTGCTCTTGCGGGCGACAGCTCTTGCCAACGCTGGACGGGTTTTAATTGCTTCGTGCAATGCCTCGGCGCTCGATGCTTTAAGGAGCGGGTAGTAAAGGATAATAGTAGCTAGTGTGAGTATGGCATTGACGATAGAGAAGAAAATGTTGTGATCCATGAGGATTTCCTTTATTGAATATTCTGAAGAGGGAAGGGGACTGGGTATCAGGGAGATACAACGCCTGATTCCAATTCAGTGATATGTGACTGAGAATTTTTAGAATGCCGCTTGGAGAGACTTGAAATCTGCTTCTAAATTATTGGGGCAGCGTTATAATTTAGTACACACTCGCGATAGCTTCTTGACGTCGCAGTGAGGATGGCAATTGGCAGATATCTGTTTAACGGATTTTGAGGTTATTAAAAGCGATATGGCGAACAACGACTCAAAACAGAATATGAGACTTGGCAATCTTTTACTTATGTAGTACTCATTCCTAAATAGAACGCAAATTGGCGATGTTTCTCAACATAAATAGGGAGCGTTGAGAGATAATCAATGCAATTAAAGAGGTTTCAATTTAACAATTCTGTATGCAACTAACTCAAGCTCCTGCTCCTGGCGCTCGCGCGCTTATTCGTGATGAAGAATGGATTATTCAAAATGCTGATCAATGCACACTTGGAGGTTGGCAACTTTCATGCATAGGCGTGTCAGAAACGGTACGTAATCGCCACGCTTTGTTTCTCACTCAGTTAGAAGACATCACTCTTATCGATCCTGCTAAGACAGAGTTGGTGTTTGATGAGTCCCCATCGTTCATTGCGTCACGCTTGTTTATTGAGGCTCGATTAAGGCAAGCCGCTTTGCAAGATGGCGAGATCGTCATTGGTCATCGTGGTGTAATGGACGCTTTGCCTTTTCAATTGCAACCAGCACATCGCGTTTTACAACAATTGCGTCCGCGTCTATTAATTGCAGATACTGTAGGTTTGGGTAAAACACTTGAAGCCGGTATTCTCAGTGCAGAATTGATCCGTCGGGGCAAAGCGCGCCGTATTTTGGTAGTAACTACCAAGAGCATGATGCGTCAGTTCCAACAAGAATTTTGGAATCGCTTTACCATTCCCCTGACGCGTCTTGATTCGACTGGGATTCAAAGAATCCGTCGCGATATTCCTTCAAACCACAACCCGTTTAATTATTACGACCGCACGCTCATTTCGGTTGATACACTGAAACGTGATATCGAATACCGGCATTTCCTCGAATCTGCATGGTGGGATCTGATCATTATCGACGAAGCGCATAATGTTTCCTACAAAGGTAATCGAACTCAAAGTAATCGCTTGGCGGAATTATTGTCGCAACGCTCCGATGCCTTAATACTGCTGACGGCGACGCCGCATAATGGTAGAAAAGAGAGTTTTGCCAGCTTAATGCGTATGCTAGACCCCACGGTCTTGCCTGCAGGCGAGAAAGTCGAGTACACCCGCGAAGATGTGGATCATTTGTTTGTACGTCGATTCAAAAAAGACGTACGCGAACAAATGAAGCAGGATTTTCCTGAACGCGATGTTTTCCGTTTGGCCTGTGATGCAAGCCCGGAAGAAAACCGCGCCTTCGATGCACTGGCCCAGTTAAAGCTCAATAACGAAGGCAAAGGCGCGCGTGATGGCGCTATGTTATTCTGTACTGTTTTGGAGAAAGCCTTATTTTCTTCTCCCGCAGCATGCTTGCAAACTTTGCGCGAACGTATTCGTAAGCTTGATGCCAAAGAAAAAGGCCATACAGATTTACCTGATTTAAGGGACTTAGAATCTTTGGTAAGTGCCATTACGCCAGAGAGCTTTAGCAAATTTCAGTATCTCATACAGCAATTGCGCACAAATGCACATTGGAAATGGGATGGGAAAGCAGCCTCAGACCGCTTGGTCATCTTTACAGAACGGGTCGAGACCCTCAAGTTTTTGCAAGAAGCCCTACCTGCCGCACTCGGTTTAAAACCAGACGCCGTTGCCATCTTGCATGGTCAACTCCCTGATGTCGAAATTCAAAAAACTGTTGAGGACTTCGGCAAAACTCACTCGCCACTACGTTTGCTTATCGCCTCTGACGTTGCGTCTGAAGGTTTGAACTTGCATTACCAAGCGCATCGGTTAGTTCACTTTGATATTTCTTGGTCGCTCATGGTGTTCCAGCAGCGTAATGGTCGTGTTGATCGCTACGGTCAAACGAAGGCTCCCAAGATCGGCTACTTACTCACGCAGCCAAGCCATGAGCGCATTCGTGGTGATTTACGCTATCTTGAAATCTTGATAGAGAAAGACCAGCAGGCAGCCAAGAATATTGGTGACCCGTCAGCATTTATGGGGCTTTACGATGAAGACCTAGAAACGCTTGAAGTCGCCAAAGCTATTGAAGGCAATACCGCTGCGGAAAAATTTGCAGAATTGCTTGCGGATGACAGTGTCGATCCTTTTGAAGCGCTGTGGAGTACAGCAGCAGAATGCAGTGAGCAAGTAAGTGCGGCGACAGAGTATCATCTCAGCGATGCAAGCCTTGCGATCTCTTACTATGCCAATATTCCGGCACCCATCAAAACATCGACCAGTTTGTTTGGCGATAGTTACGCTTATTTACGTGACGGTTTGCGCCTGCTACATCAGCAAGCACCGCGTGAATATAGCGCTGTTACTGCCGATGAGCAGCATCGCATTGTCAGCTTTCAGCCCAGTAAAGATTTAGCACAATTACTGAAACGTGAATTGGCTGAAGAAATGTGGCCCAACGATAACACCTTCGCGCTCAGTGCCGATGCGACAATGGTCGAATCGTGCATTAAGCAGGCGCGCGATACCAATGCTTGGCCACAGCTACAGTATTTGTGGCCGTTGCATCCTGTTGCGCAATGGATGGACTATAAATTGATGGCGCTGTTTGGTCGACAACGCGCCCCCGTTTTGCGCGTCAATAGCGAGAATAGCGCTATGAATGGACTGCAAGCTGGCGAATCTATGGTCATGGTCTTGGTGCAAATTCCCAACCGACGTGGCCAAGCTGTATTAACCGAATGGCTAGGCGTGCGTCTAAACGCAACGGCCCAAGTTGCTCAGGTTTTACAACTGAAAGAATGCCTCACGTTAACCGGGCTTGATGACCCTAAAAACCAAATTGCCAATGACGGCGTGCCGATAGATGTTAGCTATGTGCAAAATGCCTTAAGTGCGGTCATCAAAGCGGCTGAAGAACACATCAAGCCAATTAAGCAAAGCTTCGATCAAGCCAACCGTCAACGCATGACGGCGGAATTAGCCAAGCTCAGTCGCTTGCAGCAAAAGCACCACCAGCAAATGGAACTCGACTTTAGTCAGGGCTTAGAAAAAATTAACGCCGCTAAACGCAAACAAAAAGAAGAATACACCGCCAACTTGTTTAGCAACTACCAGCAATGGATACGCAACACGCTAGAACTGGACGATCGCGCTCAGTTCTCCGTTATTGCCGCTCTGGTGGCGTAAAGAAAGGTAATCATGAGTTTTATTCTCTCTGGTCTCACCAATGCTAACGAATTTTATAGTCAACATTATCTTGACGAGATTTTGGAAAAAGATCTCAAGCCCCTGTTTGATCAATGGAAAGAACAAGGGTCGCAAAGCCCGGTCTCGCGCCTGCGTGCAGCCGCAGGCGCGAATACCTATTTCCGCCAACGTGAACGATTGCTACAAGAACGCAAAGCTTCCGAGCGTGAAGCACTGTTGATTGATTTGGTGCAACCTTTGCTTGAAGCCCTCGGTTATCAACTCAATCCGCATGCCATGTCGTTGGCTGATGGTGACTTACCGGTTTTAGCGGTGTATAACGATGCCAAACAATTCCCACTGTTGGTCATCGTCGCGGCAGTTGCAGGTGATAATGAATTAGACATGAGCCCTTTGGAGTTGTGGCCGCCCGCCGTATTCAATGAACAGGGCAAAAATAGACACTCGGATCAGACCTGGGAGGATGCCCTCAGCAAGAGGCTGTTTGCAGAAGACCATCCACCGCGGTGGGTGCTGTTGGTTCACCATGATGAATGGATATTGATTGAGCGCAGCAAATGGGCGCGCAAGGCGCTGTTAAGTTTTAATCTGCCTGAGCTATTCGGCCCGCGCGATGAAAAAAACTTCCGCGCCATTGCCGCATTGGTCGGCAGCCAATCTGTATTGCCTGGCGACGGCACGGTCGCTCTGCTCGATAGCATAGATGACAATTCCCACAAACATGCGTTTGAAGTATCGACTGATCTCAAGTACGCATTGCGAGAATGCATTGAACTCATTGCCAATGAAGCCGTTCGGTACAAGCGCGTCGTCGCCCGAGAAAAAGTGTATGACCGTAACGATATTGACTTTGCCGAGCAACTCAGTCTTGAGAGTTTGCGCTTCATGTATCGATTACTGTTTTTGTTCTATATCGAAGCGCGCCCCGAGTTAGGTTATGCGCCGATCGATGCTGAGGCTTACCTCAAAGGCTATAGCATTGAACACCTGCGTGAATTGGAGCAAACGCCCCTCACCACCACCGAAGCGCAAGAGGGTTTTTACTTTCATGAAAGCTTAAAGAAAATATTTAACCTGATCTGGCAGGGCTTTCCTCATAAAAACAGCAAAGACAGTTTGGGGCAACAAACTGATTTTTTACTTCAATCGGATGCACCAATCAATAATGGTTTCACCATCGCACCTTTACAAGGCCATTTATTTGACCCAGCACGTACGAAATTATTAAACAGTGTACGCCTACGCAATAGCGTCTTACAACGTGTCATCGAATTGATGTCGCTGTCCCGTAGAGGTGGTCGGCGTAGTGGTCGTGGTCGCATCAGTTATGGAACTCTAGGCATCAATCAATTGGGTGCTGTATATGAATCTCTGCTGTCTTTCCGTGGTTTCTTCGCTGAGGAAGATTTGTACGAAGTGCGTTCAGACCCCAAAGGCAAAAAAACTATTGCAAACCGAGATGATGGCGAAGAGGGCAGCGTAGATAATGCTGATAGCAACGATGAATCTAGCAGTGATGAAGATGCACTAAGTATTTCCGATAAAAGAAAAAACGCTGTGTTAGACCCGCTAGAAGCAGCCTATTTCGTACCGGCAAGCAGCATCGGCCAATACACAGATGCCGAACGCTTGTTTGGTGGAGAACCGCGCAAATATGCTAAAGGCACTTTCATCTATCGCTTAGCCGGTCGCGCCCGCGAAAAATCAGCCAGCTATTACACGCCCGAAGTGCTCACACGCTGCTTGGTTGAGCATTCGCTCAAAGAAATTTTGCCAGGCAAAACTGCTGACGAAATTTTGCAGCTCACAGTCTGTGAGCCTGCCATGGGTAGTGCCGCTTTCTTAAATGAAGCTGTGAATCAGCTAGCGGAGGCCTATTTGCAGGCCAAACAAAAAGAGTTAGGTCAAACCATTCCGCACGAAGATTACGCCGAAGAAATGCAGCGCGTTAAGATGTACATCGCCGACAGCAATGTATTTGGTGTTGACTTAAACCCAGTAGCGGTAGAGCTGGCCGAGGTATCGCTATGGCTGAATGCTATTTTCAAAGGCAGTCATGTACCCTGGTTTGGATTGCAGCTATTTAATGGTAACTCTCTGATCGGCGCTCGCCGCGAGGTATTTAGTACAGTACAGCTCAGCCCAGGTAAAGGAGAGAGTGAAATGCCAGAGCGTAACTGGCGCATCGCAGCTCCAAACAGCGTGCCGTTTGGCAAACCGCTATCCAGTATTGACGTACTGCACTTTTTATTGCCAGCCGAAGGAATGGGTATGGTAACGGACAAAATCGTCAAAACCATAGAGCCAGCGGCGGTTGAGCAATTTAAAAAATGGCGTAAAGAATTCTCCGGTCCACTAAGAAAAGAAGAAATCCTACGAGTACAAGCATTGAGCATTGCAGTGGATGATCTATGGCAGCAACACGCCATTGAACTTGCTCGTGTACGCGCCGTGACGAATGATGAATTACACGTTTGGCCCGATTCTGCTGCTAACCATGCGCCTACCAGCACAGCACAAAAAGATGCGACTTATCGACGCGAAATGCTCGGCGAGGCGCAAAAGAATGCCAGTCCTTACCGTCGCTTGAAACTAGTTATGGATTTTTGGTGTGCCCTGTGGTTTTGGCCTTTGGATAAAGTTGCAGAATTACCTGATCGTGAGCTTTGGTGGTTTGTGTTAGAAACGGTTTTGTTGGGCAATGCGAGTTTAAGTACCAAAGTCGCTGATGATCTATTTCCGGAGACTCAAGCACAACCAAGCTTAGATTTTACGCCCGAGCGGGATCGTTACGGTTATGTCGATATTGCCGCCTTGATTGAGGCTCTACCACAATTGCAAGTGGCGCAAACGATCGCGGGACAACAACACTTCATGCATTGGGAACTGGAGTTTGCTGATCTTTTTAAGCGGGGTGGTGGATTTGACGTGATTTTGGGTAACCCGCCTTGGATAAAAATTGAATGGAATGAGCAAGCTCTGCTTTCTGATTATGATCCACGCTTTGCAGTGCGTAAACTGAGTGCTAAGCAAACGGCGGATCAGCGCGAGGAAGTGTTTTCGAAAATACCTCAGGCGCGGTCTGACTATGTGAGTGAATGTGTTTCTATTGAAGGTGTTTCGCAATTTATGAATGCCACACAAAACTATCCGTTACTCAAAGGGCAACAAACGAATTTGTATAAATGCTTTTTACCACTAGTGTGGCGGATAGGTGCTGGTGTACAAGCACTTGTGCATCCTGAGGGCGTTTATGACGACCCTAAGGGCGGGCAGTTACGGAAGGAATTGTATCCGCGCCTACGTGCGCATTATCAGTTCCAAAACGAGCTGTCACTTTTTGCGGAAGTTGATCATCACATGAAGTTCAGTATCAATATTTTTGGTAAGGCACAACCTTCGCCCTTGTTCCGAAACATGGCTAATACGTATTCTACGGCCACAGTGAATGCTAGCTTGCAGCATGCTGGAGGAGGAGTCATACCGGGTATCAAGCGCGATGAAGGCGGATGGAATACTGCTGGTCACTTCAACCGGGTAATTGAAGTGGATGTGAATTTACTGAAATCTTTCGCTCATCTCTACGATGCTCCAGATACGCCCGCCTTGCAGGCGCGCCTGCCAGCCGTGCACAGTCGCGAACTGGTTTCTGTGCTGGAGAAGTTTGCTCGCGTTCCTCGGCGATTGGGTGATTTGCAAGGTGAATATACTACGTTGGAGATGTGGCATGAAACTGGTGCACAGAAAGACGGCACCATTCGTCGCCGAAGTACCCTTGAACAAGGCTTTGTTGAGTCATTGACAGAGTTCGTGCTTTCCGGCCCACACTTCTATGTCGGCAACCCATTCAATAAAACCCCACGTGAGGTTTGCACGTTAAACAGTCACTACGATGTACTCGACCTCGAAACCCTGCCAGATGATTATTTGCCAAGGAGTAATTACCTGCTTGCCTGCTCCGCAAGCGAATATGCCCGCCGCGTGCCCAGAGTCACCTGGGTAGAAACAGGCGAAAGTGAAGCAAGAAGGGTGACTAGCTATTACCGTTTATTTTTCCGAAATATGCTCTCACAAAGTGGTGAAAGAACACTTATTGGAGCCGTACTTCCTCCTGGGATTGGCAATATTCACCCAGTTCAATGTGCAGTGTTTCGAAATATGGCAGACTTGACTGCAGCGTCAGCAGTTGTTAATAGCTTGGTAGCTGATTTTTTCGTCAAGGCGACAGGAAAAGCCATGCTCTATAACGTTTGGACGCAGTTGCCACATTTTCCTGCCAACATAGCCCTAGCCGTTCGAGCATTGTGCTTATCTTCACTTTCTAACCAATATATGGACCTTTGGAAAAGCAGCTGGCAGCCTGAATTTCAGCAGGATGCTTGGAGCAGTCGTGATTCACGATTGCCTCAGGATTTTTTTGGTAAGCTCAATCCTCTGTGGCAGCGTCATTGTGCTTTGCGTAGTGACTATGCTCGTCGCCAAGCTTTAGTGGAGATTGACGTGCTGACTGCTCAGGCAATGAATTTGACTCTAAAAGAATTATTGACGATTTATCGCGTACAGTTTCCAGTGATGCGTCAATATGAACTTGATACGTGGTATGACATCAAGGGCAGAATTATATTCACTTCTAGTAAAGGCTTGGTCGGTGTAGGATTGCCGCGTAAAGCAGTTAAGGAAGATGGTGAGTATACTTTGATCTATCCGAATGGCGAACGCAGCACCAAACGCATCGGCTGGGAAAATGTCCAACCCACGGACGGGAAGCCACAATTACCCGACGGGACGCGTATTCAACGCACTATTTTTGATGATACTTTACCCGGCGGCCCACTGACGCGCATCATCGAATATGTTGCTCCCTTTGGACTTGCCGATCGCGAGGCTGATTACCGCGTCGCCTGGGCGCACTTCGAGCAACGACACGGGACTGCTCTATGAGTGTTGAGGATCAAATTCCAGTAGTGTCCAAGGCCTAAACAATTTGTTCTGCAATTGCGACTTGCTGCCAGCCCTTGGTGTATGTCGCACTGAGCGCTACTGAGTCAAAATCCGATGCATTAAGGAACTATTTCGGAGAGTGAAGTTTTGGCTATAGCACTAGACAGTAGTGAGTTTACAGTAATTGTAAATATTGCCAATTGGCAATATTTGGCGATATGCTATCAAGCTGGCGTGCGTATTCGTGTATTGATGCGTAACGAGTAAATGGGGAAGTAAAGACCGACACCTTTATCGATTGAGTTGGCTACTAAGCAGTAAGATCAGCCCAATAGATCTATTTAATACAACGAGGAAGAATATACATGTCATACGCAGGTATTTCTGTCAGAGAGGCATTGGATAGAATTAATGCCCCCAATAATGGCTGGTTTTTGCCGCAAGTACAGCGTCAGTACGTATGGGGGGCACGTACCGAATCCGAAGATTATGTCTGTCTATTGCTCGATTCCTTGCTTAAGCGCTATCCAATTGGTGGCATTGTTTTGTGGGAGACATCGGCGAGAGTACCTTACCGTTGGTTTGTAGGAGAATATGCACCCGGCAAGTATGCCAAACAAGTCGATCCCGGATTATGGGGAGCAGATAAAGCCCTGGTGTACGATGGGCAGCAACGTTTACAGACCTTATATTCGGTATTGCGTCATCGTTTCAACGAAAGGACCTTACATTTCGATTTGTTGTTTGACTCGACTTCTGCTGAGAGTGATGAAACAGGTTTTCTATTCCGCGGCGAACAGGAAGAAGCGAGCCCAAGATTTTTGAGGATGACTGAGCTGTCGTGCATGAAGTGTAGTGAGGAAGAAAAAGTTGATTTAGAAGACCGTGTTTTACCTGCGGCAGGCGAAGATAAAACAGCAAAGCTCCGAATTAGAAAAAACCTCAGTGCGCTATGGGATATCTTTGTAGATACGAACCATAAATCGATCGCTTATTTTTCTGTAAAGGCAGATAACTCTAACGAGGTCAATGAAGTGTTCCGTCGGTTGAATACGGGAGGGGTTGCGTTGACTCAGATTGAGCTGGTTCTGAGTAAAGTCAAAGCTTTGCACTCTGACTACGAGGAAAAGTTATGGCAATTGGCCGAAAAAATTAAAGAAAAGAGTGGAGGGATCGATTTTCCATCAAGCTCAATACTTCAGTTTTTTCACTTGTTGATTAAGTCGACGATTCGTATAGATGAAGCGCGCATTGACACGAAAGAGATTCAATTGTTTCAAGATGTGTTGATCAATGACAGCGATCCGTTGGTGGAATTGTTTTCGGGGTATCTTTGGGGGTTATTTCGCATTAACCATGGGTCTATTGTTCCTCGCTGGTTAGCAATATTGCCAATCGCTAGTTACTTAACCACTCGTAAAAGAGCGGGAAAAGAGTGGCGCATCAGGGCGATGAGTGAAGAAGAGCTACTGCCTATTCATCAGTATTTCTTGCTCTCACAAGTGTGTGATTGGAATACACAGACAATGGTCAATGCATTCGCCCGTGAAGCTGTTTTAGCTGCAGAACAGGGAGCGGTATTCCCTATTGAGAAAATTCGAGAGATCGCGATAGAGAAGAGTAGAACGGGCAATCTCAATGAGCACCAGCTATTGGGGCAGACCTGGTTCGTGACAAAAATATTGATGCCGCATCGTACCTATATCTTTCACGCAAATAGACCTCAGGTTGATCACATTTTTCCCCTGAATCTGGACAGTGCAGATAGCCAATATCAAGATGTGGTTGATGTGCTTTGGAATTTCCAACCGATGCCAGCAGAAGTCAATAACTACAAACGTGCCACACATCCTAAGACATTTTTCAATAGCGATGTGGGAAGTAAGTACTGGGATGCGTATGACTTTATTCCTGAACGAAAGAGTGAAACGTGGGATGACTATGCGGAATTTGTCGAATATCGTAAGAAACTGATGCTTGATAAATTGAATGAGACTTTTCATTTATCCATAACACCTAGCAAAGTGAAGATGGACTAAGTATGCAACCACTGATCGTCTCGCACCAGGTCACACAAGGCATCGCAGATTTTCTTCGCACGGCTTTTCCTTCAAGTACAGCGGGTTTTGATGGCTTAGTCGAACGCTTTTTATCTGAACGCAACAATTTGTTTAAGGGACCATATGTCACGGTACCCTTGCCTTTTCGCAAGCAAGCTATGCAGTCAGGTTTGGCGTTTTCTTGGTTACCATCTGATTTTCTCGCCCATGCACATCAAGCCAAAGCTTTTGCTCGTTTGTGTGGCGATGATGCGCGTTCGACTTTGGTTGCAACAGGAACCGGTTCTGGTAAGACTGAATGTTTTCTTTATCCGATTTTGGAGCACTGCCGTTTAGCTAAAGCTGAAGGGCGGCGTGGTATAAAGGCGATCATTTTGTATCCAATGAACGCGTTGGCAAGCGATCAGGCTACCCGCGTTGCTAAAGAGATTCTTAAAACTCCAAAACTGGCCGGGGTACGTGCAGGTTTGTTCGTGGGCGAAACCCCTGCAGTTGAATCGCAACAAGTTGAGCAGCTGATGGATGGGACTTTCTCTATCATCACAGACCGTAACACGCTGCGCGACGATCCACCAGATATCTTGTTGACCAACTACAAGATGCTCGATTTTTTGCTGATCCGTGCGGCGGATGCGCCTCTTTGGGCTTTACAACAGCCAGATACCTTACGTTATTTAGTGGTCGATGAGTTGCATACCTTTGATGGGGCGCAAGGGACCGATTTGGCTTGTTTGATTCGTCGACTGAAGGCGCGCCTGAACGCACCGGCTGGACAGCTGGTATGCGTTGGCACTTCCGCGACATTGGGGGAAGATGGCGTTAGCGATTTGCTCAATTTTGCTGGCGACATTTTTGGTGAGCAATTGGACGCTGGAGCGGTCATTGCGGAGGATAGGGAATCAGTGGGCGATTATTTGGCAGAGTCGACAGTTGAACATACATCGCTGCCTCAACCTGTAGACATTGCAGCGCTTGCGCCCGAAAATTACACGGAGCTTAATGCTTATCTTGCCGCGCAAGTGCGCTTGTGGTTTGGCAAAGAAGTTTCTAACCTTGAGGTAGAAGAGAAAGACTGGCGCTGCCAATTGGGTGTGGATCTTAAATCGCACTTTGCGTTTCAAAACTTATTGCGCGACCTAGATAAATTGGGGCCGAAGTCGGTCTTGCTAGAAGATTTATTGAGCCTACTCAAGCGACGATTGCCAGCATGTGGGGATGAACGGTATTCATTTCTGTGGCTGTCGAGTTTGCTTTCTTTGGTTGCACACGCTCGAGTTAACGGTGTGCAGAAATTCTTCTTGCAAGTGAAGGTGGAAATTTGGCTGCGTGAGTTGCGTCGTATGGTCGCGATGGTGGATGCGCAGCCTGTATTGCGTCATCATGACGATTTACGTAAGGTCGATCTAGCTCGTGTTCACTTGCCAGTGATTCATTGCCGTGAATGTCATGTGACGGGTTGGGGTGCTACAGTACAGAAGGTCAGTCCTAATCTGCTGACACAAGATCTTCAACAATTCTATCAAGCATTCTTCGCCGAGGATACCACTACGCGCTTTGTGTTTCCAGCTGCTGAGAGTACTGATCTACGCGCGTTTGAACAAAAGAAAGTATGTGTGGCCTGCGGTACTTTGCATCAACGATCGCAAGCGATGTGCTCAAATTGCGAACACCCGCATCTCTTAAGTGTTGATATAACGAGTAACCTGAGAGATGGTACGCGAAATGGAGCAAAACTCACTCGATCACATCACGATTGCCCCTACTGCGGCGGCTACAACACGCTATCGATTGTTGGTTCTCAAGCAGCGAGTTTGGCAGCGGTAATGTTGGGACAATTATTCTCCACGAAGTTTAATGCCGATAAAAAGCTGATTGCCTTTTCTGACTCGGTACAGGATGCTGCCCATCGAGCGGGATTTCTTGCGGCACGTACGTGGCGTCTGAATATGCGGCCAGCCCTGGCGCAAGTGATTGCGAAAGCAGTTGAAGAGGGAAGGTCACTTAGTCTAGCTGAGTTACCAAAAACTTTTGAACAACATTGGCGGAGAGTCATGGGAGATGCGCACTACCTCGCCAACTTTGTACCACCGTCGATGCAATGGCTGCGTGACTATGAGAGCTTGATGAGCGAAGGTGTTTTACCCGTGAATAGCAATCTGCTCTCTGATTTGGATCGGCTATTGCCTTGGATTATGTGTGCAGAGTTTGGTCAGGATGCCCATATCGGTCGCACTTTGATAGCAACAGGCACGGCAAGCGTGGCTTTGAAGGACGACGCTTTAGCTCGCGCTGTCGACTGGCTCATGCCACGTTTGGGCGAGCAACTCGAGGCTTTGAAAGCCGTTAGTCGGGATGATTTGCAAGTTTTCTTAAGTGGCTTGATCGAGTTATTACAGCGCTTTGGCGCGTGGCGTTCGCCTGGGTTAGAGTTTTATGCTCGTATGGGTAATAGCCCGTGGGTGTATAAGAAGAATCCCAGTCAGAAGAATTTCTTATCTACTCCGCGTTCACCTAAGTTTGTTTCGGTCGGCGAATATAAACGCTGTATTAGCATTGCTTCGAGTCATGCCCGACTATTTCAGTCTTGGTCGTTTAAGACAATCTCATGCTTGAACGACATCGCGATTGGTGCCGATGCGACTAGTCATGCGCTTTATCGTTTGGCATTTGATGCCTTGGCCTTTGCAAAAATCGTTGATTTTGAACAGGCTCAGGAAAAGCCGGAAATTCAAATATGGGGTTTAGAGCCTGCTCAATTTGAAATTCGCCTAGGGAGTCGTCAGTGGCGTTGTAATTGCTGTCAAAGTAAAGTCTTCTCGATTGAAAGCGCCGACTATACTGGCCAACCATGTCGCCGAATGGATTGTGGTGGTGAGCTACAGGCATTTGTTGAATCTACCAACTTCTATCGCAAACATTATCTGAATGCGGATATCCAGCGCGTGGTGGCGCATGAACATACTGGTTTGCTGCCTCGTGCAACACGCGAACAAGTCGAACGCAATTTCAAGCAAGCTGATGGACGGCCTGGCGGCATTAATGTGCTGTCGGCGACGCCGACCCTAGAAATGGGTATTGATATTGGTGATTTGTCGAGTGTATTGCAATGCTCTATTCCACCTCAACAAGCTAATTACATTCAGCGCGCTGGCCGCGCAGGCCGTAGCACCGGCAATGCGCTATTGATGAGTATGGCGACTAGTAAGCCGCATGATCTATATTTTTGGGATGATCCTAAAACGATGATTGCAGGAGCCGTTCAGGCTCCAGGTGTCTTCCTCAATGCATCTGCCGTGTTGGAACGACAGTTAACCGCTTTTACCTTGGATTGCTGGGTACAACTAAATGCGAAGGCAGCGCAAATGCCGAGCGAGATTCGGGCGGTATTTAGCGCGATTAGCAATAACAACAAAGCGAAGTTTCCCTATCCATGGCTGTCATTTGTTGAGCAGAACCGAGCGTCATTATTGGATCGGTTTTTGGCGTTGTTTAACCACGGAACGCAAAAGCCGCTCAGTGACGGTACGCAAAATTGGTTGGCAAATTTTATTCGTGGCAGTGGAGAGCAGAGTAGCCCACTAGCATACAAAATAATTGACCGGCTTCAAGGCATCGCGAATGACGTCGAAAGTATCAAACGCAAACGAGATGCAACGATCAAGGAAATTGAGAAGTTAAATGCGTTAGCAATTAGAGGCGAGGAGCAGGAAGCTGAGTTGGCGCGCTTGGTGCAGGATAGAACAGCATTGTCACGTCTGATTGGTAGCATTGAAGGCAAGGCGACAATGAATGTTTTAACCGACGAAGGTTTGCTGCCGAATTATGCTTTCCCAGAGCAAGGTGTTTTGTTGCGCTCGATTATCGTCAAAGAGGCAAAGCCAGGTTCTACAGTTCCAGAACCTGAAACATTCGAGTACGAAAGACCTGGCTCTTCGGCAATCACCGAATTGGCGCCGAATAATACTTTTTATGCGGAAGGCCGAAAGGTTGTTATTAATCAAGTCGATATTTCTAAAATTAAGCCTGAGTTTTGGCGCTTTTGTCGTCAATGTTCTTATTCGGCACCACTTTCCTCGGGAGATACAAGCCCACATTGCCCGCGATGCGGGGATACAATGTGGCGTGATAGCGGCCGCATTCATGAGATGTTACGTTTAACCACAGTGTTTGCTCGCACACTTGATCGCGAGAGCCGTATTGCCGACGATTCAGATGAGCGTGAGCGCGGGTTTTATGTACGACAAGCGTTGGTCGATAGCCCGCCCGAGGCAGTAAGTCAGGCATTTATCATTGACGATAAGGCTTTTCCGTTTGGATTTGAGTTCCTTGATCGAGTGAATTTCCGCGAAGTCAATTTTGGGGAGCGCTCGAACGAAGGCGCACCAATGCAAATTGGTGGCGAGGAAATGCTTCGCCCTGGCTTTAGTATTTGTCCGGAGTGCGGTACCTTGCAGCGCAAGCGGAAAGCAGACGAGCTTTTCAAGAATCACGCATCTTGGTGCGCGAAACGTAAGAGCGAAGATGCCACAGCACAGCAGTGTGTTTTCCTTTATCGAGAGTTTGCGAGTGAGGGTATCCGAGTTTTCTTACCAGAAGTTGGCTTTGCTGATTCCAAAGACGCCTTGATGAGTTTTGTAGCAGCACTTGAGTTGGGGTTGACTAAGAAATTTAAAGGCGCTGTCGATCATTTACGCATCGCGCTCGATATGCGCATGTCTACAGGTTCGGATACTCCACGCTGCTATCTGGTGATTTTTGATAGTGTTCCAGGCGGAACGGGCTACCTGAAAGAATTGATGCGCGCGCCCGAACCTTTGTTGGAAGTGTTTGATATCGCCCTTAACTCGCTCAATAGCTGTACCTGCAACCAAAATGCCGATACAGATGGTTGCTATCGCTGCGTTTTCCGATATCACAATAGTTTTGATCGGCAATATATTTCACGGCGCACCGCTCAGAAACTGCTCGGTGAGGTGACGCAATATAAAGCAAAGCTCAAATCGGTTTCTCACCTCTCAGCCGCGCAAAACAATAATTCTTTGTTTGAGAGCGTATTAGAAAAACGGTTTATCGAAGCTCTGCGAAGAGAGCACCTAGGGAAATCATTTAAGCTAAGTGAGATTATTTTTAAGGGAAAAGCAGGATACCTTTTGCAAGCGGGTGAACGGCGTTGGCGTATTGAACTTCAAGTCAAACTATCGGAAAAAGACCAAGTTGTCGTCCCATGCGAAGCGGATTTTGTATTCTGGCCTGATGATGCTGTTGACGATCTTCCAATTGTCGTCTTTATGGATGGTTGGAAGGATCATAAGAAAATCATTTCAGCAGATTTGTCAAAACGTTTGGCGGTTTCGAAAAGCGGAAAGTTCTCGGTTTGGACGCTAGTGTGGCAAGACGTCGAAGATGCACTTCAGAACACACCAAATCAGTCTTCGATTTGGACCTCACTTGTGGGAGAACAAGCTGTGCCTATACTTTCAAGGTTGTGCGCTGCGCAAAGTATTGATACTTTATCTGAGCTTCGTTCAATGCCGCCGTTCTATCAGTTACATCGTCGCCTGTGTGAATTTACGCATACACAATTGCAAAAATTGTCTGTTGCTCTTGTTGCTTGTATGTCTCAGCCACAAGGGGACTTGACAAAATTTGATGCAACAAAGAATGGCGAATTCTGGCAACGACTTGACGATATGGAACTGATCCCTGAGCTAGAATATCGTCGTAAGAGTGTTCGTTCTCTCGGTCATGCGCTCAACTTGGTCATGGCAATGAAGCCTGAGCAACTGGCACAGTTTATGAAGGGAACGTATTCATCAGATGTTGAGCCCTTTGTAGTTGGTGAATGGCGAGAGGATGGGATCCAAGAAAGCGAGTTGCATATACTCTGGCGACAAATGTGGCAAGTAATGAATTTGTTATTTCCTCTGCGCGGGATTTGGACCGGAAATGTAGATATGCCGGGGCTGAATGCGCTGCGCGATTGCCCAGCACTTAAGGTGTCGGATAAAGGTGTTCCGGATGCTTGGAGTGAGGCTGTTGATCTGGTTGACTCTTGCTTGCAAGGGTGGGCGATACAACTAGCTTTATCAGGTGCTCCAGTCCCTGAGATTGGTATTGGTTGCGTAAACGAAAAAGGCGTCGTGATTTTTGAAACTGAGATGTCTTGGCCACATTTATTACTTGCGGTGATTTTAAAGGGCTCAGTTTCTGTATCAGATATCGCCAAAGTAGGTACATGGAAAATTATTGAGGCCGAGTCAGGCATGGAAATGCCGTCTGAGTTGAAAGAATTATTAGTGGAGAATAAAGTATGAGCTTGACACCTAAGATTGCGATGTCGGACGATTTCCTAAAATCGTTTGCCGCTGTTCCCCGTTCTAGCCAGCATGCTGTACTCACTTTTGTTGCTAAATTTCGGCAAAATCCGATGGCCACAGGAATTAATTATGAGCGCATTAATAATGCAGGTGATCCCAATATGCGTTCAGTGCGTATCAACGACAATCTACGCGGCATTGTCCTCAAACCAGATGTTGGAAATGTATATTGCTTGCTATGGGTAGATACACACGATGATGCCTATCAGTGGGCGGGCAGACATCGTGTGGCGATTCATCCAGACGTGGGCAGTATCCAAGTGTATGCTGTGCAGGAGACTCAAGGTGACGTAAGTAGTAATAACGCTAGCCTGCCAGAAACAATAGGGCTCTACCACGAATTGAAAGATAGAGAGATACGACGTTTGGGTGTGCCGGACGAGATGCTGGCAGTAGTACGAGCAATCGGAACTGTAGATGAACTTGAGGCGATTGAGACGCAATTGCCGGATGAAGCATTTGAATCGCTATATTTGTATGCCGCTGGGGATTCTTACGACTCAATAATTAACTCGCGCGATAACCCTCATTCGGTCGATCAAACAGACTACTCGGCAGCACTTGAGCGCGACTCTTCTAAACGTCATTTTGTTGTCATTACGGATGATAGCGACCTCGAAGCATTGCTGGCTGCCCCACTAGAGCGTTGGCGGGTGTTTTTACATCCAAGTCAACGGAAACTGATCGAACGCGATTGGAATGGTCCTGTCAAAGTTACAGGTGGTGCTGGCACCGGAAAGACGGTTGTCGCTATGCATCGTGCAGCACGATTGGCCCGTCAATATGCTGAACTCCCTGGTCGTCCCATCGTTTTTACGACGTTTACAAAAACGCTTGCTGAAGATATCAAGCAACATCTTGCTTTATTGTGCACGCCACAGGAGTTAGAGAAGATTCAAGTTGTCAATATTGATCAATGGGCATCTAGTATTTTGCGCCGATTCGGTTATCCACATAATTTGCTTTACAGCGAGGTTGAGCGTCGAAAGATGTGGCAGGCTGCTATGTCAGCATTGCCAGCTTCTGTTGAATTTAGTTTGCAGTTTATGCGAGCTGAATATGAAAGAGTGGTATTGCCGCTCGGTTGCGAATCAGCGGAGGACTATATGCGTGCAAGTCGTGTTGGGCGAGGTGGACAAATTGGAAGGTCAGTACGAAAATCTATTTGGCCAGTGTTTGCAGAATATCGGGCACAACTGCAAGCTGCTAACTTACGCGAACCAGAAGACGCTTTCCGTGAAGCAGTGCAAATCCTAAGAGTTGAAAAACCATCCCTTGGGATTCGAGCAATGGTTGTTGACGAGGCTCAAGATATTAGTCCCTCTGGATTCGATCTCATTCGAACCTCTGTACCCGAGGCCGAAAATGACATTTTCATTGTCGGTGATGCCCATCAGCGTATTTATCGTCATAAAGTCGTATTGAATCGGGTTGGAATTTCGGTGCGTGGACGTAGTAAGAGTTTGAAAGTTAACTATCGAACAACTGATGAGATCCGTCGATGGGCGTGTGCGCAATTGGAAGGCTGTGAGGTGGACGATTTGGATGGTGATGTCGATACCTTGCGTGGATATCATTCTCTAACGCACGGGGATTTTCCTGCCATCATCGAATCGAGATCAGCACATGATGATTTCGAACATATTCAAGATCTGTTGAAAAAGTTAAATGACGACTGTATCGAGGCACGGCAGATTTGTATTGTTGCTCGAACAAATGAAGATATCGAAGGTTTAGGGAAGCTGCTGGTGCAAACCGGTATTCCCTCACTAAAACTAGATGGCAATACTGCAGATAACGATACTACGTCTGGCGTCAGGTTAGCGACGATGCATCGGATAAAAGGGTTGGAGTTCAGTGTGGTCATTATCGCCTCATATCGTGGGGCACAAGAATATGCAAGGCAATTTAGTCAGGATGAAGACGCTGGAGTGACTGAAGAGACCGAGATGTCAGAGCGATGTTTGTTGCATGTTGCGGCTACTCGAGCAAAGCGGAATTTGTTTTTGTTAAAGAGATAGTCATTTAAAATTTAGTGACGGGTGAGGTTCCCTCAGTATGTCGACTGCCAGCAAATGATTGTTATGTCGCGAATTTTTCCTGGATCTGCCTCTTTCTCCAATCATCGATATACTTCAACCGTGATCAATTCGCCATTCTTGACCCGCTTGACCGCAAGTTCCTTAAACTTGCTCATGTATTCGCCATTTACTCTATAGCCGTCGATTTTCTTGGTGTCACTCAATCTGTCTTTGGTATCATTACTTGTTTTATCGGTCAGCGCGAATACCCCGGAAGCAGATGGCTAACTGGCGGTTGTTGCTGCGTCGGGATTAGAGCCAGATTCAATTGCAGCTACAAAGTGAACTTGGTTGCTGTGCATGACTAGTTGGCAGATATTGAGTTGGAAATCACGAGCGCCAAGAACAAGAACAATGATTTCTTTAAGGGACTGGGATTGCCGTTGTTGCCTTGATCGAACTACAGGATGACGCTGTAGCGATACCTTCTATTGGGAATTCTAAAAATCATGACACTTGATATTCGTGGCAGTCTAAAAGGAACGAAACTTAGCAGGAATCCGTATGTCGTATTCGAGGAATTGGTTTCGAATTCCATTGATTCCTTTCTTATTAGAAAAAATAGCGATGCTGCTGCTGTCGATCTGAAAATTGACATTGCTGTTGATTTCTTCTCAAAGGACTTACTCGATTACGAGGAGGAAATGTCTATTTCCTGTTTAGACAATGGTTGCGGGTTGGGTGATGAACAGTTAAAGGCGTTCATCACGAAGGATACATCTTATAAAGACGATCTGTCTATTCCTGGGATTGGTAAGTGTATGGGAGCAGGTCGTATTCAGTACTTCCATCATTTCTCCACATTGGCGATAGATAGCACTTTTCGCTATGAGAGCGGCTGCATCCGAAGAAAGATGGCCTACTCAGAACCAAAGAAGAAAATCGAGGTTGAAGATTTTGTTTCCAGTGTTGGAAATGAAGGCGAAATTGGCACTTGCATTTCATTAAAAGAACTCAGAGAACCCATTCGTGAGCGTGTATTGCATAAGTCATTGCCTAGCACTCTCTATTCGGCTCCCGTGCTTAAGCGTCAGATGCTGCTGACATTTCTGCAAAGACTGGTAGGTCTTGGTGATCAAATTGGTGATTTTGAAATCAATTTTCTGTCGCGAAGATTGAAAGGAGCGTTGACAGTTGAAAATTCGGAGATGCGTGACTCTCTTAAGAGCGTCGATCTTCCTGTCGTGACAACTACAAAGAAGGTTCAGGTAGAGGAACGAGAGTCAACTACAGGCAACGGTTTGGGCACATTTCAATATTTTGAGTTATTCCATTACCGACTTGATGCGAATCAGTATGGTCTCCCCAGAAATGAAGTGGCATTTTGCGCGAAATCGTCCCCAGTTAAAGACATAACTTCGTCATATTTTCGAACACGTTCAGAACAAAATAACCCTACGTCTGGCTCCTATCATTTCGTCTTTATCGAGAGCGATTTTTTGGATCAACATGTTAATGAGCAGCGCGACGACTTCGAAGGTATTCCAGAGGAAATCCCAAGTGGCGATTTATTCTCAGCGGAAAAAATCTCCTACTCTGCGATTCATGAAGCCATTGACCCTGTAATTGTTGAAATGGTCGCGCCATCAGAATGGAAGCGCGAAGAAGTACTCAAAGATGCGGTAGAACAGTTTGGTATCAGCGAAGGAATGCTAAACGATACAGATACTAGGGTTCGTTACGGCGATTCGGCTCAGGTCGTTGCTGAACGCGTTTTGAAGAAATATCAGGAGCGAGTCATTAACGAGACTGTGGAGATTTTCAATCTCAAAACTGAAATCAAAAACGCTGAGCCAGATTCGGATGCGTTCCGAGTAAAAATCAATGAATTGGCTTGGAAGTACACTTCATCACTTAAAAATTTTGACATGGCAAACTTGTCGCAGCTCATAGTTCGTCGCGCTGCAATTGTCGAAATTCTTGACCTTGCTTGCGGAAAAAAACTATCAATTCAGGTTGTTGATGAGGGTGTGCGTCGCAAGGACGAAAGGATCATTCACAGCATTTTCTTCCCAATGCGAAAGGATAGTACCGAGATCGCTGACCATGACATGTGGCTATTGAATGAGGAATATCATTATTATGACTATATTGCCTCTGATATGCCGTTAGCTAACATTGCTTGGGATGATGGCGAGAAGGTCTTCGAAAGTGATATTGACGAAGAATTCAAGAAACTACTGGCGACACGGGCAGAAGACAATGAAGGGAAAAGACCTGATATTGCTATATTTAGCAAGGAGGGGTCCGCTATTATTGTTGAGTTTAAAGCTCCCGGCGTTTCAATGGATGGGCATATTGGGGATTTGTCCGAGTATGCTCAACTCTTAGCTGCGAAATCTGGAGGAAAACTCAAGAAGTTCTACGGTTACTTGATAGGTGATACTGTCAATCCTTTACGTTTGAACGGTTGGACGCCGTTTGCGTTGGGCAAGGGTTGGTTTAGATCTGATCCATTGATCGACCCTTATACGCGTCAACCGCTCGGTGAAACCTATTTTGAAATACTGCATTTTTCTGATGTAATTGAGCGTGCCAAAAAGCGGATTTCTGTATATCAAGAAAAACTCAAGCTCAACTTAAATTGAAGTGTTGGTAAGCATGGGTATTTAGTTTAGTTCCCACTGGTCCCGGCTAAATCAGGTTGAACTTCGGCTCGCAAAATATAGCGCTAAGCCATCGTCCGGTGTTTCTTCACATCCGTTAGCGATCTTAAAAAAAGCTGATGCGCTATATCTGCAAGTACGGCGAACAACTCAAGCCATCCAAATGGCAACACCTTAACACCAGTAAACGCGTTATTCTAGATTCATCTGGTACGGTCCTGTGCGTATCAATTTTACGCCGCGTTTTTTCCAAACTTACCTAAAACCACGTTGCCATGTTCTATGTTGTCTAGGTAGTCGGCATACTGCTGCATCATGGCTTTCCTCTCGTCAAGAAATAGGGCTCGATCATAAGCCTCTCCATAAGCATCGCCGGAGGCGTGCGACAGTTGACGATCAACAACTTCATGTCTATAGCCAAGACGCTCCTTGATGACGCCCATTGCCAGTGAGCGGAATCCATGCCCGGTCATCTTGCCACTGTATCCCATGCGCTTTAATGCAGCCAGGATGCCAAAGTTTGTTGCTGGCTTTTCGTGATCTCTTTGATTCGGGAACAAGTATTTATTTCCACCAGTAATTACATGAAGCTCGCGCAAGAGTTCCCAGCCTTGTCGTGGCAGGAATACATGGTGATTAACTTTGCGCGGGTTGATTTTCTTTTTACCCATCTTCATGCGATGCCAGTCAATGATCCACGATTCGTTTTCGAGGTCAATTTCTGACCAGGGGGTTTCGGTCAGCTCACTTGTGCGGACGAAGGTCAGCATCATCAATCTGAACATTACTTTGGTCGGCACGAACATGCGACCTTCAATCTTTTTGAATGCCTGGATAAATTCTGGGATCTCATCAGGTGTAATTGCAGCGTGATGCCCTTTGGCTATGGGTTTGAGTGCACCACGTAGGTTTGGAACAGGATCGCTATCGGCTTTACCTGATGCGATGGCAAATCGAAATATTTGACTGCAAACCTGCCCCTGTCGTTTTGCCATGTCTAATGCGCCACGTTTTTCAATCTGACGCAGCACGTCTAGCATGATGGGGGCCTTGATTTCGGCAATTGGATGTTTTCCTATTAAAGGGAAAACATCTTTCTCAAGACGATGCAAAACATTGGCCGCCGTTCGGGTTTGCCAAGTCTCAAGCTTATTGGTGTGCCATTCCCTGGCAACCGCCTCAAAGGTATTCGCGTTAGCAGTGGCTCTGTTTATCTTTTCAATACGCTTTGCCTGTGATGGATCGATTCCTGAATTAATTTTGGCACGTGCCTCTGACCTTCGCCTTCTCGCGTCTGCCAGCGAAATTTCAGGGTACTTGCCAAAAGAGAGCAGCCTTTCGGTACCCTCAAAGCGATAACCCATACGCCAGTATTTGGAGCCATCTGGCTTTATTAGCAAATACAATCCTCCCCCGTCTGTGAGTTTGTAAGGTTTTTCTTTGGGTTTTGCCGTGCGGGGTTGAATTTCAGTCAGTGGCTTAACTAGTTTCGGCATTTTAAGGGTACCTGTTTTTAAGGGTATCTAAAGTACCCTTAAAGATACCCTCAAAGAAATTAGATTGCAATGGACGGTATCAGATGCCATTAAACAAAAAACCCGCTACAGCACTGGGCGAGTAGCGGGTTTTTGTACGTTCTTGGATGTCCTTGAACGAAATTCTGGTGGTGATAGGTGGACTTGAACCACCGACCCCAGCATTATGAGTGCTGTGCTCTAACCAACTGAGCTATATCACCAAGAAGCCTGCGATTATGTCAGTTTGGGGGTAGGGTGTCAATACTTTGGGCCTTATTTTGCTGGAAACTGCCCTTGTTTTGGCATAAAAAGCAATGGTTTTTGCGGCTTTGTCGGGTTCCTGCCAGGCGATGGATGGGGCTTATCGCCGGGCTTTGGGCTGCTTTGGTTGCTATTTAGTGGCGGCTTATTGGCTAACCGGCGGAGATGTGGGGGCTGGCTTATGCTGCCAGCGCTTCTCTTACGCTGGCCATGATCTGCGCCTGGGCATCACTTGCCAGGCAGTCGATGATGATGCGCTTGGGCATGGATCTTAGCCAGGTGACCTGGCGTTTGGCCAGTTGGCGGGTGGCGATGATGCCTAGCTCGCGCATTTCTGCCAGGGTGGTTAGGCCATCCAGATAATCCCAGGCCTGGCGGTAGCCTACGCAGCGTATGGATGGCAGGTTGGCGTGCAGGTCTGGCCTTTGTTTGAGTGCCTTTACTTCATCGATAAAACCTTGTTTCAGCATGGTGTCAAAACGCAGGGCAATGCGTTGGTGCAGCACGCTGCGGTCGGATGGTTCCAGTGATATGGCATGCATGTCGAAAGGTGGGGCGGCGCGTTCTTGTTTCGCCAGCAGGGCGGACATGGGTTGGCCAGTGATGGCGATGATTTCCAGCGCGCGTTGTATGCGCTGGCTGTCTTGCGGCTTCAGCCTTGCTGCGGTTTCCGGGTCTAGCGTTGCCAGCCTGGCGTGCAGGCCGGGTACGCCTATGCGGGCGGCTTCGGCATCCAGTTCTGCACGTATGGCTGGGTCGGCACCGGGCAGGTCGTCCAGGCCATCCATCAGGGCTTTGAAATACATCATGGTGCCGCCTACTAGCAGGGGCAGCTTGCCCCTGGCTTGTATGTCGCTGACCAGTCTTTGCGTGTCTTTGCGGAATTGGGCGACGGAATAGGATTCTGCCGGGTCGATGATGTCGATCAGGTGGTGCGGCACGGCTGCCAGTTCTTCAGCACTGGGTTTGGCGGTGCCTATGTTCATGTCGCGGTACACCAGGGCAGAATCAACAGAAATGATTTCTGCCGGATAGTGGCGCGCAATTTCCAGCGCAGCGGCGGTTTTGCCTGAGGCGGTTGGCCCCATGATGGCGATGACTTTATTCGTCAGTTTGGTGGTGTGGGTATTCATACGATGTGTTCTGCCGGGATCATGGCGGGTAAGACGCGTGCCGCGATAAAGATCAGGCTGCCCATGCAACAGGCGATGATGGCCAGCGGGTAGACGGTGCCATTGTGCGTGCCACCGACGACGGTGCCAACGATAAAGGCCACCAGCATGTACAGCGCACCCATCAGCCCGGCGGCAGTGCCTGCCTGTTGCGGAAAAGGCGAGACAGAATTGGATTGCGAAATAGGGAAGTTAATGCCATGTGCGCCCATAGTCATGAACATGACGGGCGGTATCATGGCCCAGTGCTGCATGCCTGCCAGCACCATGGCCAGGAAAATTGCACCCGCAGCCAAAGACAGGCTGCTGCCTATGCGCAAGGTGAGCTTGGTGCCGAAGCGTGCATGCAGGCGACGGCACACCACTGTGCCACTTAAGTAACCTGAAACGCCAAAAGCAAAACAGTAACCAAACCAGCCAGTGGGCAGGGCCAGCACCTTGATCAATACAAACGATGCGCCAGAGATAAACACAAAGATGGACCCATACGACAAGGCACCTGGCAAGGCATAGGCCCAAAACAGCGGCGAGCCCAGTACGATGCGGTAATTGCGGGCCAGGCCAGACAGTTCGGTGGCTTTGGGGTCTTTGTACAAATTGGTTTCTGGCAGGCGTGCAATGACCATGATCAGCAGTGCTGTCGCCAGCAAGGCATGTACCGCAAAGGCGGCGCGCCAGCCCAGGTGCACCTGCAAAAATGATCCCAGTATCGGCCCCAGCAAGGGCGCGGCGGATACCCAGCTACTGGCCTTGGAGATGACTCTGACACTGTCTTGCGGCGCATAGGCATCGCGCACGATAGCCCTGGCGATGATGACGGCAGAACAGCAACCCAGTGCCTGTAAAAAGCGCGCAAAGATCAGCATGCTGATGCTTTGTGATGCGCCACACAGCAGGCTGGCCAGCAGATACAGGCTCAGGCCGGTAATGACGACAGGGCGACGGCCATACCGGTCAGACAACGGGCCTATCACCAGTTGCGCACCACCAAAGCCAGCCACAAACAAGGACAGCGTCAATTGTACGGTGGAGGCCGGCACGGCAAACACGCTGGCGAGGCTGGGCAGGGATGCCAGGTACAGGTCGGTGGACAGCGGTTGCAGCATCAGGAAGGCCGCAATCAAAAAAAACAGCGGCGCTGCCTGAAACGTCGGTATGGCCTGGGCTGGTTCAGTCATTGTGTTGGTCATAGGGGCACGGGGGCATGGGGTCATGGGTCCATGCTTGTTACTGGCCACGCAAGAACATTTTGTCGAGATCATTCAAGCCCAGTTGTACCCAGGTGGGCCGGCCATGGTTGCACTGGTCTGAACGTTCTGTCTGTTCCATCTGGCGCAACAAGGCATTCATTTCAGGTACGGTCAGGCTGCGGTTGGCGCGCACGGCGGTATGGCAGGCCAGGGTGCCCAGCAATTCATTGCGCCTGTCTATCAACACGCGTGAACCGCCAAATTCGCGCACTTCACGCAAGACATCCCTGGCCAGTGACTGGGCATCGGCATTCTTCAGTAAGGCAGGCACGGCGCGCACCGCCAGGGTAGTTGGGGAGATGGCCGCCATGTCAAAGCCCAGGGCCTTGAGCGTATCCTGATGTTCTTCCACGGTACCGACTTCAATCGCATCCGCGAAGAAGGTCACGGGTATCAGCATAGGCTGTACCGGCATGCTGTTTTCATCGAGGGCATTTTTTAGCTGCTCGTACAAAATGCGTTCATGCGCAGCATGCATGTCGATCAGTACCAGGCCCCTGGTGTTTTGTGCAAGTACGTACACACCATGCAATTGTGCCAGAGCGAAACCTAGTGGGTATTCACCTTCAGGCAAGCTACTGCCTGCAAGGCTTGAAGAATTGAAAGCAGGATTAAAGGCGGGATTAGAGGACGGGTTAAAGGAGGGATTTTCATTGCCAGCGCGAAAAAACGCGCCGTAATTGTCCAGGCTTTGCGACACGCCACCAGGTGCTTGTGGACGATATGGATTTTGGTAGTTGCCACCATTTCCACCACCCGCTGCATAGCTGCCGCTGCCACCATTTCCACCATAGGGGGAAGGGTTGGCAAACTGTGCTGCAAAGCTGGTTTGTTCACCACTGATCCAGGGCATACCCTGGCCTGATGGCGCGGCTGTGGCTGGCCCGGGCACGGTACCAAATGAGGTGGCCGATGTCTGCGCCAGCGCACGACTGACAGCATGAAACACAAACTGATGCACCGACCGGCTATCGCGAAAGCGTACTTCTATTTTGGAGGGGTGCACGTTGACGTCAACCAGCGCCGGGTCCAGGTCCAGCCCCAGTACATAGGATGGATAACGGTCACCGTGCAAAACGTCTTGATACGCAGCACGTACTGCATGGGTCAGCAACTTGTCGCGTACAAAGCGGCCATTGACGTAAAAGAATTGCGCGTCGGCACGTGCCTTGGATGCAGTTGGCAAGCCAACAAAGCCATGCAGGCGCAAGGGGCCGGCACTTTCATCGAGTGACAGGCGGGCATTGCTAAAAGCATCCCCCAGTATCTGGGCGCTACGCTTGTCGATGGCGCTGACATTCCAGTGGTCAACGGCTTTGCCGTTATGGCTTAAAGAAAACGAGACATCAGGGCGGGCCAGGGCAATGCGGCGCACGATTTCTGCGCAATGCCCAAATTCTGTCTGTTCTGACTTTAAAAACTTGCGCCTTGCCGGGGTGTTGTAATACAGGTCTTGCACATCCACCGTCGTGCCTTGCGCGCCAGATGCTGGCGAGACCTTGCCGTTTTCTATCTGCCAGGCATGCGGTGCATCGGCGGTGCGGGTGGTCAGCGTTAGTAGCGATACAGACGCAATCGAGGCCAGTGCTTCACCACGAAAGCCCAGGGTTGCAACATGTTCCAGCTCATCCAGGCTGGCGATTTTGGATGTCGCATGGCGGGCCACGGCCAGCGTCAATTGTTCTGGTGGTATGCCACGGCCATTGTCGGTAATGGCGATACGTTTGACGCCGCCTTCTTCAAGACGGATGACGATATTGCTGGCACCGGCATCAAGGGCGTTTTCCAATACCTCTTTGACAACGGCAGACGGTCTTTCCACGACTTCGCCTGCAGCGATTTGCGAAATCAGATTGTCTGGTAGTGCCAGTATGGGGCGATAAGTAGCAGAGTTAGAATTCATGACATGATTATACCTGTCAGGGCGTCTCAGACATTGCGGTCTGGTGTATGATTGCGGCGGCTTCGTATTGACCCTGGGATAATAATGGATTTTATGCAACTCCTCGACATGATTCTGCATGTCGATAAAATGCTGGGCACTGTCATTGAGCAATATGGCACCCTTGTTTATTTTGTGTTGTTTGCCATCGTGTTTTGTGAAACGGCATTTGTGATCTTCCCTTTCCTGCCGGGGGATTCGCTGCTGTTTATTGCCGGCACTTTTAGTGCTACGGGGTCAATGAATGTGTGGCTGCTGATCACCCTGCTGGTGATTGCGTCTATCACCGGTAATTCCATCAATTACTGGATAGGCAGCATGATAGGTCACAAGGTGCTGGAAAAAGATTTCCGCTGGATAGATCGCAAGGCGTTGATGAAGACCCATGAATTCTATGAAAAGCATGGCGGCAAAACCGTGGTGCTGGCGCGCTTCATTCCACTGGTGCGTACTTTTGCACCTTTTGTGGCAGGTATATCAGACATGACACACAGAACCTTCCAGCTATATAACGTGCTGGGTGCTCTGTTGTGGGTGTTCAGCGTGGTGCTGGCCGGCTATTTTTTCGGTAATATCCCTTTCATACGTGATCACCTGAACGCTATCGTCCTGATCGGTGTTGGTACTGCTGTGGTGCCTGTGGTGCTGGGCGCATTGTGGAAGCTGTTACGGAGCACGCGCAAAACTAGCTAGTCGGCTTCACTTCGGCTTCACTTCGCAAGGGGCATGATGCAATGCGTTCTACCATCATCTGGTTAAAAGCCGACGCCCCGATGAAGCCAGCCGTGGGCCAGGTTTGTAATGGTTGCGGTGTGTGTTGTGCAGCAGAACCCTGCCCGGTGGCAAGGGTTTTTTTATGGCAGTTACGCGGTAGTTGCCGTGCACTGGAATGGCATGCCGACGTGCTGCAATATCGTTGTGGCATGTTGATACAGCCGTCGGTTTATCTGCCCTGGCTGCCAGCAATCTGGCAAGCCTGGTTTGCCCGCCGCGTCAGGCGCTGGATAGCAGCAGGTACAGCCTGTGATTCGGACGCCCTTGCTGCCAGCGGCGCCGTGCCTGAAGATCAAGCCTGAATCCAGTGTGTTTATCAGGATGTACGCAAAACCGGCCCAAAGCGTTACACGATGAAAATGCGTAGGTGCGATTAGCGCAGCGTAATCGCACGTAGTTATGGTCGGGCAATGATGAAGACGATTCAAGGACATGCGTACGATTACGCTGCGCTATTCGTACCTACGTTCTGTGTTACGCGATGATAATGCGTAGGTGAGATTAGCGCAGCGTAATCGCACGCATGCAAGCCACCACTTGCTATCGTCAACCGCATATTCGCTAAAGATAATACAAAAATCGCACACAACATGCATATCAATCACCGCCAGCTATATCCGCCACCACATCGCCACACCAGTTGAGAGGATATATTCCCGCATCTACATAGTGATGAAAAGTGGAATAAGGCCAATCGCAGACGCGTTGGACCAAGCCATGTTTTAATGGATTGACGTGCACATAATCGACATGTTTTTGGAAATCCAGTTCGTCGCGAATCAAGTGTTCCCAATAATGGCGTTGCCAGATTCCCCGTTCACCGGCGGCCTGACGTACTGTAGAAAGCAACTCTGTTTTGGGTAAGGCGCGTGAGAAACTGCTTTTAATCAACCGCCAGCGCAAGCTGAAATCACTATCTCCTTCGGGCAGGGTGAAAATGCAATGCATGTGCTCGGGTAAAACTACCCAGGCATCGATGTGAAATGGATATTTATTGCGAACGTTCCTCACCACCTGCCGTAATAGATCTATCTCGCGCACCAGAAGGTCATTGCCGTGCCGTTGCAGTAGATTAACGGTGAAAAACCATGTACCTCCGGGAACGAACGCACGGCGATAGTTGGACATGATATTGTAGGATTTTGGTTATTTGAGAGTACTTCATACGTACGATTACGCTGCACTAATCGTACCTACGTTCTACGCCGTAGCTTATCTGAAATCAGTTCGTAGGTGCGATTAGCGCAGCGTAATCGCACGTTATGGAACAATTTTGCGTAAGTCCTGATTACCTAAAAATCAGCGGCAATATCCAGGCACACACCAGCGCCATTCCGCCATTGCCTGCCACCAGTATGCGGGTCTGGCGCATGTCTGGTTTCAGGGTATCCACATTGATTTCTGCCTTTAGTGCACTGGCAATGCGTTCCACTTTTTCTTCTTGCGTGGCAGGACCATCGGCGACATTTTTTTCCATCACGCGAGCGACGACGGAAATAAAATCAAACTTTTCCAGCAGCTTGTCGAATATGGCCTTGTTGATGCTTGATTGCTGGCTGATGCTGGCAATGACGGCGCTGAGTTTTTCATGAATGGCACCGCCGCTGGCCTGCGGAGTGTCCAGCAATTGTGGATAGGTATCTGCCAGTTTGCCGACGACAAAACGGCTCAGGTCATCGCCATGCTCGTCAACAATATAATGCAGGGCGGTGGCTGTGCCCTGTTTTTTACCCATGATGAAATACACGATGGGCGACGCTAGAGCCATCAGCAATAACAGTACCCATGGCACGGCACTGCTGTTTCTGCCTGCGGAGCTGGAAAAGAAAATCAGCAAGAACAGGTTGAAGACGATGCCAAAGGCGGTGTAAGCGATGATGCGCGTTGACAGTTTGACGCCTGCTGCTGCGGTCACATTCAAAATACTTTTAATTGCCATGCTGGTGTCCTGTTGCTACGGCAGTGTCTGGGCCTGCCCGTTGTTGAGGGAGTGATGGATTGCCAACAAATCATAGCATGCCGACAATTCAGGCCATGCAATTGCGCTGTATCAGTGTGTCCAGTGTGTCATAGACGAACCATCACCGGCGCTGCTGCCAGCAGCGCTCTACAAACGGTGACTGGTGTGTGCGATGAAGGTGATGAAGGTGACGAATGTGATGCAGGGGCCGTGTATAACCCCCGGGCATTCTCAGGTCATGCGGTTTTTGGCTAGTGGCGGGTTTTTGGCGAAATACTTTTTGATACCCTTCATGACTGCATCGGCCAATTGATCCTGATAGGCATCATCGGTCAGCTTGGCTTCTTCTTCCGGGTTGGAGATGAAGGCGGTTTCTATCAAGATGCTGGGGATATCTGGCGCTTTCAATACGGCAAAACCAGCTTGTTCAACCGCACCTTTGTGCAACTTGTTGATGCCACCGATTTCATTCAGCACGACTTTGCCAAGCTTCAGGCTGTCATTGATCTGTGCTGTGGTGGACAGGTCCAGCAAGACGCTGGCCAACTGTCTGTCATGGGTTTTGATGTTGACGCCACCGATCAGGTCTGCGGCATTTTCTTTGTCTGCCAGCCAGCGTGCAGCAGTAGAGCTGGCACCCTTTTCTGACAACACAAACACCGACGATCCACGTGCGCTGGAATTGACAAAGGCATCGGCATGCACCGACATGAACAAATCAGCCTGCACGGCACGGGCTTTTTGCACCCTGACATTCAGCGGGACAAAATAATCTGAATCACGCGTCAGCATGACACGCATATTGGGGTGCTGCTCAATCTTTGCCTTGAGTCGTTTGGCAATCGACAAGACCACGTCTTTTTCACGGCTGCCACCGCGACCGATGGCACCAGGGTCTTCACCGCCATGACCGGGGTCGATGGCGATGGTGATCATGCGTGTCAGTTGCACGGGCTTGTCCGCTGGCTTATCGGCGTACTTCTCGGCCACTTTTTCTGACGGTTTTTCCGGCGCGGTCTGCTGCTGGGTTTCTGGCTTGGCCGCCAGCTTTTCATCTGTTTTGGCGTCCGGCTTGCTAGCGTTGCTTGCTGCTGTATTCGGTGCCCCCGGCGCTGGAATGCCATCCTTGTTCCATTCACCTTTTTCTATCATGGCGGCGATGGGGTCAGGCGGATTGGCAGGATACAGGTCAAATACCAGGCGGTGTTTGTAATTGCCCACTGGTTGCAGGGTAAATACCTGCGGGCTGACTTCTTCTTTTAAATCAAACACCAGGCGCACGACGTTCGGCTTGTTCTGGCCTACACGCACCTGTTTGATGTACGGGTCATTCGACTTGATCTTGGCGACCAGTTCTTTCAGCTTGGCATTCAGTTCCAGGCCTTCGATATCGACAAACAGGCGATATGGGTCTTTCAGCACAAAATGGCTGGTTTTCAGTTCACTGTCGTTTTCCAGCGTGACACGGGTATAGTCTTCTGCCGGCCAGACGCGCACGGCCAGTATTTGCGCTGCATTGGCTGCTGCCGGAGCAATCACGGAAAGCAGCAGGGTGCCGCCGGCCTTCAGCAGGACGCGGCGTTTTTGGGACCGCACCGTAGTATTTACAGCGTTTACAGATTCGGGGCAAACTTGAGTAATGCGAGACATGCGACACCTTTGGCAGACAACGCGTGCAATTCTACCTCACGACCGTCACCGGCGACGCGCAAAAATATATTCAAATCGGGTTCGGGCAGCACGCCATCGGCTTTTTCTGGCCATTCCACCACACAAATATTGCTGTCGTTAAACTCATCACGGAAGCCAGCTTCAGCAAATTCATCTGCACTGATCATGCGATACAGGTCAAAATGCATGATGGTGACAGTTTGCCCCTTCAGGCGGACCTGGTAGGGTTCGGCCAGGGTATAAGTCGGGCTTTTGACGTTGCCGGCGTGACCTGCCGCATGGATCATGGCACGCGCCAGGGCGGTCTTGCCGGCCCCCAGGTCGCCGTGCAAAAAAATGCTCATGCCCGGTGTCAGTGCATGCGCCAGGCATTTACCCAGGGCCTGGGTGGCTGCTTCGTTGGCGAGTGTGGTCTTATAATGTGACATTTCCTGCAAAGTTCTTATTCATGAATTCGCTAAACATAGCACATCACCCACACTCTGTGTGCACCGCAGGGGCAAGGGCATGAGTCTGGATAGCACCGCCCTGGCCGATCTGGCCGGACAAATACGTCTGTGGGGCAAGGAACTCGGTTTTGCCGAACTGCGTATTGCCGATGTTGACCTGTCACATATCGAAGCCAGTTTCCAGGACTGGCTGGACGCTGGCTATCATGGCGAAATGGCGTATATGGCCAGCCACGGCACTAAGCGCAGCCGCCCGGCAGAACTGGTGCCCGGCACCGTCAGGGTGATTTCTGCGCGCATGAATTATTTGCCCAACACCGATAGCTGGCGCGCCGAAGAGCAGGGGCAGGCTGCCGATAAAGCCGTCATTTCATTGTATGCACGCGGGCGCGACTACCATAAGGTCTTGCGTACCCGCCTGCAACAATTGGCCGAGCGCATAGAACAGGCGATAGGTCCCTTTGGTTACCGGGTATTCACCGATTCTGCCCCGGTCATGGAAGTGGCCCTGGCAGCAAAGGCTGGCCTTGGATGGCGTGGCAAGCATAGCCTGCTGTTGAGTCGTGAAGCCGGATCGATGTTCTTCCTGGGTGAAATCCTGATCGACCTGCCGTTGCCGGTGGATGAACCAGTGGGCCAGCATTGTGGCCAATGCAGTGCTTGCATTGATGTCTGCCCGACCAAGGCGATTGTCGCCCCGTACACGGTGGATGCGCGCCTGTGTGTATCTTACCTGACCATAGAACTGCATGGCAGCATACCGGTGGAACTGCGCCCCTTGATAGGCAACCGTGTGTATGGCTGCGATGACTGCCAGTTGGTCTGCCCCTGGAATAAATTCGCCCAGGCGGCAGCCGTGGATGATTTCGCCGTTCGCAACGGCCTGGACAATGCCCGCATGGTGCATTTGTTTGCCTGGACCGAAGAACAGTTCCTGCGCATGCTGGAAGGCAGCCCGATACGGCGCATAGGGCATGAACGCTGGTTACGGAATATTGCAGTGGGGCTGGGAAATGCGGCGACCAGCATGCGGGGCGATGCAGAGATCGTGGCGGCCTTGCAGGCGCGGTTGATGCACCCTTCGGAGATGGTGAGGGAACATGTGGGGTGGGCGTTGGGGCGGCATGGGGTTGCGAGTTAGTTGAAATCCCCTCCCCTTCAAGGGGAGGGTTAGGGTGGGGATGGGTTTCGGTCGATGCGCGGCAATCATGTTTACGTCGCTGCAGCGGCGTTCGTTGCATGCCGTACTTTGATTGAAACGATTGCTCTCCGTGGACACAAGCCGGGTCTCGGCCCGGCAGCCGAGATACTTTCTTTTGCGTCGCCAAAAGCAAGTATCCAAAGAAAAGGCGACCGCAGACTCGCCCTTCGGGTGCTTACGCTGCGCTTCAGCATAATTTGTGCATCACAAAAAATGGGAAGATCCGCAACTCGCTTCGCTCAAACATCGGATCTTCTTTTTCCATTTTCTGTGAAGCACAAATTACATCGTCCCAAGCGGATTAACGTCAAAAGCAACTACAACGTCAAAACCAACGTCACCACGACCGAAACTCATATCAGTTTGAATGCTGTTGATCAACGATAGGCTTGCT
>NZ_JBMPOX010000007.1:0-146844 GCF_049340445.1 Undibacterium sp. Ji50W | reverse complement strand
CTGTTGCTGTTGCTGTTGCTGTTGCTGTTGCTGTTGCTGTTGCTGTTGCTGTTGCTGTTGCTGTTGCTGTTGCTGTTGCTGTTGCTGTTGCTGTTGCTGTTGCTGTTGCTGTTGCTGTTGCTGTTGCTGTTGCTTTTGACGTTTGGGGTTGCAGTTGACTCTAATCCGCTTGGGACGAAGCCATTTGTGTAGTGCAGAAAATGGATCAGAAATGACCGATGTTTGAGCGAAGCGAGTTGCGGGCATTTCCCATTTTTTGCACTACATAAATGGGCACTCCCGCAGGGAGCGAGTCTGCGGTCGCCTTTCTTTGATTCCGTTCTTTGGCGAAGCAAAGAAAGGAATTCGGCCGCCGGGCCGAGACCCGGCTTGTATCCACGAAGAGCAATCGCGTTAATTAACGACACGGCATACCACGACAGACACTAGGCTCCAGCCTTCGCTGGAGCGACGTTAATATGATTGCTGCTTATTGCCTATTTCAACTGTTCGCAAACGATTGATATAGCTGTAGTTTAGTTGGTTCAAGAGAATCGCTTGAGATAGGCATCCCCTCACCGCACCAAACTCAACCACACCGGCAAAGTCAGCACCGACAACACGGTGCTTGCTGAAATCAGGAAAGCCACAAATGGCCCGTTGCCCCCCATGCGTGCCGCCAGTACATAAGCGCTGGAGGCGGTGGGCAGGGCGCAGAAGATGACGGCGATTTGTAGTTGCAGTAGCGGCAGTTCCACCCAGCGGCCCAAAAGCAGGGCGATCAAGGGCAGGGCCAGCAGTTTGACGGCCAGGAAATAACTGGCAATGCCTTTGGCTTCGTTCAGGCCGGACACACGTATGCCAGCGCCGACGGCCAGCAAACCGAGGGCGATGGACGCATTACCCAGGCGCGACAGGGTGGCGGCGATGCCTTCGGGTAACTGGATTTGCAAGACGCTGAACAAGACGCCACTGGCGGTACCGACCACCAGCGGGTTGCTGGCGATTTCTTTCAGTAGCCTGCCGCTATTGTGTGCCAGTGCATACACGGCGGCCATATTGCATAAGGGGACCAGAAAGCCGATCAGCAAGGCCATCAGCGCCGTACCTTGTTCACCGGCCAGGCGCGAAGCCAGCGCCAGTGCAATATAAGAATTGAAGCGGAAGGCGGTTTGTACGCCGGATTCAAATATGCGTGGCGCAGTCTTGAACAGAAACTTTGCGCACCAGCCCAGCAACATGCCGCAGGCTGTGGCAAATACGGCTACCTGCAATAGGTGACGGGTGGAATGGAAATCAAACTGCGTGCGTGCCGTGGTGTAAAACAGCAGCGCCGGGAACATGATGAAATAAACGATTTTTTCTACACCAGCCCAAAAATGTCCACCCCAATGTGCATGGCGTGCCAACAAAAAACCAAGCAGTATCAGGGTGAAATCTGGAAAGAGCAGGGTGAAGATGGACATGCCCAGGCATTTTCTCTATGGTCAGTACGGTCTCTTATTTAAGTATGCCAGCCAGTTCGACGGCAGTCTTCACTTGCATCTTGTCAAAGATATGGGCGCGATGCACTTCAACGGTACGCATGCTGATGCCTAGCTGATCGGCAATGACCTTGTTCATTTTTCCCTGCAGTATCAGTTCCAGCACTTCTTTTTCACGGCTGGAGAGGGTCGCCAGGCGTTCATGGATGACGGCGGCGCTACCGGCCTGGCGTGATTGTGTCAGTGCTTCCTGCACACGGTCCATGAGTTTGTTGTCGTTGAAAGGCTTCTCAAAGAAATCAAAAGCACCGCGTTTGAGGGTATCGACGGCCATCGGTACATCGCCATGGCCGGTCAGAAAAATCACAGGCAGGCGTTTGATCAACTGTCTGGATGCCAGCATTTCAAACAGGCTGGTGCCGCTCAGGCCGGGCATGCGCACGTCCAGCAATATACAATCACCCTGGGTGTCGAAGGCCATGGGGCGGTCGAGGGCGGCCAGGAATTTTTCGGCGCTTTCATAACTGTGGGCGGCAATCTGCCTGGACCTTGCCAACCATGACAAAGCGTCGCGTATGACTTCTTCATCATCAATAATGTGTAACATGCTGCCTCCCAGACGGTAATCGGCGCTTCAGTTGTCTGCGCTCTGCTGTTGTTGATAGATCGGTAATGCAAACTGGAAAATAGTACCACCCACAGGGTTATCCCTGTGTGACAGCTTGCCGCCATGGAATTCCACCGCTGTGCGGCAGATATTCAAACCCATGCCCATGCCCGATGATTTGGTCGTGAAAAACGGTGAGAACAGTTGTTCTGCCACTTCAGCAGGAATGCCATGCCCACGGTCTATCACGGCGACGATGACTTGCTGCATTTCTTCGTCATAGCTGGTTTCTATACGCAGGATACGATTTTCTGGTGGTGTTTTTTGCATCGATTCAATCGCATTCCTGGTTAGGTTCAATAATACCTGTTCCAGCAAAACGCTATCGGCCAGCACCATGGGCAGGCCGGATTTGATTTGCCATTGCAGGGCGACATGGCTGGCCTGGGCCTGTAGTTCGACCAGCGGCGTGACACTGTGTATCAGGTCGGTGATTTGTACCGGCTCCCGTGTGGCTTCGCGTTTTTTGACGAATTCGTGCACGCTGCGGATGATATGGCCTGCCCGCTGGGCCTGGGCATTGACTTTTTCCAGGGCGCTTTGAAACAGCGGGCGGTCTATGATGCCGGATTGCAGCAGGTTGATAGCACCCGTGGTGTAACTGGAGATGGCGGCCAGTGGCTGGTTCAATTCATGCGCCAGCATGGACGCAATTTCACCCATGGTGGCAAGTTTTGCGCTGGTATGCAGTTTTTCTTCCTGTTGCCGCGTCAGGTCTTGCGCACGTCGTAGTTCGGAAATGTCGAGGATGGAACTCATCCAGCCGGTCTGCCTGCCGTTTTCATTGATCAGCGCTGACTCATAGATCAGGACTGGTATCCGTTCGCCACTGGCATGCTGGTACACGGTTTCAAAGCCTTCTGACGGTACCGAGCCGGCCAGCAGGCGGGTAAACCTTTGCTGGTACTCTTCTATGGCTTCCGGTGCCCAGTAGGGCATAGGTGGCACTTTTCCTATGATTTCTTCAGCGGGGAAGCCGACCATACGACAAAACGCCGGGTTGACATAGGTCAGGCGGCCTTCCATGTCACGCGCACGTAAGCCGGTGACCAGGGAATTCTCCATTGCTGTACGAAAGGTGACCTGCTGCCGTAAGGCCCCTTCTGCTGCCAGTCGGCGATTAATATCGCGCCACAGTGCGATCAGACTCCAGATCAAACCTGCTGACAGCAAAATGACAGACAGTACCAACAAGTTGGAAAGCAGCTTGGGTTCGCTTTTGATACTGTTGGTACGCAGTATCAGGGTCAGGCTGGGTAGCTCGAGCGCCCGGCTGTGGGTATAGACGTTTTTGCCGCTGCCACCAGCTGCACGTTCTGCCAGTATGCGGTCATCTATGTCTGTGATGGTGATCTGGTTATCCTGAGCGAACCACCAGGGTACCAATTCGTCCAGGATGCCACTCATGCGATAACTGATCATCATGCTGCCTACGCGATGTTCATCCTTGATCATGGGTATCTGACAATGCAGCAGATAGGCATTTTTGGCATTGATTTCCAAAACCGGCTTCTGACAGACCGTTTCTTCACTGACATCCAGTGAACCAAATTCAAATTTTGGCACCGGCAAACGCTCGGCACTGGCCAGCATGCCCTCACGGGTATCGACGATAACCTTGTTGTTGGCGTCATACCAGGCGATACGCTGGACCTCGTGGTTATTTTTCAAAACCGCCCGGAAGCGATCCAATACGGTTTCTTTTTGCAGTTTGGCAGAGGCAATTTCACTGGCGATCTGGCGCAAGACTTCATCATTACGGTTTAACTGGAACTGTATGGCTTGCTCTACCCAGAGGGAATCGGCGATTAGTTGTTCTTGTCGTTCATTGGCCTCCATGCGCTGCGCTTGCCACGGTAACCAGATCAGCGTGGATAGAAACAGTGACAGCAGCAGGATGGGAATAATCCAGCGCCATTTCTGATTTGGCCAGGATTGGGTGCGGTAGAGGCTTTTCATGAGCCTAGTTTACTGTACTGCCAGATTTACGGACAGTGCGAAATTGAACTCTCTGTTCGTGATAATCAGTGAAAAGCAGCGAACCATCTCTTACGGTTATCCACAGTTGCCAGATTGCGCCGACATTGAAATAATTCGTGCCACAATACCAAAAAAATGTCTGGAGACAATATGCAACTGAAATCAGTACTGTTTTTCCTGTTGACTGCTTCCGTCGTCAATGGTGCAGCATTTGGTCAGACACCTATTGTGATTAAATTCAGTCACGTCGTCGCCAATGACACACCTAAGGGTAAGGCAGCAGAGCGTTTCAAGGTATTGGCCGAAAAGGCTACCAAGGGACGCATCAAAGTGGAGGTATACCCTAATAGTATCCTGTACAAAGACAAAGAGGAGCTTGAAGCCCTGCAATTGGGTGCAGTGCAGATGCTGGCACCGTCGCTGGCAAAGTTTGGCCCTTTGGGCGTCAAAGAATTTGAAGTTTTCGATTTGCCTTATATTTTTCCATCCAAAGAAGTGTTGTACGCCGTGACCGAAGGGCAAATAGGTAAGGACTTGATGAAAAAACTGGAATCCAAAGGTATTACGGGCCTGGGTTTCTGGGACAATGGTTTCAAGGTTATGTCATCTAACAAGCTCATGCATTTGCCTGCAGATATGAAAGGCCAAAAATTGCGTATTCAGTCATCCAAGGTGTTGGATGCGCAAATGCGTGCCTTGGGCGCCAGTCCGCAGGTGTTGGCCTTTTCTGAGGTATACCAGGCATTGCAAATGGGGGTGGTTGATGGAACTGAAAATCCGCCTTCCAACCTGTACACGCAAAAAATGTATGAAGTGCAAAAACACGTCACTCTCACCAATCACGGTTACCTGGGCTACGCTGTCATCGTGAACAAAAAATTCTGGGATGGGTTGCCGGCAGATATCCGTGATCAGCTTGACGAGGCGATGAAGTCTGCCACCAAATACGCGAATGCAATTGCCCAGCAAGAAAATGATACTGCCCTGGAAGCCGTCAAAAAATCCGGCAAGACAACGGTCTATGTGCTGACCGATAAGGAAAAAGCGGAATGGCGTAAAGCGCTGTTGCCGGTACAAAAAGAAATGGAAGGCCGTATCGGCAAGGATTTGATCGCCAACGTCAATAAAGAAGCCCAGAAGCTCGGCTACAAGTAATACAGTCCTCTCCGCAGTTCTCTCTGGTATCGCCAGGGCATGCAGTGCCTGTGGCGACGTATCGCATTGCCAGATGTCATGTGAGCCTGGTCCTTGCTTTACACAGGCTGCCGGCAGCATCTACGCCGGTATTCACTACAAACCCACAAGCTTGAATTGTGTAGCCAGTACAGGAATCACCAAAATGGTGATTCCTGTACTGTTTGTAACGGGTTGTCACACTTTTGTCACACTTGAGAAGAGAATTCGCTTGCAGCTGCTAATTACTTAAGCAAGTCATATCCCGACGGCGTTGCTAAAACTAATATATAAGTAGATAAATAAAAGCAGGATTGACCAAAGTTAAAAAGAAATTGCTGTGTTTTCCGCTAGGAAATACGGCATTTTTTATTTTCGCAAAATAAAAATTGGCATTGCCTAGCACATTTTTAGAGGTTATGATCATATTTCACAAATCTGCAACAACGCACCAATTTGTACCATTTTTATTTTGAAAGCCAATTCTGACCATGCTATATTCTCGTCAGTTCAGATTTTTGCAAGACGAAAAGCAAGTACCAGTTTAAAAGGCGGTAGTGCAAAATAACGGTAAAGATACCGTACACACTGAGGAGACGCGCGTTTTTACTACAAGCTGAGCGGATGTGATAAATTAAAAAAATCATGTACGCTAAACAGCCGAAAACGCGAAAGACGTTTTAAAGGCGCATCGGATGATGCGCCTTTTTTTCTTTTGCCTGAAAGGAAAATCATGCTGGACAAAGAGTCGGGTATTTTTTCAGCCATCGTAGAGGCACCTTTCGGTGCTGTCGGTATTCGCAGTGAAGGCCCCCACATTTCTGAACTGGTATATCTGCCAGCGCGCTTCAAAGAAAAAGCACCGATTGACAAGTTGACCGAGCAGGCAGCGAAACAGGTTGATGCTTACCTGAAGAATCCTGATTATCAATTCACACTGCCTTTGAAAGGTGCCGGTACGGCTTTTCAGGGCCGGGTGTGGCAGGCAATTTCATCCATACCGCGTGGACAGGTATTAACCTATGGGCAGATTGCCAAGCATTTGCGCTCTGCGCCACGTGCCGTAGGCCAGGCTTGCGGTGCCAATTGGTACCCACTGGTGATCCCCTGTCATCGTGTGACGGCTGCCGGTGGCATCGGTGGCTTTGCCCACCATGATGACGAAACCGGTTTCCATCTTGGTGTGAAACGCTGGCTACTCGCCCACGAAGGCGTGGCCGGCTACACCCAGACTCAGGATGCATTGTGGAAGTAAAAGGCAAGTCAGGCATGCTGCCAGAACCTGCGATTGCTTTACCGGCCAGTATAACGGCACAAATTGACCAGTTTTGTGATGCCTTGTGGCTGGAAGACGGGTTGGCCAAGAACACCATCGAAGCCTATCGCCGCGACATGCGCCTGTTTGCCGAATGGCTGCAGCATACCAATGGTAAAGACCTGTACCAGGTCAGCCATGCAGATATCGGCAGCTATATTGCGGCGAAACATGCCAGTTCCAAAGCCAGCTCTGCCAACCGGCGCATGAGCGTGCTGAAACGTTTTTATCTGTTGGCATTTCGTCAAAACCTGATCAGCCAGAATCCCTGTAGCAAACTGCGTTCGGCCAGGCAGGCACCGCGTCTCCCCAAGACCATGAGCGAAGCTCAGGTGGAATCCCTGTTGAAAGCCCCCGACGATTCGACCCCGCTTGGCTTGCGTGACAGGACCATGCTGGAAGTGCTGTACGCCTGCGGCTTGCGGGTCAGTGAACTGGTGGGGCTGCGCTCTATTGAAGTAGGTTTGAACGAGGGCGTCTTGCGCATTACCGGCAAGGGCGGCAAAACCCGTCTGGTACCTTTTGGTGAAATAGCCCGCGCCTGGCTGGAACGTTATTTGAAAGAAGGGCGGCCTACCATCTTGAATGGACAGATTGATGATGCACTGTTTGTCACCGCACGCGGCGCGGCCATGACGCGGCAGATGTTCTGGATACTGATCAAGAAATATGCGGAGCAGGCGAATATTGCGGTGGCATTATCACCCCATACCTTGCGCCATGCCTTTGCCACGCATTTGCTGAATCACGGTGCGGATCTGCGGGTTGTACAGTTATTGCTGGGCCATGCGGATATTTCGACGACACAAATCTATACCCATGTCGCCAGGGAAAGGTTGAAGAAACTGCATGCGCAGCATCATCCGCGAGGTTGAAGAGGGTAAGGTAATGTACTTGCCTGACAGGTGACAGAATAAAAAAAATCCACGCATGGTATGCGTGGATTTTTTTGATTACTTGCTTACTTACCTTGCTTACTTGACTGCGGTATTCTCTTCCAGGAACTTCTCTACCCTGGTCCAGAAATCGACATTGTTTTTCAGTTGGCGCCAGCCGTGACCTTCACCCGTATAAGTGATCCATTCCACTTTGGTGCTAGCAGGGAGTGCTTTCTTGAAACGCTCACCGTGCACCAGAGGAACGCGACGATCTTCGATACCATAGGCAAGTATTAAAGGTTTGGTCAGCCGACTTGCCAGTTCTACCGGCGACGTTGCTTTCAATTGAGCTGCATCTTTTTCCTGGTCTCCAATGAGAATGGGCATACCGATGCGCGTTCCTTTCGTACCAGCTGTATCACTCCAGGTGACGTCATAGAGTAAGTTGATGTCGGTGACACCTACCCAACTGATGCCACAGCGATACATTTCGGGTTCCTTGATCAAACCCATTAAGACTGCATAGCCACCGTAGCTGGCGCCTGCAATACAGATACGCTTTGGATCAACATAGCCTTTTTCAATGGCCCATTTTGTTATATCCGTGACGTCATCCTGCATGGCAAGTCCCCACTGTTTCCACCCTGCTTTATACAGTGCCTTTCCATAGCCCTGGCTACTGCGGAATTCTGGTTCGATCACTACATAACCGCGTGACGCCAAAAATTGTGTTTCAGCGTTCCAATCCCAATGTACACCCCGCAAATGTGGTCCACCATGCACCATGACTACCATAGGCAGGTTCTTGCCTGTGCTATTGCGTGGAATGGTGACATAGGTAGGAATCTCCAGGCCATCACGGACTTTGATCCTTACGAAGTCTTTGTAAGACATCGCCTTGGAGTCGACGTCCGGCTTTCTGTCGCCTATGGCGGTAAATTTATCGGTTTTCGTGTTGTAAATCAAGAATGAGGCAGGGTGGATATCTGAATGCGAGTTGATCACAATGAATTCGTCGTCGGAATTTTCTCCGCCCGACAGGGTATTGACTGTGTTGGGTAAAGCCTTATCTATTTTTGCCTGATAGGATTTCCATTTCTCATCCAGCCATAAAGCGCCACCAGCATCAGTCTCGTAAATTACACCCAAGAGTTTGTTTTGTTTTTTGTTGAATACAAAGCCATCGGAAAAGTCAAAGCCCTTTTCATAGCCGCCTTGAAAATCGAAGCCCTTAGTAGATACAAGCGGTGTGCTATCAATTTTATTTTTCTCAAGATCGTAGCTATAGATGGAAGTTGTGTCCTGTCCATTGTGAGCCTTGACGTAAAGTTGGCCATCTGGAGCAAAGAATGTCGGGACAAATCCATCTTCCTTGATACTGTCAAATGTAATGAGATTGCGCCATTGTTGGGTTTTTTCATCCTTATATTCAATGCCTGTAAGATTATCTACGCTTGTCACTGCAATACGGGCTTGGCCGGATTTATCCATCATGAAATCTACAGAATTGACTGGTGTAGGAACGACTTCATTTCGCCCTGTTACTGTATCGAGTTTCAGCAATGCCGCAGTAGGGTTTTTACGCGTTCCTGTTTGACGGACTACATAAACTATATCGGTTTCATTTGAACCGATAGTGGAGTGAAGTTCGTGCACACGATTGAGTACCCGCGCTTTATCGTCACCAACGTTACCGATCAAAGTACGAAATTGAGTGCCATCACTATTGACTGCAAATATACCGTTTCCACCGCGGGATTCTCCTAACGGAGCACGAATATCATTTGTATCAAAAATCAGCCTTCGACTATTCACCCAGTAAAACGATACGACATCGGTTTTATCATAGCCTGCAACGATTCTTGGTGCGAGAGTGGCTGTGTCCATGACAGACAGCACGAGTCTCTGGTCCTTGTTCATTGCGAGCATGCCGATTGATTTTCCATCAGGCGACATCTGTACTTTTTGGATTTGCGAAATCTTGAAGAAATTCTCAACCGGGATTTTTTCCTGTACTGGCGTCTGGGCATGGACTGGCACCGTCAGACTGAAAGCGATAATTGCGCAAACAGAAAGTTGCCTGCACATTGTAGTGAGCACCTGTTTCATTCTTTTTCCTATGGGGTTCATTTTTGAAAAATAAGAAGCACTAAAAATAAACGCCCCGGATTACGAGGCGTTTATTCCTTACACTACGTTACCCGATCAACGGAAAACGTATCTTGCAGAGAGTGTGAAATAACGGCCGAAGTCGTTATGCAAAGTTGAGTTGTAACCTTGCTGGATAGTTGCAGCAGTGGTTGTTGGATTGTAAGGTGCTTTGGAATCAGTGATATTCCTGATGTTGATACCCACAGTCAGATCTTTATTAAATAATCCTGTGTAGCTATAACCTACGTCCAGAGTAGTCCAGCTTGACATTTGGCAATCTGGGAAATACTTGGTGTAGTTAGGCTGATTCGCAAACGTTGTGGTCGCACCTGCAGGAACACCAGAACCATAGAAGCAATATGGTGTGGCGTAAGTAGTGGCGTTGTCATAACGACGGTATTGTGAAACGCTGTCGGTGAAGTTGACAGTGCCGTATACCGTGTGCGGACCTTTTTCCCAAACGCTACGCAATGTTGCACGCAGACGCGGGATACTACCTACCGATGTTGACCAGTCATTCAAACCACCCGCTGTACCAACCGCATTTCTTTCAACATCGCCTGGAGATTCAGCACGACGATAAGAAATCAGGTAAGTAGATCTGAATGAAGTGGACAGTTTGCCATTTTCACCCAGGTTGTTGCGCATTTTCAGCTCAAGATCCACACCGCTGACTTCAGTACTACCTTGGTTAACCCAAGGAGTTTTTACTGCCAGCAATGGGCCTGTACCCGGGATAGGGTTACCGTTCGCATCTTTCAACTGGTTCAGCGGATTGGTATCACGGAGGATGTAATCAGCTGGGAAGTTGCCTGGATGTTCCAGCAAGAAAGTTGCGCTACTCAGAGCAACTTCACCTTCTTGACGCAGTTTGTAAGCATCTACCACAACGTCAAAGTTGGCTGTTGGCGAGTAGATCATACCAAAAGCCATAGTCTTGGATTTTTCTGGTTTCAGGTCAGGGTTAGCACCACCAACACCGGATACGCTCTTGGCGCAATCAGCCTGTTCAGCGCCGGCAACAGGGTTTGCACCGTTAGGGCAACGGACAGGATCAACTGTATTGTTCAGGAAGAACTGCGCACCACCGGCCGCAACCTGGGACAAAGCCGGAGCACGGAAGCCTTTAGCATACGTACCGCGGAATGCCAGACCGTCAACAACGGTCCATTTTGCACCGACTTTAGGTACGAAGTTACCTTTGAACGAAGGGTATTTATCGTAACGGCCAGCGAAATCCATTTCAAAGTTTTTCAGGAATGGCGTACGGAACTCGAAGAATGCGGAAGAAACATTACGTTTCGCATCAATCGCGGTTGTTGCCAGACCCAGAATGTCACCACGTGCATTCAGCGGATCAGGAGCGATACCCAGTTTTTCCTGACGGAGTTCAACACCAGCCGCAAAGCCGATGGCACCACCACCGAGGTTACCGAATTCTGTCGTTGCCTTGGCATCCCATTGGGCGATTTCAGCAGTACCGACGTTGGTCAGGTCAGGGCTCAGAGTTGGGTCAGCTGCGATGGAAGCCAGTGAACGGTTGTCTGTGATCAGCTTGCGCAGTGTAGGCAGGTACAGGAAGCCGTGTGCAACTTCATTGCGCTCGGAACGGTTCCACAGTACAGCACTTTCCCAATCCCATGATGCAACTGTGCCTTTCAGACCAGCGACCACACGGGCTGCCTTATTGTCCAGATCAGTACCACTTTTGAGATTTTCAAAACGGTAAGAAACGGCTGTACGGGCATCTGGATTCGGATTGTCCGGATGGCCGACAGGCAGAATCGCCTGGAATGGTGTTGCCAGACCACCAACCAGGAAGTTGGTGGTTGGCGATGTACCGCTGATGGTACGTGGAGATGCACGATACACACGCTTGGTGTCGTTATACGCAAACTCACCGAAAGCAGACAGCTTGTCGTTGATTTTCAGGTTACCAACAGTCATGAAGCTGACGTCATCGCCCTTGGTCTGAGCGTCGGTATCTGCATCCAGATCGTAGTTACAGAATGTACGGCCAAACAATACGCTGGTAGCTGCGATGTTGTTGACAGCAGCGCCTGTCACTTTACGTGAAGGATCGCAGTTAGTCTGGTTGATGACTGTTGCGCCTGTCGTGAAGAAGGACAGGGAACCAGGCGTACGCTCCTTGAAGAAGAAGGCCTGATTGGAAACGCTGCTGCTGAAAGGATTCAGACGATAGTTAATGTCAGCATAAGCTTGGGCATTGATATCGTTGGAACCATTTTTGATGGTCGTGGCGTTTTGTTTTCTGTAGTCCAAAGCAAACAGAACGTTGTAACCCTGGCTGGAATAGTCACCGAAACCGATGGTACCGTTCACATTTTGGCGACCGAATTCGCGGTCATCATTGGCAGCGATACTGGTGGCAACTTCACCGCCCTGGTAGTCACGCTTGGTGATGAAGTTGATAACACCAGCAACCGCATCGGAACCATACACTGCTGACGCGCCATCTTTGAAAATTTCTACTTTTTCAATGGCAGACAGAGGGATGCTGTTCAGATCGTACAGCGTGGACTGGCCGTTGTTTGGGTTCGCGTACGCGGAAGGCGTCATGCGGCGACCATTCAACAGGATCAGGGTGGAGGTTGAACCCAGACCGCGCAGGGATGCTGTTGCAACACCACGTGAGAAACCATTCTGGTCTGGGGTATCGTTGTAACCACCGGTACCCATGGAAGGGACGCTCTTCAACAATTCCAGCACGGTTGTTGCACCGCTCTGCTTGATTTCTTTTGCAGTGATGGTTTGAATTGGTGATGTACCTTCTTTATCAGCACGTTTGATGTTCGAGCCGGTAATTTCGATACGTTGCGGTGCTTCAGTCTGAGCGTGGGCATAACCCCCGATCAGCATGGAGCCAGCGAATACGCTGAGTGCCAGACGTACGGACTGTACGCCAACTTTTTCTTTGAAAATCATTATTATTCCCTCTTTATTGATAGACCAGATGCAATCGGGTGCCGGATCCGTTTGTGGCAGTTTAACTTTGGCACGTCGGAAAATTTTGTGAACTTCCATGTTTGCCTGTACTGCAGTCTGATGAGATATTGCTATGTTTTTTCCTCTTTAAATTTACGCCCGGGAAATGAAAAGCAATTAATCAAACAGAACTTTATTATGTAAATAAAATACCTATATGGGAAAGCATTTGTTACGCTTTTTTGATTTCTTGTTGTATGACTGAGACAAGAAATGAAAATTTACTTTCGCAATTTCTGAAAAAGCACGGTTTTGTGACTTTTTTGAAAAGTCGCTTAATTACATATAATTTCAAGTAATAAGCTTATAAAAGCATAGAAAATAGCTTATTTTCTTGTAAATATGATCAATAAATCGATGTTTACTTGCTCAATTGCATATATTTTTGCGCTAAAAAATGCGAAAAAATTTTCAAATTATGAAATTTCTGCAAAAATCAACTTGTGAAAAGGTTCCTGCGACTTGTAAGAACTTGTAACGAAAAATGTGGTCTACAAACACAGTCAGGTAGCGCCCGGGGCCGGGTTGACTGCCTGTTTTTAATTTAACCAGGATTGATTTATGAAATCGTCAAAAGAAAGCCATTTTAAGAAAAAGACCATGCTGCTTTTGTTGTGTGCAATGGGTAGCGCAGCATTTGCGCAAACACCGCCAGCAACACCTGTTGCCGGTGCTCCTGCTAACGGTGCGGTTACTCCTGCGCCCGGTGCCGCCCCTGTTGCTGCCCCGGTGGCATTGCGTCCTTTCAAAGATATCATTAAGGATGCCAAAGAGCTTAGAGGCTTTTTCAATCTGTATCAGAAAGACGACAAGGTCTGGCTGGAAATTCGTCCTGAGCAATTCGACAAGCCCTTCCTGTTCACTTATAACATCCCGAACAGCATAGGTGAGCGTGGTCTGTATGGCAGCCAGATGGGGGGCGGCCACCAGGCTGTATTCCATAAAATCGGCAACCAGGTGCAATTGCTGGCAAAAAATGCCGAATATTACGCTACCCCAGGTACGCCACAGGCAAAGGCCGTGGCCCAGGCGTTTTCTGACAGCCTGCTGGGCAGTGCCCCTGTGTTGAGTTCGCCGCATGCAGAATCGAAAGGCATCCTGATTGATGCCAGCGCCTTGCTGTTCTCTGATATCCCCGGCTATTCGACCCGTCTGGAATCGGCTTACCGCATGGCTTATGCGATTGACCGTAGCAATACCAGCTTCAGCAAGGTCAATGTAGATGAATCATTGACAGGTCTCCTGGTGAATACGCATTTCTTCGTGCCAAGAATTGCCGCCGCACCACTGGTGCCTTTGCCGGTTCCCATGCCAACACCGCCAACGACTACACCAGACCCGCGCAGTTTCTTTGTCGGCTTTTACTATAACTTCTCAGCCTTGCCGAAAGAGGTAATGCGCCCACGTATGGCAGATGACCGTATTGGCCACTTCGTGACTACCAGCTACGATTTTACCGATGACATCCAGCCCAAGACTTCACGTCATTTCGTGAACCGCTGGCGTCTGGAAAAGAAAGACCCAACTGCTGCCCTGTCTGAACCGGTACAGCCTATCGTTTACTGGCTGGATAAAAACGTCCCTGAGAAATACCGCAAATCGATTACCGAAGGCATCCTGGAATGGAACAAGGCTTTCGAGAAAATCGGCTTCAAGAATGCCGTGGTCGCCAAGCAGCAGGCGGAAAGTGATACATTTGACACCATGGATGCAGGTCATGCATCCGTTCGCTGGTTTGTCGGTGCCGATGTCGGCTTTGCGATTGGGCCTTCACGTGTCGATGACCGCAGTGGCGAAATTCTGGATGCCGACATTGGCATGTCCGATGTATTTGCCCGTGGTGCCCGTCGCATGATAGGTGAAGACATGGGGGGGCAGGTCGCCAGCCACCAGCACAACAGTGACTGCGATTTTGCCCACGAAGCGGCAATGGAAATGGGCTTTGCGATGGAATTGCTGGAAGCACGCGGTGAAGTGGACATGGATAGTCCGAAAGCAGAGGCACTGGCGCAAGCCTATGTCAAAGACGTCATCATGCATGAGGTTGGTCATACCCTGGGCTTGCGTCACAACTTCCGCTCATCCACCATCTATACCTTGAAGCAATTGCAGGACCCGGCCTTCACCAAGGCCAATGGTCTGGCAGGATCGGTCATGGATTACATCCCCTTCAACCTGTCTACCAAGGGTGAGCCACAGGGTGAGTATGTGATGTCTTCACTTGGCCCATACGATTACTGGGCGATTGAATATGCGTACAAACCGATAGAAGCCGATAAGGAAAAAGACGAACTGACACGCATTGCGTCGCGTTCTACGGAACCGCTGCTGGCTTACGGCACAGATGAAGATTCCATGGGCACCTTAGTGTCTGATCCTGATGTCAACGTCTTCGATCTGGGTTCTGATCCTTTGACGTATATCCAGAAGCGCCTGACGATTTCCCGTGAGTTGTGGGACAAATTGCAGACCCGCCAATTGAAGGCTGGCGACAGTTATGAAAGCCTGCGTCGCAGTTTTGAATATGGTTTCGGTCAATTTGCCCGTACCGTACCGCTGGCGACCAAATATGTCGGTGGCACCACCTTCCTCAGGGACCATGCTGGAACCGGTCGCGCTACCTTCACCCCTGTGCCGGTAGAGCGTCAGCGTCAGGCTTTGAAGCTGGTGTCAGACAGCTTGTTCACGGCCAAGAGCTTTGTATTCACACCGGAATTGTTGAGCCGTCTGGGTGTGGATCACTTCCAGCGTGCTGGTCGTAGCGATATTTCTATCTCGGCCCGTCTGCTGGGTTTGCAAACTGCGGCGCTGGATCAGTTGATGTCAGACGTGGTTGCGCAACGTATGCTCAATACGGCAGAAAAACTGCGTGATCCAAAGAAAGTGCTGTCCCTGCATGAACTGTACGGCAACCTGCAGGCCAGTATCTGGAGTGAATTGTCCAATGGTGCAGAAATCACATCTGCCCGCCGCAATTTACAGCGTGAGCATCTGAAGCGTTTGTCGAATGCCCTGATCAAGCCGACTGCAACGGCACCAGCCGATGCCCGCAGCCTGCAAAGGGAACAGGCTACGCAATTGCTGTCCGCCATTCGTGGCGCTGTCGGCAAACCGATGAGCCCTGAGTCGCGTGCGCACTTGTCAGAAAGCCTGGCTACCTTGAATGAAGTGTTGAAAGCGTCACTGGTAAAAACAGGCGTCTAACAACTGTAAGCTGGCCTGATGCTTCAGTCCATCTCTGAAACCCGTGCTTCTGGCACGGGTTTTTTTATTGGGGCGCGGCATTTGAGCGGGTTGGCGATGGAATATTTACTATCAATTGGCTACGAATTTCCGGGTGGGAAACGCAAAAAAAAGCCATCGCGTAAATAATATTTCCATAACGTAATGGCGAATTGATATTACTTAAATGGAATGACTCAAAAAAACAACATCCTAAATATATTTATAAAGTTAGTTAAAAACCAATTTTTAAAAACTTAATTTTGGTAGGAAAGAAAAATCCATAAAAAACATTCCTTTTGCTAAAAAAACAAAAACATTATTCCCTAATTTAACAAATATCGAATTCGTCATTCCGAAACGCAGCGATAAAAACCCAACAAGTAACATTCTGTAACGCCTCATAATCGAATTTCTTTCGATGGTCGTAGTGCTTTTTGCAAGTAAAAAATGCCGGGAGTGTGTGAAGCAAACAGTTTTTTTGAAGGAGGACTGTTTGCTACCGAATGGCATGTCATGGATGTGGATACAAGGGATGAATGTCGATATCCATCAGTCATGGCGGCAATGACGATACAGGAAAGAGAAACGCGCTTGCATTGAAAAAATAAAACAGAAAGGTAATTCATGAAGCTGAGTCGTCTCACATTCGCGCTGTCCAGCATAGGTCTGTTCTCTATCGCCACTGGCGTATTGGCACAGGTAACCACCACCCAAGAGGATGAAAAGAAAGCAGAAAAAGTCCAGAAAGTGGAAGTGACTGGTTCAAAAATCAAGCGCATCAATTACGAAACCGCATCACCGGTACAAGTGATCACCCGGGACGAAATCGTACGTGGTGGTGCTACTTCCCTGACGGAAGTGCTAAAAACCATTTCTGCCAACCAGGGTGGTATTGATGAAAACCGTACCAATGGTTTTACCGCTGGTGCATCCGGCCTGAACCTGCGCGGTATCGGTAGCCAGGCAACCCTGGTGCTGATCAATGGCCGTCGTCTGGCCGCCTATGCACAACCAGAATATCAAACCACCTTCGTTGATTTGAATTCCGTGCCTGTGGGCGCGGTTGAGCGCATCGAAGTCTTGAAAGACGGTGCATCGGCGATTTACGGTTCTGAAGCGATGGCCGGTGTGGTCAACATCATCTTGCGTGACAATTTTGTCGGTGCGGAAATCAGTGGCTCGCTCGCGCAATCACAAAAAAATGATGGTGAGCAGGTCCGCACCACCATGAGCTACGGTTTTGGTAGCCTGGTCGAAGATCACTACAACGTATATGCGACCCTGGATATCCGTCAGCGCAAGCCCATGTTCATCAGCAAGCGCGATGATTACCTGAGCACCGAAGATCTGCGTCCATATGGCTATAAGGATAACCGTTCTCTGTACACTTTCCCTGGCAATATTTACTGGACGGACAAGGCGACTGGTAAATTTGTTTCCCGTAGCCTTGACAAGAATTGCCCTGCAAATAATCTGGTTCCTGCCGATACCTTCTTTGGTGCCGGCACGCTGGGAACCGCCTGCGTGTTCGATGACCTCAAAGATGCATCGGTGAACTCTGGTGGTAAAACTGATCGTGTTGGTCTGGTCAGTCGTGGCACATGGCAGGTCAATGCTGACATGACTGCATTTGCCGAAATCATGTACAACCAGAATAAAGCCACCGTCACGGGTTTGCCCCACTGGTTTGCCGGTCAAAATGGACTGGATACAGGGCCTTTGCCAATCACCCACCCACAATATCCTAAAGAACTGATTGATCCTGTCACCGGCAAGACCTTGGCGGGCGGTAACGGCACCGTGCGTGTGCGCGCATCCCTGAAAGACTTTCCGGGCCAGGGGCTGGAAAATACGACTGATTTCGGTCGTTATCTGGCGGGCTTGAAAGGAACGTATTCCAACTGGGATTGGGAATCTGCACTGATGTATAACACCAGCAAAGTGGAATCCAAGGCGACTGCCGGGCTGTTGGCGACACCATTTATCGCTGCTTACAACAATGGTACTTTCCTGTTTGGCAGCTCGGCACAAAACGCTGATCTGTACAAGAAAATCGTGACGGACTCTGCCGACAACTTCAAGTCTGGCATGTATATGTGGGATGCCAAAGTCTCTGGTGAATTGATGCAATTGCCAGCCGGACCATTGTCCATCGCGATTGGTGCAGAAGCACGTCGTGAAACCCTGGAAGTCAATCCTTCGCAATTGTCCGTCGATGGCGAGTTATACCACCGGGCACAGTCACAACCCGGCTATACGCGTGGCCGCAATATTGCATCCACCTATGCTGAATTGTCGGTACCTATTTTGAAAACCCTGGAAGGGCAGATTGCGGCACGTTATGACCGTTACTCCGACTACGGTAATTCGACCACGCCGAAAGTGGGTTTGAAATGGAATGCGCTTCCGACCCTGATGTTGCGTGGTACGTATGCGACCGGTTTCCGGGCGCCGACGCTGGTAGAAAACTCCACCCAGATACTGAAGGCTTTCCTGTCTTATCGTGATCCTGAGCGTTGCAACGATCAATTCAAGAATGGCTGCCAATGGAGCAGTTCTTATGAAAGCGGTTCCAACCCAGCCCTGAAACCAGAAACCGCAGACAGCTTTACCCTGGGACTGGTATGGGAACCTACTACCTGGTTGAATGCCAGCCTGGATTTTTGGCAGATCAAGCGTAAGGATGAAATCTCTACATTCGATCTGACCACGGTATTGGCAAATCCTGGTCGTTACGCAGGTAATCCGGCAGCAGTCATTACGCGTGATCCTTTGAGCGCAGCCGACAAAGCTGCTGGGGCCACTGCTGGTGAAATCACCAACCTCAGGTTGTTGCTGACTAACGTGGCAACCACCCAGGTGCGTGGTGTGGATATGGACATTAATACCAATTTCAATCTGGGTGAATATGGCCGTATCAATCCTAATCTCAAGGTCACTTACAATCACTCGTATAAATCTGCGCCGTCACCAGAGGCAGAAGCGATTGAATACGCGGGTTCCCGTAATCAGCCACGAGTCCAGGCAACTGCCGGCATAGCCTGGGAAAAAGCCGCATGGAAAGCATCGCTGGATGCCGTTCATATCGGTCACATGTCGTCGAATAGCGACTTTACTCAGCCATGTGTATTTGCAACCCAGGGTTATGCCAATCTGTGTAAGGATATTCCCTCCTTCACGACTTTTAACCTGGGTGGCAGTTATTCTGGCTTGATGAAAGATCTTAAATTGAGCTTTGCAATCAGAAACGTGCTGGATCGCATGCCTCCGTTTGCGCCTAGCGCAACGTCAGCGCAGGCCATTGCCGCCATCACCAGCTTGCATGATGTGGTAGGTCGTTACTTCCAGATCACAGTGGATTACAAATTCAAGTAATTTCATGAGCTGATAAGTGCCGGAATCCCAGATTCCGGCACTTATTTTTTTATCAGCAGGCTTTCTGACGCATAGTGATATAGCGATATAAAAAAGAGTAACAAAAACAGATTCTTCTGAGGGAGATAAATCGTGAAGAAACAATTTTACAGGGTCGTCATGGCTGGCATGGTATGCGTAACTGCTATAGTCAGTGTGCCCGCGTTTGCAGACAAATCCATACCGGTAGCAGATTTCTTTAAGAAGGGGCAATTCAGTGGCGGCCCGGTCTTGTCACCCGATGGCCAGAGCATGGCGGTACTGACACCACGCAATGGACGTTTCGTGCTGGCCATTATCCGCCTGGATTCGCGCCAGCCCAAAGTGATTGCAGCGGATTCAGAATACGACATCATTGCGCCGAGCTGGGTCAACGACAAGCGTCTGGTATTCAGTGTGAGTCGTGGCAGTGATGTGGCGCTGGAAGACAATGATGGTGGTGGCTTGTTCGCAGTTAATAGTGATGGTTCCGCTTTCCGCAAACTGGTGCCTACCAGGAAAGAGGCCCGTGGCGGCAATATCGCTTACAAGCCATTTTCCGTATTGGCACGTGTTTTTGATGGCAGTAATGACCTGATCGTTGTGAATAACCAGCGCGGCAGGGATGCCAAACTGGGGGCTTCCGACGTATTGCGGCTGGATACCGTTACGGGCCGGACCAGGCTGTTGACCTTTGATAACCCCGGTAAGGTCGGCGACTGGATACTTGACGAGAACAATGTCATACGAATTGCTGTGGCCAGCGATGTCGATCCGGACAATAAGCGCATCAAGCAGGTGGTGTATTATCGCGATGCAGAGACCACTCCCTGGAAAGTTATCCATCAGGCTTACCTGGATGAAGGCAAGGAAATGCATCCGCTCGGCTTCGACTTTGACAACAAAACCTTGCTGGTGGCAGGTCGCTTCAATGGCCGTGACAAAATGGCTGTGTATATATGGGACTTTGCCAAGCAGACAGTGGGCGAGATGGTGGCAGATCATCCCGATGTAGATGTAACAGACCTGGAATTGGATAGCCTGCGCAAAAAATTGATAGGCGTCCGCGTTGAAGGGATGTTACCTGACATGATCTATTTCGATGATGACTATGCCAAACTGGAGGCAACGTTAAAGGCAAGTTTCCCAGGACAAGAGGCTACATTTCAGTGGAGTGGCAAGAATGTCGTTGTCGCAGTGCGTGGTGACAATAACGTTGGTTCTGTTTACTTTTATGACACTGAAAAGAAAGTGCTGGAACCTGTGTACGTCGTTAAGCCAGAATTTGAAGGCAAGAAATTATCGGCGCAAAAGGTCATCAATTACACAGCACGTGACGGCTTGAATATCCCAGCTTATCTGACTTTGCCGGAAGGTATGCCAGCGAAGAACTTGCCTCTGGTTGCGTATATTCATGGCGGGCCGCATGCGCGTGATCAACATGGCTATGACCCCATTACACAAATGCTGGCTTCGCGCGGCTATGCTGTTTTGCAGCCGCAATTCCGCATGTCTACCGGCTTTGGCTGGAAGCACCATACCGCTGGCTGGAAGCAGTGGGGCCTGGCTATGCAGGATGACATTACCGACGGGGTGGAGAATTTGGTCAGGCAAGGCATTGTTGACAAGAATCGTGTCTGTATCATCGGTGCCAGCTATGGTGGTTACGCCACCATGTACGGTCTGGTGAAAGACCCGGACCTCTACAAATGCGGCGTTAACTGGGTCGGTGTGACCGATGTCAAAATGCTGTTTACCGTCAACTGGTCAGATATGTCTGGCCCCTATATGGATAATATGGGGGCAAAAATGCATGGTGATCCAAAAACTGACGATGCCTATTTCCATAAAGTGTCGGCGCTAGAAAACTCCAGCAAGATCAAGGCACCGGTCTTGATGGCGTATGGCAGCGAAGACGTCAGGGTTCCGCTGATTCACGGTGAAAAAATGCGCGACAAGCTGCTGGCACAAGGCAATACGGTGGAATGGATGGTATTTACTGGCGAAGGCCATGGCTGGGCAAAAGAAAGTAATCGCATTAAATGGGGCGAAGCTGTCCTGCGTTTCATAGACAAATATATAGGCGACAATTCTCCCGCAGCCAAAAAATAAGGGGCGTGGCGTAAAAAATCACAACCGACAGCTTTACCTGTCGGTTTTTTTATTCCCGATGAATTGGAACGCAAATTATGCAAGTTGGCCATCGGCGGCTATAATTTGCAGCGGTATATTTCACAAATCCTGTTTTTGAGAGTGTAATTTTGGCCAAGAAAGAACATGTTTCGGTAACCCAGGCAACGCAGTTCCTGCGCAAGCACAAGGCAGAATTTTCTGAACATCCCTATGCATACGAAGAACATGGCGGCACGGGCGTGTCTGCGCGCGAATTGGGCGTAGATGAGCATGCTGTAGTGAAAACCCTGGTGATGCAGGATGAAGCTGCCAAACCTTTGATCGTATTGATGCACGGTGACAGAAAGGTGTCGACCAAAAACCTGGCAAGACAGATAGGTTGCAAATCGGTAGAACCCTGCAAGCCAGAGAATGCACAAAAGCATTCTGGCTATCTGGTTGGTGGTACCTCACCCTTCGGCACTAAAAAGACCATGCCTGTCTATGTAGAGCGCGGCATACTGGCTTTACCCAAGATTTACATCAATGGTGGCCAACGCGGTTACCTGGTCGGTATTGCGCCGGGCTTGCTGGAAAGCCTGTTGCAGGCTAGCCCTGTTGACTGCGCCCTGGAAGAGTAATCAGACCGGCTGCCCCGGTTTTTGCCAGATGCGCTGGCTACTGGCATATACTTGCTGTGAATTTTTCCCCATGAAGAATAAGGATCAAGATGAATACAATACTGGCAGCCGTTGCCGCTTACCTGATCGGTTCATTGTCGTTTGCTGTGGTGGTCAGCAAATTGTTTGGCCTGGCTGACCCGCGCACGTATGGATCAAAAAATCCTGGCGCGACCAATGTTTTACGCAGCGGTAACAAGGCAGCCGCAGTGCTGACCCTGCTGGGTGATGCCGTCAAGGGTTGGCTGGCAGTCTGGCTGGCCAGTACCTATGCAGTCCAGTTTGGTCTGGATGATGGCAGCGTTGCCATGGTGGCGATTGCCGTTTTCCTGGGGCATTTGTGGCCGGTGTTTTTCAAGTTTGTTGGTGGCAAAGGCGTGGCAACTGCCGCCGGTGTCCTGATCGGGATTGATATCTGGCTGGGGGTGGCGACGCTTGCTACCTGGATGATCGTGGCTTTTGCGTTCCGTTATTCTTCCCTGGCTGCCCTGATCGCAGCCATCTTCGCGCCCTTATATTACGGCTTCCTGTTTGGCCCGGATATCAAATTGCTGGCAGTATTTGTAATGAGCGGTTTGCTGATATATCGCCATGGTCAGAACATCGTGAATTTAATGAATGGCAAGGAAAGCCGTTTGGGAAGCAAGAAAGAAAGTGTTAAAAAGTAAGTAATGCGGTAATTAGCGCTAGATTTTTTTCAGTTTGTTAATTATCCTGAAGTAACAATGTCAGGACTTATGCAAAATTGTCCCAGTAAGGCCCTGCAACGTATTTAGGGCGGTTTTGCGTAAGTCTCAGATGTAAGATCGTAAACGGCTCTAGGAAATTGATGGGTTACTTGGGTTACTTGGGTTACTTGGGTTACCTGGGCTATCACAGCCTTACACCCTAACATGATGGAGCTGGAAATGATTGCGAGTTCATGCCGTTTGCGTTTCCTGAATTTTTGCCTGATCAGTTTTGTGCTGGTGTTAATGAGCCTGTCGGTACATGCCGCTGAGCATGGCACAGCCAACGAAGCAAAAGCATTGGTGCAAAAAGCGATTGATGCCATGAAAAAGAATGGCGTTGACACCATCGTCGCCGAGATCAATAAACGCGATGGGCAGTATCAGGACCGGGATTTATATGTGGTCGTGTACGACATGAAGGGTAAAAATATCGCCCACCTGAATCCCAAGATGGTTGGCAAGGACATGATAGATCTGACCGATGTGGATGGTAAATTCTTTATCCGCGACCGGCTGGAATTGGTCAAGGCCAAGGGTAAGGGCTGGCAAGACTATAAATTTGTTAATCCAAGCACCAAACAGATAGAGCCCAAGTCCATGTACATAGAAAAATATGAGGGCGTGATTGTCGGTTGTGGCATCTATAAGTAAAGTAGCCCAGGCCGATGACGAGCTGGGTACCACAGCCTGTCAGGCTTCCAGTAATTCCTGCAATGGCCAGCGTGGCCGCACATTGAAACCATAGTCCCGTGTAGCCAGTGCGGGATTTTTTTTGAGTCGCATGGCACCGGCAAAGGCAATCATCGCACCATTGTCGGTACAGAATTCCAACTCGGGGTAATAGACTTGAAAGCGGCGTTTTTGTGCCGCTGCATTCAAGGATGCGCGCAATTGCTGATTCGCGCCGACACCCCCGGCAATCACCAGTCGCTTCAAGCCACTCTCGCGTATGGCCGTCACACATTTCGCTGTCAGTACGTCCACAATGGCATCGACAAAACCACGGGCGATATTGGCTTTGTCCTGCTCACAACTATTCGCAGGATGATTTTTGACGACGGTCAGGACTGCAGTTTTCAAGCCAGAAAAACTGAAATTCAAATCTTTGGAATGCAGCATGGGACGCGGGAATTTATAGGCAGTTGGATCACCAAATTCTGCCATGCGTGAAATAGCCGGGCCGCCAGGGTAAGACAGGCCCAGCAATTTGGCCGATTTGTCAAAAGCTTCACCGGCAGCATCGTCCAGCGTCTCGCCCAGTAATTGATAGCGACCCACCCCATCGACACGCATCAATTGCGTATGTCCACCTGATACCAGCAAGGCGATGAAGGGGAATTCTGGTGGTTTGCTGGCCAGTAAGGGCGATAGCAAATGACCTTCCAGGTGATGGACGCCCAATACCGGCTTATCCAGCGCCAGGCCCAATCCGCAGGCGACGGATGCGCCCACCAGCAGGGCACCGGCCAAGCCTGGCCCCTGGGTGTAGGCAATCGCATCTATCTGCTGTTTCTCCAAGCCGGATGTGGTCAGGATTTCTGTCAGCAAGGGCAGGGCACGCCTGATATGGTCACGCGAGGCCAGTTCCGGCACGACGCCACCGTATTCCTGATGCATGGCGATTTGTGAGTGCAGGGCATGGGCAAGCAGACCCTGTTCGGTGTCGTACAGGGCCAGGCCGGTTTCATCGCAGGAAGATTCAACTCCAAGAACTATCATGTTAATTTCTAAATGGCGCAGAGCACAGCCATGTCCATCTCGCCATGGGTGGCACTGATGAATGACGGGAAATGATGCTTTTACTTAAATAATATGGCGGATTGGTGCGAATCTTGCTAAAGAACGCATACCTAGATTATATCTGCCATGGCCCATCTATGCGCACCAAACAGAATAGTGTTAATGCGACAATGCCTGTTTCACCCAGCTTGCGTATCGTTGTGGTGAATACGGTCATACAGACCGAGGATGAGTTGCATGAAGACGCACAGGCACAACTGGCGCGTTCGCGCGCCCTGCGCATAGGGCTGCTGCAGGCTGGCTATAACATCATTGCCGTGATTCCTGGTGATATGTATATGAGTGAACGCGTAGCGCAATTGCAACCGGACATGATCATCATTGATGCCGAATCCGATTCGCGTGATGTGCTTGAGCATATGGTCATGGTGACACGCGACGCCCCCCGCCCGATTGTCTTATTTACAGAAGACGGCAACCAGTCGAATATGGCCGCAGCCATGGAAGCCGGTGTGTCGGCCTATGTCGTCGCTGGGCTGCAGTCGGACCGTATCAAGCCTGTGCTGGATGTCGCCATGGCACGCTTCAACGCTGACCAGAAGCTGCGCAGTGAATTATCGGATACCAAGGCCAAGCTGCTTGAACGCAAAACCATAGAGCGGGCCAAGGGCTTGTTGATGCAAAGGCATCAGTTGTCGGAAAACGAAGCCTATCAAAGAATGCGCAAGCAAGCGATGGAAAAGAACCTGAAACTGGTGGATCTGGCGCAGCGCATGCTGGATGTCGCCGATTTGCTGGGTGGTTAGCAGGCATTTTCATCATGTTAACTCATGCTCAGTCACGGCCACGCATGGTCACTCATGGTGAATAGTTAGCGCACAGCAGATGGCAGTCCAAGTTTGTGCGTGTAATTGGTGCGCTGCGTCATTCCGGTGCGAAATGAGTTCTGGCAGCCCTTGATTTTGTGTCACTGGGGGCAGGCTAACGAGTCGTAGCCATGAAATCAGTTCTGGCACGGCAATTGCTAATGAAAGAGAAAGTGCCAACGCTGGCGCTAAAGAATAAATGAGACTGACTAACGGTGGTCACCTCATTAGACAAAGGTGTCTTTCTACTGGTTTTTACCACGTGGAATGACACCTTTTTTCGTTGCAGAAAAACTTTCTCAGGCTGGAGTACAGACATGTCGAATCAGGAATCGAATAAGAAATCTCTCATCATTGATGTCAACAAGCAGGAAGATCATGAACCGAATTTCAAACGTCGCAGTTTATTGCAAAGCGCTGCATTGGCAACGGGAGCTGGCATCATGGGTCTGAGTACAGGTGGTGTATGGGCAGCCGGTTCAGACAAGCCAGAAAAAGAAGAAGTGCATATCGGTTTTATTCCTCTGACCGATTGCGCTTCAGTGGTGATGGCCTCTGTTCTGGGTTTCGACAAGAAATACGGCATCAAGATTATCCCTACCAAAGAATCATCCTGGGCCAGCGTACGCGACAAGTTGGTAAATGGTGAACTGGATGCAGCCCATGTCTTATATGGGCTGCTGTATGGCGTGCAACTGGGTGTCGGCGGCAACAAGAAAGACATGTCGGTACTAATGACGCTGAACAATAATGGCCAGGCGATTACGCTGTCCAAAAAGCTGGCAGAAAAAGGCGCGGTAGATGGTGCGGGCCTGGCCAAGCTCATGCAGACCGACAAGCGCGAATATACCTTTGCCCAGACTTTCCCTACCGGTACCCACGCCATGTGGCTGTATTACTGGCTGGCGGCACATGGCATCAACCCCATGAAAGATGCCAAGGTCATTACCGTGCCACCACCACAGATGGTTGCCAATATGCGTGTCGGCAATATGGATGGTTACTGTGTCGGTGAACCCTGGAACCACAGGGCGATTGCCGATGGCATCGGCATCACCGCAGCAACGACACAGGATATCTGGAAAGACCATCCGGAAAAAGTATTGGGTACCACAGCCGAATTCGTACAGAAATATCCGAATACGGCACGCGCCATGGTTGCCGCAATTCTGGAAGCTGGACGCTGGATCGATGCTTCGCTGTCCAACAAAAACAAAATGGCAGAAACCATCGCTGACAAATCCTATGTGAACACATCGGTTGATGTCATCAATCAGCGTATTTTGGGCCGCTATCAAAATGGCCTGGGCAAGACCTGGGATGACCCTAACTACATGAAATTCTTTAATGACGGTGCGGTGAATTTCCCTTACCTGTCAGACGGCATGTGGTTCCTGACGCAGCATAAGCGCTGGGGTTTGCTGAAGACGGATCCTGATTACCTGGCGGTGGCCAAGGCAGTTAACCGTATTGACGTATACAAGGATGCAGCGGCCATGGCCAAGGTATCCGTTCCCAAGGACGTCATGCGCAGCAGCAAGTTCATGGATGGTACGGTCTGGGATGGGAAAAACCCGGCTGCCTATGCAGCTTCCTTCAAAATCAAGGCTTAAGGAGTCGCAATGAATACCCTGGTACATGGTGCAATGCAAAAGCCCGCTGTGGAGAAAACCGAATCGGCAGTCGTCGAACTCAAACCGGCAAAGGTGAAACCAGTGAAAAATCCAACTGCAAAGAAGCAGCGCTCATTCCGCCCATTCTTTCTGAGCGTGCTGCCACCCCTGTTTGGCATAGGCATGCTGATCTTGATCTGGGAAATTATCGCGGTCAAGAACAGTACCTTTCCTTCGCCATGGGTCACCCTGCAGGAAGCCATCAAGGTATTCTCTGATCCCTTTTATCAAAAGGGGCCGAATGACCAGGGTATAGGATGGAATATCTATGCGTCCTTGAAACGGGTGGCAGTGGGCTTTGGTCTGGCTGCTGCTGTCGGTATTCCGCTTGGCTTCCTGATCGGACGTTTCAAGTTTCTGTCGGGCATGTTCAATCCCATCATCAGCTTGTTGAAGCCGGTGTCGCCGCTGGCCTGGTTGCCGATAGGTTTGCTGGTATTCAAGTCTGCGCATCCGGCAGCGATCTGGTCGATTTTTATCTGTTCGATCTGGCCGATGATCATCAACACCGCGATTGGTGTGCAGCGTGTGCCGCAAGACTATATGAATGTGGCCAAGGTTCTCAATTTGTCTGAATGGAAAATCGTCACGAAAATTTTACTGCCATCTGTATTGCCCTACATGTTGACGGGTGTGCGCCTTGCGATAGGCACGGCCTGGCTGGTGATCGTGGCGGCAGAAATGCTGACTGGTGGTGTCGGTATCGGTTTCTGGGTATGGGATGAATGGAATAACCTGAATGTGCCACACATCATTATTGCCATCGTGGTGATTGGTATGGTGGGCTTGATACTTGAACAAATCCTGGTGGCAATTGCACGTGCCTTTACTTACGAAGATGTGGGAGCATGATCATGAAAGAAATCGACAACAAGTACATCGCCATCAGTCAGGTTGAAATGGTATTTCATACCCGCAAAGGCAGTTTCCATGCCCTGCGTGATATTAATCTGAATGTCGCCAAGGGTGAATTCATTACCCTCATTGGTCATTCTGGCTGTGGCAAGTCAACCTTGTTGAACCTGATCGCCGGTTTAACCAATGCCACTGCAGGCACACTGATTTGCGCCAACCGCGAAATTTCCGGCCCTTCGCCGGAACGTGGCGTGGTGTTTCAAAATCATTCCTTGCTGCCGTGGCTGACCTGTTATGAAAATGTTTTCCTGGCGGTGGAGCGCGTATTTGGTGCAACCGAAAACAGTACCAAATTGCAGAAACGCACCATGCAGGCATTGGCGCTGGTCGGATTGACACATGCAGAAAAAAAGCGCCCGAATGAAATTTCAGGTGGCATGAAGCAGCGCGTCGGCATCGCCCGTGCGCTGGCGATAGAGCCGAAAGTCTTGCTCATGGATGAACCCTTCGGTGCACTGGATGCCTTGACGCGTGCCCATTTGCAGGATGAACTCTTGAAGATTGTCGCCAAGACCCAATCGACTGTGGTGATGGTGACGCACGATGTGGACGAGGCAGTGCTGCTGTCTGATCGTATCGTCATGTTGACGAATGGCCCGGCGGCGACTATCGGTGAAATCCTGAAAGTGGACTTGGAAAGGCCGCGTGATCGTGTCGCTCTGGCACAAAATCCCAAGTATGCGCAATACAGGACAGAAGTGCTGGAATTTTTGTACCACCGCCAATCACATCCTGTGCATGAGGCGGCATGATTTTCCTGTTGCCGTGATGTTGTGATGCCAGTAACACTCTGATCTGACCTTCAGTCGATAGATGCCCGATAAACAGCCGACATATAGGCGGCAATTGTCAGATCAGCTTCGTTGATTTCAAAACGTGGATCTCGCCTGCCTGGCCACTTTGCTGCAGTACATGGTTAGTGGTCGATGCTGCTCCCTGGCTGCCTGGTGAAGCAGTATAGTCCATGGCACTTGCGTTCAAATAATCCCCAAGTTGATTGTAGTTTGTGCTGATTGCCGCAGATTCCATATCTTCATCGCGTTCTGGGCCTTTCCTGCGCCATTCTGCGCATATTTTCCACATAATGGGCAGTTTTCCAATTTCGATCTGTTCTGTGAATATATTAGACCAGTCGTCTATAATTGATTGAATGTAATTCAATCGTGATTTATTTTGATTAAAGTGATTGATAAAATAACTAAAGTGAAAATCTATCGCCATATAAAAATCAGTTAATGAAAACTAATTTTCATTAAAGGTTTGTAAATTGTCACGGTAAATGCGGAAACGATATAAATCTATGAGAGAATGTGGCTTGATTTTGGAGACATTTCTTCACAGTTTTTCCGGGGGATGTTGACAACGAAAGGGATGCGCAATCCGTTCAGCAAGACAGGGTAGTGATATCGCAAGGTAGTACTACGCATTTTCTGGCTGTTGTGTCGGCAAGTATGCTGGCGTGCATTTGTTCCCGGCAACAGACTTTAGCTTCTTATTCCAATACATGACATGTTTCGCTGGCTTTTTCTTAATGAAAGTGCATTAACGCCTGCCGAGCACACCGCATGGAAATTAAGCGCACTACGTATCATTTTGATGTCCGGCTTCGTGCTGGAAGCAGCCGTAGCGATTCACAGTTCTCTGGATGCTATCGCGGTTGGTGCCTATCAGGTGTTGTGGGTCGTTGGTTTTTTCTATGCCGTGCTGGCCTTGGGCTTGTATTATTCATCCCGTCACTTGCGTGCTGGCGCTACGATATTAATAGGCGCGGTTTACGCGTCTGCATTTTCCATTGTCAGCTTTGTCAGCGATTTTGAAGTAGCCAAATTTGGCTATCTTCTCATATACACCACGCCCATCATCGCGCGCCTGTTCTTTGGCACCCGACTGGCCATGGGGCTGATGGTATTCAATTTCCTGCCTTTCCTGCTATTGTTGACAAACCGGCCTGTATTCACCGTGCCCGGTTTTGACGTTACCCTTCCAGCCAGCAATACGTATATTCAGTCACTGTTATTTTTGTTTTTTAATACCTGCGTGCCGTTGGCCGTGTTCCGGGTGTTGCATGAGCTCGATGTGTCGGCCAAGCGTTATCGTCAGGCAAGTGATGCGCTGGTAGTGAGCCATGCCCAATATGAAGAAGTATTTCAAAACGCCGGTTCGGCATTATTGCTGACAGATGCTAGCGGCCAGATATTGCAGGCCAATCAACTTGCCAACAATTTGCTGGGTCGCCATGCAGACAAAGATGACGAGCTGGCACTGTTTGCCTGGCTGTCGCTGGATAACAGCGTACGTTTGAAAAGCCCGAACAGCGATGAATCTGAAAACATGCGCATGTCGGCCTATCGTACACGCGACGGTAAGCTGGTGGCGCTGGAAAATATCTCGCAAACCTCGGCTGAACACTATATCGTTGCCCTCAGGGACGTATCCGGCCTGCATTCCATGCACCATGCCCTGCAATTGAGCCTGGAGCGCGAAGACTATCTTAGCCGGCACGATGCCCTGACCAACCTGCCTAACCGCGACATGTTGCGCAGCCATCTGCATAACATTCTGGCGGACAATGACGACAGCACGGTGACGGCCCTGGTTTCTTTTCGTTTGAACAGCATACGGCATGCCAACCAGCAGTTTGGTGCCCATACAGGCGATATCCTGTTGCGACGTTTTGCCGAAGAATTGTCACGCGCACTGCCCAAAAACTGTTTTTGCGCACGTCTGCGCAGCATTGTTTTTTCTTTTGTGGTGGAACAGTCACGTACACCAGGTGAGATCATCAAGCTGGTAGAAAAAGTCCGTAACAATCTGCCGAAAGAACTGGAAATCAATGGCGAGAATTTACTGGTACAGTTCTCTGCTGGCATTGCCCTGGTGCGGCCAGATGACAAGCTGCCAGATGATTTGATACGGCGCAGTGAAGTCGCGCTGGATACCGCGCGTCGTTCCAGCGACCAGAGCGTGACCCTGTTTGATGAAGAGGATGCGCAACAAATACGGCGCAGTGTTGAGATAGAAGTCGGCATCGTCAATGGCCTGAAGCAAAATGAATTCCGCCTCGTATACCAGCCCAAAGTGGCGCGCGATGGCAATATTGCGGGCCTGGAAGCCTTGCTGCGCTGGGAGTCGCCGACATTGGGTAATGTACCGCCCGCCGAATTTATCCCGATAGCCGAGCGTGCAGGATTGATACGCCTGATCAGCAATTTTGTCATGGACCAGGTGTGCAGCCAGATTCGTGACTGGTTGAATCGCTTTGGTGATTGCCCCGTAACTGCTCTGAATTTATCGGTGACGGATATTGCCCGCAGTGACTTGTTACAACTGATTGATGAATGCTGCCAGCGCCATGACGTTGCATCATCCTATCTGGAGTTCGAGATTACTGAAACTGGCCTGATCGCCAACGAAACACTGACCATTCATCATCTGGATGAACTCAAGGCGCGCGGTTTCAGTATCGCGATTGATGATTTTGGCACCGGTTATTCGTCCTTGTCCAAACTCAGCCATTTCCCGGCACAAAGCGTCAAGATTGATCGCTCGTTTGTGGCGCAGATTGGTCATAACAAGAAAAGTGAAATGATCATCAAAGCCATTATTTCACTGGCCAATATTCTGTCTTGCCATACCGTTGCCGAAGGTGTGGAAAATAAGGAACAAGAAATTTTCCTGAAAGAGATAGGTTGCGACTTCTTCCAGGGATATTATTATTATCGTCCGCTGGAAGTATCGGCACTCGAATTATTGCTGGTGGAATTGCCGGCCAAAGAAGACCTCCCTCCTTACCAGTTCAAGCTGGCGTAAAGCGCATTTCATCCGTCATGGGCGCAATGCGTTCTCAAGTCACAATCCACAATTCATCATCCACCAGCGCTGTCAGCTTGTATGTGCACTCGCACACATGTGTGCCACATTATTTCTCACCATATTTAACAAACGGGTCAACGTTCATGGGTGATAGTGCGTTGCATGAGAAAGTCTGCATCATGCGTAATAAAGTGAATATGTTTATATCAATGCTGTTGCAAATTTAAGCTAATGTAGTTGTATCGCTATGTTGTTTTGTCAGATGTGAGTACTGCTTGCGCCGTCATTGTTGTTTCGTCCCGGATTTACAACAGTGCTTTGATCCAACATTTTGCACAGAGTAACAATTTGCGCTGCACGTTTTGATAATTTCAACTACACTAAAGTTGTAATGTGCTGGCGGCAATGAAATTGGTGTTGCCACCAGACCGGTTCGGAATTTGCTTTTTGCTTATCCATGGAGGTCGGGATGAATATCTTTGACAACTACACCGCACGGTATGAACGAACACGCGAAGAAGAGTATTCCATGCAGGAATATCTCGATCTGTGTAAAAAAGACAGGCTGGTGTATGCCAGTGCATCTGAACGCATGCTGGCAGCGATCGGTGAACCTGAATTGGTGGATACCCGTCATGACTCCCGTCAGTCGCGTATTTTCTCCAACAAGGTCATCAAGATCTATCCAGCCTTTCGTGAATTTTATGGCATGGAAGAAGTCATCGAGCAGGTTGTGGCGTATTTCCGCCATGCTGCTCAAGGCCTGGAAGAGCGCAAGCAAATCCTGTATCTGCTGGGACCGGTCGGTGGCGGTAAATCTTCGATTGCCGAACGCCTGAAATTCCTGATGGAAAAAATCCCTTTTTATTGCATCAAGGGTTCCCCCGTCAATGAATCACCTCTCGGCCTGTTCAATGAAGAGGAAGACGGTATCTTGCTGGAAGAAGATTTCGGCATACCACGTCGCTACCTGAAAAGCATACCCAGCCCCTGGGCCGTCAAGCGCCTGCATGAATTCAATGGCGACATCAACCAGTTCCGCGTGGTACGCCGTTATCCCTCGGTATTGAAACAGATTGCCGTGTCCAAAACCGAACCCGGTGATGAAAATAACCAGGATATTTCTTCGCTGGTAGGCAAGGTCGATATCCGCAAGCTGGAAGAATATGCGCAGGATGATCCAGATGCCTACAGCTATTCCGGCGGTCTTTGCCTGTCTAACCAGGGTTTGATGGAATTTGTCGAAATGTTCAAGGCCCCGATCAAGGTCTTGCATCCTTTGTTGACGGCGACCCAGGAAGGAAACTTCAAAGGTACCGAAGGCTTTGGTGCCATACCTTTTGAGGGTATTGTACTGGCCCACTCAAATGAATCGGAATGGAAGACATTTAAAAACAATAAAAACAATGAAGCTTTTCTTGACCGCATCTATATCGTCAAAGTGCCGTATTGCCTGCGTGTGAATGATGAAATAAAAATCTATGAAAAACTGGTGCGTACTTCGTCATTGGCGAGTGCCCCATGCGCCCCCGGTACCTTGAAAATGATGGCCCAGTTTGCCGTGTTGTCACGCCTGAAAGAACCAGAAAATTCCAGCATCTTCAGCAAGATGCAGGTATATGACGGTGAAAATCTCAAAGATACCGATCCCAAGGCCAAGTCACGCCAGGAATATTCAGATTATGCCGGTGTCGATGAAGGCATGAATGGCTTGTCCACCCGGTTTGCATTCAAGATTTTGTCCAAGGTATTTAACTTTGATAATACCGAAGTCGCTGCCAATCCTGTGCATTTGCTCTACGTACTGGAACAGCAGATAGAGCGGGAACAATTTGCACCAGAGATCGAGCAAAAGTATGTGTCTTATATCAAGGAATATCTGGCACAGCGTTATGCAGAATTCATAGGCAAGGAAATTCAGACGGCCTATCTGGAAAGTTATTCAGAATACGGCCAAAATATTTTCGATCGTTATGTGACCTTTGCTGACTTTTGGATACAGGACCAGGAATTCCGCGATCCCGATACCGGTGAAAGTTTTGATCGCGATGCGCTCAATAATGAACTGGAAAAAATCGAGAAACCGGCTGGTATCTCCAACCCCAAAGACTTCCGCAATGAGATCGTGAATTTCGTGTTGAGGGCCAGGGCGCAGAATGCCGGCAAAAATCCGGCCTGGACCAGTTATGAAAAACTGCGTACGGTCATCGAGAAAAAAATGTTTTCGAATACCGAAGAATTATTGCCCGTCATTTCCTTCAATGCCAAGGCCAGTGCGGATGACTCCAACAAGCATCAGGAATTTGTCGAGCGCATGGTGGCCAAGGGCTATACCGCCAAACAGGTTCGCTTGCTGTGTGAATGGTATTTGCGGGTAAGAAAATCGTCTTGATGGCAGGAGGACGAATGGGAATCAGGCAAGTGAAAGATTTTGCGGCAAACGGGAGAGCATTTTGGTTCATCTGATTGACCGGCGTGTCCAGGGTAAAAATAAGTCTGCACCGAATCGTGAACGCTTTTTGCGGCGTTATAAAGGGCAGATCAAGGATGCTGTAGCTCGTGCAGTCAAGGGGCGGTCCATTACCGATATTGAGAGCGGTGAACGTATATCGATACCGGTCAAGGATGTCAGTGAACCGACCTTTGGTCATACGCATGGTGGGGTGTGGGAAGGCGTGCAACCTGGTAATGAACAATACCAGCGCGGTGATCAGGTTGCCCGACCCAAAGGCGGTGGTGGCGGTTCTGGCAAAGGGCAGGGTGGCAATAGCGAAGACCCGTCCGAAGATGACTTTGTGTTCCAGCTATCACGCGAAGAATTCATGAACTATTTCTTCGAAGACCTGGAATTACCGAATATGGTCAAGACGCAATTGACTTCCACGACCGATTTCAAAAGCCAGCGTGCCGGTTACAAAACATCAGGCACCGCATCCAGCATGCATGTGCTGCGCTCATTGCGCGGTGCCATGGGGCGACGCATTGCAGTCGGCGGTAAATCAGCACGCAGACTGAAAGTGGCTGAAGCAGAAATGACGACGCTGCTTGATGCTGGCATAGACAACAAAGATAGCAGGGTGATTGAATTAAAACAGGAAATTCATCACCTGCGCACGCGCCTGCTGGCGATTCCATTTCTTGATCCATTTGACCTGCGTTACAGCAACCGCGTCAAGGTACCCAAACCTGCCAGTCAGTGCGTGATGTTTTGCCTGCTGGACGTATCCGGCTCCATGGATGAACAGAAAAAGGATACGGCCAAACGCTTCTTCATTTTGCTGTACCTGTTCCTGACCCGTGCCTATGAAAAAATCGAGGTGGTGTTTATCCGCCATCATACGACTGCGATGGAAGTGGATGAAGATGCTTTTTTCCATTCACGCGAATCGGGCGGTACCATTGTTTCATCTGCATTGAACCTGTTATCGCAAATCGTGCGTGAACGATACACCGCCAGCGACTGGAACGTGTATGTGGCCCAGGCTTCGGATGGTGATAACTGGGACAATGATTCGGCCACCTGCGGGCAACTGCTGACCAATACCATCATGCCGCTGGTGCAGTATTATGCCTACGTGGAAATCACCGATGGTCAGCCGCAGAACCTGTGGCTGGAATATGAGAAAGTGACCGAACATCATGCGCACTTTGCGATACAAAAAATAGAAACACCGGCTGACATTTATCCGGTGTTTAGGGAATTGTTCAAGAAGCAGCCGAAATGAGGTCCAACATGGAAGCCAGCCATGCCAGTACCAGAAGAAAGCATCCCCGTGCCTTGCCCGAGCAATCTGAATGGACTTTTGAACTCATAGAGCAGGCGCATGAAGAAATACGTCGGGTAGCCGAACAGTTTGGGCTGGATACCTATCCCAACCAGCTCGAAGTGATCACTGCTGAACAGATGATGGATGCCTATGCGTCCGTGGGCATGCCTGTGTCCTACAATCACTGGTCATTCGGCAAGCATTTTCTTTCTACAGAAAAAAGCTATAAGCGCGGACAGATGGGGCTGGCCTACGAAATCGTCATCAATTCCAATCCCTGCATTTCTTACCTGATGGAAGAAAACAGTCTGACCATGCAGGCACTGGTGATCGCCCATGCAGCGTACGGACATAACTCCTTTTTCAAAGGCAATTACCTGTTCCGCACCTGGACCGATGCTGAGGCGATTATTGATTACATGCTATTTGCCAAGAATTATATCGCAGACTGCGAGCAGCGCTATGGCATGGAAGCGGTAGAACTGATCATTGATTCTTGCCATGCCTTGCAAAACTATGGCGTTGACCGCTACAAGCGTCCCGCCAAAATATCGCTGGTTGAAGAACGTGTGCGTCAGGCCGAAAGAGAAAAATACATGCAGTCACAGGTGAATGACTTGTGGCGCACAGTCCCGCGACGCAATGAGGTGCCAGAAAGCCTGGCAGAGCAGCGTGTGCCGTCCGAGCCACAAGAAAACCTGCTGTATTTCATAGAAAAGTATTCGCCGTTGCTTGAACCCTGGCAGCGCGAGATTGTGCGCATTATCCGCAAGGTGTCACAATATTTTTATCCGCAACGCCAGACCCAGGTCATGAATGAAGGCTGGGCGACGTTCTGGCATTACACCATACTGCAGCAATTGTATGAAGAGGGCGTGGTCGGCGATGGCTTCATGATGGAATTTTTGCAAAGCCATACCAATGTGGTGTATCAGCCACCGGTTAGCAGCCGCTATTTCAATGGGATTAATCCCTACGCCCTGGGTTTCGCCATGATGCGCGACATACGCCGCATCTGCGAAACACCGACGGCAGAAGACCGCGAATGGTTCCCCGACTTTGCTGGCAGCGACTGGCAAAAGACCCTGCAGTTTGCGATGCGCAATTTCAAGGATGAGAGTTTCATTGCCCAGTACTTGTCACCCAAGCTGATGCGTGACTTTCATTTTTTCGCCATCCTTGATGATGACAGTAAGGATAAGTTGCTTATTTCGGCGATTCATGATGAACAGGGTTATCGTTATCTGCGCGAACAATTGGCGGGACAATACAACCTCGGTAACCGTGAACCGAATATCCAGGTCTGGTCCGTCGATATGCAGGGCGACCGCGCTTTGACCTTGCGTCATACCCAGTATCAGCGCCGTCCCTTGAACATGCAGACGGGCGAAATGTTGAAGCATGTCGCCAGGCTATGGGGGTTTGATGTTTACCTGGAGACTGTGGATCCGACCAATAAAGTGCTGGCCAGGCAGGAATGCAAATGGGAAAAACGCAACAGGGCCTGAGTTTCCTCCGCCTGTGGCGCAAGCATGCCAAATGTCGATAGCCGTGGGCAGACTGATGCGATAGAATAAAAAACGACCATCTGAAGACGGAGACTGCACCATGTATCTGGATCACCCGAAAATTTCTGCTACCAATAGTGAAACCGAGCCAGACCGCATAGAACGTCTGAGCCGTGTTTACGGTTATGCGATAGGCCTGGCAGATATTGATGGCAATAAGGAATGCATTTCCAAGCTGGCCAAGATCCATGACCACAAGGGGACGCTGATGGTGATCTGGTATGTCGCCCCTACCCAGGTAGAGAAAAGTTATTTCGCCCGTGCCTGGAATAGCCGCATCGGTGACGAAACCGAACTGGTGGAACATGCACTGATGCTCGAAGAGCCATTGTAACGACAGGATGGCGAGGCGGATATGACATCCGCCTGCCTCATGCAACTCTCCTTGGTAGCTCTCTTTGCGGTTTTGTGCGCTGAGTTTTACTATTCAATTGTTTGCGAGTTTGTGACCTGCGCTGATGAATGCGGGCATGCTTTGACTAGACGACCTCAGTGTCGCTTCAGTGCAGTTTCAGGTCACCAAGCAGGTCAGAAATACCTGCCCAGCCAATTTCTATTCCTATACACAACAAGATAAAAGCGGACAGGCGCATCAGCACGGTTGCGCCTACGTCACCCAGCAGTCTTTCCATATTGCGGGCGAAGCGATAGCACAGGTAAATCACCAGCGTGGTCAGCAACACACCCAGGGCAGAAGCAATGCTGGTGATCAGCCAGTCCACTGGTTTGTTTGGCATCTGGGTACCCAGGGTCACCGAGGCGGCGATGGTGCCGGGCCCTACCGTCAGCGGAAAACTGAAGGGGTAAAACCCGCGGCTACGCAACTCTTCACGGGTCCAGGTGCTGCCACCATGCGAGGCAGCGACGGAATTACGCAATTTATCCTGGCCCTGATCATTCAACAGCTTCCAGCCTGCCATAGCCACCACGATACCACCGGCAACCCGAACGATAGGCAGAGAAATGCCAAAAAAATCCAGTACGTAAGAGCCGATAAAGACCGCACCCATCAGCAGGAAAAAACAGTTCAGGGCGATACGCTTCGCCAGCCGGTTGGCCAGTTGCGGCTCTATCGGGCCGGTCATGGATAGAAAAATAGGGGCAATCGCGATGGGGTTCAGGATAGGTAACAAGGTGATCGGTACTACGATTAATGCCTTGAAAAAAATGATCATCGTGATACTCATGCTTACTCCTGAAAGATTGGGGTTCGATTATGCAACAGAAATGCCTGCTTGGCGACTGTCAGAGCAGGGCTGGCAGGGTAGGGATGGGTGAATTCAGCATACAAAAAGATACACGGGACAATATTGCATTGCCAGAAATAACATATACAATCAATAACGCTGACAAAAATTGATTTTCCTCTCAAAATAAAGGAAACACATGAAATCCCTGATGAAAGTAGTCATTGCTTCTGCCCTGAGTACCGCATTTCTGGGGGCCTGTAGCATGGCACCGCTATCCTACCTGAATGGCAACCCTGACCGCCCGTTGCCCAATCATGAGTATCCCGTGCGCATTGTTGCAGTGGATCAGCAAGCCTACTTCAAAGGGCCGGTACAAATCGCCCCAGGCAAGCATAATGTCTTGGTACAGATCGGTCAGTCTATGGCCCGCGCACCTTCACAAAAAATGCTGGTGCTGGATGTACAGCCTTGTACACGCTATTACATCACAGCCAAAAAAGACTCCATCATGGAAAACAATTGGGAACCTAAAATATTTGACAGTGAAAATGTAGGTGGTTGTGACGCCAGCGAAGAGCTGAAAAAGGCGAACGCCACTAGCACAGTGACTGCATCCAGGTAATTTTTCATTGCAGCAAGCTGTGTAGAGGTCTTTTCCCTGTGTGAATGCATACACAGGGACAAAGGCCTCTTTTCTATTTGGTGGGGCGAATTGCTCACACCTTGCAGTCCAGAGCGCGTACTGAGGTAAACCCTTCGGGAGCTGGCCGCATTTGCACTTTGCGGGCGCATTGCTGCGCAGTAGTGTCACATCGCGCTTGCTAAGGCAGCTTTAGCTGCAAGAAGGCTTACCCTTACGCCTTGCTCGCACTCATCCCTACGTATGAAGTGAGTTCTGGCTGATGCTGGTACAGTTGTAGTAGTCAGCAAAGAATCAAAAACTGCCAGACCATAATCGAACGAACAGATATAGGACAGCTATGCCACATTTCACCATCGAATACTCCGCCAATCTGCCAATGCAGGCCAGGGAACTGCTGCTGGATATCAATACTGCCCTGGTGGCGACGAATCATTTCAAGGAAATTGATATTAAAAGCCGGGCCATCCGTTTTGACACCTATGTCGTCGGTACCGCCAATGCAGAAAGGGCTTTTCTGCATGCCAAGCTGGTGATATTGAAAGGCCGCACGACCGAAGTGAAACGTGATCTGTCAGAACGCGTACTCGCCGTTATCAACAATGCCGGGCCATGGCCGTCAGGGCTGGATGTGCAATTGTGTGTCGAGGTGCAGGAACTGGAGCGTGAAACCTATGCCAAGGCGCATTTCAGTACCTAAAGCCCGGTCCTGTAAGAACGTGTTTACGATCTGTAGCGAGCGAGCGTCAGCGGGGTGAAGAGCAGCGCAAAAAGCGGAATGTACTCTAAGTACATGAGCATTTTGAGCAGCGCATGAACCCCGATCACGCACGCGCAGTAAGATCGCAAACAGGTTCTAAACAAACAAGCTGTCCATGCCTGAAAGCCTGGATTTCAAAGTATCGATATTTCAAAGTATCGATTTAAAAATCGAATTTCAATTCACCCACGACACTGCGTTGTGTGTACGGGTGGAAGGCCCAATATTTTTTGTTGTTCAGATTGTCTATGCCTATCGATGCCGCCCACTGTCTGGCGAGCTGATAGCGTACCCGTACATCCACCACCACAAAGCTGGAAAAACCCTGATAGGTAAAGGCATTGGTATCGCTATTATCGAGTGAACCATACTGTTTGCCGCTATAGCGCAAGCCCAGGCTGGTGCTGAGTTTTTCATCCGGTCGGTAATTGATTACCAGATTCGCCCGCCAGGCCGGTACACGCGGCTGCCATTTACCCACACTGGCCGGGAATTTGTCGTTCCTGGTGATGACAGAGTCGGCATACGTCAGGCTGGCAGCCAGGTCCAGGCCGTGGGTAAATACATCGCTGGCCTGATACGCCAGCTCCAGCCCCGTGGTATGAATTTCATCGACGTTCTGGATGTTCGTGACGTTCGGCGTTACCAGCGTGTTGACTTGCGAATACAGCGCATCGCGGGTTCTTTCGTGGAATACCGTTGCCCGCAAAAAGCCCTTGCCTTCATCCAGTACACGTTCTGCCGTCCATTCCGTGGTCCAGGATTTTTCCGGTTTCAGCGTCGGGTCATTGTTGACGATGGCGGTGGTGGAAATCGTACCCTGATACAGTTCCGACACGGTAGGCATGCGCACTGCGCGGCCCAGCGATGCTTTCAAGGTCCAGTCGTCACTGGCCTTGAAGGCGAGTGCTGCCTTGGGTGAAAAATAGGTTTCGCTACGGTCGATAAAGTTCAGGCTGGAACTGGCATTGGCAATAGCCCCCTTATCTGCCTGCCATTGTTCGATGCGGCCACCGACGATGGTTTTCCATTGCGGACTGATGCGCCAGGCATCTTGTGCATACAGGCTTTGCAACTGGGTATTACCCTGGAAGGCAGAAAAGCGTTTCATTGCATTACCGCTGATCCAGTTATCGGTATCCGATACCAGGGTGCGCAATTGATAGGCTTCACGCTGATAGCCGAATTCCGTCGTGTGTTCTGCGTTCGGGCGCCAGATACCCTTTAGTGCCAGGGTATTCCAGCCGGTACCATTGCCATCTGTAATGCGGCCAGCACCACCGTTATCTGCCTGGGGAATGGCTACTGTCGGTGCACGGGCTATGTCCTTGCTGTAGTCATACAGGCTGGCGGCGATTTCCCAGTCAAATTCGCCCTTGGTATTGCTTCTCAGGTTCAGGCCATGGGTAATATGTTCGAGCTGGTTTTTACTGTTCGACATATCGGTCGCTGCCAGGGTATATTTTTTGCCGCCTATATTGATGTCGCCGCTATACACGGCATTGCCAGTGGCATCGTGCAGATAACTCTCGACGCCACTGTTCATATTATTGCGCCAGTAACCCAGCGTGTAGCTGGCCCGCAGCGTGGGGCTGAAGTCATACGCCAGCTTGATCTTGGCATGATCTTGCGTGGTATGGTACTGGCCGGTTGCGCCGAGTATCCACCAGTCCATGCCTTGTGGATTTTTATCAGCGATGGCACCGCTGACGACTGTGCCTGCGTTGCTGTTGACACCTGCAGATAACAGTTTGTTGGCAAAGGCGATAGGGTGACCATTGCTATCAAGTTGATTCAAATTCAGCCACCAGGAAAACGCGCCCTGTTTATCGCCCAGGCTGGCACTCAATTGCTTGCCGCTATAGCTTTTGTCCGTGCCATATAGCTGGAAATTTTCACTGAAACCAACCAGCTTGACATGCGCTTCAAATTGTGTGGGCATGCGGGTCACGTAATCCACCACTGCACCGGCAGAGTTGCCGGCATAGGCGGCTGAAAATGGGCCGTACAATACATCAACGCGTTCGATTTCTTCCGGCGTCACCAGGCCCCAGCGCGGGGTAAAGCTGGCACCATTACCCAGCAGGTTGGACAGCAAGATACCATCGGCATAGACCAGCGAACGTGCACTGTTGCCAGTGCCTGATGCCCGCGTCGCCAGTACCGCATGATTGTAATCACCGACATAGCGCTTGCGCACCAGCAGGCTGGGCAGGTATTTCAGTGCATCTTCAGCATCAATGGCATTGATGGTACGTTCCATGGTCCTGGCGTTGATGCCTTCGATGGTGGTCGGTATTTCTTTTGGCAGGGAAGAGGGACGGTCGCCATTGATGGTGACACGTTCCATTTGCTGTTGATCGTCAGTGGTACCTGCGGCAAAGGCTGGCAACAAGGGGAAAGCCGTCATCAGCGCAGCACTCAGGGTGCGCAGACGCAGCTTGGTCAAGGAATTGGGCATGGGTAGTCAGAAAAAAGGACTGCGAAGGAAAGCGCAAAGCAGTCTGTAGCAATGTCAAAAACACTGTTACAGCTGAACCGGATCGTTTTTTTAGACTACAGGTGGGCCGCGTGCGGGCAGCGGGGCAGCAACAATGGCTGCCAGGCGGGCTGCCGGTATGGAGCGGGTGGCGTAAGACAGTGCATGCTGCGGTATAAAGGCATCCATTTGCGGCAGTACCGGGGGCAGGGCAGTTGCCAGGCATAAAGAGCAATCCAGCAAATGCGTCATACTCTTGCCGGCATTCTTGCCTTCTTCAGTTGCCCCTGACTGGCTGATGAATTTATACCCGGTACTGGTACAAATCAGGTTCATGCTGTCAGATTTCACCAGCGACGATGCCATGGCGACACCCAGCGTCAATACATATAACAACAGTACTGTACGCACGATGTGGTGAAAGCAGGAGCGGGAAATTCTGTAGGCAGACATGAGGCCGCATTGTATCACCGTTCTGCCGGGGTATAAATTCAGTTTATACAACACGCTAAAAATAAGCGATCCGCCATCAAGTCCGACGGATTTACCGCTATGATTGCGATTTTCGGGACCGGACTGGCATGTTTAATGCTGCTCCATTTCCAGAACAGCCGACCCAAGGGTGGCTGACATGATAAAGACAGGATTGCGGGCCAATTTGCCCGGGCAGGCGTGGTGGTGGTGAACTTCGATTGAGCAGCTTGACCAGGCTTGACTAAGCTTAATTTACTCAGGCACACATGCAATGACGCCATTGCCATCGCATGACATTGCCGCAGTCCTATTGCAACAAGAAGAAGGGATTATCTTGAGACAACAAACATTGGGGCAGCAACTGACCCGCACCAAGCCGATCGATCATAGCGAACAGGTGACTGACGACCAGGGCCACAGCCTGCATCGTTCACTGGGCTTGTTCGCACTTACCATGATAGGCGTCGGTTCCACCATCGGTACCGGGATCTTTTTCACCATGGTGGAAGCCGTGCCCAAAGCCGGGCCCTCCGTGATTCTGTCATTTTTGATTGCTGCGGTCACTGCCGGCTTGACGGCATTATGTTATTCCGAGTTGTCATCCAGGATTCCTGCTTCTGGTTCGTCGTATTCGTATGCCTATGCCACTGTGGGTGAATTTGGTGCGTTTGTGGTGGCTGCCTGTCTTTTGCTGGAATATGGATTGGCTGCCAGTGCAACGGCGATAGGCTGGTCGGCGTATCTGAATAATTTCCTGGCGAATGCCCTGGGCTGGCACATACCTGAAATGTTGCGCTCACCCATGATCGTGGCCGGTGCCAACGGGGTAGAAATCCATGCCAGTCAGTTCAATCTGCCGCCCATGATACTGGTCGCTATTTGTTGCTTCCTGCTGCTGCGCGGTGCCAAGGAATCGGCCACGGTGAATGCTGTCATGGTATTGATCAAGCTGGTGATTTTGACCTTCTTTGTCATCATCGCTTTCTCTGGTTTCAATGCCGAACACTTCACGCCCTTTTTTAATACCGATAACAGCAAGGGCCTGGCAGGCATGGCCGGGGTGACTGCTGCTGCCGGTACCGTGTTTTTCTCTTTCATTGGCCTTGATACGGTGGCAACTGCCGGTGCTGAAGTCAAAGACCCCAAGCGCAATGTGCCGCTGGGTATCATGGTGGCGCTGATCGTGGTCACGGTGTTTTATTTGCTGGTGGCGGTGGCTGCAGTGGGGGCACAGCCGGCCAGGATGTTTGAAGGGCAAGAAGCTGGTTTGGCCGTTATTTTGCAAAATGTGACCGGCAAAGCCTGGCCGGCGCTGGTGTTGTCGGCAGGTGCCGTGATTTCGGTATTCAGCGTGACCCTGGTGACCATCTACGGCCAAAGCCGCATCCTGTTTGCGATTAGCAAGGATGGCCTGATACCAGCATCTTTCCAGCGCGTGCATGCGCGCACCCGTACCCCTGTCAGCAATACCATTATTGTTTGCCTGCTGGTGGGTATTGTTGCCGGTCTGGTCGATTCCACCTTCCTGTGGGATATGGTCAGCATGGGCACGCTGGTGGCTTTCATGGTGGTATCGGTGGCGGTGCCTGTCATCCGCCGTCAGGGTCTTGGTGAGGGTGCCAGCGGTTTCCGCGTACCTTTTGGGCCCTACCTGATACCAGGTTTGAGCATAGTGGCCAGCCTGTATATCCTCAAGGACTTGCCGCCGACAACCTATCACGTGTTTTTCATCTGGATGGCAGTGGCAATTGCGATCTATTTCTTTTATGGAAGAAGCCATTCCCACTTGAATAAAAACCAATAAGCCAGATATCGATGAGGCGTATGTCATTTTCACCACTTTACGGAAAGAAAAGAATATGAAACTTTCACACCTCAATCGTGCCCTGCTTACCAGTGCATTGACCTTGTTGACATGGACCGCTCATGCCGAAACGGTAGGCAGTGTCGATACCGCCTTCAAGCTGATCGGCCCCGACCATAAGGTCGTGGTCGAAGCCTATGACGATCCCAGAGTCAACGGCGTGACCTGTTATGTGTCGCGCGCCAAGACCGGCGGTATCAGCGGTGGCCTGGGGCTGGCAGAAGACAAGGCAGAAGCCTCGATTGCCTGCCGTCAGGTTGGGCCTATCAGTTTCCCTGGCCCCATGAAGCAGCAGGAAGAAGTGTTTAACCAGAGCCTGTCGATTTTGTTCAAGAAATTACGCATCGTGCGCATGGTGGATCAGAAACGCAACGCGCTGGTATATCTGACTTATTCTGACAAACTGATAGACGGTTCACCCAAGAATAGTGTGACTGCGGTGGCGGTAGACCACAGCACGCCTATTCCGCTCAAATAAAATAGCTTGCATAAAATATCCGGGAGGGCGAAAAATCAGCATGGATTTTCTATCCGGCAATCATTTGCGTTTACAATGCAAGTTGTAAGAACCTGTTTATGATCTTAAGCGCGTGCGCAATCGGAGTCCACGCGGGGCTCATGCGCTGCTCAAAATGCGCATGGTCTAGTGTATATTCCGCTTTTTGCGCGGCGTTTTTGTTACCCTTACCCCGCTGATGCAGGTACATTTGCTCGCTACAGATCTTAAACACGTTCTAAGCGTAATCCATTCTGACGTATCCCTATGACAAGCTCCGCCGCCCAGGCAGCCCCCAGGCTGACTACCGAACAATCTGTCGATGCGCTGATCAAGACCATACGCATCCCGCCTCGCCCCAGTCTTCTGGCAGACGTGCAGGCGGAACTGGCGGTGGAAGATCCTGATCCGCTCAGGCTGACGACCATCATTGCCAATGATGTTGCCATGTCGGCATCTTTGCTGAAGCTGGCCAATTCCTCATTTTTCGGCTTACGCCTGAAAGCCAAGTCGGTTGAGCATGCGGTGAGTTTGCTGGGGATCACGCAGTGCGGTAATTTGATGACCGGTATTATTGCCCGGCAAAGCCTGCAGGTGGAAAAAGTATCGCTGATCAAGTTCTGGGATTTTTCTACCAAGCGGGCGCAAGCCATGACACAGCTGGCACGCCGCATGCGTGTCTGCACCGGTGATCTGGCACATACTTTTGGTCTGTTTTGCGATATTGGCATCCCCTTATTGCTGGAACGTTTTCCGGATTACGCTGAAACACTGGAGCTTGCCAATAAGGAAGCAGACCAGAGTTTCACTGCCCTTGAAGAACGGCGTCATACCACATCCCATGCTGCTATCGGCTCTCTCATGGCGCGTACCTGGGGTTTGCCAGAAAGCGTATCGATGGCCATTTTGTTGCATCATGATTATGATGTGCTGGATGACCCAGGCACTGAAGAATCAGTGAAATGCCTGATCGCGCTGGCTGTGCTGGCCGAATACGGCATACAGAAATACCATGGACAGGAATTTTCCTGCGAGTGGGAAAAAGGCGGAGAAGCAGCCTGTGCGTTTCTGGGGCTATCGGCAGACGATGTCGAAGACCGCTTTGAAGAGTTGCACGAATTATTCAATCATGGCCATTAGCTGATTGGTCATTAATCGCATCTCTGGTCGTTGGCGACGCGCATCAGGGGCGATTTCCCAGCATGCGGGCTGGCAACAGGAAGATGGCGCGCAGCAATTCAAACACACCGTCAACAGCAATCCCCAGTATCCGGAATGGTAATAGCAGTAACCAACATACCGGGTAAATCACCAGCGCTAGCAATGCCAGTGGCCAGCACAATACAAATAAAGCCAGCCAGATCAAAAATGTCAGCATGATCTGCTTTCCTTAAGCGATCAAGGCACGCAAGAGATTACTCAGCATGACCAGGGCGATGGTAGCGATGACTACGGCGTCCATGTTTGCGGTGATGTTCATGATATTTCCTTTCAATTCGGGTGGGAGTGATTGCACTGTAGTTGTTTGCAGAATCACTCGCCATGGCAACGCGACGAAATGCAGTTTTACTGGTTCAGATTGCCTATGCAGCGGACGAATTGAGAATGACTTTGTGCTCCCTGCCCAGGCGCTTTTTTAACCCTCAATCCACCCCCTTCGGTTTTTACAAATTGGCTTTGCAAATTCACAAGTGCTTAAAAATGGTGCTTGACATGCTGGTCTGGTGATTGCAAACTCCAATTATTAGTCAACTGCATAATAATAGTGGAATTGAAACTGCATGGCACGCCCCTCGCAACAACTTGATGAAGTCCTGCTGCAAAGCGGGCGGGTACTATTCGCCCGGTACGGCTGTAGCGGTCTGTCCCTGCGCCTGTTGGCAGAACACGCAGGTGTCAATGTCGGCATGTTCCATTATCACTTTCGCAGCAAGGACAATTACCTGGCACAGTTGCTGCAAACCATGTATGAAGAAATGTTTGTGCAGTTGCAGGCCGAGGTCGATCATGCCGGTTCACCAACGCAACGCCTGCGCCAGGCCCTGTGCCTGCTGGGACGTTTATTACGTGAGCATGGCAGCTGGATAGGGCGGGTCTGGACCGATGCCAGCATGGGAGAAACCGTCGTCACACAGTTTCTGCAAAAAAATGGATCACGCCATGTACAACTGATCGTCGGCCTGCTCATGGAAGCCATGCAGGCAGGCGAACTTGCCATGCAAGCGCCCATGCTGGCCCTGATTTTTCTCATGGGTAGTGTCGCTGCCCCGATGCTGGTGGCACCACGTGCGCTGGAACTAGGTTTTGTACCCCCCATATTGCAACTGCCATTGCAGCAAGTGCTGAGTGATGAAGGCATTGCTGACCGTGTCAACCGCGCCCTGTATGCCCTGGCCGCAAGCAAAGAGGATGTGAACTATGACTGATCAATTCTGTCGCATAAAAAATATTCTGCATATCCTTTTACTCAGCAGCCTGCCGCTGTTAATGATCGCCTGTAAGGGTAAAATTGAGACGGGCTGGTCTGGTTATGCAGAAGGAGATTACGTCTATATCTCGGCCCCGCTGGGTGGCCGCCTGGATCAGATCAGGGTCCAGGCTGGTCAGCAAGTGAGCAAGGATGCTCCCTTGTTTTCATTGGATGCAGAAGTCGAAAATGCGGCACGTGATGAAGCGCAGGCGCGTTTGCTGAGTGCCAGGGCGCAGGCCAGTAATACTGAAAAAGGCAAGCGCAGCGAAGAGATTGCTGTCAGCCAGGCCCAGCTTGTCAGCGCCCAGGCCCAGGCTGCGCTGGCAAGACAGGAACTGGCACGCCAGCAACAATTGCTGAACCAGGGTTTTGTGTCGAAATCGCGTATTGATGACGCCCGGACCAATCTCAAACTGAGCGAGGCGAAAGTGGCCGAACTAAACGCCGCCGTGAACGTGGCACGCTTGCCGGCAAGGGTTGATGAACGTGCAGCAGTGCAGGCCAGTGCCGACGCCGCCAAGGAGGTGGTACGCCAGACCGCCTGGCGTTCCGATCAAAAAAATCAGGTCTCGCCAGCGAATGCTCTGGTAGCCGAAGTGTTTTACCGTCAGGGGGAATACATACAGGCCGGCCAGCCGGTACTGTCCTTGTTACCGCCAGAAAATCGCAAGGCCAGGTTTTTTGTGCCCGAGGCCGAGCTTGGCAACATCACTGTCGGCCAGGCAGTAAGGCTGAATTGCGATGGTTGTGGTGCGGCTATTCCAGCCCATATCTCGCGCATAGCCAGCAAGGCTGAATATACACCGCCAGTGATTTATTCGAATGTGCAAAGAGCCAAACTGGTCTTCATGGTAGAAGCCATACCAGATCAGCCCGCGCGCTTATTGCTGCATCCGGGCCAGCCGCTGGATGTCAGCCTCAGTCCCTTGAGTTTAAGTAATGGCGCTGCAGGGAAGGCACAGTGAGTACCGCCAGTGACCAGGGCCAGTTGGCCATCGACGTCCATGGCCTGAGCAAATCCTATGGCGGGCGTGCTGTCGTCGACAAGGTCGAATTGCAGGTTGCCAAAGGCCGCATTTGCGGTTTCCTGGGGCCGAATGGCAGCGGCAAGACCACCACCATACGCATGCTGTGCGGTTTGCTGACTCCTGATGCGGGTACCGGCACTTGCCTGGGCCTGGACATCATCAAACAAGCAGAGAAAATCAAGCGGCAGGTAGGCTACATGACGCAAAAATTCGGTTTATATGATGATTTGTCGATACGCCAGAACCTGGATTTTGTCGCCCGCTTATTTGAATTACCATCCCGCAAAAATGCAGTCGATCAATCGCTGGAAAGGCTGGGTCTGACGGCACGCCAGCATCAACTGGCTGGTTCACTATCTGGTGGCTGGAAGCAAAGACTGGCGCTGGCGGCCTGCCTTATCCATGAGCCGCGCCTGCTATTGCTGGACGAACCTACCGCCGGTGTAGATCCCAAGGCGCGCCGTGATTTCTGGGACCAGATTCATCTGCTGGCTGATCAGGGCATTACCGTTCTGGTCTCCACGCATTACATGGATGAAGCAGAACGCTGTCATGAACTAGTATATATCGCTTACGGAAAAATCCTGGCACGCGGTACCGAACAGGAAATCATTCGCGATTCCAAACTCAAAGTCTGGACAGTGCAGGGTGAGCAATTGGGTAGCCTGCTGGCACCGTTGAAATCAGCGCCGGGAGTATTGAGTGTTGCTGCCTTTGGTAATGCCGTGCATGTGGCCGGGCAGGATGAGGTGCTGGTGCTGCAGGCGCTGGACAGTATCAGCAAGCAGGCTGCCATCCAGATATCTGCATCCGAAGCCAACCTCGAAGATGTCTTCATCAGCCTGATTGCCAGCGCACCTGATAATTTCTCGAAAGATGACCTACGGCAGAAGGTGCGCGCATGAAGCGTTTTTCCTGGGCCCGTATGTTTGCCATCTTCATCAAGGAATTTCAGCAAATGATGCGCGATCGCCTGACCTTTGGCATGGCTGTCGGTATCCCCATCTTGCAGCTCATCCTGTTTGGTTATGCCATCAACACCGACCCCAAGGGTTTGCCAACGGCGGTTGTCAGCACAGACAATAGCCCCATGGCGCGCAGTTTTGTGGTCGCCATGCAAAACACGGGCTACTTCCGCGTCGATTCAGTCGGGCAAAGTGAAAAAGAAGCTGAAGCCCTGCTGGAAACTGGCAAAGTACAATTCCTGCTGGTGATACCGCCGCAATTTACCCAACAACTGGTGCGGGGTGAAAAACCTGCTTTGCTGGTATCGGTGGACGCGACTGATCCTTCGGCATCCGGCAATGCCATCGCTGCGCTGAACGTGATTGCCACCCAGGCCCTGCAATATGACCTGACCGGCCCATTGCGCTATTTACAGACCGGCTCATCGGCGTATGAGGTAAGGGTACACCGTCGCTATAATCCCGAAGGACTGTCACGCTACAACATCGTGCCCGGCCTGATCGGTACCATACTCACCATGACTATGGTGATGCTGACTTCACTCGCCATGACACGTGAGCGCGAACGCGGCACCATGGAAAACCTGCTGGCAACACCGGTACGCCCGGCCGAAGTCATGGTAGGCAAAATTCTGCCCTATGTATTGATGGGGTATATCCAACTGGCCGTTATCATCAGCGCGGCATTCCTGTTATTTGAAGTCCCTATGGTGGGCAGCTTCAGTCTGTTGATGGCGATGATAGGCGTGTTCATCCTGGCCAATCTGGCGGTCGGTTTCACTTTTTCCACCATCGCCAGGAATCAGTTGCAGGCCATGCAGATGACCTTCTTTTTCTTCTTGCCGTCCATGCTACTGTCGGGTTTCATGTTCCCTTTTCGCGCCATGCCAGAATGGGCGCAGGTATTGGGTGAGGCGCTGCCCTTGACCCATTTCCTGCGTATCGTTCGCGGAATTTTGTTAAAGGGGAATGATGCAGGACAGCTCTTGCCCGAACTATGGCCCATGCTGGTATTTTTATTACTGGCCGGAGTGTTGGCATTGAAAAGATACAGGCAGACTTTGGATTGAAACTGACTAAAATTGCCTTGATGTGTCAGAGCGCATGTGCTTCCATGAGATGCGCTCTGACATGCCGGGTACCTTGGCTTGCAACTTATTTTTTATAGCCGAACTTGCTTTCGCACAGTTCCAGCGAAACGGTCGATGGCCATGCTTTATCCACAATGTCATCGGCCATTTTTTTGCGTAAGCTCAGGAAAGTTTTTTTGTCTCCCGCATGGCAGGCGAACATCGCAAAGTTATTTAAATTCCATTTGCTCTTGGGGTGACGGGTCATCAAATCTTCAAATCCGGCACGCATTTTGGGCCATTTTGCCATAGAGACGGCAAACAAATTATCCCTGTAAACCAGATTTTGCCCTACCGACCAATAAATTCTGGCATACAAGGTTTGTCCTTCCGTATCTTTAGTATTGTTGACTGACCAGGTCACCAAGTCATCAACTGCTTTCCAGCTACCACCCCACAAAGGCTGTGTAAAATTGGCCATTTGAAAATATAGTGGCAGATAGGTCTTATATTTTTTTGCTCCTTCGTAGAAAATCTTGCTTCTGTCTTCTTCTGATCGTCCCAATGCACCTTTTACTTCCAGCATCAATTCATACCAGTTAGGCAAGACATCGCCGGCAGCCTTATTTTCTGTCAAAACCTGTTCGGCTTTTTCCATGCGTTCATGAAACAGACGCCAACCCTCAGGGGTAACGGATGAATTGTACCCATGTCCTCTTGCATGCCATGCATAAGACGACCAATAGTTCGCTTCCGCCAACACACCCAATGGAGAATTGGGATACGTAGCTTTTAACTCCATAATTCTTTGCAGCTTTAATTCCTTATCTGGTGCATTGTCAAATGCACTTGATAAGATGCTCAACAAAGCAGACAGTTTGGGGCGACCGTCATTGAAAGTGCAATCAGGAGAATCCCAATCACGAATATATCCCATGAGGTCTACTGCATTTTTGGCGGAAGCGTTGGCGGTTGGTGCCAATAAAGTTGCCAGATGGGCAAAGGCTTCAGGCCCATCCCTCTCACGTGCTCCAGAAATGCATTTTCCTTTTGGTACCTGAGAAAATGGATCAACGAAGACGGGAGCCGAGTCCTGCTCTGCATGGACGAAAGCAGGTAATGTCAGTGCAACAGTCAGAAGAATTTTGGTGAATTGAGCTTGAAATGATTTCATTGTTATAGCTAAGGTGTATTTTGAAAAATTGATGTGATTTACATTTTTTCTTTGAAGCGATACGTACAAATATCTGGCGTATAGTTAGCAGGCCAAATGGTTTTTTCCGGTTTCCCCTGAATTTTCGTCCACAGGTCGTTGAAGGTATCTTTGTCATTTGCACGACAAGCATATACTGCCATTTCGTTCAACAATTTTGCGTTCGGGGTTTTCGCCAACATATGCTCATAGCCCTGTTTGATTCTTGGCCAGCTTGCGAGGCTGTCCCGGAAAATATCAAATTCGAATTGCTGACGCGAGGCTATGTACTGATAAATAGTGGCATATATGATAGCGCCGTCGCTATTGGTGATATTCTTGACCCCGGTTTCTATCACTTTTTCCACTTTTGCCCAATCAGCCAGGCCATATGGAGGGGCATAAATCAAAGCCATTTCCTTGTACAGATTAGTAAAGCGTGGATGACGTTTAATCGCTTCTTGATATAAATTTTCCGAGAATGTCAGGCTCTTACCATTTTCATTGCTTACCAATAAGTACATTTCGTACCACGTAGGATTGCGAGAGGCATATTTCTTTGATTTGGATAATGCAAGCTCTGCTGCATCCATTCGTTGCTTGAATAGTTTCAACGCAAATGGATCGACATTGACATTCGCCTGATTGCCGCGTATGCGCCAGGCCGCTCCTCTCCAGTATGTTGCTTCCGCAATAGGAATTCCTGTTGATTTGGGATTTACAACTTTCCATTGTTGAATGCGTTTCAGTTTGCCGGAGTCATCTCTGTCGCTGAATTCCATATTCACCGCAGAATCAAACCACGACAGTTGCCAGGTACCCGAGGTATCGGTAATTTCAGAGCGAATGAGTTTGTCAAGCAACTGGTCGATCGCGGCAAATTTACCCTCATCGAAATTTAATCTGAATGCTTGCCAATATTGATATTTTAAATCGGTTTCGTTGATTGGCAGGCTGGTTGCCTCCCACACATAAGGCATATCAAAATTGCGAATCAAAAATGAGCCTTCTTTATTTGATATCAGATGAAGGCGCAAGACATCTGTTTTTTGAACACCATTGTCAGGTGGTCTTCTGAATGAAGCTGCGACTTTTACGTTTTTTCCTATAGGAACAATGTCAAGCTGCTCTTCGGATGTGCGAACTGTGCCGTCACGCGAATTGACGGACGCGCCTAGAAGGAGTCTCCCTTTAGATCCATCATTATTGCAATCCACTTCAACAGTGACGGACATCGCGTCACTTTTTTTGATGGTAAAAGAATTGATACTGAAGTTATCTTGTTGAGCGGCTGCAGAAGAAAGACAGGAAATAAAGACGGCGAACAGGCTGAAGCGTATCAAATTCATTGGCATAGGATAATTAAAGTGGAGGCTTTGATGCCGGAGCTACTTTTGCTGAAATGGAGAATAGGTAGATGCAATATTGGCAATGGATATATTGTAAATCATAATCACTTGCCAGTGAGCATCTTTAATGACATAACTACTATGTTTTGCGGAATATTTTGCGCATGAATATAGATTATCATGTGGTTGTATAATTGACAATATTCATTGTCACCCAATGCCGGGCTTGATCTCCATCTCACCTGAAAGCGATATCGAAATGCGCACTCCAAAATCTGTTGCAAGCCTTGAAAATCTTGGCCGCGAAAAATTATCCAGCTCATTTTTCATGCGCGATTTTTTGTACAGTGAAATAGGTAATTTTTATGGGGTGCCAAACATACCAGATGACCCTGATCTTGCTATAGAAGTGGGACGCAAATTATGTGAAGAATTATTGGAGCCTTTGCAAAATACTTTTGGCAGAATGGCCGTGCGATCTGCATATCGTTCACCTGCAATTAATGCGCTTGGTAATGAAAAAGGGCATGGTTGCGGTTCCAACGAAAGTAATTTCGCGGGCCACATTTGGGATCATGTTGATAGTAATGGCAATAAAGGCGCGATGGCTTGCATAGTAGTACCATGGTTTGCAGATCGCTATCAAAAAGGTGAGGACTGGCGAGCGCTCGCGTATTGATTCACAATCATTTACCCTATGCCGAGCTCCAATTTTTCCCAAAGTTATGTGCGTTCAATATTGCCTGGCATGAAAAACCGGTACGATCAATTTATAGCTATATTGAACCAAAAGGTTTGTTACTACGTGGTGAATCCGTAAACCCTGAATATGAAAAATTTTATCAAGGGTTTCCCGAGCTTAAGGGTTAATTAGTTTCAGGAATCAGCATAACACCAATGCCAAGGCTCATACTGAAACCCGCTGCTATTACCTGGCGGGTAAGACAGATGAAAGCCAAAGCGGCTGGCGTTGACTTGTAGCCAGGCGAAAGCTGGAGTGGTGTCGAAAGAAATTTCCAGTTCCGGGTCTTCCGGTGTGGCGATGTCGATGGCGCGGCCGGTATGGTGTTCGCTGTAGCCGGGTGGTGCGCATACCAGCAGGATATCTTGCAATACCATGCCGGCAGCGAGTTTGTCGCGGATGATGTCGGTTTGCCTGGCGATGCTGCGAAAGGCCGATATCATCAACAGGGCGATGCCATCCTGCATGGCGGCGGTTTTCATGGCTTGCCATGCCTGATTGGCGGCAGGGGTCAGTAAATATTCCCTGCCATCTTCACCGGTTTCTGCCAGTACCAATTCCTGTGCTTCATCCTGTTCAATCAGGCCACGTTGTTGTATCAGTTGCGGCGGAATGACGAAGCTACCAGCCATTTTCATTTGGCTTTCAGATTGGCGAGCAGGGTATCGAGCATGGCGGCGGTTTCTGCATCAGGTGTGCCATCAAATTTTGCTGGACGATACTTGGTCTGGAAGGCGACCAGTACACTGCGGGTCGCTGCATCAAGTACACCACTCTGCGGGATGCCATAACCATATTGCGCCAGCTTTTGCTGGAACCATTTTACGTCCGGCAACTGCGATTCGAAGGCGGGCATGCGCTGGGCGACTTCTTCTGGCTGGGGCCAGGGTATCAAACCGGCATCGGCCAATTGCTTCCAGGGGAACATCGGGCCTGGGTCGGATTTGCGCTGTGGCGCAATGTCAGAATGGCCGAGTATGTATTCAGGGCGTATCTGATAACGGGCAGAGATATCTTTCACCAGCGTGATGACGCGGTCTATCTGCGCCTGCGGGAAGGGGAAGTAGATACGGCCTTCAGGCGTATCCTTGAAGCCCTGGTTGACGATTTCTATGCCTATGGAGCTGGCATTCAGGCGGCTATAGCCTTTCCATTCGCTCAGCCCGGCGTGGTAGGACATGCGGTTTTCCGGCACCAGTTGCCAGACCTTGATGGGGTCTTCATCACCGACCAGATAGTGGGCACTGACACCCTGTTCGCTCAGCACGCGCAGTGAGGTAGGCTGATCGATGGCGGTGTAATGCAGGATGAGGAACTGCACGCGCTCTTCCTGGCTTTTGGCAAAAATACTTTTGTCTATGCCATTTTCAATATAAGGCTCTGCTGCTTTGATGGCTGGCTTGGGGGCCGTGTTGATGCTTGTTGCAGTATTCACGGTTGTGCTGGCACAGCCGCTGAGGAAGATGCTGAGGACTGCCATCAAGCTATATAGATTAGTTTTTTTCATAGTCTGTTTTTGAGTTGTCGGGCAGCCAGTCTGGCTGCGGAAAAATGGGCCTGGCAGGTACTCTGGCGCAGACTGACTTCTGGCGGCAGATGGGTGCGCAGGGATTCAACGATGGCAGGGTGCAGTTCCTGTACCCTGCCGCTGAGTGCGATCGGTTTATTGCCAAAGCGGGTACACATGGCTTGGCCCAGGCGCGCCAGTTCTTTGCCGGCATTTTGCAATATGTCCATGGCTACAGGGTCGTTATTGGCGGCGGCGGCAACTGCCAGTGCCAGTTTGCCGATATCACCGCGGCTGCGGTGGTAAATGAAATCGCGTGAGGCATTCCAGTCATTACCGCCTATCAGTTTAAACAGGCGTTTCGCCATGTCAGATTCTTTCCAGTGATCGGGATGTTCATCTTCGGCACGCCATAATTTGCGCATGGCTTCGCGGGCTATCCAGAAACCTCCACCCGCATCATCCAGCAAATACCCACGCCCACCGGCACGATGGAATTTTCCCTCGGTATCAATAAAGGCGGCGATGGAGCCAGTGCCTGCATAGATCAGGTAACCAGTACCGGGTTTGAAAATATCCATGTAAGCGATTTCTATGTCATTGCTGACAGAAATCCAGTTGTCTTCCAGGCCAAAGCTGTCAGCTAGTATGTTTGGCAAGGTATGGGCATCGCCACCAAAACCGGTAATGCCGGCACGTATGCTGCCAACCTGGCCATGGCTGCTCGCCGTGGCTGCCAGGCCGGCAAAAATCTGGCGCAATGCTTCTATGCCTGCGGCGTTATCGGTTTGTAGTGCAGTCAGGCCAGCGGCAGTGCCACTGGCAAGTATCTGTTCGTCCTGGGTTGCCAATGCCCAGCGTGTTTGCGTGCCGCCTGCATCGATGCCCAGGGCGATCGGCTTGGCCTGGCCTGGCGCCTGTTCCTGCCGGTCAGATGCCATGTCAGCGAGCATAAACGGAAAATTCCTGGGAAATTGATGGGCCATCGTTGAACTGAATCGTAATAACGTGCAGTTGTTCGTTTATCATAGGGCGCTTCTGGCGCTGGCAACGAATGAAAAGATGCACCCGGGTTATAACTTTTTGCTATGAACCCGCCGCAAAATTTCAATCGTATTTTCCCCGCTTTACTGGGAACATGTATCGTAAGAACCTGTTTGCGATCTTACTGCGCGCGCGTGATCGGGGCTCATGTGCTGCTCAAAATGCTCATGTACTTGAGTACATTCCGCTTTTTGCGCTGCGTTTTTGTTACCCTTACACCCGCTGATGCACGTACGTTTGCTCGCTACAGATCGCAAACAGGTTCTAAGACCAGCCTTGTAACTTAGCTCACGATCAGATTTCAAGAAAAAAGACCACAATGACAAGCGAGATAGTAAACAGCAAGCAAGCTACCCCGGTGCCCGAATTATGGCGCTGGATACCGTCATTGTATTTCAGTCAGGGAATTCCATACGTAGTCGTAATGACACTTTCCGTGATTATGTACAAAAAGCTGGATATTTCCAATTCGGATATTGCTTTTTATACAAGTTTACTCTACCTACCTTTTGTGATCAAGCCCTTGTGGGCACCTTTCGTGGATATGTACAAGACCAAGCGTTTCTGGATCATCACGCTGGAATTGCTGATCGGTGCGCTGTTTGGGGGGGTGGCACTGATCATACCCATGCCTGGCTTCTTCCAGGCGACCTTGCTGGTGTTCTGGTTGCTGGCTTTCAGCGCCGCCACTCATGACATCAGTTCTGACGGGTTTTACATGCTGGCGCTGGAACAGCATCAGCAGGCGGCATTTGTCGGCGTGCGCAGCATGTTTTTCCGGATGGCCATGCTGACCGGACAGGGCGTCCTGGTGTATCTGGCCGGTACCTTGCGTGACCTGACCGGCAATCCCAGGCTGGGCTGGGTCGTGGTTTTTGCCGTGCTGTCGGTGATGTTCATCAGCCTGTCTGCTTATCATAAATATGCCTTGCCACAGCCAGCTAGTGACCGTGCGCATGGCGATCCGAATCAGGTGCTCGCTACTTTTCTGACGATTTTTGGCAAGTTCATCAAAAAGAAAAATGTGTTGATCAGCATTGCCTTCCTCTTGCTGTATCGTTTTGGTGAAGCGCAACTGGTGAAAATCGCACCGCTGTTTTTGGTGGATGCGGTCGACAAGGGTGGACTGGGTCTGACGACACAAGGTGTGGGCCTGATCTATGGCTCCATAGGCATGGGAGCGCTAACCGTGGGTGGGCTGGCTGGTGGTGCGCTGATTGCACGCTTTGGACTGAAGCGTTGTCTGTGGCCAATGGCAATGGCGATCAATGTGCCCCATCTGGTATATGTGTACCTGGCATTTGTGCAGCCCCAGAGTGACATACTGATCGGTATCGCCGTCGCTTTTGAACAAATGGGTTATGGTTTTGGTTTTACCGCCTATGTCCTGTATATGATCATGATTGCCGATGGTGAGCACAAGACCGCCCACTATGCAATCTGTACCGGCTTCATGGCCATGAGCATGATGCTGCCTGGTCTGTTCAGCGGCTGGTTGCAGGAACTATTGGGCTATTCGCACTTTTTTGTCTGGATCTGTATTGCCGCCATCCCCACCTTTGTGGTGACGGCCCTCATTAAAGTAGACCCGGCTTTTGGCAAGAAAGCCGAATGAACCATGAATAAAACAAACTATCCTTATGCTTTTCAAAGCACTAGTTTCCAGTCGCCGCAGACCGGAACTACCGTCATCATTACCGGTGCCGTGCATGGCAATGAAACCTGTGGTAGCCAGGCCATCCGGCGCGTCATCAGCGAACTGGAAAGCGGTATCCTGCAACTGATTTCTGGCCGCGTGACCCTGGTGCCGGTATGTAATCCACTGGCTTACCAACTTGGGCAACGTGAAGGGGAACGCAATCTGAACCGTCGCCTGATACCTACGAATGATGTCAAAGAATTTGAAGATCATGTCGCCAACTGGTTATGCCCCCTGTTTGCCCAGCACGAAGTCTTGCTGGACCTGCATTCCTTTCGCAGCCAGGGCGAGGCCTTTGTTTTGATCGGGCCGGAAAACAACCGTGCGCCCCTCGAATCCTTCAGTTACGCCAAACATGAACTGGCCATGGCCATGCGTCTGGGCGTACACCGGCTGGTAGATGGCTGGCTGAGTACCTATGCACGTGGTGTGCAGCGCCGCCAGCAGCGGCTCGCCCATGATGCTGACGCCAAAACCCTGGCGAATGCGAATACCCAGTTTGGTGTCGGCACCACAGAATACATGCGCTCTGTCGGTGGCTATGCGATGACACTGGAATGTGGCCAGCATCTTGATCCGCAGGCACCCGCAGTCGGCTACCAGGCCATTGTCAACAGCCTGCGTCATCTTGGCGTGATCGCCGGCCCGGCGCCCGGGCCGGTGGCACAGATGGAAGCACTGAGAATCTATGACGTCATCGATAAATTCCATGTGGATGATTGTTTTGTGCGTGAATGGCGCAGTTTTGACGCATTGAAGCAGGGCGATCTGATCGCCATCAGGGCAGATGGCAGCGAACTCAGGGCTGACCAGGATGGTCGCATTATCTTCCCCGATGCTGGTGCCAGCCCTGGTGAAGAATGGTTTTACCTGACCATGCCGAACCCGCGCCTGGCCAGTTTGTCAGGGGGCTGTGCATGAATTGTCGCCTGTTTTCAAGCCTGTTTTTTTCGCTGGCTGCTGCCAGTGTCGCAGCTTTGGTGCATGCTGCACCAGTTACATCAGCAGCACCCGCCGCAGAAAAAATATTACGGGTACTGGTGACCACGCCCGAAAGCGCACTGGATCCGGCTGTTGCATCGGATGTGCCTTCTGTCAGTATCAATGAAAATATTTTTGAACCCATGCTGCGCTATGACTATCTGGCGCGGCCACTCAAGCTCAAGCCGAATACCTTGAAAGCCATGCCCGAAGTGACGGATGAGGGCAAGACTTACACCCTGCATTTACAGCAGGGTATTTTCTTCACACCCGATCCGGCTTTCAACGGCAAACCGCGTGAACTGACGGCGGATGATTACATCTATAGCATCAAGCGCTTGTACGACCCCACCGTTAAATCGCCCTGGCTTTTCATGTTCGAAGGTAAGTTGCTGGGGGATGAAAAATGGCGTCCGGCCAAAGACGGCAAGCAGCAGGATTTCAATCTGCAGGCCAGCATCCCAGGCTTGCAGACCCTGGACAGGTATACCTTGCGCATACGTCTGAATGCACCGGACAGCAATCTCCTGTTTATCCTGGCGACTACCGCCACGGGTGCAGTGGCCAGGGAAGTGCTTGAGGCTTATCCTAACCAGGCCGGCAACCATCCGGTGGGCACCGGCCCATTCATGCTGGGGCAATGGCAGCGCAGTTTCAGGATTGAATTGCTGGCCAATCCGCAATACCGCAAAGTGGTTTTCAAGGACCAGGGTAACGATGAGGTTTCACGCAAGATTGCGACCGACCTGGCCGGGCAGACCTTGCCCCGGGTCAGCAAGGTTGAAATCAAGGTTATTGAAGAACAGCAGTCGCGTGTGCTGGGATTTCTGAATCATGAATTTGATTACCTGGAACAGGTCCCGGCCCCCTTGTCGAACATGGTGCTGGACGAAGGCAAGCTGAAACCCGCGCTGCAGCAGCAAGGCGTGCACCTGTCCCTGTTCACCCCCTTGCAAACCTATTACATGTGGATGAATATGGAAGATCCGGTCATAGGTGGTTATACCCCGGAAAAAATTGCCCTGCGTCGCGCGATTGCACTGGGCTATGACAGCCGGGAAGATATCGCCCTCATGGAAAAGGGCCTGGCAATACAGGCGCAATCAGCTCTGCCGCCAAATGTACTGGGCTATGATGCTGCCTATAAAAGTCCGGTGCAATATGACCTGAAACTGGCGAATGCCCTGCTGGATAAGTTTGGCTATAAACGTGGTGCTGATCATTACCGCAGCCTGCCGGATGGCCTGCCCCTGCAATTGCAGATGCATACCCTGGCCAGTACCACTGGACGCCTGCGCGACGAAGTCTGGCGCAAGAATCTGGATGCACTCGGTATCCACGTCACTTTCAAGACGGACAAGCATTCGGAAATAATACGGGCTGCCCGCCTGGGCAAGGTGCAGATGACCGAAGCCAACTGGATTGCTGATTTTCCCGATGCAGAGAATTTTTACCAGCTGTTGTATGGTCCTAATGCAGGTCGAGCCAACTATGCACGCTTTAACCTGCCGGCTTTCAACAAATTATATGAGCAGGCAATACGTCTCAGTGATTCGCCGGAACGTACCGCCCTGTACCGCCAGATGGCGCAACTCATGCATGGCTACACGCCGTGGGTGACGCGTATCCATCCGGTTACGGCTGATTTGTCGCAAGCCTGGCTGCAAAACTACTATCGACATCCGGTAGACTTTACCAACTGGCGTTACCTGGATATTGATGTAGCAGCACGTAACAAGGCGCTTAAGTAGTGGCTGTAAATCGCGAATGTAAAAAGATGTTGGACGGCAGTAGGAAAAGCACGAAAATGATTATTCCTTCTGGTTATATGTTATCGGTAAGTTTTCATTGGCAGGGGAGGGGGACTATCCCTATGCTGCCAGTATGAAAAACTCTGTTGTATGGAGCCTTTGTGCGTTGTGAATTCATTGCTGATCACCCGGATTTTTGCCGGCTCGATACCGTAGACGGTATCGTCATCGATTTGCGCTATGTTGGTGCCGACAATTTTGTTGGGCGCGACTTGTATGGCAACCTCGATTGCAGTTGGTTGCACAGGGAAGCGGCACAGGCATTGCAGTCAGCCGTCCACTGGCTGCGCGACCATTACCCCGTTTACCGTATTCTGGTGCTGGATGCCTTGCGCCCCCACCGTGTCCAGGAAATGCTGTGGCAACATCTGGATGGCACGCCCCTGCGCATGTATGTGGCGGACCCGGCGCGCGGTTCCATCCATTCCTTTGGCATGGCGGTCGATGTCACGCTGATCGATGCCGATGGCAAGGAACTGGAGATGGGCAGTGGCTTTGATGCGATGGAAGAAAAATCCCATCCGGTACTGGAACAGAAAATGCTGGCAGACGGGCAAATAAGTCAGGATCACCTTGATCATCGTAATATCCTGCGGCAAGCCATGTTCCATGGCGGTTATCGCGGTATCAACAGTGAGTGGTGGCATTTCAATTGTGGTGACCCGGTCGTCGTACGCCAAACTTATCTGCGCATAGATTGATATGCGCGCCACCATGCAGATGGGATACCCAGGCCGGTGCAGGAATTTTTATCAGCGAGGGGCAGCTTACTTCTCAGTTGCCGTGATGGTCTCGTCCTTCTGGATGCCGGCAGCCATGGCACAAAACGTTACTGGTGTTCAGGCAAAGCTTGATCGCCAGGTGACCAAAGAGCTGGCGAGCATCGTTGCCAATCCCCAACGACCTCTTGCCGGGCTGTCGGTAGTGAGCATTAAAGACGGCAAGATCGCGTACCAGCAACAGTTTGGTTATCGCTATATTGATCGCGACAATCCCGACCATACGCTGGCGGTGGATGCACATACCCTGTTCCGGGTGGCGTCGCTGTCCAAGATGGTGGCGGCTATTGGTGCAATGTGCCTGGTCGAGCAAGGCAAGCTGGACCTGGATGCCGATATCAGCCGCTACCTGGCTTATGTGGTCAGGAATCCGCATTTTCCCGATGCCGTGATTACCACCCGCATGCTGCTTAGCCATACTTCATCCCTGCGGGACGATGGGGGCTATAATTTCCCGTCCAATGTGAGCATGCAGAGTTTTCTCTTGCCTGCCGGTGCGCATTTTGATCGTGGCCTGCAGTGGGCTAATGCGGCAAATGCGGCAAATGCGGCTAGCGCGTCGGCGGGTGAAGATGTCGCACCGGGCAAATACTTTCACTACGTGAACTTGAACTGGGGTGTCCTCGGCACGGTCATGGAAGCCATCAGTGGCCAGCGCTTTGACGTATTTATGCGTGATACCGTCTTGCGTCCGCTGGGTATCACAGGAGCCTACCATCCCGACCTGCTGTCAACGGATGAATTATCCCGGCTGGCTGTGCTCTACCGCAAGCAGGAAAATGAGACCTGGAATGTGCAAGGTCCGTGGGTGGCGCAGGCTGATGATTTTCGTACCAAGCCGCTGGTCAAACGATCACTGGACAATTATGTGCCGGGCACCAATGCCACCCTGTCCAGCCCACAAGGCGGCTTGCGGATTGATGTGCTGGGGCTGGCCCGCATCATGCTGATGTTGATGAATCAAGGCGAGATGGATGGCAAGCGTTTCTTGCAGCCAGCCAGTGTGCGTGCACTGCTCAGTGAACAGTGGCATTACGATAAAAATACCCGCAATGGGGATGCTTATCATGGCTTGTTCCAGGCCTGGGGCCTGGGTTTCCAGCGTTTCAGCGATGTCAGTGCCCCTCACTATGGCGACCGGCTGGTAGATGGGCTGGTAGCTGAGGTGAAAGGAAAACCGTCATTCAAGGCTGTCGGGCATCTGGGTTTTGCCTATGGTCTGCAATCCGGCTTCATGTTTGACCCGGCTACACGCAATGGCATGATATATGTCATCAGCGGCGTTGCTGCGGATCCCGAAAAAAATCCGGGCAGGTATTCCAGTCTCAGCCTGTGGGAAGAGCAAATTCTCACTGCCTTGTATCGTCTTTTTTAATCGATACGCGTTGAAAATTACGAGGTGCGGGCAATAAACTCTGCACCCGCTTCTTTGATGGATTCTACAAAAGCGCGGGCCGAACGTGACAGCGGGGTGGATTTTACGGTCAGTAAATACAAATCCACTGGCACATTCGGGGACAGTGGGCGGCACTGTACCTTGCTGTGATCAGATGTCGCTGCGGTGAAAGGGTCAATCACTGCCGCGCCGGCACCCAGTTCCACCAGAGTTCTGGCTAGCAGATAAGTCTGCACCACCGTGTAAGAAGTGAAACTCAGGCCCTGTTCTTCACAGGCATCCATGACGCGGCTGACCAGATGGTCATCCAGGTCCAGCGCGATCAGGTTTTTTGGCAAATCGCTGACCGGCAAGGCAGTATTGTCCAACTGCCTGGACCAAGTGCCTATGGGCGCAATGGCTGTCATGCTGCCGCGTATCAGTGGTTCAGACGCAATGTTCGGATGGCAGGGGTCATACAGGGACAGGGCAAAGTCTACGTCGCCCAGCAGTAAAGCATTGACGATTTCGCTGGTATGGTGGGTCGCCAGCGTGCAATGGACATGGGCAAATTTCTTGCGCCATGCTGCAAGTGCGGCAGGCACGACGGTAATCGAAAGCGTAGGTGTCGATGCCAGGCGCACCGCTTCGTCAGGATGATTTTTCAGGTTGCTGGCCAGTCGGCGGACTGATTGCAGATCACGGTTCAGGCGATCCACTTCGGCAAACAGCTTGTGTGCTTCTGGTGTCGGATGCAATTTTCCCTTGATGCGTTCAAACAGCTTCAGGCCCAGTTGAATTTCGCAGTGTTGCAAGACCTTGGTCGCTGCCGGTTGTGAGATATTCAGCAATTGCGCAGCGCCACTGATTGTGCCTGCCTGCATGATGGCGTGGAAAACTTCTATGTGACGCAGTCGCATGATTCAACCTGGGAGACAAAAACGAACTAAATTGTAACGCGTTGCCAGCGTTGCTGTGCTTACTTTTGCTGCACCTGCAAGGCGCGCCGCAAATCGTCACCACATTCTGCCAGTCTGGTGTTGGCATTTGCCACGCTGATATGGCGCAGAATGGCAAGAATGGCGGTCTTCACATGAAAATCGCATTCTTCCAGTACGCGACGGCAATGGGTTTCATCACGACCTGTGGCGTGCATGGTCAGGCTGACTGTGCGTCGCAATAGTTTGACATTGGTGGGTTTGACATCCACCATCAGGTTGCCATAGACCTTGTGCAGCCGCACCATCAGTGCAGTAGAAAAACTGTTCAGTGCTACTTTTTGCGAGGTGCCGGCCTTTAACCTGGTGCTGCCGGAAATGACTTCATTGCCGGTATCAAGGGTAATACCGATATCGGCCGCGCTGGTCACCGGTGCATCCGGATTATTTGCAAAGCCTATGGTCAATGCGCCGGTGGCGCGTGCCGCCTGCAATGCACCCAGTACATAGGGGGTGGCACCGGATGCCGCTATCAGCAACACCACATCATTCGCAGTCAGTGCCAGTTCACGAATTTCGCTGGCACCTTGTCCAGCATCATCTTCCGCCCCTTCCACCGCAACAAACATGGCCTGTTTGCCACCAGCCAGCAGCGACAGCGCACGCTCGTTTGGCCACGAGAAGGTAGGCAGCAATTCCACCCCGTCCAGCACTCCCAGGCGGCCCGAGGTGCCGGCACCCACATACACCAGTCGGCCACCAGCCAGTATGCGCGGGGCGGCTGCATCGACTGCAGTGGCAATACGGGTTGCTACCTGACTGACGGCCCGTATGGCATTGAACTGGTCATCAATCAGGACATGCAGCAATTCTTCCGTGGGATACAGGTCCAGATCGGTGTGGCTGCTACTGGGGGTTTCGGTATTCAACATGGTGTTCTTTCTGGTGCTCATTCTCATAACTTATAGGCTGGGAATGAAGTACACAAATGAAAGCTCATCGCTGGTCCATAACTTCAGGTAATGTATCCAGCTACAAGAAGTATTTGCGGGTAGCTTTTGTTCAGCTTAAGCTCAATTTCTATTTTCCGAAAGATGAGAAATGTCCACACGTCATCGTAACAATTTCATTGTACTCATGTTGATGTCAGTACTGCTTTTGGCAGGCTGCCAGTCAACCTGGTTTCAAGTTGCTGATACACGACATCAGTTGATCATTTCTGTGCCTGAACAAAGAATGCATGTATTGGAAGATGGCAAGGAAATCGCCAGCTATCCGGTCTCGACTGCCAAGCGCGGCGTCGGCGACTTGCCTGACAGTTACATGACTCCCGGTGGCCGCATGCAGGTGGCAGAGAAAATTGGTGATGGCGCACCCATGGGCACGGTTTTCAAGGACCGCAAGCCAACTGGCGAAATCGTGGCAGCCGATGCGCCTGGCCGTGACCCTGTCGTTACCCGTATCTTCTGGCTGCGCGGACTGGAAGAACGTAATCGCAATGCCTATCCCCGTTTTATCTATATCCATGGCACACCACAGGAAAGCCTGCTGGGGTCGCCAGCCAGCTTTGGCTGCATACGCATGCGTTCGGTCGATATCGCTGAATTATATGAGCGTGTCGGTACCGGCGCCCAGGTTGATGTCATAGAGACAGATTTTGTTGCCAGTCTGCCATAAAGCAGGTCTATATTCTGGTCGTACAATTCGATGGCAAATTGCATACATTTGCAGGCTGATTTGCTTATCGGGCACAAGGCATTGATCAATGTCGACGAAAAGGGAACTGAAGCGGCAGCCGCTACCGGCGTCGTGGCTGGGGTGACCGGCGTGATTGTCGATACACCCATCCAGGTGACACTCGATCACCTTTTCCTGTTCATGATACGCGATCGTCACACGGGGTTGATCGTCTTTATCGGCAAGCTCATGAATCCGGCGGGCAATTAGCCCTCAAAAAAAGCCGATGAAAAAATCCCCTGATGTGGAAAACATCAGGGGATTTTTTATTTGCCAGACGATTACTTGAACTTGTAATTTGCCAGCAAGGTGAAAGAACGGCCGCGTGGGTCTGCTACGCGCGGTTCCCATGAACTGCCGGCACCGGTATTGCTGTCATAGGTGATGGCAAACGGTGGGTCGGTATTGAAGATGTTCTTCATGCCTGCCGTCAGCGTCAGGCTCTTGATGCCGCTATAGGTCACGCTCATGTTGTAGATGGTATAGGCTTTGACATCCGGATTGTAGTCCGAAGGCATGACCAGACCGCTTTGCACACCAGGCAATACCTGATCTTTATAACCGGCACGATAAATCTGTGTCAGCATCCCTGTCCAGTTACCTTCGGTATAGGTGACAAAGGCAGTGTGCTTCCACTTCAGGCCAAGATCGCCGGTGAAGGTGAATCTGCCGACTTCGCTGGCACCATAGGGGGCGTTAGCCATAGGGCGGGATTTTTTCTCCAGCAGGTATGAACCATCCAGACCGGCTGTCCATTTGCCACGCAGGATTTCGCCATTCGCTTTAGCCCCCACTTCTACACCACGGGTGATGCTGGAGCCAGCATTGACCCAGCGTTGATCAACAAAGGCCAGGGCGCCAGTGCTGTCACGCAAGAACTGATCCCTGAACAGGTCATAATTTTGCAGCATGGTGGTCAGGTCTATGGACATGATGGAATTTTCCTTACGGATTTCCCAGATGTCAGCATTGGCACTGAAGTTACTGCTTGGTGCCCAGACTACGCCTACTGTGCCCTGTTTGGCTTTTTCCGGGCCCAGTGTGGTTTTACCACCGGTCAGGATATTCGGTGTAATGGCGGAGCAGCCGGGTTTGCTGCTATCGACTTTCAAGGTCGGGCAAGTGGCCGGATCGGCCAGGTCTTTGCCTGCATAAGGTGAATCGGTAATGCCGTTAAACAACTGGTTGAAAGACGGTGCACGGAAACCCGTATTGTACGAACCACGGAACAGCAAGGTATCTGTCGGCGTATAGCGGAAAGCTACTTTGGGGTTGAAGGTATTGCCAAAACCGGAATAGTGATCCTGGCGACCGGCAACGGTGACTTCCAGTGATTTGAACACTGGCACCAATACCTCTGCATAGACGGCACGTATATCGCGGCTGACTTTAGGCAAGGCATTGCCGTCATCGAATGGTGCATTCAGAATGGCAGGGCGGACACTGGATACTCGCAGATCGCCATTGAAAGTATATTCTTCCTTGCGCACGTCCGTGCCAACGGCGGCCATGACCGCACCTGCAGGCAATTGCCAGACTTCACCAGAAAGGGCCGCGTCTGCCTGCGTCAATGTGGTTTTACCACCATACAGGGTGACACCAGCAGCAGACGTGCTATTGATCAGATCAAGCGCAGCTTGCGACTGTTTTTCACCGGGTTTCAGGAAAGGATTGATGATTCCGGTACCCAGCGCATTCGCCAGGGCCACCGTGTAGTTATAACCAGTACCCAGTTTCGATTCGGATTCGCTGTAGGCGCGCGACAAACCAACGCGGTAGTCCCATTTGCCGATCTGGCCATCAGCGCCCAATTGCAGGCGGGCAGCTTCTGTCTTGGTAGTGATCTCACGGTTACCGCATTCCATACAACGCCAGCGGTAGGCGATAGGCGCACCACGATTCGCTTCTATGCTGGGGAATACCGCAACAATCGCATTGAAGACAGAATTATAGGCAGCTCCTGTGCTTGGATAAAATGAAGAAGCAGGGAAGTTGGTGCCAGGGGAAACCTGATTCGGCGAAAAACGCTTGGATACTTCAACCTGAGAGCCGACTGCTTCAGCAAACAATTGATGGGTACCTATCTTGAACGTGGCACGTCCGACAAAGTTATCATTTTTGACGGGCTGTTGCAGTACCGCAGCGCGGCCAGTATCCCAGGCGCAAGCATATTTGGAGGAAGCCACATCCCACAGCTTGGCGTCATAAGCCGCCATGCCATCGACGGCACCACAGCCCGCGCCACCTGGCAGGTTAAGTACATTGATGGCACTCATGACCTGGGTCGTACCAGGCAAGACCGGGCCGTTATTACTCTTGTTGCTGAGTATGGTATTGGCCAATGAGGTTGCAAATACCGTGGCATTAGGTGTACCACGCGTATCAACCGACAAACCGCGATTGGGCTGGAAGGTATTGACGAAATCGCGCTGGTCGCCGCGCAGGGCATCATTTTCGCTATGGGCTGCCGTCAGCAAGACATTGTAATTATCCTTGTCCAGATCACCAAAACCACCGACCACGGAAACGCGTTTGATATTGCCGCCACCTTGTTGTGTCACGTCGGTGAACGCTTGTGCTTCCAGCCCGCTATAGTTCTTGCGCAGGATGAAGTTGATGACACCGCCTATGGCGTCAGTACCATAAATTGCCGACGCACCATCTTTCAGGACTTCAATTCTTTCGACTGCCGCCATGGGGATGGAGTTCAGATCGACTGCCGAACCTTTCATGCCGTGGGTGGCGACGCGTCTGCCGTTCAGCAGCACCAGCGTACTGTCCGCACCCTGACCGCGCAGATTGGCGGAAGAGGCGCCATTATTGCCGCGTTGCGCACCAGAGGTGACGTCAGCATTGCTGGCCAGGTTGTCAGAGCCATTGCCATTGATGTTCAGATTGGCAATAAACTGCTCGGCCGTCACAATGCCTGCGGCTTCCAGTTGTTTGCGGGTAATGATTTCAATCGGTACCGCACCTTCCACCGCAATACGTTTGATGCTACTACCAGTAATTTCAATTCTTTGCGGTACGTCTGCAGGTTTTTCCTGCGCCAGCACCAAGCCGCTACTACCGGCTGAGATGCCTATCAGGGCGATGCACCGGGCTATTGTCTTTAACTTCACTGGTCTCTCCTTGAGGTCAAACTACATTGATTTTTAAGCTGAATTGAAGGCAATTCCGACGAAATGCGATCAGAATTGATATAAATATTTATTATGTATTCCAGACTAGGGTTTCGCGCTTGTTGGTGACAAATGAAAATTTCATGACGGGCGATAACCAAAAGATATGGGATTTGGGCACTATGTCAGCCTTCCCAAGCACGGCGCAGATTTTGTTCTGGCCGCAATGGGAAGTGAACGAAAAAATGTGCGTGATACAGCTTGCAGAACGTATCTAAAAACCACACTTTGATATCTGTTTTTTTGCCGGGCGCTGGAAAATCAGGGATGGACAGGGTGGCTGCCCGGCCTAGTCTGGCCATATGCCACCAGACCCGGGGGAGAATACTGGCAGTCCTATGGCAGGCTATAACTGGAACGCATGCTTTCCTGGCCGGTACGGCTGATGGCCGATACGGTAATCTGTTTGATGGCACCGGATTGTGGGTCATCGGATAAATCCAGTCGCATGCTCTGTGCCGGGACAACGCTGAACAGCCATTGCTGACCAGTACGCTTCCAGATTGCCAGCAGGCGGGTATTGGCCAGATCAGGGATGGACACCTGCAGCGACTTCTTGTCCTCACTCAATTCTAGCACTGGGCTGCCGGGCGGTTTCTTGTCCAGCCAGGAGCTGGCAGGTATCACAGCCTGCGACGTGTATTTCTCGGTGGCCAGGCGTTTGCGTATGTCCTTGCGATTCTGGTTCAGTGCCGCCATGCTGAAATGCACGTGACCGTTTCCGCCTTTTTCGCGCATGGCATCCACCTGGTTCAGGATTTCATCTGCCATCCAGGATTTGTCGCTGTTGTCGATGCGGCTGGTGTACAGGCCAGGCCAGACATGGCGGGCCATGACATTCTGTTCCAGCCAGTAATCATGCAAGACCTTGAAAGCCTGTGGCCCCTGGCCTATGGGCCAGTACAGTTGTGGTGCCAGGTAATCCAGCCAGCCATTGGCCAGCCACAGTTCCACATCTGCATACAGTTTGTCGTACTGGCTAAAACCGCTGATACCTGCCGGCAACCTGTCCGGGCGACCTATGCCAAAGGGACTGACGCCAAATTTGACCCAGGGTTTTTCCTGATGTACGCGCAGGTTAACGGTTTCCACCAGGTGATTCACGTTGCTGCGTCGCCAGTCGGCCCGCGCCATCCGTCCGCCGGACTGTAGATAGGCTATCCATGATGGATCATCAGGAAAATCCACTTCGTTGCCGTTCGCAGCCTTGATCGGGTAGGGATAGAAATAATCGTCGATATGGATGCCATCGACATCATAGCGGCGCACCACATCCAGGATCACGTTCAGGGTTTGCTGCATGGCGATTGGTTCACCCGGGTCCATCCATTGCAAGTCACCGTAAGTCTTGACGGCTTGCGGTGCCATGCGGCTGATATGGTTGCTGGCCATGATACTTTTGGATTGGGCAGTCCGCGCGCGGTAGGGGTTGAACCAGGCATGCAGTTCCAGCCCACGGGCATGGGCCTGTTCCAGCCAGAATTGCAATGGGTCGTAATACGGTTGCGGAGGCTTACCCTGTTCGCCGGTCAGGAATTCTGACCAGGGTTCAATGCTGGATGGATAAATGGCATCCGCTGCCGGACGCACCTGCAAGACGATGGCATTGAGTTTCAGTTGCACTGCATTGTCGAGAATGACAATGGCTTCGGCTTTTTGTTTGTCACTGTTCAGGTCGCGTCGTGAAGGCCAGTCTATATTTGCCACGGTAGATACCCACACCGCCCGGAACTCACGCGGCAACGGCGGGGCCTCACGCGGCATCACCGGAAAACTGACCGGTGCATTTTGCGGGACCATGGGCAGCTCAGTTTTAGTAGCCTTGGCTATGGACTGTGGTTTTTCTGGAGGTGTGCTACAGGCCAGGAGCATGGCGCCCATACTGGCTGCTAACAGTGGAAGCCTGATCTTTTTCAGGAACGAGGTCGTCAAGGTAAAATTCTGAAGCGAAAACATGCGTATGCTGATGCCGTAAGGAGGCGACAATGCGCCAAAAAATGCAAAAACTGCGAAAGACCTGAGATGCTACTGCATTACACTTTCACAAACCAGCGTTTCTTCCACATTCCCCAGGCAAACAGCAACATCATTAAATTGAACAGCAGGGCATACAGTAACGAGGCATTCACTGCAGTCAGCGGCAAAGCCTTGATCGGTGCATACAGCACCGCATGCAGGCTGGGGTTGCTGCCATCGGCTGCGTTGATATGGATAAATCCCATCATCTTGGCAATCAAGCCTGACAAGGTGAACAAAAACAGGGCGTTCATGCCATACATGATCAGCGGACGGCAAAACCTGGCCATACCGGTTTTGAGGCTGGCCGAAGGATTCGCATCCAGCAGCCAGTAAAAACAGGCCAGGCTGATCAGCGCCCAGCCGGTCATGAAGATGCTGTAAGAGGGTGTCCATAAACTTTTATTGATGGGCATCAGCACGCTGTCCAGTATCTGCCCCAGCGCCAGACAGGCCAGTCCGGCAGTGAATAACCAGGCCGTCTTGACGGCGGGATCCAGCTTGGCCGACAGGTAGCGCCCGGTCAGTACCCCCAGCATGACGCTGGCGACGGCTGGCAAACTGCTTAGCAAGCCTTCCGGGTCCCAGGTTTTGGAGCGCTTCCACAGATGACCATCCAGCAGCCAGCGATCCAGGTAAGCACCGGCATCCTTGCCGGGTTCCAGTACGGCTCTGGCCCAGTTGCCGTCTGCATCCGGCACACTGACAGCCAGCATGATGAGGGAATACACGGCCATCAGGGCGACTATCCACAGGCATTGCTGCTGCCAGTTACAGTAAATGACCAGCGGCGCTGCCAGCATGGTACACAGGGCGATGCGCTGCAATACGCCAGGAATGCGCACGGACTGGAAATCAAAACTGGGGATCAGGTTCAGCATCAGGCCAATCAGGAAAATCCAGCACGCACGCTTCAGCAATTGCCGCAGCAAGGGGCCTTGTGCATAGCCGGCCAGGATTTTCTGATTGGTCGACAGATGCAGGGAAACCCCGACAATGAACAGAAAGAAAGGGAAAATACAGTCGGTAAATGTCCAGCCCGACCATTCTGCATGCGCCAGTGGCGGATACAGATGACCCCAGTCACCCGGATTATTCACCAGGAACATGCTGGCGATGGTGAACCCGCGAAACGCGTCTAATGACAGCAATCTTGATGTATTCGTTGACATGCTGGTCCGGATGGCTGAATGGAAAAAAAGGGCGCTTGCGCGCCCTTGAAAAATCTCAATCGTCTTGGGGGAGTCCTGAGAGCAACCCAACAAATTCTGAAGGATTGCCATCATGATATGCACTAATACCAGTTTACTGCGATTGACTTTTTGTTAGGCACGTATAGACAAAGGTTATCCTTGTCTTCAACTTTTAGAATTGTACTGCGAGACTTTCTCTCTCCCTTCCTCTCTCTCCTTTTCTCTCCTGGGTAATTTTTGATGCAAAAAAAAACGACGCATCACTATGGCGGGAAATCATGTTGTTTGAATTTTGCCGAATTGTTGAAGTGCGGCAACAAGACAAGATGCCCGGCCCAGTCCACGCGTAATAACACGGCAGGTGCATAAACATCAAGTCCAATTTGCTGCCAGGTCAGGAGATGTAAGAAATAGCAACATTCTGCTTGTGGTCCGAATTGGATTGCAGGATACTTCGCTTGAGCAGGCATTCGCCTATTTCTTTTGCACATGTTCTGATTCCAGAGCCCACAGAGCAGCTCGTTTCTGTTTGGATGTAATACCGCAGTATTTTTCGATCGCTACCATCGGTATGGAGGAATGCAATCCCTCCTACTGTAAGAACTTGTTGACATGGCACGACTCAGCAACCGGGAAATCTTAGTATGAGACCGTTGAAGAACAAGCATTTCACATATCACCTTTCTGTTTGCCTGGCATTTGCCATTGGCCTGGGAGCCTGCTATCCGCTGGCAGCACAAGACACTGAAAGCGTCATTGGTCGCTTTGAGATCAGTGGTTTTGATGTCAAGGGCAATAATTTGCTGGCACCCGCAGCGATTAATGCATTGTTGGCTCCCTTTACTGGCAAGAACCGCAGTTTTGCCGATGTGCAGAGAGCATTGGAGGCACTGGAAAAAGCCTATCGCGACAAAGGCTATAGTCTGGTGCAGGTGGTGTTGCCGGAACAGGAATTGAATCAGGGCGTGGTCAAGTTCATTGTGGTGCAGGCACGCATAGGCAGTGTCAGTGTCAAGGGCAACAAGTTTTTTGATGAAGCCAATGTGCGTCGCAGCCTGCCGCAATTGCGCAAGGGCGATACACCGAATGTCGGGAAACTTTCTGAAAGCCTGAAAGCAGCGAATGAAAACCCTGCCAAGAAAACCAACCTGCAGTTCCAGACCGCCAATGATGACGGCGAAGTGAATGCCGTATTGAATGTGACCGACAGCAAGCCATGGACCATCGGTGCCACCGTGGACAATTCCGGTGACAGCAATACCGGCAAGAACCACGTGGGATTATTGTTCCAGCATGCCAATATCAGTGGCCGTGACGATGTACTCAGCCTGCAATACACGACGACCATGCAAAAGCCCAGCCAGTACAGTGTGTTTGGCGTTGGTTACCATCTGCCGATTTATGAGCTGGGGGATACGGTAGACCTGTATGCCAGTTATTCAAATGTCGATTCCGGCTCAGTCGTTGCTGGCATTTTCGACCTGGCGGTTAGTGGCCGTGGTTCGGTGGTTGGTGGCCGTTACAACTATAACCTGGGCCGCAAGGAGGATTTTGAATCGCGCCTGAGCCTGGGTTTTGATCATAAGGCCTACAAGAACAATGTTTCCCTGCTGGGTGTGCAACTGGGCAGTGACGTTACTGTGAATCCAGTCAGCCTGACGTATTCTGGCACCCACAGTTCTGCCAGTGGTGAAACCAGCGCCTACCTGACTGCCGTGCACAATTTGCCGGGCGGTGAAAAAGGCAAGACCGAAGATTTTCAGCGAGTGCGCAGCGGTGCTACTGCTGGCTACACCATAGTCCGCTATGGTGCCGGCTTCAGCCGGGTATTGCCGGCCGCATGGCAAGTGAAGCTGATGCTGAGCGGCCAATATACGCGGGACAGCCTGGTGCCAGGCGAACAGTTCGGTGCCGGTGGTGCCAGTAGCGTGCGCGGGTTTACTGAACGTGCACTGGCCAATGATTATGGTTCCCTGATCAGTGCAGAGATTTATACGCCGAATCTGTGTACCAGTTTTACCGCCAGTTTCACACAATGCCAGTTACTGGGGTTTTATGATGCAGCCCATCTGTCGCGCAACAAGGCCTTGCCTGGAGAATCAAGTTCGACTTCCCTTGCCAGTGTCGGCATCGGCGTCAGGCTGGCGATGTCACGGGCCATGTCCCTGCAAATGGATTATGGCAAATCCCTGAAAACACCTGACGAACTGAGCAAAGATGACAGGCGCTTGCATGTCAGGCTTGGCGTGAACTATTAATGATTGGTGAGGAAGAGCATGAGGAAAGAAATCAGTATGTTCGCTCAATCTGAATCCACATTGGCGGCGAACCGGCGCATCGGGTCTTTACCCCGGCTATTACCAAAGCTACTACCAAAGCTACTACAAAAATTCCTGCCGGCTTTGTTGCTGGCCTGTTTTTGCCATGCGCCTGGCATGGCCAATCCGCTTGGGCCGCAAGTGGTCAATGGCAAGGTGATTTTCAACAAGGACGGTAATCTGTTTACGATTACCAATACGCCGGGTGCCATCATCAACTGGCAGGATTTTTCCATCAATGCCGGTGATATTACCCGCTTCATTCAGGAAAACGCCAATAGCGCAGTATTGAACCGCGTCACCGGCCAAAACCCTTCAAAGATACTGGGTGCACTGCAATCAAATGGACGGGTGTTTTTGATCAACCCGAACGGCGTCCTGTTTGGCAAGGGCGCGCAGGTGGATGTGAACGGGCTGGTGGTGTCCAGCCTGGGCATGAGCGACAGCGATTTCAAAGCTGGCAAGCTGAATTTTTCTGCGGGTGAACAGGCCGGCAAGGTCAGCAATCAGGGTGCCATTACCACTCCGGCAGGCGGGCACGTGTATCTGATTGCACCTGACATTGAAAACAGCGGCATCATCACCTCACCCAATGGCGATATCCTGCTGGCCGCTGGTCAATCTGTGAAACTGGTTGATTCCGCCAATCCCGATGTGCATGTGGTGGTCAGCGCCAGCAAGGATCAGGCTGTCAACCTGGGACAGGTGATCGCTGCCGGTGGCAAGATCGGTATCTATGGTGCGCTCATCAATCAGCGCGGGCTGGTCAGTGCCAATAGTGCCGTGGTCGGCGAGAATGGCAAAATATATTTCAAGGCCAGCCAGGATACGGTATTGGATAGCGGCAGCCTTACTACCGCGACTGGTGCTGGCAAGGGTGGTGACATCCAGATTCTGGGGCAGCGCGTGGCACTGGCTGGCAATGCCCAGGTTGATGCCAGCGGCGATACGGGCGGCGGCCAGGTTCTGGTTGGCGGTGATTATCACGGCGACAATGCCGGCGTGATGAACGCCAGGCGTACCTTTGTCGGCAGCGATGCGACTATTTCCGCCAACGCTGGCAAGAGTGGGGATGGCGGCAAGGTCATCGTTTGGTCAGATGAGGTGACACGGGTCAATGGCAGCATTTCTGCACGTGCAGGCAGCGCAAGCGGGAATGGCGGCTTTGTCGAAACTTCGGGCAAGCAAAACCTGGATTTTCATGCAAAAGTAGATGTCAGTGCCTCGCGTGGCAAGAACGGTACTTTATTGCTTGACCCTTCCTCCATCACGATTGGTGGCGGTACTGGTGACGGCGCATCCGATGGTACTGGCACCTTTCAGGGTTCTGGCATAGGTACGATCAATTTTGCTGATGCCAGCCCGACCACTGTGTATCAGTCAGAAATCCAGGGGCTTGCCCCAGGTACGAATATCGTGCTGGAAGCAAGCAACTATATCGATACCAGTGGTATTTTTTTTAGCAGCCTGATATCCCTGCCCAGCAATTCCAGTCTGACGCTCAGGACGCGTAATGCAGCAACTGATGTTAGCGCCACCCGTGGCATCAATCTGATAGCGGCTGACCCCAATCTGGAAATCAAGGCCGCCGGTACCGGCACCATCACCTTGCAAACCGGCACCGGTGCTTCACCACAGACGGCCGATATCGTGGTCGCCAAGCTGACCACCAATAGCGGGCAGATCAGTACCAGTGCCAGTGGCAATACCACCTTCAAGTCATTGGTAACATTGCCGGGCACGGTAGGTGTGGGGGGCGACGTCCTGGTCAATAGCACGGGGTTTATCAATGTCGGTTCGGGTGGTATTGATGCACGCGGCAACTCCTCGACGAATGGCAATGTCACGATCAGCACTGGTGCGGATGTCATCCAGCAAAACGGTAGCATCATCTACGCCAAAGACTTGAAGCTGAGTGCTGTGAGCGGCCTGCATGGGACGATTGCAACGGATAATATGGGGGTGCAAGCGGCCAAAGTGAATGCGCTCAATACCGGCAGTGGGGATATTCGTATCGCCAGTATCGCTGCCAATCTGGTGGTCAATGATATAGGTGCGACTGGTTACGGCGTCAAGCAACAGACTTCTGGCGCAGGAATTTACCTCAGTTCGCCCTCTAGTTTTACAACCGATATCAGTGCACCGGTGATTACCAATAACGGACTGGTGACCATCAATGGTCAGGGCGGTATCAACCAGTTTGCTGGGGGAAATATCAATAGCACCGGCGGTATCATTACTTTGCAGGTTGCCGGTGTTGATGCGTTGACCAGTACGGCTGCTGGTGCCCAGATCAATAGTTCTGGCGCTGCCATCTCCATCAAATCCGACAAGATGGATTTGCTTGGAACAGTGAATGCCGGTAGCGGCGCCGTTACACTGGATACGAATGGCGGTGGCAGTATTCATCTGGCCACGGGTGCGACGAATGCGCTGGCCAGCACACTGGAATTGTCTGCTGCCGAATTAAACAAGATCACAGCCACGCGCCTGAAAATCGGCAACATGGGTGGCGGTGCAATCGACATCAAAGGCCCCATGAGTTCTGGCGCCGGCGGTGCTTTGCAAAACGTGAACACCTCGCTTACCTTAAATTCCGGTAACACTATTTCACAACAGATAGGTGCCATTATTGATGGTGCCAGCTCGGTGCAGGCGCGCGGTTATAGCGTTAACCTGTCCGAAGCCAATACCATAGGTGTCATTTCAGGTTCGGCCAGCACTGGCAGTTTCCTGTACCGTTCGGCCAATCCCATCAATGTGACTACGGTAGATGGTTATAGTGGGATCAATACGATATCGACCATCAAGCTGACTTCTGATTCTACTTCTGGTATCAGCCAGACAGCAGGTAATCCCATTGTTGGGAATGGCCTCGCCTTGCAGACCAAAGGACCGGTCAACCTGACCAATACCAGCAACAGTTTCAGCTCATTGGCGGCAGATCTGAATCCTGCCGGTCTGGGAACTGGCGGACTGAATGTCTTTAACGCAGGTAATTTGAATGTCACCAACATCGCCTCCATTACTGGCATTGTCACCAATAACCAGCCTGTTATAGTAAGCTCGGGTACTGGTACCCTGACGATTTCTGATAACGTCAATGCTGGCACGGGCAAGATCGGCTTCATTGCCGATCAACTGGTGCTTGGTGGTCCGGGTGGCGTGACGGCTAGCGATTTTGGTATTCGTCCCTATACCGTGGGACGTGCCATTACCGTCGGGTCTGCCACTTGCAGCGCTTCCCCTTGTCTGGCGGTGACTAACCTATACAGAGTCAACGCTGCCAATATTGCCATCGGCACCGACAGCCTGACTGACGCATCCGGCCCGATTTCTGTGGTTGCCATCACCGATACCAATGCCAGCGCTGCCACCGACATCAAACACCTGACCACTACACGCATAGGCTTGTTGAGCGGGTCGAATATCACCCAACTCAATCCCATTACCGTGCAGGATTTGGGCGTGGTCGCAAATGGTACTATCACACTGAATGGCCTGAACGTGATTAGCAACCTGGCAGCAAAAAGTGCTGGCAGTTTCAGTTTTGTGAATACCCAGGGTATCAATGTCAGTAACCTGACGGGTGGTAATGGTTCCAGCAACTATAGCCTGAATGGCATCGCCACCAACGGCAATGCCATTCTGACGGCAAATGCCGGCAATATCACTATTGGCGCACCTATCAGTGCTGGCACCGGTGTGGTGACACTGTCGGCGACGGGTGGCAGTATTGTTCAATCCAGCGGTTTGATCAGTGGCGCTTCACTGGATGCCTCAGCCAGCGGCGGCATCGGCAATGGAACCGCCTTGCAGACCCAGGTGCCTTTGCTGCTCGCCAATAATAGCGGTGTCAATACCGATATCAAGGTCAATAATACGGGTGCTCTTACCTTGCGCAACGTGGTTCAGAGCACTGCCGGCAGCACTGGCAATATCATCATCGACAATGTGGGCGCCATTACACTGGCCAATGGTGATGCAGTGCGTACCAAGGCGGGCAGTATCAGCCTGGTGGCGCATAGCCCTCTGACTGTCAATGGTACCGTCGCCAGCGCCAACGGTGGCAATATCACTCTGGAAGCTGGTGCCAGCGGCAGTACTGCCGACAAACTGACCGTGGGAAGCACCGGTGTGGTGTCGACTACCGGCAATATTTTGCTGAAAGCGGGTGATGCCATCCTGATTTCCGGTACCGTCAGCGGTGGTAGCGTTACCCAGCAAGCTTTCCTGAATGCGCCACTGCCCAGCCTGGCTGCCTGTATCGCCACGCCGACCTTGCAAGGATGCAGTTCAGTGTTGCCCAGTCTGGCGGCCTGTATGGCTAAACCTGACCTGAATGGTTGCAGTGTGGTCTTGCCCAGCATCGAGACTTGCCGTGCATCGCCGACTGTGGCCGGATGCAGTGCGGTACTGCCGACTATCAGTGCCTGTATCGCAAATCCCTCGCTGTCTGGTTGCGCCAGTGTCTTGCCCAGCCTCAGTACCTGTCTCGCCAACCCCACCGTTGCTGGTTGCAACCTGATCTTGCCAACGCTGGCTGCGTGCATAGCCAATCCATCGACCGCTGGTTGCAGCGCCATATTGCCTAGCCTGACAGTCTGTATTGCCAATTCCGGCGTCAATGGTTGCAGCGCAGTGCTGCCTAGTTTGTCGCAATGTACGGCTGCACCAACGCTGCAGGGATGTAGCGTGATCTTGCCGGCATTGGCGGCCTGTATTTCTGCACCGAATATTGCTGGCTGCTCTGCCGTATTGCCGTCGGTCGCTGCATGTACTGCCAGTCCTTCGCTGGCAGGTTGCAGCGCAGTCTTGCCGACGCTGGCGGCCTGTATACAGACCCCGAGCCTGGCAGGTTGCAGTGCTGTCTTGCCGACACTGGCAGCCTGTAGCGCCAGCCCCAGCCTGCCAGGATGCAGTGCCGTCCTGCCAAGCCTGGCGGCTTGCATCGCCACACCAACACTGGCCGGTTGCAGCAATGTCTTGCCTGGTCTGGCAGCCTGTACTGCCACCCCGACCTTGCCAGGCTGTAGCGTGGTGTTGCCGACACTGAGTGCCTGTATCGCCAATCCGGGTCTGGCCGGTTGCTCAGTGATATTGCCTAGCCTGGCGGCTTGTATTGCCAGCCCAAGTTTGCCAGGTTGCAGTGCAGTATTGCCTAGCATCAGTGCCTGTATTGCGACACCTACGCTGGCTGGTTGCAGCAATGTGTTGCCAAGCCTGGCCAGTTGTATCGCCACACCAAGCTTGCCGGGTTGCAGCGTGGTATTGCCAAGCGTCGCCAGTTGCGTAGCCAATCAAAGCTTGCCTGGCTGTACGCTGGTATTGCCTAGCCTGGCAACCTGTACTGCGGCACCTTCAACCGCAGGTTGTAGTGTGATTCTGCCAAGTCTGGCCGCCTGTACTGCAAATCCTGCGCTGGCGGGCTGTTCAGCGGTGTTGCCTAGCCTGGCTGCCTGTACCATCAATCCGGGCACTGCCGGATGTGCAGCTGTTTTGCCGGGCTTGAATGCCTGTGTGGCCAACCCTGCCTTGCCAGGATGCAGTGTGGTTTTACCCAGCCTGACTGCCTGTATTGCGACACCGTCAGCGGCTGGTTGCAGCGCTGTGTTGCCGACACTGAATGCCTGTATCGCTAGGCCGGCTGCCAGCGGTTGCAGCGTGGTGTTACCAAGCCTGGCAAGTTGTGCGGCTAACCCGGCAATTGCCGGCTGCTCGGCAGTCTTGCCTACGCTGGCGCAATGCGCGGCCAATCCTGGTTTGCTGGGTTGCACGATAGTCTTGCCTATTGGTGATATCCGGACTGGCAATGTGCTGACCAATTCTATCAATGCGGCCCTGAACAGCTATATCAGTTCGACCCTGGCCATCACCAATTCAATTACCAATTCATCGAGTTTCTTTGAGAGTGGTAACGGTGATTCAGGTCGTGAAACCAGGTTTGAACAAAGAAGCAGTATTGCCGGCACAAGTGATAACGGAGTATTAAAAAATGCTACTGATAAAAAACTGTACTGCAATTAAGTTTCTTTTCCTGCTATCGCTATGCCTGAGCTGCGCATTCAGTTTCGCAGCCCAGGTCGCGGGTACGGTCACGCACCTGAGTGGCCCCTTGCTGGTCAAGAAAGCCGACGGTACGGTCAAGGTATTGACGCAGAAATCGACAGTCGAGCAGGGCGATATCCTGATTGCAGAAAAAGATACCTATGCCCGTATCAAGTTTGCCGATAATAGCGAAGTCACCCTGCGCCCGAATACACAATTGCGCATAGACCAGTTTTCTTTCGAAGAAGACAAACCAAACAATGATGGGTTTGCCATGACCCTGATCAAGGGCGGCATGCGTGCCGTGACCGGCATATTGGGCAAGCGCAACAAGGAGCGGTTTGGCCTGAATACACCGACCGCATCGATAGGCATACGCGGCACCATCTTCATTGCCGAATATGTACCGCCTGAATTGTCTGGTGTGAATGATCCGCAGGGCGCTGGCAGACCGCCAGGCCTGTATATCCAGGTGCTGGATGGAACAATCTTCCTGAAAAACGATGCCGGCTTGCTGGAGGTATCAGCCGGACAGTTTGCCTATGCCGTCAGCTTCTCGAAACCACCGGTACTGTTGCCGAATAATCCAGGCATGCAATTCAGCCCGCCAGTCAGCTTCCCTGCCGGTAACAGCCAGGAAAATGCCAGCAATGAAAAAAAATCGGGTAGCCTGATTTGTGAGGTGCGTTAGGTCACCTGGATTTTGGCCAATCCTGCGCTGTCCATCAGTGCAGGATTGGCAATCAAGACTTAAAATGCTGGCAGATCGGCGCTGGCATGCTGTCGCAACTTGTCGCGAGCCAGTTCAAAGTCAGGGAATACGGATTGCACCGTCGCCCAGAAACGCGGACTGTGATTCATTTCCCGCAAATGTGCCAGTTCATGTGCGATGACGTAATCAATAATCATCGGTGAAAAATGAATCAGCCGCCAGTTCAGGCGTATTTTCCCTTGAGAAGTACAAGAACCCCAGCGTGTGGTCGCCGCTGACAGTGCCATGCTCTGATAGCGCACATTCAGTTTTTCTGCAAACACAGGCAAGCGATCATTGAATACCCGCTTGGCTTCCTGCTGCAACCAGCTTTGCACACGATCTTTCAATTGCTGTTCACCGGCATCGGCTGGCAGATTGATGATCAGTGTGCCCTGGTCTGCCAGGAAATGGGTGCCGCTGATAGAGGCCGGCGCAATCTGCAGCGCGATCTCGCCACCAAGGTAAGGTAGCTTGGCCCCATCCTTCCAGTGCATTTTGGGTTCGAGCTGGCGCTGGGTACGTTCCCTGCGCTCGGTCAGCTTGCGTAATATCCAGCTCTGTTTTTCCTGTATTGCTGTTTCAATATCGGCAATCGTCACCCAGCGCGGTGCCGTGATGCGCAATCCGTCTTCATTGATCAGGAAACCGATACTGCGGCGTTTTGAACGCTGCAAATCATATTCCAGCAAATAATCCTGTATCAGTATGCGTCGCTTGTTGCTGGTATTGACAAAGGTGGAAGGCGGAGGCGTGAGCGGCCGCACTTCATCCCTTTGAATTTTGTCTTTGGCTGGAGTGGGTGGCACAGCAGGCGCGGGACGCAGTTTGTCCGGCACCAGAAAATCACTGAATAAATCCAGTTGCAAAGCCATTTGTATGGCCTTGCCAATAGATGGAATGCGGGGTTTCATTTCAGCTTGGGTAATCCTGATTCAATATGACGTGGAACTTATGGCCAGTTTTTTTGCTGACATATCCAATAGTGTGACCTATTTTCAGGTTTTCGTGTTTTTGCGTCAAAAAAAGGATTTTTTTGATTGCTTTTCTTTTGTTTATTCTAGTGGACTGTAACAGTTGAAACAGAAGTGAAAGACGCTTGCCCGGCGATCAGGGCAAGGCAAGGTTAACACTTATGCACAGCGATAGTGAACTATCGCGAGCATTTGCAACGCAGCCATGGTCGTCGCGCAAGCGGAAGGCACTCTGTTTTCAATTGTTACAGTTCACTAGGTCGCTTGAATTCTGCGCAAGTAGCTCAACCTGCCTGAACACGAGAAAGCTCAATTCGCCACATAGCCAACAGGGTCACATGCATACACTGACATTGCTGCAGAATTACTGGGACCGTCTTGTTAAAAAGATTTCCTTTTTGTTGCACCTTCCTCACAAGAAGCCAGTTGATTTTCCTTTCGCCCGTAGCGATATTGCCATGTTGTACCGCAGTGCAAAAAGTTACGATGTAAAGCTTATTGACGAGCATACAGCCAAGGATATGTTACTGGATGCTTACGCCGATAGACTGGCCGTGGGAAGCAGTATTTTTGCTCAGCAAATGTTACACCAGCGCTTGCGCGTAGATACGCAGGACAATGATGGCAGGCAGCGCTTGCAGAAACTGATCGCTGATCCTGTATTGCATGGTGTATTGCAGCAGCACTGTCTGCCCTTACGTGAAGTCGAAATAGAGATCAGCGAACAGATCTTCACGCATGCCATTCCTGATCCGGCAGCATGGTACAAATTCATGTGGCTACTACCAGTCGGCACCATTTTGCTGCTCTTGCTTGCACTGACATCGACGGCTTATGCCTGGTCAGCAGTTGTGCTGGCATGGGGCGTTTTGCTGGCGCTACAGTCACGCTACTCCGACCGGATCGCGGAATGGTCAAAAAAACTGCAAACCTTGCGTGCCTTATTGAAAAGCTTCAATTTGCTGGAGAACCAAGCACCATCGGATACGTTGACGCAGAACGAAGATGGCAATCAAGCGAATAGAATTATGCGTAGCCTGAGCCGACCAGCACTCCTGTTCCTGCCGGTTGTGAAGGAGTATGCTGAATGGTTCTTGCTGGACAATATCCGGCATTATTTTAAAACCTGCATGATAGTACGGAATAATCAGGATTTTCTACGCAGGGTATACCTGCGCGTGGCAAATCTGGAAGCTGATCTGGCACTGGTCAGGCACTTGCAATCGGTTCCACAATATTGTTGGTCGTCGCCTGCAAGTGGGAAGCGATTGCACTTGCAGCATGTCGTGCATCCATTGTTACAGCAGGCTTCAGCCTTAAGCATTGCACTGGAAGGGAAAGGTGCTTTTGTTTCAGGACAGAATGGTATAGGCAAGAGTACCTTGTTGCGCACCATAGGTTTGAATCTTATCGTTGCCCGTGCTTTTGGTTTTTGTTATGCGGCTTCTGCCAGTGTTCCCGTGGGAGCGGTGTACTCAAGCATGCAGAGTGAAGATTCCCTGATGGCAAGTGAAAGCCTGTATCAGGCAGAACTCAGACGTGCCAAAGAATTACTGGATGTCGCCGGAAGCTATCAGCAGACCGTGTTCGTGATTGATGAAATCTTTCGGGGTACCAATCACCAGGAATCCATCTCGGCTGCGGCCGCAGTTTTGCAAAGTCTGTCCAGTTCCAGCATGGTGATCGTTTCATCCCATAATCTGGTGCTGGCACCATTACTGGAAAGCTATTTGACACCTCTATGTGTCGTAGCTGACCACAGTGATAAATCCAGATTGCATTTGGCTGAGGGCGTACTGGCTGATCCCAACGGCATACGCTTGTTGTCTTCGTACGGTTTTGGGGAAGACATAAAAAACAAAGCCAGTCGGGTTTTTGACTGGCTTAGTGATTATCTTATTCATCCAGACAAGTGTGAACAACTATTGGAAAGCTCCGGTTCAGCTTGAGGCATGCTGCGGAAAATTACTTTGATTCCGATTGATACACCTGTGGCGAAATCACACGCATTTCGGCCTCTATCCATTTTTCTACTTCTGCCATCAATTCCACCGCATTCATATCATTCGGTGGAATCGGTTTGCCAACAGATACGGTGACGGTGCCTGGCAATTTGGTGAAAGAGTTTTTGGGCCAGCATTCACCAGAATTCACGGCGACAGGTACGACAGGAGTATTGGTTTCCACTGCCAGACGGGCACCGCCGCCTTTGTACTGGCCTTTTTTACCCACAGCGATACGTGTACCTTCGGGGAACATGATGATCCACTGACCATCGGCCAGACGCTTGCGGCCCTGGGTGACGACATGGGCGAAGGCGTCCTTGCCCTTGCTACGGTCGATAGGGATCATGCGCAGCATGGAGATAGCCCAGCCAAAGAAGGGGATATAGGTAATTTCTTTTTTGAAGACGAACACCAGTGGGCGCGGCGTGGCCATCAACAGGAAAATGGTTTCCCAGGCTGACTGATGTTTGCATAGCAGGATGGCTGGCCCATCCGGGAAGTTCTCAAATCCTTTGGTCTGGTAGCGTATGCCACAAATCACTTTTGCTGCCCAAATGATGGTGACATTCCAGCGTGCTGTAATGTAATAGCGCTGGTTATACGGCAAGAATGCAAACAGCATACTGATGGGAGCCCAGACGATGGTAACAATGCCCATCACCAGTAAAAAAATCAGCGAGCGTACAAAAAGGGTAAAACGAAGCATGTAGTCTCCAGTTGCGGCGATGCTGAATACATTCAGATCGCGATATTAAATTCGGATGGTGAGTTTTCCACCAGTTTGTCTACCATCGCGGCCAGGTCGGGATAGACCTGTGTGCCGGGTGGCAGGCCGCCTTTTTCCTGGGCCTGGGCACCTTTGCCAGTCAATACCAGGTGCGGGATGCAACCCATCACAAACCCCGCTTGCAGATCGCGCAGCGAATCGCCAACGCAATGTACACCTTTCAGGTTAACGTCATAGCGGCGGGCAATTTCCTGCAGCATGCCAGGCTTGGGTTTGCGACAGTCACAGTTTTCATCGGCCATATGCGGGCAGAAAAAAATGGCGTCGATGGTGGCACCCAGTTGTTGTGCTGCCGTGTGCATTTTCTGGTGGATGGCATTCAGGGTCGCCATATCAAACAATTTGCGGCCCACGCCAGACTGATTGGTGGCAACGACCACGCGATAACCGGCCTGGTTCAGGCGGGCAATCGCCTGTAGCGAACCGGGAATGGGTTTCCATTCATCGGGCGATTTGATAAAGGCGTCCGAATCCTGGTTGATGACGCCATCACGGTCAAGAATGATGAGTTTCATAGCCTATCCTTCTCATTTGTCATCAGTTGCATCAGTTTGCAACAACAGCCCGGTGTTCATGGCGCTGTTGTTGCCTGCACTGTTGTTTCCACAGTTGTTGTTGGCACTGCTGTAGTTCACACTATATCAATTATGCTGCCAGCTTGGAAATGTCGGCTACCTGATTCATCATCCCATGCAGGCTGGCCAGCAAGGCCAGGCGGTTGTTACGCAAGGCCAGTTCTTCGGCATTCACCATCACGTCATTGAAAAAACTGTCCACGGCTGCACGCAGGGCGGCCAGGGTTTTCAGGGCGCTGGTGAAGTCACCTTTGGCAAAGGCTGCATCGACTTCCGGTTTGACATCGGCCATGGCCTTGGCCAGTGCCTGCTCGGCGGCTTCCTGCAACAGGGACGAATTAACCGCACCTGGCGCAGCTTCGGCTTTTTTGAGGATATTGGTAATGCGCTTGTTGGCAGCGGCCAGTGCTTCTGATTCCGGCAGGGCAGCAAAGGCTTGTACGGCTTGCAGGCGTTCAACGATGTTGGCTAGTGTGTCTGGTTGCTGGGCAACCACGGCTTCCACTTCGCTTTGTGAAAAGCCCTTGTCGCGTAATTGACCACGCAGGCGGTCAAACAGGAAGTTCAGCACGTCGCTGGTCGGGTCGGTGAAGTTGGCATTGCCAGCAAACAGGGCCACGGCTTGCGCCAGCAAGGTATGCAGCGACAGGCTCAGGCGTTTTTCCACCAGCATGCGCAAGATGCCAAGAGCATGGCGACGCAGTGCAAACGGGTCACGGTCACCGGTAGGCTGCAAGCCTATGCCCCAGATACCGACCAGGGTTTCCAGTTTATCTGCCAGGGCGACTGCTGTGCCTGTCAATGTTGCAGGCAGCGCATCGCCGGCAAAACGTGGCTGATAATGTTCTGACGCTGCGGCAGCGACATCAGCATGTTCACCATCGTGCTGGGCATAGTAAGTACCCATGATGCCTTGCAGTTCTGGGAATTCACCGACCATATCGGTCAGCAAGTCAGTCTTGGCCAGCAGGGCCGCGCGTTCGGTCAGGGCAACATCGCCTTTCAGGCTGGCAGCAATCTGGCCTGCCAGGGTTTTGACGCGTTGTGTACGGTCCGCCTGGCTGCCCAGTTTGTTGTGGTAGACCACGTTCGCCAGCAAAGGTAGACGTGATTCCAGAGTCTTTTTCTTGTCTTGTTCAAAGAAGAATTTTGCATCTGACAGGCGCGGGCGCACGACGCGCTCATTACCCTGGATGATGTGCTGCGGGTCGCTGGTTTCCAGATTCGAGACGATCAAAAAGCGGGAACGCAATTTGCCATTGGCATCCGTCAGGGCAAAATACTTTTGATTGGTCTGCATGGTCAGTATCAGGCATTCTTGCGGTACCGCCAAAAATTCCTGCTCGAAATTGCATTCATATACGACTGGCCATTCCACCAGGGCTGTGACTTCATCCAGCAGCGCTTCAGGCATCAAGACCTGATCTGTACCCGCTTTGCCAAGCAAGGCAACACGTATCAGTTCTTTACGCTGATTGAAGCTGGCGATGACCTTGCCTTCAGTTTTCAGGCTGGCGGCATAGTCATCTGCCTTGGCAATGCTGACATCACCAGCGGACAGGAAGCGATGGCCCTTGGTGATACGGTCGCTGTTCAAGCCCAGCAAGGACAGTGGCACAATATCGGCACCATGCAGGGCGATGATCTTGTGCACAGGGCGCACAAAATGCACGGTCTCGCCATCCGGACGCTGGTAGCTCATGACTTTCGGGATGGGCAACTTGCCTATGGTGTCTTCCAGTGCAGTTTGCACGGCGGGTGCCAGCGCGGTACCTGCGGCGGTATAGCTGTAAAAGAAGCTTTCTGCCTTGCCATCCACCGCACGTTCCAGATCGCTTACTTGCAAATTGGGAAAGCCCAGCGCCGCCAGTTTCTTGACCAGCGGTGGGGTGGCGTTACCAGCCGCATCCAGTGCGACGGATACCGGCAAGACTTTTTCGCGCATTAGTTTGTCTGGCGACGTGGCCCGCACGCCAGTGATGCTGACAGCCAGGCGGCGTGGTGATGCATAGCTGGTCGCGACGGTTTCAGCTTCCAGAAAATCGCGGGATTTCAAACCAGCTACTATGCCGGCACTGAATGCCTCGCCCAGTTTAGCCAGGGCCTTGGGTGGCAGTTCTTCGGTAAATAATTCAACTAACAGTGTTTGGCTCATGTTTCTTATCCTACGTTCCGGCGTTGTGCCAGAATCTGTTTAATGATGGTCTTGTGGGCTAAGCGTAAAGCTGATGCAATGCTTATGCAGAGGCGGCAGTAGCAACAGTAGCAACAGCGGCGGGAGCAGGCTTATGCTTGTCATCCGCAGCGCACATGGGGAAGCCCAGTGCTTCACGCGACGCATAGTAAGCCGCAGCCACGGCACGCGACAGGTTACGGATGCGGCCAATATACGCCGCACGCTCGGTCACCGATATCGCACCACGCGCATCCAGCAAGTTGAAGGTATGTGCTGCCTTCAAAATCATTTCATAGGCTGGCAGAGCCAGGGATTTTTCGGTCACTTCCAGCAGACGCTTGGCTTCCGCTTCGTAGTTGGTGAACAAAGAGAACAGAAAATCGGTATTTGAATATTCAAAATTGAAGGTTGATTGTTCGACTTCATTTTGATGGAAGACATCGCCATAAGACAGGCGCACGGTCTGACCGTTTTCTTCACGTTCTGTCCATACCAGGTCATACACGTTTTCCACGCCTTGCAAATACATGGCCAGACGTTCGATGCCATAGGTGATTTCGCCCAATATAGGCTTGCAGTCAATGCCGCCGACTTGCTGGAAATAAGTGAATTGCGTGACTTCCATGCCGTTGAGCCAGACTTCCCAGCCCAGACCCCAGGCACCCAGAGTGGGGTTTTCCCAGTCATCTTCGACAAAGCGGATGTCGTTTTGCTGCAAATCCAGGCCGAGGGCCTTCAATGAACCTAGATACAGGTCGAGAATATTTTCCGGTGCCGGTTTCAACACCACCTGATACTGGTAATAGTGTTGCAGACGGTTGGGGTTTTCGCCATAACGGCCATCTTTAGGGCGGCGGGAAGGCTGTACATAAGCTGCACGCCATGGTTCCGGCCCGATGGCGCGCAAGAAAGTACCCGTATGCGAGGTACCCGCACCCACTTCCATATCGTAAGGCTGCAACAGGGCGCAGCCTTGTTTGTCCCAGTAATCTTGTAATGTCAGGATAATTTGTTGAAATGTGAGCATCGTGCTATCTGCCTTTGTCACTTCTTTAAGAAGCGATGAATAAAGTTTGCCAAACCTTAGATTTTAACGGCTTTTGCGCTATATAGGCTAATTTGCTGGATGTTGTTTTGTTAATTTTAACCTGTAGATTGTGGAAATACTGAAGACCTTTCACCACAGAGACACAGAGGCACAGAGAAAGTCAGGAGAAAACCTGAAGAAATGAAAGAGTAATAATTGTCTTTTTAGTAAAAGTAATTAAAAAATCTATGCGGCCCTTCTCTTTGCTTAAACGCAATTGCAGCATGAATAGGTAGCTTTGTGGCTGTGGTTTTTGTTGCAATTCGTTTGGCTACAGGTTATAAAAATCTACTTGCCAAAAATAGGACTTACGCAAAATTGTCCCAGCAAGGCTGTCGCTTAAAGAAACCTCCCTCGCAGGGGAGGTTCGTTACGTCGGCAGGCAACATGTTGCCTGAAACCCCGACTACACCGTAGCGACGAAGGCAGTACGAACAGTACATGGTCTTAGTAAATGCGGGAGCTGCAACGCAGCTGGGGCGGTTTTGCGTAAGTCCGGAAAACAGTGTGTTGAACAGGAGACCGCACAGCAATGGCTATTGTCGACCAAACGAATGCTTTGGATGCAGAGTCACATCGACTCGAAGAGTGGTATCTATTGCTGGGGGAAATTTCCCATTGTCTGTGGTACTCATCAGAATTGCCGGCGATGTTGCGCGGCTTTTGTCGCATCCTGGTGCAGCGTGCCGGTTATCTATGCGCTGAAGTCGAACTGGACTTGGGTGACAAGTCAGAGATTTATCGTTTTCGTGCCGACAGGCCGGCGGCAGAGGGTATGCAATACCTGGTGTTGCCGCTACAGCATGATGGTCATGCCCTGGCACATTTGCGGGTAGGGGCAGAATTTGATCTCAGCGAAAACAGTAATGCCTGCAACATACTCAGCCGCTTCGCAAAAGAACTGGCGCATGCCGTTCATTCCCTCAACAGTACCCATGAACACCATGATTTACAAGACAATATGGAAATGCTGGCATTGTCCGTGCGGCAAAGTCCGTTTGCCGTGGTGATCACCAATGCCGCAGGTGAACTGGAATATGGCAACGACAGCTTCTGCCGCATCTCTGGTTATCAGTTGAATGAAGTGCTGGGCCAGCATGTGTTCTGGAATTCCGGTGATCCGGCCGATGAAAAAGTCATGCGGATTATTCTGGCCCTGAAAGTCGGCGAGCACTGGCAGGGCGAGGTACTCAGCCATCGCAAGGATGGCACTACTTATTGGGAAAGACAGGTCGTCAGCCCGCTGTGTAATGCGGATGGGGTGATCACTCACCTGGTCGCAGTCAAGCAAGACATCACTGACAGTAAATTCCAATTGAAGGAAGTCGAACAGGCTTTGCTCTTGCGCGAGCAGGCACTGGTATCGAGCAGCAATGGCATCATGATCACCCGTAGCGACGACAGCGATCATTCCATCGTCTATGTGAACCCGGCTTTCGAGAAAATCACTGGTTACACGGCACAGGAAGTCATAGGACGGGAAGGGCGTTTCCTGGTCAGGGAAGACCTGGCGCAACCTGATTTGCAAGAGATACGTTCTGCCCTGCGTGAAAAAAGAGCGGGCTGCGCGCTATTGCGCAATTACCGCAAGGACGGCACACAGTTCTGGAATGAGTTGCACATTTCCCCTGTCAAGGATGCCAGTGGTGCTGCAACCACGCATTTTGTCAGTGTCATCAATGATGTCAGCGAACGTGTCAATTACCAGAAAGAGCTGGAATACCAGGCCACACATGACAGCCTGACCGGTCTCGCCAATCGCAATTTATTGAATGACCGTATCACCCAGGCCATTGCCTGGGCCAAGCGCCAGGATTTGTCGGTGGGCCTGATGCTGCTTGATCTGGATCACTTCAAACTCATCAACGATGCCTCTGGCCATGGTGCTGGTGACGAAATGCTGAAGCAGGTCGCACAAAGGCTCAGTCACTGCGTGCGCGAAACCGATACCGTCGCCCGTCTGGGGGGAGATGAATTTGTCGTCATCCTGACCGATTTGCCAGAGACCGGGGATGTCGATGTTGTCGCCGAAAAAATCCTGGGGGCCTTGTCGCGCCCGTTTGAAATCAATGGCCATGAAGTGTTTGTGACGGCCAGTATTGGTATTTCCCTGTATCCCAGGGATGGTGATCACGGCGAGATATTATTGCGTTATGCCGATATAGCCATGTACCGCGTCAAGGAACACGGGCGCAATAGCGTGCGCCAGTTCATCCCTGAAATGGGGGTGACGGCCATCAGCCGCCTGAATATGGAAGGTGCCTTGCGGCGTGGACTGGAACGGCATGAATTTACCCTGCATTACCAACCCAAGATAGAACTGGCCAGTGGCCGTATCGTTGGTGCCGAGGCACTGGTACGCTGGCATCACCCGCAGATAGGTTTGATACACCCTATAGAATTTATTCCACTGGCAGAAGAAACCGGCCTGATCATTCCCTTGGGTGAATGGGTTTTGGCCGAAGCCTGCCGGCAGCAGGTGAGCTGGAAGAAAGCCGGTCTGGCAGACCTGAAAATTGCCGTCAATATGTCGCCCCGGCAGTTCCGGCAAGAAGACTTGTCTGAAAGGGTTGCCAGCATCTTTACTGAAACTGGTGCTGACCCCGCGCAGGTCACACTGGAACTGACCGAAAGCATGGTCATGCAGGATGTCAACAGCACCCTGGTAGCGCTGCGTGCGCTGAAAAACCTGGGCCTGTCCATTTCACTGGATGATTTTGGTACAGGGTATTCCAGTCTGTCTTACTTGCGGCGTTTCCCCATTGATGAACTGAAGATAGATAAATCCTTCATCAATGATATCCATGAAAATCCGGACGATGCGGCGATTGCCAGTGCCATCATTGCGATGGCACTGAGCCTGGGCCTGAGCGTGGTTGCCGAAGGCGTGGAAAAGAAGGAGCAAGCCGAACGCTTGCGCAAAATGGGGTGCAGCCAGGTGCAGGGCTATTACTTTGCCCGCCCCATGGATGCTGCCGGTTTCACCACCCGATTCCGCGAGCACATCAATGAATAAACTACTCTGGCGTACCGGCAAGGTAACGGAATTGCCAGACTTGCTGATGCTGGCAACCCTGGAAAAATCGGCTGCCGTTGGCGCGGCCACGGTCTATCATTTCAACCATGAGGGGCAAGAAAAATTGGCGATTTCCCTGCCCGATGGCCAGGCCCTGATCATTGAGGTTTTGTCCAACGCCAGGCCACGCAGACGCCGCATCGATCCCTTGAAAACAGATCAGCCAGATGCGCTGCCTGAGGCCGGTGTCTTGCCATCTGACTAGGTCAACACGCGCTGGCAAACGGAACAGCGCAAGAGGCGCAGGCTGACATGTTTGTAATGCTCATACCAACGATTATTTTTTTGTCATGATTGCCTGCCGCATCACTGAGCATGCGGGTATTTTTCAGGAAAATTATAAAAAATATATTGATTTATAGGGGGGCGGTGGTTTTATAAAAAGAATTTCCAGATTTTTTCCCTTTGCTTTGTCCAGCGCGGCAGCCAGATACCCGCATTTCCCTCATTTCCCTTATCATGCTGGCATGACAGAAGATCAGGAAATTCCTCTCCCCCCTTACCCGGGCATACAGGCCAGCGACGTGTTTCTGGTACAGACAGCAACCGATGCTGAGCAGGCGTATGCACATATGTGTGATGCCGACATGCTGGGTTTTGATACCGAATCCAAGCCGGTTTTTTTTAAGGGCCAGCAATCCGATGGCCCCCATCTGATACAACTGGCAACAGACACCCGGGCTTATTTGTTCCCGGTGATGAAAGCCATCAACACCGATGCCGTGCGCGCCTTGCTGGAATCCAAAGTGATACTGAAAGTGGGGTTTGGTCTGGGTGATGATATGAAAAGATTAAAAATCAAGCTGGGTATCACCCCGCAAAATGTCCTTGACCTGGCACGTGTTATGCGCGAAAGCAAGCAGCGCGACATGGGTGCCAAGGCGGCAGTTGCCAAATTCTTTGGTATGAATCTGCAAAAATCCAAGAAAACCTCAACCTCAAACTGGGCTGCCCAGTTGAATGACAGGCAAATCATGTATGCCGCCAATGATGCACAAGTGGCATTGCTGGTCTACCGCAAATGGCTATCTGATCGGCAAGGCTGAACTATTACGCACAGCGATGGTCAGATTGGGCTAATTCACGATTCACGATTCACGATTCACGATTCACGATTCATGATTCATTCCCTGAGGATTTCATGCCGTTAAAAAAGAAGTTGCTGCTGTTGAGTGCGGCCTGGCTGTTGAGCGCCGTCGCTACTGCAGCGAGGGCCGATGGATTGACTGACCTGAAAGCTGCTTTGGCACGCTTGCCAGGGCAATCACCGGTCAAAGCGCTTATCGAAGCAAAAACCTGGAGCCGTCAAGGTGAAGGCAAAGAGCTCGAAGAACAGAATGGCCAGGTCAGCATCGTGCTGGAAGATAGCCCGCGTGGCTTGCAGCTCTTGTTTGGCAAGGATTTACTGGCCCGGCTGGAAGTGGAAGAACGCGCACATGAAAAAGACCCCAAGGCGAAAACCCCCAGCCTGGCGGCCATACGCGAAGTGAATGCCTCGGAATTGCGCCCCATGATTTCAGCGGCAGGCAATCTGACGCGGGCAATGGAAAAAGCCGTGTTCAAAACCGAAAAGGCAGAAACCTATAATGGCAAGCCGGCACGTCTGCTGAGCTTCGAGATACCGGTCGACAAGCTGACAGAAAAAGAACGCAAGTACGTGAAGAAATTTGAAGGCAGTCTGGACATCTGGATTGCTGCCGACGGCACGCCCGTGGCCAGCCGCATGCATCAGGCTATTTCCGGACGTGCTTTTGTCGTCATCAGTTTCGAAACTAAAAATGAAGAAGACCTGGTCTATGGCCTGAGCGGTGACCGCCTCATCGTTGTAAAAAAAGAAACCCACACCAGTGGCTCAGGTGCTGGCGAAAAAGGTGAGATGCGCGTGACAAAAATTTTGCAACTGCAATCCTGAAGCGCAAAATAAACAGGATAATATAAGTTTTTGTGCAGGCAGCCTTGGCCCTGCCTGCGCATGTCATTAATTTAAGAACGTGTTTACGATCTGTAGCGAGCATCAGCGGGGCGAAGAGCAGCGCAAAAAGCGGAATGTACTGTAGTACATGAGCATTTTGAGCAGCGCATGAGCCCCGATCACGCCCGCGCAGTAAGATCGTAAACACGTTCTAAGTAGTACCTAATTAACACCAAGTACCATCAACAAAACAAGAAGAAAGGTTTTCTCAGTGAACATCGTGCATCCGCGTCTTTTGTCATTTTCTGATATGCCATCCATCCCATCTTCAGCACGCCAGCTTTGTGCCATCGCATTGCTGATAGGCCTGAGCTTTGGTATGCATACCTCGACGGTCCATGCGGCTGCCTTGCAGACAGAAGCTGCTGCGACTGGCAGCACGACGCCAGTGTCTGCCAAAAAAGTGATCACCCATGATGTGTATGCCAGCTGGCGCAGCATACAGGGCCATGTACTCAGCCGTGACGGCAACTGGGCAGCCTATGCACTGGTTGGACAAGAGTCAGATGGCGAAGTCGTGGTCAGGAATCTCAAGGACGACCGTGAATGGCGTGCGCCGCGTGGCACTACGCCAGCATTCAGCGCAGATGGTCGTTACCTGGCGTTTGCAATTGCACCAACCAGAGTAGAGCTGGACAAGGCAAAGAAAGAAAAAAAGAAGGGCGATGACTTGCCTAAATCCGGTTTGGGCATGATGGACCTGTCCACCGGTAAAGTGGAAAACATAGACAAGGTCAAACGTTTTGCCTGGCCCGAAGAAGGCGGCAATTTCCTCGCCGTTTTGCTGGAAGCACCGAAAGACTTAAAGAAAGATACAAAAAAAGAAGCAGAAGCAGCGGCCAGCAAGGATGATGACGATGATCAGCAGACCGCCGCCGCAATTGCTGCTGCCAAGAAAAAAGAAGCCGGCACAGAATTTCTATTGATTGACGTTGCCAATGGCAAGCGCACTGCCTACAAGGATGTGGCAGATTTCACCTGGTCCAAGAACGGTGAATTGCTGGCCTTTAATGTGCTGACCAAGGATGCTGCCAAAGAAGGTGCGCGCGAAGGTGTTTACCTCGTCAGCCCGCAAGAAACCACTGCGCGCTATATCATGGCTGGTGCAGGCAGCTACAAGCACCTGCGCTTTGATGAGGTGGGACGCCAACTGGCCTTTGTCAGTAATCGTGATGACGTCGCCAGGAAACGTGCTGAAACCGACAAGGCGGGCAAGAAAAATACTGACGCTGACAAGACAGATGCGGCAGATAAAGCAGATAAGGCAGATAAGGCAGATAAAGAAATCACCGCTTTCAAGCTGTATTACTGGCGTGCCGGTGATACCGAAGCCAAAGCCATCGTCACGGCAGACACATCAGGGATGCCGGCGGGCTGGCTACCCAGTGAACATGCCAGCCTGAGTTTCAGCAAGGATGGCCAACGCCTGTTCTTTGGCACGGCAGAACTGGCAAAAGCCGATCCCAAGGATGCACCAGAACCATTCAAGGTTGACCTTTGGCACTGGAAAGACCCTGAGCTGCAATCCATGCAAAAGGTCAAGGCAGAAAAAGAAAAACAGCGCAGCTACAAAGCCGTGTTTCATACAGGTGAGCAACGTTTCGTCCAGCTCGCCAATAAAACCATCCCGGATGTGCTGGTGAATGACAATCCGCGTTTTGCCATGGGCGCCAGTGATGTGCCTTACAAGATGCAGCAATCCTGGGATGCGCTGTATCACGACGCCTATGCAGTGGATTTGCAAACCGGGCAGGCACGCCTGCTGGTGCAAAAATTGCGCTATGTGCCCAGCCTGTCACCCGGTGGAAAATATGTGCTGGCTTTTGATGCTAATATCAGTACCTGGTTTAGTTGGTCCACCGCCGATGGCAGCAAGACCAATTTGACAGGTAAAATTAAGGCGCGCTTCGAAGATGCAAAACGCGACACACCAGAAGTCAAGGATGCCTATGGCTTTGCGGGCTGGACCGAAGATGATGCCAGCGTCGTTCTATATGACCAGTTCGACCTATGGGAAGTACATCCACAAACCCAGTCCAGCCGTAACCTGAGCGCCGGTTATGGCCGCAAGCATCAGCTTGAACTGCGTTATGTGCCTGTGGATGCAGAGAAAAAACCACCAGCAGAAGAACCCTCACCGGTTGCAGAAGCCAAGGCATTGCCAACAGAATCATGGATACTGGCTGCCACCAATGAAGGCGACCGTTCTACCGGTTACTATCAGCAAAACCCTAAATCAGGTGAGCCCGTCAAACTGATTCATGCAGACAAGATGATCTCAGGTCTGATCAAAGCTAAAAACGCCGATACAGTCTTGTTCACGCAGCAGAGCTTTGTCGAGTTTCCTGATCTGTGGGCCAGTAACCTGCGCTTGCAGTCTCCACAAAAAATCAGCAATGCCAATCCACAGCAGGCCCACTACAACTGGGGCAAGCAAGAGATGATTGAATATACCAGCCTGGATGGCAAGAAGCTGAAAGCCTTGCTGGCCAAACCCGAGAATTTTGATCCGGCAAAAAAATATCCGATGATGGTCTACATCTATGAAAACATGTCGGACAATCTGCATCGTTATGTTCCACCTGCACCGAGTCAAAATATCAATGTCAGCCGTTATCTGAGCAATGGCTATATCGTGCTGCGTCCGGATATCGTTTACAAGACTGGTCATCCAGGCAAGAGCGCCTATAACGCCGTGATACCAGCGGTGCAAAAAGTGCTGGCGCAAGGCTATGTTGATCCCAAGCGTGTCGGCATACAGGGCCATAGCTGGGGTGCTTACCAGATCAATTACCTGATCACGCAAACCACTATGTTCCGCGCGGTGGAAGCTGGTGCATCAATGGCGAACATGATCAGTGGCTATGGCGGCATACGCTGGGGCACAGGCATGAGCCGCGCCTTCCAGTATGAAAAACAGCAAAGCCGCATGGGTGGTGCGCCCTGGAACAAGACCGCAGAATACATAGAAAATTCACCAATATTCCATATCGACAAAGTACAGACCCCGTATCTGACCATCCATAATGATGATGACGATGCAGTGCCGTGGTACCAGGCCATAGAATTTTTCACTGCCTTGCGTCAACTCGGCAAGGAAGCTTACTGGTTTAACTTCAACGGTGAAAAACATGGTTTGAAAGAGCGCGACAACATGAAGTATTACACCGTGCACATGGCGGAATTCTTTGACCATTATTTGTTGGGTAGCCCGCGTCCGGAATGGATGGATAAACCGGTGCCTTATCTGGAGCGGGGGAAGAGGGATGTGATGGGGCAGTTCAAGCCTGTGGGGGCGAAGGCTGAGTAGTCAGCGTAGTGCGCTTATGCTGGCATTACCCGTTGCGATTGAAGTTGTGCAATGGACGCGTTGGATGTTTTAACTCCTTCCCCTTCAAGGGGAAGGTTGGGATGGGGATGGGGCTCAGTCGATAAACGGCAAACTAAATATGGTCGCTCCAGCGCAGGCTGGAGGCTACCGGGCTGACGCTCCACCGGGCTGACGCTCCACCGGGCTGGCGCTCACCGGGCTGGCGCTCCAGCGGCGTTGCTTTTGTGCCGTACTCTGATTAAAACGATTGCCCTGCGTGGAGACAGGCCGGGTCTCGGCCCGGCGGCCGAATTCCTTTCTTTGCTTCGCCAAAGAACGGAATCAAAGAAAGGCGACCGCAGACTCGCTCCCTTCGGGAGTGCCCATTTATGTAGTGCAAAAAATGGGAAGGTCCGAAACTCGCTTCGCTCAGACATCGGCCCTTCTTTTTCCATTTTCTGCACTACACAAATGGCTTCGTCTCAAGCGGATTAAGGTCAAAAACAACACCAACGTCAAAATCAACAACAAAGTCAAAAGCAACAGCAACAGCAACAGCTTCCTTGCAACGACATTAAACGTCAGTGCAAGCACCATCCGTCTTGATCACATACCGACGCAATAATCCAATTCGAGCAGAATGGATTTTCAGTGGAAATATTGCAAATAAAATACTAGTCCCAAAAAAGTAGAAAAATGTCGTAAACGTACAATACATCCGGCAATGAAGCGGGTAGCATCCACATCATGCATAAAACTGACAGGAATCCCCAAGCGCAAACGCATATCTGGCCGGCCAGTGGGCAGGTGGCTGAGCATGTGTTGATGTATGTGGTGCGGGATACCCGCGGTTGTGGTTTGGATGAACAAGATCAGTTGAATCACTTCCCGGCCTCGCCGTTTTGTTGCATCACCTGGATGCTGGAAGGTGAGCTTTGCCTTATACAGCAAGGCAAAGCCAAGCGTGATCAGCGGTTGCCGCAACTATTCCTGGCTGGCTGTCAAAGCCAGTATGGGGTTTCTATGAATATCGGTGAGCGGCATAGTTTTATGACGGTGTTTTATGCGGATGCCTTTCATGCCTTGTTTGAACTGGATTTGTCGACAGTGCAAGACCGTTTTGTCGATGCCCGGGCAAGTATGAATTCGCAAGGCCTGGCTTTGCTGGAGGCGGTTGCTTTGGCAAGCGATGATACAGAGCGGCGTCAGCTTATTGAATATCATGTGATGCAATATGCCAGCCCTTTGTATGCCAACCCCTGGTCACGCTTGCGCAAAATGGGCCAGAATCTGAGCCTGCGCTTGAGTTGCAGTTTGCTTGGTGTAGGTGAGCGTCAGGTACAAAGACGGGCCAGAAAGGAAGCGGGTTTGCCTTTATTGGGTTTATCCCGATTATGGCGCGCCAAACGCAGCCATCACCAGGTCTTGCTTGGCCTGGCGCAGGGGCATGCACCGAATTGGGCTGAACATGCAAGTACCCAGGGGTATGCCGATCAATCTCACCTGATACGGGATTGCAAAGATATTTCAGGACGCAGCCCACAACAATTGCTGAACGATGCCAGGAACAGTGAGAGTGACTGGATGTATCGTTTACAACAGCCCCCTAAGCCTTGAGAGCAGAAAACTATGAATACAAATCAACGTCTGCATTCTCTCGATAATCTCAGAGCCATCATGATGTGGCTGGGCATTGTGGTACATGTGTCGGTCAATTACATGGAGAGTCCCGCACCTACCCCATGGCGTGATAGTCAGACCAGTTTGCTGGCAGATTTGTTGATTGTTTTTATCCATGCGTTTCGCATGCCGGTGTTTTTCATATTGGCAGGTTTTTTTGTGGCCATGCTGGTTGCCAGACGCGGAATCGCCGCTATGTTGCAGCAACGGGTGCGCAAGCTGGTGTGGCCTTTTATGCTGTTCTGGCCTGTGCTGTTTATTGGCATGGCTTTGCTGATGGCAGTGTATGCACATTTGAATGCGTATGGAACAATAGGTGTGGACTTTAGTCTGATCCCGCAAATCCCGGGCCGGGCCAAGGTATCGCTGCTGCATTTGTGGTTCATCTATTATTTGTTTTTGTATTGCCTGGTGTATGCCTTGCTGCTGCGCTTGTCTGTCACTGTACCTTTGGGTTGGCAGGAAGGCTTTGCCAGGAGTTGGAAAATACTTGGCATGAACTGGTGGGGCATACTCTTGCTGAGCTTGCCACTGGCTGTGGCGGGCGGCTTTTATCGAAACGGCATGGTGATACCGCTGGGTTCGTTCTTGCCTGATATTGCAGAGTTTATACATAGCGGCCTGTTTTTCACATTTGGAATTTTCCTCTATCGTTATCAGAGCGAGATACTGGAAAATTTTACGCGTAAGAGTTGGCTTTACCTGATTGCCGGCCTGCCTGTATTCGTCCTGTTTTTGAAACTGAGTAAAAGTTTTGGCAGTGCAGAGTCGACCGGCTATGGTATGCAGTGGGCAATGGCGTATTTATATAATGGCGTCAGCTGGCTCTGGAGTTTTGCCCTGATTGGTTTATTCCTGCGCTATCTGCCAGGCCGGAATCGCGTGCTCACTTACATGGCCGACAGTTCTTACTGGGTCTATCTGGTACATATGCTGGGAACGATGGGATTTGGTATTTTGTTATATCACAGCCCGTTTGCTGCCATAGGGAGAATGATCTGCAATATCTTGCTGACGACAGTGTTTTGTTTGCTCAGTTATCATTTGCTTATTCGTCACCGTTTTATGGGACGTTTTTTAAATGGTGGTACGAAAAAAACCACCGCTGGTCCGGACGCCGGAGCAATCCATCCAAGCCAGGGCGCTCAATAAGAGTCCCCATGCCCCATTCATCCAGCCTCGCGTTATGAGGTAAACGCATGTGCTTCTATTACGAAATGAGTTCTAATAGCAGCGGCTTTGGTGCATGATGTAGGCATCAATATACAAGCTTGGAAGGGTAGGTAATAAGGATATGCAATCTTCAACTAACAAAACCGCTACACCTGCATTACCCAGTGGGCACGGTGCGCGCTGGTGGAAGTCTTTTGGACCGCAAATCGTGGTTGGCCTGGTTGCCGGGATAGTAGTTGGGCTGGTGGCGCGTAACATGGGGACACAAGGGGCGGAAGCGAACTGGTTGCAGGTTGCGCTGGGGGCGGTCGGCAATGCCTATGTCGGCTTGTTGAAGCTGATGATTCCCCCCTTGATTCTGACGGCAGTGGTCAGCAGTATCGCCAATCTGCGCCGCTTGCAAAATGCAGCGCAACTGGCAACACAAACCTTGATCTGGTTTGCCATTACGGCTTTTATTGCGGTTGCCATCGGTCTGGCGATTGGCCTGCTGGCTAACCCTGGTGCTGGTGCCGTGGTCGATGCAGCCAAGGCCGGTGCGCCAGCCCGAACAGGTTCCTGGTGGGCCTTTTTAAATCAGCTGTTGCCAGGAAATATCCTGGGTATGACAGCCAGTAGTTCAGTCAAGCTGGTGGGTGAGAAGGCGGTCGCCAGTACACAGCTTGGTTTCAACGTCTTGCAGTTACTGGTGATTTCCATTGCAGTGGGTATTGCAGCAATCAAGATCGGTGAGCGTGCAGAACCTTTGCTGCGTCTGGTGGATGCAGTTGGTGGTGTGGTGCAGAAAATATTATGGTGGATCATACGCCTGGCACCGATAGGCACGCTGGCGTTGTTGGGGGATGCAGTCGCCAGTTACGGCTGGGATGCGCTGGGTTCACTCGCCAGTTTTAGTGCATCGGTGTATGTAGGTTTGCTGCTGGTACTGTTTATTGTGTATCCGGTGCTGGTGCGCCTGCATGGGCTGTCAGTGCGCCAGTATTTCAGTGGTGTCTGGCCGGCAGTGCAACTGGGATTTGTTTCTCGTTCATCCATGGGCACCATGCCGCTGACTGAACGTGTCACCGAGCGTTATCTGGGTGTGCCGCGTGAATACGCAGCTTTTGCGGTACCCTTGGGCGCGACCACCAAGATGGATGGTTGTGCCTCGATTTATCCGGCGATCTCGGCTATTTTTATCGCACAATTTTATGGCTTGCATCTCGATGTTACGCAATTGGGATTGATTGCCCTGGTGTCCGTACTTGGCTCTACCGCGACTGCGGGCACGACCGGTGCAACCGTGATGTTGACACTGACCCTGTCTACCGTTGGCTTGCCGCTTGAAGGCGTGGGCCTGCTGCTGGCGGTGGAACCGATCATCGACATGGGGCGTACCGCCGTTAATGTCGCCGGTCAGGCCCTGGTGCCAACCATCGTCGCCAAGCGCCTGGGTTTGCTGAACCTGGAACTTTACAATGCTGAGCGCACGGCAGAGGCGCTGGAGGCAGAACCGGCAACACATTAATCCCGTTTGCCTGAGCAGGGGGCACTTCTTTTCCCCGCCTGATGGCAGCGGAGATGAAAGACGGTGGCCATAGCTGCAAACATATCATCGGCCAAAGAAAATGATTGATTTGGTATGTCAGAGTAGTAATATTTTTTGCAAAAATTGCCGCTCTGCATCTGCACTGCAACATTTTCTCAAGTAGGGCTTGTCAGTCGCCAGGTATTGTTAAATACTGAAACTGAGCTGGTTTCATAATCTCCGTCTTTTTCTTTATAGAATTCATTCCATACATGGAATGAATTCTATAAACTCTTGATATACCAGACGAAGTGCCAGGTTTCATTTGAAAGCCGTCGATCGTGCGTGCAATTCTTTTGTTGCTTTTGTTGCTTTTGTTTTTTGCCTGTACTGATGTGCGTTCCCGCCAGCAGACCAGGGAGAGCGAGGTTTTGCATTTTTCTTCTTCTCTTAGCGAAGCCGGTGAAGCCTTTGCGGACAGCAAGCGCCTGTTGGAAAAACTCTGTCATCAACATGGCTTGGTGTGCAGCCTGGCAGCTTATCCATCCGGCCGTGCCATCAAGATGTTGCAGGATGGTGAAACCGCCGGCGAATTGCCACGGTTTGAAGAATTTCAAAATATGGCACCTACGGCGATTCGCGTGCCTACAGCCTTGGGGCAGTTGAGCTTTAGTGTGCTGACCCACGACAAGACACTCATCGTCAAATCCCTGAATGACCTGAGCAGGCACAAAGTATTTTATGTGCGCGGTAATGCTGCTATTGCAGCACACAAGGAAGTGGAACAATTGATCGCAGTCAACTCGGAACAGGATTGTGCCAACATGGTGTTAAGAAAATTGGGTGATGCCTGCATCATGACCAAGTCCATGGCGCGCAAGGTTCTTGAAGACTATCATCAGGCGGCGGAGAGTTATTTCCTGCAAGACCTGTTTATGAAGCCGGTTTATCTTTACCTGTCGCCACGTTACAAGTATTTGCAAGACATCTTTGATCAAAGCCTGAAGCATTTGCGGCCGGAAGAAAAAATCGCACAATAAGTCAAATTCAATACAAAGGTGTTTACCTAAGTATTAATCTGGGCTATATTGATGAGCATGTCTGCTCATTCTATGTAACTCGACATGCAAATCAACACGCAACCCAGCACGCAACTCGACCAACTATTTTCTGCCCTCGGTGATACTACCCGGCGCGCCGTACTGGCACGTCTGTGTCGTGGGCCGGCCGCGGTGAGCGAACTGGCGCAGGATTTCGACATGGCGTTGCCATCGTTTACCCAGCATTTGCGGGTACTTGAAGATTCTGGTCTGGTGATGTCGGAAAAAAAAGGCAGGGTCAGAACGTATCAACTGGCACCACAGGCTTTGAAAGAGGCCGAGATTTGGCTCTCCCAACAGCGTAGCGATTGGGAAAGCCGTTTTAATCAACTTGATCATTATCTGAACAAGATAAAGGAGAAACACGATGTCTGAAGCTATTACAGAAGAAAACAAATTCGATCTGGTGCTGGAAAGAATAGTCGATATCCCGCCATCGCTGGTCTGGGCTGCCTGGACTACCCCTGCGCATTTGCTTGAATGGTTCACGCCAGCACCCTGGAAAACCGTAGACTGTGAAATTGAACTGAAAGCTGGTGGCATCTTCCGTACGGTAATGCGTTCACCCGAAGGTGTTGATCATGACAATGTGGGCTGTTACCTCGAAGTCATTCCTGGTCAGAAGCTGGTATTCACCGATACCCTGGGCCCTGGTTTTCGTCCTACCGGCAATTCTTTCATGACGGCTATCATCATATTTGAAGCGCATGATGCAGGTACCAAATACAAGGCGGTCGTCCTGCATAAAAATGCAGAAGACAAACAAAAACATATGGACATGGGATTTCATCAAGGCTGGGGAACGGCGCTCGATCAACTGGTCGCCCACATGAAAAAACTCAATTGATGGGAACAGGCTGTATGCAGCATGAACTCGCTTTTTTACATACCTCGCCAGTGCATGGTGCCAGCTTTGAAGTCCTGGTGCAGGAAATGGCACCGGGACTGAAGGTGCATCATCAGGTAGTCCCATCCTTGTTGACCGCTGCCCAGCAACTGGGGCTTGCAGATGTGAGTGTGATCCGGGATGTAGAGCATGCGGTGCAAGAGGCCGCAGCCAGTGGAGCACGCATGGTAGTGTGTACGTGTTCTAGAACTCATTTCATCAATAGGGATGAGTGCGAGCAAGGCGATTCGGGATGCAGTGCGAGGCGTCAAGGGTGACACTTGCAGCTAAGGCTAGTGCCTTAGCAAGCGGCGCAACGCTGCAATGCGCCCGAATCGCCAGCTCCCGGAGGGTTTGTCTCATAACGCGTGCTGGACTGCAAGGGTGTGAACAATTCGACTCGTTGTCAATAGACCCGCTATTGACTGCCTCGTCCGCCTTGCCAGCCCGCGTTATGAGGCAAACGCATCTCACCCCTATTTATGAAATGAGTTCTGGCATAGGTGCTGTGGCAGAGCGCATGGCCGGGCATACGGGTTTTCAGACCGCCAGAATAGATCGCGCCATGGCTGATAGTGCCGTCACATTGGGGCCGCGTATTTTACTGGTAGCTGCACTGGAAACCAGCTTGTTACCAAGCACCGAATTGCTGATGGAGTCAGCCCATGTTCTGGGTAAGCCTGTCAGCATCAGCAATTTGCTGGTCAGTGATGCATGGGCGCATTTTCTGCAAGGGGACAGCGATGCCTATCTGCACGCGATCAGCAAGGCAGTCAGGACTAAAATGCTTGAGCAGGCTGCCGCTGTGGATGTCATTGTCCTGGCACAGGCATCCATGGCAGCGGCAGCACTGGCATTGTCTGACATAGACAAGCCAGTCTTGTCCAGCCCCAGACTGGGTGTGGCGCGCGCTATCGGGTTTTTGCAACACCGTTAAGCTTGCAACGCCGGGGTGTCATCCTTGGGGCGGCATCTATTTTTTTGAGGCTAGCTTTGCTGATAAATCGCAAACACAGCACCTTGCGGGTCAGCCAGGACCGCAAAACGACCAGTATTGGGAATATCTGTGGGCGCTACATACGTGGCGGCACCCAGCGCCTGGGCTTTGGCAGCGGCGGCGTCACAGTCGTCCACGTTGAAATACGCCAGCCAGTGTGAGGGTGCCATGACACCATCCGGCAAGGCCATCATGCCGCCTATGGGCGTGCCATTTTGCTGCCATTCCGTATAGGTCATGCCACCACCGGTACCAGTGTTGGCACCCCAGCCAAACAAGGCCGTGTAATACGCTTCTGCTTTTGCTGTATCACTGCTATTGAGCTGGCCCCAGCAAAAGGCACCCGCTTCATTCTGCACGCCGATACCGGTGTTTTTACCCGGTTGCCAGATATTATGAAATGCCCCGGTGGGGTCTTTCAATACCGCCATGCGGCCCAGGTCAAATACATCAAATGCAGGCACGACGATTTCCCCACCCAGTTCTGCGCAGCGTTTTGACGTTGCTTCCGCATCCTCGCTGGATATATAAATTATCCAGTGTGGTGGTATGCCAGCCTGGCGTTCAGCATGCAGGGTATAGGCAGCAGCGGCGTCATTTTCCTTAAGCTGGAAAATGGTGTACACGCCTTCCGGTCCCATGTCCTGGTCATTGGCAATCCAGCCGAAAAGTTCACCATAAAATGCCTTGGCGGCCTTTTGATCATTGGTGGCAAGTTCTACCCAGCAAAATGCACCGGGTTGGTGTGAAGTGATGATACTCATGCGGATATCTCCCTCAGGTTGGACGCAGGATGTGGACACAGTTTCAGCGGCGCAGAAGCGCTGGTAGAGCTTACGGAATTATATGCTTCCAATGCAGGATTGGAATACTTATCTGTAGATTCCTGTCTGGAAATCTGATAGCCACACAAAGTGACAGCCTGGCTCACCATGCTCCCGTGTGCCATGTAAAAACCTGATGGTATGCTACGTTCTTGATAGCACTTCAGATACGTCCATTCCAGATGAAATTATTCCGCCACTACCTCTCCGTGTTCAGTTGTACCTGTGCGTCTGCACTCCTGCTTTTTGCTGGCGATGGTCATGCACAAACAGTCGCTTTCACTTTTGATGATGGCCCTCAGTTGGAGCAAACACCCAAGCTCAGCCCCCAGCAACGCAATCAAGCCATGCTGGATGCGCTGGCCAGGCATGGCGTATGTGCAGCCTTGTTTGTGACCGCCGCGAATGGTGCGAATCAGCCCGCCGGTTATGCGCTGGCCAAAGCCTGGTCCGATGCCGGACATGCGATAGGCAACCACAGCATGACGCATCCTGATCTGCATAGCGAAAAAGTCAGCCTGGCCCAATACCAGCAAGAGATACTTGATTGCGACAAGATCATCACTACCTTGCCTGGTTACCAGAAGTGGTATCGCTATACTTATTTGCGTGAAGGCAATACGCCAGAAAAGCGTGATGGCATGCGTAGTTTTTTAAAACAGCACGATTACAGGAATGCCTATGTCAGCCTGGATACCAGCGACTGGCGTTTAAATGAAAAGCTGACAGCTGTGTTGAAGAAAAATCCGCAAGCTGATGTTAGCCCTATCAAGCGGGCTTATCTTGCCCATGTGCGGCAGCGAGCAGAAGCGTATCGTGCCTTATCCTGGCAATTACAGGGGCGTGATATTGCGCAAGTCATGCTGATGCACCATAACCTCATCAACGCACTGTGGCTGGATGATGTGATTCAACAGTTCCGCGACATGGGTTGGTCCTTTATTACACCAACTGCCGCGTTGAATGATCCCGTGTACCAACTGATGCCAGAACGTGCGGCGGCAGGTCAGAGTCTGTTACTCTCCATGGCAAAAACCTTGGGACTGGGCAAGTTTGCCGGATGGGAACGGCTGGTGGATGATGGCGATTTTGAAATTGAGGCTTTGAAGCAACAGGGTCTGTAGTGATACAGGTGGAACTCAGGCATCATGTAAACTGACTTTGGTATATGATGGCTTGGCACAGTGCAACATACTGTTGTCACCATGAAATGTACTGTCAAGCCAGATTCTTGCAATGATGTTATTGCTTGGCAAAATATCTGCTTGTGCAGTGTATTTCTCACGATGGATGCCTGAGATTGATCAGCTTGGATACTTCGTTTGAAAGCCAGAATAACAAGCCACATGACAGCCAGCATGTGCTGGCTCTGTATCGCCTCATCTTGTCGGGCATCGCAGGTAAAACCCCCTACAATGAACTATTGCAACAGTTGATTGACCGCCTGGAACAGCAATACGCGGGTTGCATGACGATTCTGCTGCTGGCAGGCACCGGTGAAGACCAGCCTGCCGAATTGTTTGCTGCCAGCATGCCCCCGGGCGAACTTGACAACCTAGTCAATCACTCAACTGCGCAAGACATTCTGGCTTTTTTAGGGCAGTCGGCAGAGGGCGTATTGGGGACAGATGCCATGCTGGAAGCTGGCGTTTTTCAACAGGCATGTTTGCATGGCGGTACCGTTATGCCGCAGTTATTGCCTGTAGCTTGCCTGCCTGTCCGCAGCGCCGGGCAAACCTTGTTGGGTGGACTCATACTGCTGCAACAGGAAAATCATCCATTCACTGCATTGCCGGCACCAATCGTAGCCGAGCTTCCTGGCATGATTTCCACCATCGTTGAATACCGTGCCGACCAGAAAAAAATTCAGGCTGCGCATGATGCTTCGCGCAAAAGCCACGCCAATATGATGCGCATGGCACTGGCGATAGAAGGCAGTGCAACCGGCATCTGGGACCGGGATATCCAGTCTGGCGAAATTCATTATTCACCCGGCTGGAAAGCCATACTCGGTTATGCCGACCATGAAGTATCCAACCGTATAGAAGATAGTTATACGCGCCTGCACCCGGAAGACCAGGCCTATGTGCGCGCTACCATGCAGGCGCATTTCGAAGGCGAGACAGAAAGCTATGCGGTTGAACACCGCGTGCGCTGCAAGGATGGCAGTTATAAATGGATATCCAGTCGTGGTAAAGTGGTCAGCCGGGCAGAAGATGGCAAGCCCTTGCGTATGCTGGGTACGACGACAGATATCACCGCCATGCGCACGCTGTCAGAACGTCTGCAGCAAAGTGTAGACCTGGTGACCTGCCTGACCAATGAAGTACCAGGTCTGGCTTATCAATACCGTATGCTGCCGGATGGTGAGGAGTGTTTTTCCTATGTCAGCGAAGGCATACGCGATATCTATGAATTGACACCGGCGCAAATCAACGAATGCGTGGCCTTGATTCATGAGCGCATTCACCCTGACGATTTTCCGGCTTACCGGGCGGCTATCCTGGCGTCGTCAAGCCGGCTGGAACATTTGCATCACGAATACCGTGTCAACCTACCGCAGCAAGGCATGCGCTGGCGTCAGATGGATGCGCGTCCACGACGCTTGCCCGATGGCGAAACCTTATGGCACGGCTTTATTACCGACGTTACCGAACACAAGCGCATAGAGCAAGAATTGCAGGAACTGGCAACCACAGACTTCCTGACACAAATCCCTAACCGGCGCAGTTTCATGGGGCGCATGGAAGAAGAGCTGGCCCGCATACACCGCGGCGCTGGCAATCCATCTGCGGTATTGATGTGTGACCTGGACAATTTTAAGATCATCAACGACACGCATGGCCATGCCGCAGGCGATCTGGTGCTAAGGCATTTCGCCAATATCCTGCAGGACGAATTGCGCAAGACAGATTACGCCGGTCGTGTAGGTGGCGAAGAGTTCGCCGTCGTCCTGGCTGGTGCGAATGTGGCGGAAGCGACAGTGTTCGCGCAAAGGATACAAAAACAAATGCGCGAGACGCCTGTCAATGTAAGTGGGCAAATTATCCCTGTCACGGTCAGCATCGGCATCGCCGTCATGCAGGCCAGCGATATCGATGCCGATGTATCACTGTCACGCAGCGACATGGCCTTGTATCAGGCCAAGGAAAGTGGCCGCAACCGTATCATCGTTGCGGTAGATGGGTGATTTGGCTCAGTTAAATTTGGCTTGGTTAAATTTGTTTGTGCGTTGTTTGTGCGTCGGGCTTGAGTCAGCCATGAGTCAGCCATGAGTCAGCCATGAGTCAGCCATGAGTCAGCCATGAGTCAGCCATGAGTCAGACGCGATTCAGCCAGTCTTCACGACGCATCACATATACCGCCGTATCCATGTCGTACCAGCGTTCTATGCCGCGATACTGCATGCCCAGTTTTTTCATGACATGGGCTGAAGCCAGGTTTTCCTGATGGCAGACCGCAAATAAGGAATCACCCTTGACGGTTTCAAAGGCAAATGCCGCCATCGCCTGTGCCGCTTCTGACGCATAACCCAGATTCCATTTATCCTTGCGCAGGCGCCAGCCTATTTCCAGCGGATTAGCCGGGTCGCGTCCCAGGTATTGTATGCAACCGGCACCGATGATTTCATTGGTGTCGAGTTCGATAAAGCTCCACCAGGAAAAGCCGAATTCTAACCAGCGCCCTTTGACGCGTTCTATGACCGCCAGGGTTTCTTCCGGCGTTTCCGGTTTGCCTGTGATGTAACGCATGACCTCAGGCTCACTGTTCATGCGCGACAGACCTTCAAAATGGCTGTCAGTAAACGGTTCCAGGCGCAGGCGTGCAGTCGTGAGTATGGTCATGGTGTGATCAGTTCTGATGGACAGGCGATCAAGTGTAAACCTGAGCGTCGGCGGTTTCAAGCGCCTCGATGTCCCTGCATGCTTTACCAGGGAATAAGCAAATCCTCAGACACGCAGCACATCCCTGACAAACACGGTAAGGTCGCTGGATTGCGGCATGACGCCGGCCTGATACATCATGTCGCCGACAAAACCGCGGTGGTAAGTGGAATGATTGACGACGTGCAGCAGCATTTCCTGACAACTCATGACACCCTGGCCACCACCGATAAAATTGAAATGGATGACGCGCTCCAGGTCAGCCTCACTAAGTTCTTGCGTAAAATCCCGGTACCACTGATCCATATTTTTTACGGCATCCCACAGTTCGTGCAGAGGCGGCGTGCTGGCCGTATTGCGATCCTGGTAGCCATGCTGCTGCCCCAGTAAATGCGCACGAAACACGTCATCGATGACATGGATGTGATTCATGGTGTGCAGCATATTGCCAAAGCGCGTCGCTCTGGGACGCAATAACTCTTCCTCTGGCAAAGCACTCAGCATGGAAAACATCTTGTCATCTGCCCAGGCTTTGTAGTGAGTCAGCATGCGACTATTCGATAATGCGGTCATTGCTTTGCTCCGTTTTTTGAGTCAGCAATCAGAATAAGCTGTTTAAGATAAGGGAAATAGATACAGATCTTTGCAATTGAGAGAGATACACGGGGTGGTGTCATTTGTATGTGGGAAGCCATGCCATTGCTATTGCTATTACCCAGGCGCTACCATAGCAGAAAATAAAAAAACCACCTGATTTCAATCAGGTGGTTTTTTGTTTCGCCAAGCAGACAATAAGCAGACAAGCTTTATTTCTTGAACTTCGCTTCCGCAATACGATCAGCAACAACGCTGGTGGGCAAGCCTTCAGCATCGGCGCGGGCAAATATTTCTGCCAGGGTGTCACCGATGCGGCGTACGTGGGCGACCATGCCGTCTTCCGGTGTGTTCAGGTATTCGTAGCACACCTTGATAATGCCACCGGCATTGATCACAAAGTCAGGTGCATACAGGATGCCTTTCTGGCGGCAGATTTCACCCATGTCGGCAGTGGCCAGTTGATTATTTGCGCCACCGGCGACGATCCTGGCTTTCAGGCGTGACAGCGTGTCCGGGTTCAGGGTGGCACCGAGGGCGCAAGGGGCATAGATATCGGCTTCCACATCATAGATGGCATCAATGGCCACGACTTCTGCACCCAGTTCTTCCTGTGCGCGCTGCAGTGCTGCCTGATCAATGTCGGTGACGATGAGTCGGGCACCGGCTTCTTTCAACTGGCGTGCATAGTCATAGCCGACATGTCCCAGGCCCTGCAGTGCCACGGTCAGGCCATCAAAGCTGTCACGCTTGAAATGGTGTTTTACTGCAGCCTGGGCACCAACAAAGCAACCCAGTGCCGTAAACGGCGATGGATCACCACGGTCACCCAGACCGGCAACGTAATTGGTTTTGCTGGCGACATGGGCCATATCGACAGGGCTGGTGCCGACATCTTCTGCCGTCACATAACGGCCGCCCAGGCGCTCCAGGGCTTCACCCAGGGCTTCAAACAGGGCCGGGCTCTTGTCGGTTTTAGGATTGGCGATGATGACACTCTTGCCGCCGCCGATGGGCAGGCCGGCAACTGCATTCTTGTAGGTCATGCCGCGCGACAGACGCAAGACATCACGTACAGCTTCTGCTTCATCTGCATAATTCCACATGCGGCAACCACCCATGGCCGGGCCGAGCTTGGTGTTGTGGACAGCGATGATGGCTTTCAGGCCGGATTTGGCCTCAGACGCGAACACGACTTGTTCGTGGTCGTCAAAATTGATTTCATTGAATACAAAGGCGGTCATGCTTATGGCTCCGCGCGGATTAACCAGGCGATCTGCCGGATCAGGCAGATGCGGTCATACCGCAAAAAAGTTAATAAATTGAATAAGTTTTTGGTACTGGCCTGCAAATAACAAGAACCTTTGATCACGGGTTGGTGTAAGCAAAAGCGTGGGGCGGTGATTGTGTCACGCGCTGCGCAGTATAGGGGAATAGGGGGGGAAACTCAATCTTGCCAAGCGGCTATGAGTTATGGGCAGCGATTCAGGCAGCCGCATTAATGTGTGTCAGATCAAGCAACTCTTGTAGATAGTGTTCCTGGGTTTTCAGGCAAAAACCGCTGGAGTAGGGATTCATGAAGCCATGCTTGCTGCCTTTGACCAATTCTGCCGCGTGGCCGCGCTGGCGCATGTCGCTGACCAGTTCTGCCGGTTCAAAGGCCGCTTCCTGTTCGGCAAAAATCAGGCGCAGGGGGCAGGCAGGCTGTAGGTCACGGTGATCGCGTATGCGTGAACCATAAAACAGTACTGCCTGTTGCAGATTTGCCATGGCAGGATTCGCACTATTCAGCCATAGCGCACTGGCACCAGCACTGAAGCCGATGGCATACCGCAGACTGGACTGATGGTCCTTGATAAGCTGGGACAACTTGTCTGCATAGGCGGCAACCCCACCCTGGGCGATAAACGCATGATAGGCCAGGTTTTCTGCAGGGTACTGTATGGTTTCACCGCTAAACGGCGAGGCAATCAGGCAGGGTAAGGGAAGTTGCCGCGCAAAGCTGGCAATCGCTGGTGTATTGCCAAAAACATCCGTGACGATCAGTAAGACAGGTGGTGCCGCGGCGGGTGATGCAGATACAGACACAATAAGCAGCAGGATGAATGCGAAAGAGGGCGCAGCCTACCGGACTTGCGACAACATTGCAAGAAGTACCGGGCCCAGTTCCAAGTATTTCTTGCCGGAAAATTCAGGCAGTGATGCGTGATTGACATCGCACAGCCTGCTCATGGATACTGCGTAACATATTGGAACTTTTTGTTACAAATCAGGCTCTTGCCGCCTTATTCCCATGATTATACGGAGATTCACCATGTTGCGACCCAGTCTTATGCGACCCAGTCTGATTGTCTTATCCCTGGCCCTGGCTTTGAGTGCCTGTAGCAAAGGGAATAAAGACAGCAAAGAATCAGATCAGGCAAAAGCTGCCACAGCATTGGACAAGCCCTTGCTGGTAACGGAAGAGGATTTACAGCTTATACAAAACAGTGCCCTGTCTTCTGGCCCGGTGATTACCGGCTCGATACAGCCTGAACGCAAGGCAGATTTGCGCTCCGAATTATCGACCGTGGTCTTGCAGGTACTGAAAGAAAATGGCGAGACAGTCAAACGTGGTGATTTGCTGGTGCGGCTGGATGATACTTCCATCCGCGACAGCCTGAATTCGGCGGAAGAAGCAGCGCGCGCATCGGCACAGACACTGGAACAGGCAGAACGTCAGTTCCAGCGCCTGAAAACCCTGCGTGCCTCGGGCATGACATCGACGCAATTACTGGAAGATGCAGAAATCCGTCGCAATAATACCCAGAGCGACCTGGTCGCGGCCAAGGCGCGTTCTGTGCAGGCCAGGCAGCAATTGCAACGTACCGAGGTCAGGGCACCGTTTGACGGTGTTGTCAGCGAACGCAAGGTGTCTGCCGGTGATACTGCCCAGATCGGCAAGGAACTGGTGAAAGTGATAGACCCTACCAGCATGCGTTTTGAAGGTTTGCTGTCTGCCGACAAGGTCAACAATGTCAAGATCGGGCAAATGGTCAGTTTCCGCGTCAATGGTTATGGTAATCAAGGTTTTACTGGCAAGGTCAAGCGTGTCGATATGGCGGCAAATGCCACCACCAGACAGGTTGAAGTGCTGGTGGCATTTGCCGATAGCAATCCACCACGCGTGTCTGGCCTGTATGCCGAAGGGCGGGTCGAGACTGGTACCAGCCAGACGCTGATGATCAAGAGTACCGCTCTGCTGCGGGATGGCGACAAGGCCTATGCCTGGCGCGTCAAGGATGGCTTGCTGAAGAAAGTCAGCCTGACCATTGGTGAGCGCGATCCGCGCCGTGGCGATTTTGAAGTCCGTAGCGGCTTGGTCAACGGTGACAAGGTGGTACGTAATCCGGTATCCACCCTGATAGACGGGCAAAAGGTGCAGATGATTGCATCCGTCGCTTCGAATGTCCCCACTGCAAGCGCCACAACAGCTGCAACTGCTGCTGCAACTGCAGCAACCGCAGCCCCCACGTCAGCTTCAGCCACAGCCACATCCACAGCATCCACATCACCAGCCGGGAAATAAGCCATGTTCCTCTCCGATTTCAGTATCAAGCGCCCGGTGGCGATGATCGTGATCATCATCACCCTGATGTGTGTGGGCTTGCTGGCGCTCAAGAAACTCAAGGTTAACCAGATCCCCGACGTGGAAGAACCAGTGCTGTCCATAGGTATACCCTACCCGGGTGCATCACCTGAAACAGTGGAACGCGAGATCATCAACCGCCTGGAAAAATCACTGCAAAGCATTACCGGCGTGTATCAGGTACGTTCCACTGCCAACGAAGGCAGCGCCAGCATCACCATCGTCTTCAACTTCAACAAGAACATGATTGAAGCCTCGGAAGAGGTCAGGAATGCGATTGCATCAATACGCTACAAGATGCCAGTGGAAATGCGCGAGCCTGTGATTGAAAGACGCGACCCCTCGGCACAGCCCATCATGCAACTGGCACTGACTTCGGATGGCCTGACCCATGCAGAAATTTCACGCATGGCCGAAGATGAATTGTCCGATAAATTCCGTGCCATAGATGGGGTCGCAACAGTCTCCGTTGACGGTGCCCTGAAACGGGAACTGACCGTCTTGTTGCGTGCGCAAAAACTGCGTGAATACAATGTGTCGGTGGCAGAAGTGGTGACCGCCTTGCGCAACCAGAACACCACGGCGCCGGTGGGCAAGGTCAAGGGCCGGCTGGATGAGCAAAGCATACGCCTGATAGGACGCATAGAATCACCAGCCGAATTCCAGAACATCGTCATCAAGCGACGCGGTAATGAACTGGTCAGGCTGGCACAGGTGGCCGATATTGCCGACAGCTTTGCTGAAATCAATGGGTTCAGCGTGCGCAATGGCCAACCGAATGTAGGTATCTCCATCACCCGCTCACGCGATGCCAGCACAGTCACGGTGGCCGGCAAGGTGCGTACTCTGGTTGAAGACATCAACAAGACTTTACCGGCTGGCACCAGGATGGAAGTCACCCAGGATGGCGGTAAGGATGCGCAAAGCAGCCTGAATAACGTGATCGAATCGCTGATGTTCGGTGCCGTACTGACGATTTTTGTGGTGTATGTATTTTTGAACTCATGGCGTTCCACACTGATCACCGCGATGAGCTTGCCAACATCGGTGATCGCAGCCTTTATCGCGGTCTGGCTGTGCGGCTTTACGCTGAACTTCATGACTCTTCTGGGCTTGTCGCTGGCGATCGGGGTACTGATTGATGATGCGATTGTGGTGCGCGAAAATATTGTGCGGCATATGGAAATGGGGTCCGACCGGCGCACGGCTGCCAGCAACGGTACCAAGGAAATCGGACTGGCCGTGGCAGCCACGACCTTCTCCATCATTGCCGTGTTTATCCCTGTGGCTTTCATGCCTGGTGTGTCGGGTGAATGGTTCAGGCCCTTTGCATTGACGGTGGCCAGCTCGGTGCTGGTCAGCCTGTTTATCTCGTTCACGCTGGACCCGATGTTGTCTGCTTACTGGGGCGACCCGGTTGGGCATCATCTGCAACCCAGACGTGGCATCAGCCGGGTATTGGCTAAATTCAATACCTGGTTTGATCATCAGGCCGACCGCTACGGCAATGTGATTGCCTGGGCCTTGCATCACCGCGTCTGGATGGCCATCATTGCTGGGTTGAGTCTTGTGGGGGCACTGGCCTTGCACATAACTAAAGGTGGCACCAGTTTTTTGCCGACGGCTGACAATGGCACCATCATGATTGATATCCGCACGCCATCGAGTTCCAGCCTGGAATATGGTCGCCTGAAAGTGGAAAAAGCCGCTGAGCTGGCACGTACCATCAAGGAAACCAAGGTTACCAACAGCATCATCAACAGCACCGGTGGCCGGGTGTACGTGGATATCGGCAAGAGTACCGAAAGAGCACGTTCAGCGGTAGAGATCGCAGTCGAATTGCGCAAGAAAGTCGGCAGCATTATCGGTGCCGAATATGTGGTGCAGGACGATTTGCAAAACGGTGGCCGTAAGCCGGTACAGATACAGTTCTCTGGCCCTGATTCGCGCAAGCTGATGCAGATCGCCAATGATTTCATGGAAAAACTCAGCAAGGTCAACGGTGCCGTTGATGTCGGTTTGTCCGAGCAAGACCCGAAAGATGAATTGCAGATAGAGATGGATCGTGGCCTGGCGAATTCCCTAGGTATTTCAGTCAATGATGCAGCGCAGGCTTTGCGCGTGGCATTTGCCGGTGTCGAGATCGGTGACTGGGTTGACCCTACCGGAGAAGCACGGGATGTCGCGGTGCGTCTGCATCCGGAAGACCGCGTCAGTGCTGAAAACATAGAACGCCTGCCGATTGCCGTGGCTGGCAGTGACAAGATGGTGCCACTGGAGCAGATTGCCACCATCACCATGGGCAAGGGACCGGCCAAGATTCAGCATACCGATGGCAAGCGCATGATTGCCGTGTCCGCCAATGCCCAGGGCAGGTCGCCTGGCGAAGTGACGGCAGATGCCTTGAAGATCGCCAAGGCGATCAATTTCCCTACCGGTTTCGGTATCGAACTGGGTGGCGCTGCGCGCTCGCAAAAAGAACTGTTTACTGAAATGACGATTGCCCTGGTATCCGGTATCGGCCTGATGTACCTGATCCTGGTCATGCAGTTTGGTTCTTTCACGGCACCTATCGCCGTCATGCTGTCGCTGCCCCTGAGCCTGATCGGTGTGGTGGTGGCCTTGCTGCTAACGAAGGGTACGCTGAACCTGATGAGCTTCATCGGCATTATCATGCTGATGGGGCTGGTGGCAAAAAATGCGATTCTCTTGCTGGATTGCGCCCGCAAACGGGAAGAAGAAGGTTTTGATCGTGAAGAGTCATTGATGTATGCCGGCCGCAAGCGCCTGCGCCCCATCCTGATGACCACCTTTGCCCTGATTGCCGGCATGCTGCCGGTGGCTATTGGTTTAGGTGAGGGCGGTGAATTCTACCGTCCATTGGCGATTGCGATTATTGGCGGCACCATCACGTCAACCTTTCTGACTTTGCTGGTCGTGCCGACTTTCTATGACAGCATAGAAATCAGCTTTGACCGTATGATGGCAAAATTCCGGCGTCGCGAAACGCGCTGGAATACCCTGTTTGCCTTTGTGCTGACCTTGATCGAGGCTTTGCTGACCTTGCTGATGATACGGTTTATTTACCGTCTGCCTTTCAAGGCCTGGCGTTTGATGAACGGACGCCCGGCAACGGCATAGTTGCCGCGTGGATTGCCTGAAGTAAATACCCATCTTGCTGGTGGGTATTTTTTTAGCAATTCTGAAATCGCATGGCAGAATTTTTTTAAGGGTTTAAATTGTTTGGCCCAAAACCCTACATAATCATACATAACCATATTGTTCTGCATCCATAAGTTTTTCGCAATTTGCGTGCCGCAGCATCAGTATCTGTGCGGGTTTTCGACCGGTTGACCATTCTGCGGCTTAACTATTTCAATAGCTATCTGCCATCATTTTTCTTTTGCTGAAAAGGACGCCGGGAGGTGCGCAACATACTTCCTGATTCCATCCCATTTTCAGGCTTGACGGCATCCTCGCAAATACGGATACTTCGCCCACTGTTTTTCTGGTTGATCGTCACATGAACAGCCAGCAAAACCTGTCTACTTTCCATCGCAAATAAATCCAGCCTTTAAAAAAGGCGGTTTGTCATGGTGTGATAAAAACAATTGAACAGGAGAGACGAATGACTCAATCCGCGACTATCGACAGTGCCGACCAGGCGCGCATGCCAAAACAGATACCGTATATTATTGCCAACGAAGGCTGTGAACGTTTCAGCTTTTATGGCATGCGGAATATTCTGACCCCATTTCTGATTACCAGCCTGCTGTTGTCCATGCCGGAAAACATGCGTGCCGGCATGGCAAAAGAGGTTTTTCATACCTTTGTCATCGGCGTCTATTTTTTCCCTTTACTGGGCGGTTGGCTGGCTGACCGTTTCTTTGGCAAATACAATACGGTGTTCTGGCTGAGCCTGGTGTATTGCGGTGGCCATGCCTGCCTGGCGCTCTTTGACGATAATCGAAACGGTTTTTATACCGGGCTGTTCCTGATCGCACTGGGGTCGGGCGGTATCAAACCGCTGGTGACGTCCTTTGTCGGCGACCAGTTTGACCAGTCCAACAGGTCGCTGGCGCAAAAGGTATTTGACGGTTTCTACTGGATCATCAACTTCGGTTCTTTCTTTGCCTCTTTGCTGATGCCTATCTTCCTGAAGAAACTGGGTGCCAGTATTGCGTTTGGTATTCCCGGCTTGCTGATGTTGATTGCCACCATTATTTTCTGGTCTGGCCGCAACAGGTATGTGCATGTAAAACCGGCACCGCGTGATCCGCATTCTTTCCTGAATGTCGTGCGTACTGCCTTGACCACCGATGTGCCGGGTCAGGCAAAGAGCGGTTATTACATGGCCGTGTTGGGTGCCTTGCTGGCAGTCGGCTCCCTGTTCCTGATTCCTAAAGTCGGCATCGTTGCTGCTTTGTGCCTGGCGCTGGTGCTGGTACTCGGTTTTGGTGGCATGGGTGCGTGGATGCAACTGGAGCGCGCACGTGGCATCCATCCTGATCATGCGGTCGATGGTGTACGTTCTGTATTGCGCATACTGGTGGTGTTTGCCCTGGTGACACCCTTCTGGTCCCTGTTTGATCAAAAGGCCTCAACCTGGGTATTACAGGCAGACAAAATGACCAAGCCGGAATGGTTTGAACCGGCACAGATGCAGGCCCTGAATCCCTTGCTGGTGATGTTGCTGATTCCATTCAATAACCTGGTGCTGTACCCGCTGCTGAAGCTCAGGGGCATGGAACTGACGGCCTTGCGTCGCATGGGCCTGGGGATTGCGTTTTCCGGCCTGGCCTGGATCGTCGTCGGCTTCATGCAATTGGCTATTGATGGCGGTAACGCGATCGAAATCACCTGGCAAATCCTGCCGTATGCCTTGCTGACTTTTGGTGAGGTACTGGTATCGACCACCGGTCTGGAATTTGCGTATAGTCAGGCACCGCTGGCGATGAAGGGTGTCATCATGAGCTTTTGGAACCTGTCCGTGACGATAGGTAACTTGTGGGTCTTGCTGGCCAATTCCAGCGTCAAGAGTGATGCCGTGACCGAACAGATCAAGAGCACGGGCATGAGTGTTACCGCCTTCCAGATGTTCTTCTTTGCCGGCTTTGCCTTGTTGGCGGCTTTCCTGTTTGCCCTGTATGCAAGAGGCTACAAGATGCAAAACAATTATCGACAAGCTGGTTGATGTCGTACTCCGGCTAGCCCGGCCAGGAAAAAGCCGCATGATCAATAATCATGCGGCTTTTTCTATGGGCAACCCGGTTGCGTTGACAGTCTTAACGCAGGGTTTCCGTCAGTACCCGGCCTTCCGAACCGGAAGGTGGCCGTACTCTCAGTAAATGCGCCAGAGTAGGGGCAATGTCCATGACTTCTGCATATTGACCATAAGCGCCCGGTTTGAACCATGGCTTGCCCATGAAGACCAGCGGCACATTGGTATCATAGCTATAGGGTGAGCCATGTGAAGTGCCATGTGCGCCGCTACCGAAATACCAGTAAGGTTTGGTGACCAGCATGATGTCGCCAGAACGCTGCCTGTTCCAGGCTCTTTGCATCAGTGTGCTCAGCCTGTTTTGGGGCAGGGTACCGTTTTCAAACTGGGTGCGGGTAAAGCTATTGGCGATGCCGGGTACGGTCACAGCAAATCTGGCGGCTGCGGTTTCTACTTCTTCACGCTTCAAACCTTTTTGGTCAATCAGTTTGTAGTCGAGCAGGATACTGGGATTGCTCCAGGTCGTCGCCAGTTTGTCCTGGCCAAATTTCTCGGACAAATGCTGGTTCATGGCTTCCAGTATTTTCTTGCCATCCAGTCTTTGCGCGTCACGCTTGATTGCTTGTGAGAATTCAGGCACGTTGGGGAAACCATGGTCAGCCGTCAGCACCACCATGGTGTTGGCCAGGCCTACACGTTTATCCAGGTAACTGAAAAAACCTGCCAGCAAGCGATCCAGCCTTTGCAGGTGGTCATGTGACATACGGCTTTCCGGCCCAAAGCTGTGGTTCACATAATCATGGCTGGACAGGCTGATACCCAATACGTCAGGCACACCGGCACCGTTCTGTCCCAGTTTTTCGCCTTCTATGGCGGCGCGGGCAAAATCCAGGGTCATTTCATCCAGGAAAGGACTTGTGTTCAGCTTGCCGTAATAGTCGGCATCGGGTTTGCCTGATTTGCTGGTGTAAGTGAAAGGGAAACGCTTGTCCTCGGCATCTGCATCGCTTAACAGATTGTCGTTGGCGTCATTGACATAGGCAGCATCTGCCAGCAAAGGACGCCATTCCTTGCCGTAGAAACGGTCTTGAGGCTTGCCTGCCTGGTATTGCTGTACCCATTCAGGATGGTTTTTCATGTAATAGGTGGAGCTGGCAAAATTGCCGGTTTTCCCCATATACATATAGGCCGTGCCGGTCTTGCCTGCCAACAGGATCGCACCCCTGTCCTTGCCGGATACGGTGATGACTTTGCTACGCTCACCGCTGGCATAACGCAATTCATCGCCCAGTGTGCTGACACGCAGATTGGCAGGAGAGGTACCGTCACTGGCCTTGGTTTCTTCACCTATATACGTGTATGCCGTATCTTCAGTGCAGTAGACGGATGCCAGCGTTACCGGGTCTGTCCAGGTGTTGGCAATGATGCCATGCTGGTAAGGATAGGCACCCGTCAGCACGGCCGAGTGCCCGACTGCGGTGACCGTGACGCCATGGGCCTGATGGGCATTGCTGAACCAGGCGCCCTGCTCCAGCAGACGGCGAAAACCGCCCTGGCCGAATTGTTCACGGTAACGCATCACTTGTTCTTGTGGCAAGCCATCAACCACCAGTACCACCACCAGTTTTGGTTGGGCCGGCTTTTCAACTGCATACACCGGCGCGGCACACAGTGCGCTGGAGGCAGCAAGGCAAGTCAGTAAAAATAATCTACGCATGGGATGCGTGGCGCGCAAGGCGGCTGGCAATAGTGTCTTCATGATCGATGAGATAGCTTTCTGGTGGCTTACAAAATGAATTGCAAAAATGAGTTGCAAAAATGAATCAAAAAATGCCTTGCGAAACGAGTCAATGAAACACGTCCGAGCAAGTAAATTGGCAAAAAAAAACCGACTATGGTTCTGGTCGGCATGGCTGAGGCGGTTGGCTACAGCGTACACTATGCAATGGTCGCGAAAGAAGCTGCGGACTGGCTGACACTATCTTGCGTCAGCGCAAATCCAGCAATGACAATACAGCAGGACTTACGCAAAACCGCCCCAGCTGCGTTGTGGCTCCTAGCCGTACTAAAGTACTGTCTTCGTCGCTACGCCTTGCTGGGACAATTTTGCATAAGTCCTATACCGTCTGGAATTGCCATAGCGACAGCTATTTGTGTTGCGAAGCAAAAACATTCAATCAAGAATTGTATTTTATTACTTTACACCCAGTTACCTGGCGGTAAAATGAATTTGCAAGCTTGATTTTGTAAAGCTTTAACATTGCCAGAAATCGAGTAATTCTTGAGCGACGATACTTCCGACACCTACCTGTTTGACATCACGCCGACTGCCATTGTAGTCATCATTAATGACAAGCTGGTGAAACTCAATCAGGCAGCGGTGTCTTTACTTGAAGCCAGCGATGAACAGAGTTTGTTAGGTCGTTCCATCAATGACTTTATTCATCCGCTGGACCAGCCGCGCTCTCAGGGACGTCTGAGGAAACAGGGCGAGGCCTGGACCAATGCACCCAGCAAGTTTCGCATACACACCAGCAAGGACAATTACCGCATGCTGCTGGTCAGCAGCCGCGCCATTCATTATGGCGGCCAGGAAGCCGTCATGATCAGCGGCATGGATGTCACCGAACACAATGAGATGGAAGAACAGTTGCGCCTGAGCGAATTCAATTTCCGGCGTTTGTTTGAAAATATGCAAGATGTCTACTACCGCACCGACGTCAGGGGTATAGTCCAGAAAGTCAGTCCTGCCATACGCAAGGTACTGGGCTATGAGCCGGAAGAGATAGAAGGACACGAGGTGGAAGCATTTTATCCAGCTACAACCGACCGCGATACCTTCATGAAGGCAATACTGGAATTCGGCATGGTGACTGATTTCCCCGGGCGCATGCTGCGCAAGGATGGCACATTGATAGACATCTCCATCAGTAGTCAGGCGCTATATGGTGATGAAGGAGAGTTTTCCGGCATTGAAGGTATATGCCGTGACGTTACCCAGCGCAAAATGCTGGAACGTGAACTGCAGCGCCTGGCTACGACAGATTCGCTGACAGGCATTGCCAACCGGCGTGCCTTTCTTGAGTATGCCGAGCACACCTTCAAAAGTTGCCAGCGTTACCAGACACAAATGACCTTGCTGATGCTGGACCTGGATTTTTTCAAGAACATCAACGACCAGTACGGACATCAGTGTGGTGACCAGGTATTGCTGCGCTTTGCTGAAACCGTCAAAGTGGAATTGCGCGAGTCTGACCTGTTCGGCAGGCTGGGAGGCGAAGAATTTTGCGTCATCCTGCAACAGGCCAGCCGCAGCGAAGCCATGCTGGTGGCCGAACGCATACGCAGCAATGTCCAGTCGCTGGTGCTGACATCAGCATCGGGTGACTTCATTTTGCTGACAGTCAGTATAGGTATCGCCACCTATAGAACCGAAGATGACCGTCTTGGCCGCTTGCTTGAACGATCCGACAAAGCCTTGTACCAGGCAAAAAGCAATGGCCGCAACCAGATCAAATGGGAAGCCTGACGCGAAGACTGACAGCCTGCGTATTAAACACTCATCGTCAATACCAGTACGGCATAGATGCACAGCGAGCATAAGGCGACAAATAACAGTGCGACAGTGCGCCACAGACTGGCCACCGTGCCCAACTGATAGGCATGTTTAAGCTGACTGAACATATGTAGGGGCGGCACAAAGACAAATAACAAGGCACCGATAATGCCAAAGCCGAATTTACCCAAAATGGCCACGCTCATCAGCAATATGCTCATGAAGCACAACGAATATAAAGAAAACACGGCATGATCAAACATCACATATTTACGTTTGAAAATAAATAGCAGCCACAAGAAGGGTAGTGAAATCGGCATCAGCATGAAAGCGAATTTTGATGCATTGCTTTTCATCTTGTAGAGGGTCAGCTCAGGGTTTTTGATCGCATGCTGGATCTGTTTTTCTATGCCTGGAATAATTGACGAAGACTTTCCTTCGGTGATTTTGCGGTCGATTTTCTTGAGCACGTCATTGATCTTGTCACTCTTTTTATTCACGTCAGCTGTGGTATTGCTTTCTTCGCTGGCTGCTAAACCAGCGGACGATGCAGGTACCTGGTCTTTGTTTTCTTTGCTTTCTTTGCTCTCAAGTCGTTTCAGGGATGCTTCCAGTTCCGCAATATCGCTGGCCAGCTCTTTGATTCCATCATTCATGTCTTCCCGCCCGTCGTCGCCAGCGGGCAGCAAAGCCTTCGCTGCTTCCAGTGTCGCCATTGCTTCGCGATTTTTCTGTAATGCCTTGGTGATTCCGGTTTTAGTCTGCGGCTTGTCTGAAATACTGTCGACCGGGCTACTGGCTGTCAGTGACAACACAAAGAACATCACGAAGATCAAAAACAGAAACAGCGCCAGTGGTGAAACATAGCGGGTGCGTTGCCCCTGAATATAATTGCGCGTCAATTGTCCTGGCTTGAAGATCAGTGCCGGTATAGTGCGCCATGCCTTGGTTTCGAAATGGAACAAGCCATGCAATAATTCTTCGGCCATATGCAAGAGCGAACGGTGGATGTGGGCAGCTTGTCCGCAGGCGTGACAATAGGCACCGGTCAGGCTGGTGCCGCAATTGGCGCAACTGCCATGTGCATGGATAGCATGGGACGTGCCTGCTGTTTTTTCCACTTCATTGACCACCAGTGCCTCTGCTACGACATCTGTGGCGATTTCTATTTCCATACTCATGCCGCTTCTCTCCTCAAAGTATCGTGATTGTGCATGACAACGAAGTTTTCCCCAAGTCCGCTGAATTTTTTATTGCTTGAAACGCCACAGTACAGCCTGTTTGAATTTGGTACGCCAGAATTGCGGATGCCACTATCAGGACTGCGACCATAAAGATTTTCTGACGTGTATCCGGACCTCATGGACAACTCATGCATAGGGGTGCCATCAAAAGTGAGTCGGGCCAAGGTATTTTAAGTGATATTTTTGATAACTTGAAATTTGCTCTGAAAAATCCCTGAAGTCATATCGCACCGAAAAAAAAGCAAACGCGTCGTGGATGCGATGCGCTTGCTTTTACTGTAAAACGGCTGTCGCCGGGTTTACTTCATACCTTGATACGTCCGCGTAATTCCTTTACGGCAGCCAACCAATCCTTATAGTTGTTGCTGTCTTCCCATAGCTCTTTTAGTTCGGAAGGGGCGGTGACGATGCGGTCCAGCGCTTTGACGGCTTTTTCTGCCAGGGCTTTTGAGACTTTCAGCTTTGCCTTGCTTACCCATTCATCCAGCGATTCTGAATACACGTCGCGCAAGCCGAAATTGCCTTGCAGGCGTGCTACGGCTTCGGCTGCGGCGATGGCTTCGGAGGCATCTCCGGCATCAACATCGTCGTCACCGGCAGACAATACCGTATCCAGTGTATCTTCTATCAATCCCGGATCATCTTCCTCTTCCAGGCCATACAGCCAGTCGCAGGCTGTGTCATTACCAAATGATTCATGTGACCATGCACCCATTTGTTTTCTCCTTTGAGACTCAAGATCGCGAAAGCATGTAATTTTAGCAAAGCTACTGTACCTGATTTTCCAGAAATAGTGTAATGATTAGTGCAAGGTCTATAACCAGCCCGTCTTACGGAAGCGATAGTATAAATAGCCACACACGCCAAACATGATGAGCAGCGCCATGGGATAGCCGTAATGCCATTCCAGCTCGGGCATGGCCTTGAAGTTCATGCCCCAGATGCCAGCAAACGCAGTTGCAACCGCAAAAATCGCAGCCCACGCAGCCAGACGCTTATTGACTTCACTTTCATCAATGGCAACCATGGACAGATTCACCTGTATTGCCGTGCTGATGGTGTCGCGTATGGTTTCTATGGATGTATTCAGACGGTACAGATGGTCATATACATCGCGGAAATACTCCTGGGTATTCATGCAAAGACCCGGCACACGGCCACCAAACAACTTGCTGCTGGCTTCCATTAACGGCGTCACCGCATGTTTGATCACCACGATCTTGCGTTTCAACTGGTACAGGCGCTGGATATTGGCCCGTTCACTGCCTTTGGTGAAAATCTGTTCTTCTATCAGTTCCAGCTCGTTTTCCAGGGCTTCAACTACCGGAAAGTAGCGGTCAACGACGGCATCAATCAAGGCATAAAAGACGAAGGAAGAACCATGCTGGAGCAGATGTGGTTCACGTTCGCAACGCTGGCGTACCCCCAGGAAATTCTGCTGGCAGCGGTTACGCACGGACAGGACATAATTTTCACCAACGAAGAGATTCAGCTCACCGATGTTCAACTCGCCGCTGATCATTTCCACGGTGTGGATGACAGCGAACAGGGAATCCCCGTATTCTTCTATCTTCGGCCTTTGATAACCGTGCCGTGCATCTTCGACGGCCAGTTCATGCAAGTCAAATTCGACCTGCATTTCCTGCAATTCTTCATCCGAGGCATCCCGCAAGGCTACCCAGACGAACTGGTCCTTATGCTGTACATAGTCGCTGATTTCTGCCACGGATATATCGGACAGTTTGCGACCTTCCTGGTAAGTGACACAGTTGATTAACATAGATGGTGTAGCCTGGATTATCGGATTGACTGAGACAGATTTTAATGTAGTGCCACCATACTGGCAAAACTATATTTTCAGTACTTCTTACCTGTCATACGGTCGGTTCAGCGTCAGGAACGGGTGGTAGCAGGCGCTGGTATTCTTTGCGGACCACTTCATAGCATTCACAGACGCGGGCTTCCATTGCCGGCCGGTCCATCACTTTGATATGACCACGCCTGACGGCAATCAATCCATCCTTTTGCAATAGGCCAATTGCTTGCGTCACGCTCTCTCGGCGTACGCCCAATAAATGAGAAATCATTTCCTGGGTGATCACGATATCTTCCGAATGCAATCTGTCCATACTCATCAATAGCCAGCGGCACAGTTGCTGATCCAATAAATGGTGCTGATTGCAAACGGCGGTTTGTGAGGTCTGACAAATCAGCGCCTGCGTATACAGCAAAGCGTACTGCTGCAACTTGCCGCCCAGGGCAAATTCACTTTTCATGATTTTTCTGCTGAGCTTGTATGCCTTGCCCGTGCTTTGGACTTCCGTGCTGGATGGCATGCTATCACCACCCATGAAAATGGAAATACCCACCATGCCTTCGTTGCCTACCAGTGCCACTTCACTGGATGAGCCATCTTCCAGCGCGTAGATCAGCGAAACGATGCCAGAGATAGGAAAATATAAAAAATGTACATGGTCACCGGATTCCAGCATGGTCCACTTCAAAGGAAGAGGAACCAATTCCAGATCAGGCAATATGCGTTCAAAATCTGCCGCCGGTAATGCTGCCAATATACTGTTTTGCTTTGGATTTTCAGACCATGTTGCCTTGCTGTTTTTTTTCATACGCGCCTTGAGTTCGGTTGTTCTTTCTATCGCAGGCCTGTACAGTCTGTAACATCAAGTGACTTTACATGGTTTTTCTTCCCAGCAACAGGCGATATTGCCTGGATGGGAGAAATAAAGCCCCTGTTTTTCAAATATTACTATGCGCTGCCCATGTGTATCTTTTTTCCAAGAACTGAATCCAGCGATGAGTGCTGTGTAGATCGGTAAAGAGTGTGCCATAGCACGACAATAGTGCGTCATAGATTATCAAAAATGGGGCCAAGTCACAATTTCTGAAGAGGTGCATGCTCGACCAGAACCAAGTCAAGGCTGTGATCGGGATACTGTCGAGATGTATATAAATGAATTCGACTCAAGCAGATGCATCACTCGCCAGGGCCTGTACCAGGGCCGCTTTGAGGGCATTGGCAGCAAGCGGTTTGTGCAATAAGAGCGCGGCATGCCCCTGGGCTTCGCGCAGGCGTTCTGGATGGGTGTCGCCAGTGACGATGATGGCTGGCAAGACCAGTTTTTGGTCTGGCGTATTGTAGCTGATAGTCTGGCGTACCGCGCGGATGATGTCACCTCCGGTGACGCCGCCGCGCAGGCGATAGTCGGTGAGCAAGACATCAGGCAGCTTTTCTGCAGTTCTTGCCAGAGCGTCTTGCATGTCCTCCGCCAGACTGACCTGGCAGCCCCAGCTTTGCAATACGGCATGCAGGCCGGCTCTGACGGCTTCATCGTCGTCTACCACCAGCACGGTAATGCCTTGCAAGAGCAAGCAGTCTGGCTCGGTATCGGCATCGATGCAGGCCTGATCATCCGGGCTGGCATGACGTTCCATCTTGCGCATGCCATGCAGCGGCAGCACCAGCGAAAACACTGAGCCCCTGCCGGGCCGGGAGGCGACTTCTATGCTGGCTCCCAGACTGCGGGCCAGGCCCTCGGCTATGGCAAGTCCCATGCCCAGACCTTTGCGGTGGTCCCTTTCCACATTCCCCAATTGATGAAACTCGCGAAAGATTTCTTCATGTTTATCCGCTGCTATACCTATGCCAGTGTCCCACACTTGCAGCAGGACATGCTGGTGCCTGCGGCGTGCAGCGACCAGCACGCCACCGCTCTGCGTGTAGCGCAAGGCATTGCTGACCAGGTTGCGCAAGACCAGCGCGATTAGTTGCGGGTCGCTTTCTATCCAGATGTCGCTGGACCGGCTGCGGTAGAGCAGGTTTTTCTTATAGGCTTGCGGGCCAAATTCCTCACCCAGCTTATTCAGTATGCTCATCAAGTCCATCCGTCTTTGCTGGGGATTCAGGACACCCGCTTCTATGCGCGAGAAATCAAGCAGGGTTTGCAGCATTTCACTGGCGGCAAGATTGGCCGCACTGGCATGCTGCACCATGGTGGCCTGTCTGGAATTGAGGTCCGAGCTTGCCAGCGCATCAAGGAACAGACTCAATGCATATACCGGCTGGCGCAGGTCATGACTGGCCGCAGCCAAAAAGCGGGTCTTGGCCATATTGGCCGATATGGCTAGCGCCGTCTTTTCTTCCAGTTGCTGTACCAGCAAGGCATTTTGCAAACCCAGACGGATGGAAGCAATGATGGTTTTATGGTGGTTGCGAGCAAATACCAGTTGGCTGATCAATAAAATCAGCATGCCAAAACCTATCCCCCAGTAATAGGGCCCGCCCCCGCGCAGCCAATACAGGCTGATCTGGGTCAGGAAGGGCGGGGTGATCCAAAGCCAGTACAAAGGCAGTGATGCCGACAGGATAGGTACAGAAGCCGCCGCCAGGCCGCCAAAAATGGTCAGCATGAACATCGAAAAAGCAAAATTTTGCGGATCAAAAAACAGCACTGGCACAGCCACCCACAGCAAACTGAAACCGCAGACAGAGAGCGCGTAAATGCGTTCCAGTACCCCATAACTGGCAGCAGCATAGCGGCGTCGCACCAGCAGGAAAAGCAGCGAGTAAGCCGAGCCAGTCACTGCCCATTGCCATGCCAGGCTTTGCTGTGAGGGCAGCATCAGGCGGATGGTCAGGCTCATCAGCATCATGGTGACCCAGTTGCAGCCCATGAGCCAGTTGATGCTGGGGGCAGCATGGGCATGCAAGGCTTTTCTCACACTGCCTGGTGGCAGCCTTGGCGTGGCGCTGATGGCTGTGCTCATGAGCGGCCGCTTACTTCAACAGGCCCAGATCGCGTGCCCGCCGTATGGCTTGCAAGCGATTGACCACACCCAGGCCGTTGAGGAGGGCGGTCACGTGATTCTTGACGGTTTTTTCTGCCAGGCCCAATTGCAGGGCGATATCGCGGTTTGTCATTCCTTTTTCCAGCATCAGCAGTACGTCGAGTTGCCTTGCCGTTAGCTGGCTTAATGCTGCTGGTGTGTCTGCGCCAACCTGGCGGGCGCTAGCCGGTGCACCGCCAGTCAGTGCCAGCTTGATGGCATTGATCACCTCGGACGAAGTCCTGCTTTTTGGCACGAAAGCTGCTGCGCCCAGCGCCATCATGCGCTGTATGGTGGCATCGGATTCATCGGCTGATACCACGACCACGGGAGCGCGGCTACTGCGTTGCGACAGGGCGCGAATCAGGCTGCCACCGTCGGCATCGGGCAGGCCACAGTCGAGCAGGACCACGTCCAGCGGTGCATGGTATTCGGCCTGTTCCAGTGCTTCGGTAGCCGTGCCCGCCATGAAGATACTGGCACCGCCAGGCAGGGCGGAGACCAGCATGGCCAGACCTTCGCGCACCAGGGCATGGTCATCAACGATCAGGATTTTGTAAGGCATGGCAGGCTTTCATGAAGACCTACAAAGTGCTCTGGCTCAGCGCTAACAAATGCATGTTTTTCATCCGCGCCCGTTCAGTTTTCATCATAAGGCAACAATTCACTGCGTGGTCCAAACCGGGACTTTGGTCCCGGTCACATGGCAAGGGAAGACGCCGGTTCTACTATTCACCCTGCGTCATCAAGTGCTCACGCCGTTTTTTCGGTCCGGCTTTGGGCAAGATGCTCTGACGCATTATAGGCGATTCTATATCTGGCTATTTCAAGAAAATTCCTTAATGGGGACACATTATGAGTACACAAACACACAGCACTTTTACACAGCAAGATTGCCAGTTGCAACTGCAATCCTCGCTGGAGCCATTGCTGGACGCAGGCTTTATATCCCACGATTGCTATGCAAAAGTCTATGCCGAGCTTGATCAGTTTTATGCACTACTGCGCGCAGAAGATACCGATGATGACGAATACTGGAAAGAATTCCAGCGACAGTTTGATTTCGTCGATGAAAGCTTCGGCCCTGTCAAGGTGCCGATGAATGCCGCCAATCTTTGCCCTGAGCCACGTCACCTGTTGATTGCTGCCAGTAATCTGAGGTTTGAACTCAACCGCAATGTCGCGCAACAGACCCGGATGCGCGGTGGCCTGCGTGCCCGGCAGTTTGAACAGACCCGTAAAGCACTGGCTGATAGCCTTGGTATCAAGGATGCCAAAAACCTTGCCATCGTGCGCAATGCCAGTGAAGCCAACAATGCCATTAATGGCGGCTACCGTAATTGGAACAAGCTGGGTAATGACAGCGCAATAGACAATATCGTCTTGTGGGACCAGAATCATCCAACCAATCTTGCTGCTTGGCAATTGCGTGGCGGCAGAGTAGTAAAGGAACCCACTCAGGCTTCAGGCGGGGACGGGCATGTGTTTAATATCCACATGGTCAGCTTGCCTGACAAGATAGCGCCAGACCAGGTGGCGGAGCATTTCATCAAGCATATTAATGCACGTACCCGCTTCGTTTCTTTCTCTGAAACATCCAATGGCAACGGGATGCGTATCCCTGAAGTGGCGATACAGCGTATCTGGAACCATGTACAGAACAATCCAGACCTGCGCAACTGCCATATACACATAGATGGCACCATGGCTTTTGGCGCACGTCAACTCGACTTTTCCAAACCCTTCTGTCATAGCTTCGTATCCAGCTGTCATAAATGGTTTCTGGGGCCGAAAGAAACCGGCATCCTGTATGTGGATCGGGCCAAGGCAAAAAACTTTGAACCCAATATCTTTGCCTATGACTACAAGATAGACATACTGAAATGGAACGAGTTGCCTCACACTGCTGAGCGCTTTGAACTGCTGGGCCAGCGCGATGACGTCAACATCATCACTTTGTACTGGACAGAATTAATGTGGAAGAACATAGGATACCCACGCGCATACAGGCGGGTAACACAGCTGGCGGATGCACTGATGACTGGCCTGAAAAAAGAAAAATGGAATGTCACTACCCCGGATAACCCTGCCATGAGCCTGGGTGTGGTGTGGGTTGACGTGCCGCCAGGGCGGCAAATCAAAAAACTCAGCGACGAGCTTTATGAGAAAGGTATTGCAGCTTCATTTTCTCCATCAACAGATCGTCACAGTGAAACCAAAGTCAGGCTGTGTCCGCATATTTACAACACGATGGATGACATCAGGGCTGCTATCAATATCATGACTAAATGGCGCGGTCCTGTTGCCTGATCATGCGCATAATCAGGGTTGGGTTCCAGCGGTAAAAAATCGCGCTATGTATAGCTCGCCTATGGCTCGCTTGATGAAGGCGAGCCATATCTGAATGCTGAGAAAATTGAACGCCTGTTAATCGAGGGCAGCCTTAAGGGATATGACAGATCAAGCTTTCTTTTGTAGTGACTTATCCACCTTCCTCTGCAAGACAAAAATTGGCTGCGCCCATTCGGTATCCTTTTTCTTCTTGCTGGTGATCAGCGTCAGTTCGGACGGGTCGTAGACGTCGGTATTATGCGTCAGCGGTGTGGTCATCAGGTACTGGGCATCTGTATTTTTCAGGAACTCACCGACCAGTTGAATATTGCGTATGTCCAGATGGGCGAAAGGTTCATCGATGAAGACAAAGCCACCAGAGCCATCGTCAGATTTTAGCAAGCCTATCAGCAAGATCAGTGACTTCATGACTTGCTGGCCGCCGGATGCTTCACCATCATTCATGCCTATCGGGCCTTTGCCATCAAACTTGAAGCGCACGTGCAAGCCAGCCTGGGCCAGTTGTATGTCGTCATTCTCCAGCTTGACCGGGTCGGTGTGCACTTCTATGCCTGCCAGCTCACCCAGTTGCTTGATGTTCTTGCTGTAAGACTTGATCGTGAAGCGTAGCCTGTCCATATACGCAGCACGGGCATTCACCGTGGCTTCTATCGCCCGGTTATTCTGGTAGCGACGTTCATCGGTTTCTGCCTGGCGGCCTTGCAGCAGGGCATTCAGGCGGGTGTACTGATCGACCACGGTGGAATCAGTTTCCCAGTCGTCACGCCCCAGGTTATTCGTCAGGCTGCGTATGCGCAGTTCGATCTGGTGGACATTTTCATGCTCGGCCACCATTTCCTTGCGGTGCGAGGCACGCTTCCAGTTGTGCGGCAAGGTATGCCAGGTGTCACGCATGGCGCGCAGGGTTTCAAACTGGGCCTTGCGCTCATCGGCATGGCGTTTTTCTGATGCGCGTAGCTGGGCGTCAGCGTCGGCAATCGCGGCTTTGGCCTGTTCCCATTTCAGGTGGGCCACGGAACGTTGTTCGGTGGCGGCTTTCAGCAAAGGCGCGATTTCACCCAGACGGCCACCGACTTCCATCCGCTGTTGTTTCAGTGGCTGGGTATTGCGGCTGGCTTCTTCAAATTCGGCATGGCGCGCACTCAGTTCTTTTGCTGCATCGACACCTGCCAGGCGTGCTTTGTAGGCGCTGATTTCACCTGCCAGTTTGCTGATCTGCATGGTCAGCACATCTTCCTGTGATTGCAGGCGAGGCAATGATTTCAGCAAGGCTTCCAGGCGCTGGGTACGGCCAGCATTACCAAAGCGATAGCGCGACACTTCGACAAACAGGGAACGGCCACCACGACGCTCGAAATGATAGGCGTCAGGCGTAATCCATTCCTGGTTCTTCGGCAACTTCATACCCAGCTCAATCGAGCCTACGGTATCGATGCGCTGCAATTGCTCGATCAGCCAGCCCGGTGCCTGGCCAGTGAAGTTGACGACAGACAGCAGGCTCTGGTCTTTGACCACGGGCGCGCTGATGCGGTCTGGCACGATGAAGTGGCTGTAGCGCTGCTTTTCACCGATGCGGTAAGCGGCTGCTGCATCAGTCGCCTTGTCCAGCAGGATAACCGAGGTATAGCCGCGCAACACGCCTTCTACCGCCGCCTGCCATTTGGGGTCAGTGACTTCGACGATCTCTGGCAACATGCAATGCGGGATATTTGCATCTGTCAGCGCACGGCGCATCTGGCGCACGTTTTCCGGGTCCGGCAGGGCAGACTTGCCTTGCAGGGCAGCGATGGTTTCCATCTCACCGGCAATACGCTGGGTCAGCGCATCACGTTCCAGTTTTTGGCGTGACAGCTCGGCTTCTTTTTTCTCCAGATCGTCGGCGATATTGGCGACATCGGCGTCAGCTTCGGCGGCCAGTTTTTGCAAACGGGCTTTTTGTTCCAGCAGGCTTTCTTGTGGCTTGAGTTTGCTGTTGATCTGCTGCAGTTTTTCACGCAGTGATGATTCTTCGGTTTCCAGTGCGGCTTCAGCCTGCTTGGCATCTGTGACTTGCTGCGCCTGTTGCGCCAGATGCTGACGACGATCAGACAGCGCATGATCTTGCGTCTTCAGGAAGCGTTTGCTGGCACGCAGGGCCTGGCTGGTGCTGCCTGCCTGCTCCAGTGCTTCATGGTATTGCAGGGTAGGCAGTATTTCTTCCTGCAGGTCACGCTTTTCCTTGTTCAGGCTTTCGTACTGGTGATAATTGGCAACGCGCAGGCGCAAGCCTTCCAAGTTGGTTTTTGCGCCTTCGAGTTCGGTTTCAAAACGCTGCAATTCGGTTTCGGTATCACGCTGATGGCGTTTCGCGTCATCGTAGGCGTCCAGCACTTCCTTGTCGCCAAACACCTGGAACACCAGGTCCAGCAACTGGCGTGGCGCGTATTCACACAGCTTGTCAGTCTCGCCCTGTTCCAGTGCCAGCACCTTGCCCATGGCATTCGATAAACCGGCATGTGACAGGCGTTTGCGATAACTTTCCACACCCAGCCAGTCATTGGCTTCCTGCACTTCTTCTATCTCGGTTTTGCCGCTGCGCATCAGGTATTGCCGCTTCCAGTCACCGCCGTTTTTTTCTATCTTGCAAAACAGCGTGACTTCATCTTCATACAGGCCAGACATGCGGAAAGGCCGGTTGGAAATCTGCGGCCCGACGGCACTGTTATCGACCACTGCACGTATCCATGCAGTTTGCTGGCCAGAGTGGCGGGCATAATGTTTATACGAACGTCCCATCGAACATTCCAGGCCAAACAGGGTGCGCAAGGCATCCAGCAGTGTGGTTTTACCCGAGCCATTTTGTCCGGCGATGGTGATGATCTTGGCATCCAGCGGGATGTTCTTGATGCGTTGCCAATAATCCCAATGCACAAGTTCCAGCGATTTGATATGAAACATGGTTCTTATTCTTTTCCGGTATGGGTGTTGAGATCAGCGTTGCTGTCTGCAATGGTATCGGCTGCCGGGTCATCTTTGGCATCAGCTTCTGCATCAACGGCAGTTTCTACCGCATCGGCTTCGCTTGCTGCGACAGCGTGTACGGCTTCTGCAGGTTCTATGATGGCCGGTGTACGCGGTGCCGGGATCTGGAAGATATCCGACAGCGCGCCATTGATGATGCGGTCTTTCAGGGTATCGGTATCCATCAGCAAATCCAGCAGCGGGCCTTCCAGAATCAGGTCAGCCTTGCGCTCGATAAAACCGACACGTGCCAACTGACCCAGGTTCATGTCCATACGGGTTTTCTTGCCCAGCTTTTCACCAAAGTCTGCCAGCAGGGCGCGGTAAGAAATACCTATCGAGGTATCTTCTGCGCGTGGCATTGGTTTATCTTTACCGAACATATCATTCTGGTTTTCTTCTGCCAGTTGATGGGCTTCCTGACGTTCACGCTTGGGCAGGATAATCAGCGACCACAACACCACCAGCAAGGCCACACCATCGCGTGCCAGGCCAAAATTATTGTTTTGCCAGGTCTCCTTGGTGCCGAATACTTTGGATTCACTATCGCGTGTCAGCGCCAGGGTGACATAGTCGGCATACACGTTATCGACAAACTTCATGCCACAGGCTTTCAGGCGGGTGTCGATTTCTGTGCGGAATATTTCATCTGACAGCGCGCGTTTGACCAGTTTGTCTTCACGGCGCAGGGTCTGGTGCGCCAGCAAGCGGGCGATCAGGATTTGTGCATCTTCGGTCATGGTGTTTCTCTCGTTGGTGCAGAGGTGGCAGCAGGCAATGGCTGTTCCGTGGCGCTGGCCACTTTTACCCTGGCCGGCGGCATGCTGGCCGCAAGCGGTATGGCGCTCAGGCTGGCGATGGAAATCGCGGCCACATGGTCATCATGTACCTTTTGCATTTTGTCTTTGGAATTGAATACCAGCGGCAGGCGGGCCAGGATAGCCGTGGCACCCTGCAAGGCAGATTCATTGGCATCCCCCAGCAAGGGCAGCATGGAGGCGCGATAAGAAGCAATCGCAAAGCTGGATGGCAGCAAGATATCCTGCAAGGCTATCGGTTTGTCGCTGGCATCGGCTGCGGTCAGCAAGGCCAGCCAGTGATCCAGTTCATGCAGGGCATCGCTATCTTCATTGGCGACCGATGGTGCATTTTCACCGGCAGGCAAGGCACCCACCAAGGCCGATACACGGTGGCTCAGCAATTCGCTTTCTGCGACGTCTATCATTTCTGATGGGGTAATAAACATCGGTGTCACTGGTTTTGCCAGGGCGTCGTCGGCCAGCGCTGCCAGGTCTTCTTTTTGCAAGAGCCAGGTCTTGATATCTGTCGTCGATAGGCCAGATTGCCCCAGATGCACGCGCTGGCGTTCGATCTGGTTCAGGGCCCGCGAAAACATGCCCTGCATGTTCAGCAGCGCACTCTGGGCGCGTCCTATCGCCTGTGCCGCTTTGTGGGTGGCTGAATCGGCCCGGCTGTCATTGGTGATGGCATGAATGATCTGCGAGCCTTTTTCTACCCAGTCGCAGGCGGTATGCCATTTTTGCTGGGCCGTGCGCAACTGGAATTCTGAACCCGAGGCAATCGCATCTGAAAATTCTTCCGTCAGCTCTATCAGCCTTCCCAGCAGATGATGCAACTGCTCTACCGACACGCCGCCCACCGCCTGTGCACCGGCGACCTGGGTCAGCATGTAACTCATCTCAGCCTGGTCATTGTGCTCTTCGATATGCAGCAGCGATTCCAGCGCCGCCAGCACATTCCTGGCGGTAGGGGTGATGCGATACACAGACTGGCTGGCATCCCAGATCAGCAAACCGGTGGTGCGCAGGCGCGACAGCACCGTCTCCAGCGCATCCGGTTCCAGATAGGCCAGTTTGGTATTGATGTCGGCACGGCTGAGCGACGGTGTTTCCACGTCGGCGGTCAGTTCACGCAAGACCAGCAGGCGCAACAATACACCGTTGAACCCGCCATGAAACAGCGCCGTGAATGCCTGCAATACAGGCTGGGCACGTCTCAGGGGGAATACAGCGGAAACGTCGTCAGGAGTGATGCCAGTTTTGAAATACGTCTGCAGAGCGAGGTCTTCCCCGGTCTGGACGTGAGCGTCGTCACTAAAATTTTGCATGCGGCATTTTAACCGCTTGCAGCTTACTTGAGTATTGTCAGGATTTTAATTTTTGACGCAAGCAACAGTCTGGCAGTGTCAGAAAATAAACTTGTCGGCGTAGCGCAGCGGATCAGGCGCTGATTGCGACTTTATGGTCGATGTGAGAAAGATAAGTATCCCCGCCATGAAATTCATCATGACAGCGAATATATAGATATAACAGTTCAGTGCAGACGTTTGTTATCGTAGCGAAATTCCACGATTTGCTGATGCAAAGCTTCGCGGTCATCCGGTTTGGCGTGCAATAGCCTGGTAACGGCCTTTCTTTGCACCCGGAAGTAACGACGGCGATTCTGGCGCATGTCCAGGGTGCGCCAGCCTTTTTCGGTCAGCCAGTCCCATTGCTCATAGTCGATGGAAACGATCAATTGCATTTTCAGGCGTTCGAGCACGATGGTGCTGCCAAACGGAGGTTTGGGTCCAGGAGGTGTCACGGCACGCTGGTTGCGTACCCTGAAAATATTTCTGAGACCGTTTTTTATGACGTCGATTAGCATGGCGTTTTAATTCAATAACAGAAAATTGATCAATACTGCGCAAGCAGCAAACTTTGTACTGAACTCGTACTTCATGAATATTAGGACTTACGCAAAACCGCCCCAGCTGCGTTGTAGCTCCTCGCCGTACTATTCGTACTGTCTTCGTCGCTACGGTGTAGTCGGGGTTTCCGGCAACATGTTGCCTGCCGACGTAACGAACCTCCCCTGCAAGGGAGGTTTCCTAAAGCATAGCCTTGCTGAGACAATTTTGCGTAAGTCCTAAATATGCGCTTTTTTAAGAAAAAATACGAGGAATTTTTGCCGAAAAGCAAGAAAATAGGGTTCAATATTCTATGCGTATATTAAATTTAACCCTATAAAGGGTGGTGTAATTTTTTGTAAGTTGGCGGTATTGAGGTTACATTTCCGGCGCTGATGGCCCCGCGCCACAGACCAGACCGGCTTCAGGCAGTATTGGGTGCCAGAAAACTTCCCAGCGCCTCTATCGCGGCTTGTACTTTTTGGGGTTGCAGGCCACGTTTGAGTGTGACGGCATAAATCCCGGCGAGCGGCAGTGCCCAGTCTTTCAGCACCATAATCAAACTGCCATCGCGCAAGGCTTTGTCGACTGCATGGCTGGGCAAGCGCGCCAGACCAAAGCCGCTGACCGCCATTTCTGACGACAATCGCACACTGTCTGTCATGGCGGCGGCAGGCAGACTGACTTTGACCGTATGGTCTGTGGCATTTTTCAGGCTCAAGGTGCAGGGGTCATTCAGTCTTGTCATGGCAATGATGCGATGCTGCAGTAAATCATCTGGTGTCTGCGGAGTACCCAGTTTTTGCAGATAGGACGGGGCTGCCACCAGTACCTCATGCAAGTCTGCCAGCTTGCGTGCCACCAGTGAAGAATCCCGCATCCAGCCCGAACGTATCGACAAATCGATTTGCTGTGCCGCCATGTCCACGATATTGTCGGCCACCTGTATATCCAGCAAAAGCTTGGGATGTTTCAACGTCAAGGGCGCCAGCGCCGGCAGCAGAATATGGTCGGCAACATCTGAAGCTGCAGAAATGCGCAGCCTGCCAGCAATTTCGCCAGAGCTTTCTGCGATCAGGCTTTGCGCGGCTTCGGCAGACGCCAGCATATCTGTGCAGCGGCTATAAAAATCCTGGCCCAATTCTGTCAGTGACAGGCGGCGGGTGGTCCGGTGTAGCAGGCGCACGCCCAATTCGTCTTCCAGTTGTGAAACCGCTGTACTGAGGACTGAGGTGGCAATATCCATTGCCCTGGCGGCGGCCGAAAAAGAGCCGTGCCGCACAACCTGTGCAAACAGGGCCATGCGACGTAGTTGATCAAAATGCATTGTGCGAAGAATTCACTATGATTGTTCTGTTTTTCAGAAAGATGATTTTTATCATACGCGCTTTTTCTGATATCTGGTAATGTATACAATAGCAACATCATTTAAATTAAGAGGACACCGGCATGGGAGCCAGATTACATATCGTGTTTGATCCACTGTGTGGCTGGTGTTATGCCGCCAGCCCCTTACTGCGGCAATCGCAAACACATTTTGGCGAGCGCCTGCCCATGGTGCTTCACCCAGGTTTGCTGTTTCCTGAAATTAATATCATCCCTGCGGCATATCGCGAACATATTATTTCCGCCGACCAACATATCGCCAAGCTGTCTGGTGTGCTGTTTGGTTCTGCTTACCTGAACAAGGTAAAAACCATTGCTTCACTTAGTTATTATTCTGTGCCGGCAGCCACTGCCGTAAGTGGTGTGGCTGCCCTGGCTGCTGTCGGTGAAATCGCGGCAGATGCAGGGCTTGGCATGCTGGAAAAAATTCAACATGCCCATTATGTGGATGCCGCCGATGTCAGCGACCTGTGGTTGCTGAGTCAACTGGCAGCCGGGCTGGAAGTTACGGCAGAAATGTTCAAGGATTGCTACGCCAAGGCGCAGGCAGATCTGCCCGGGCAGACCAGGCTTGCCCATCAATTGTTGCGCCAGGTGGGCGCGCAGGGTTTCCCTACATTCATACTGGAAGCCAATGGACAATTCCGCCGTCTCGATCACAGTGCTGCCTATCAGGACAGCGGACTTTTTATCACGCAGATCGAACAGGCGCTTGCCTGACTGGGTCAACGCGGATCAAAGTGCAGACCAAAAAGCCAGGGTGACGGCGGCAGACTTCCTGTAAGTGTAAGAAAATGATGTTCATGACGACTAATCAGTCTTGACAGGGAGAATGTAATGAATGCGACATCAACTGAATTTGCCACATTGGGCGGCGGCTGTTTCTGGTGTACCGAGGCGGTATTCCAGCAAATCCGTGGGGTATCAAAAGTGGAATCCGGCTACGCTGGCGGTAGCGTGCACCAGCCCAGCTATGAACAGATCTGCACCGGCAGGACCGGTCACGCCGAAGTCGTGCGCCTGACTTTTGACCCGGCTGTCGTCAGTTACCATGATTTGTTGCAGATATTCTTTACCATTCATGACCCGACGACGCTGAATCGTCAGGGCAATGATGCCGGTACCCAGTATCGCTCAGTCATTTTCTTCCATGATGAACAGCAACAGGCAACGGCTAAACAGGTGGTGGCAGACATGACCAAGGTCTGGGACGACCCCATCGTGACAGAAATCAGCCCGGCACCGGTGTTTTACCTGGCAGAAGCCTATCACCAGAATTATTTTCGCCAGAACCCGCAGCAAGGCTATTGTTCATTCGTGGTGGCCCCCAAGGTGGCAAAGGCCAGGAAACTGTTTGCCAGCAAGCTGATCGCCTGAACAGTGTCTTGCTGATGCCGACGATATTTGAAAGACTGATGTCGGGCGACTTACCCTGCGCCATCGTGTATGAAGATGAACTGGTGTTTGCCTTCATGGATGCAGGGCAAGTCAACCCCGGGCATGTGCTGGTCCCACGCACTAGCCCTACCAGACACTGATGGATGCCGGCCACTGACAGCAACAGCAGATCGCTGAAACCATCACCATACATGCCCGGCATGGGTTTGCCTGACTACATGAGTATTCATATGCGTATTGCTGCAAGCAGCTTAAAAAATTGTCATACTGGTTTGTTTATTTGATATGATTCTCACAGCCTGTGCATATGTGTTGAATACCTGTTGGTGATTATTGGTCTAAAGACCTGGTTCCCGCTGCCTTTCATCCCTGCATGGCGCACCCATGCCTATGCCAATAACAGGGAGAAAAAAATGGCGCTTCGTGACGTAAATCAGGCAACCGTCGATCTGGTTAAGCAATTTGAAGGCATACCAGACCGCAATCCTGCCACCGGCAATATCGACCCCTATCTGGACCCCGTCAGTATCTGGACCATAGGCTGGGGCCATGCCATTACCTATCAGGGCCGTTTCCTGAAGGGACAGGCAGACAGCCAGCAAGTAAAGGCTTTGTATCCGAACGGGATTACCCTGGCACAGGCAACCAGTCTGTTGCAGGCTGATCTGATGAATGCCGGTCGTGATGTGCTATCGGTGGTGACAGTTCCCCTGAACGACAATGAATACGGGGCATTGACCAGTTTTACCTTTAATCTGGGGATAGGCAATTTGCGCAGCTCTACACTCCTGAAAAAACTCAATGCCAATGACAGGGCAGGGGCTGCTGACCAGTTTGGTCGCTGGACCATGGCTGACGGCAAACCTTTACCGGGATTGGTCAAGCGCCGCGCGGCAGAACGCGCTTTGTTTGTATTACCAGTAGCAAACTGAGGGAGAACAAGATGCCGCTGATGTTTAAAAAAATACTGCTTGGTATGCTGCTCTTGTGCGCTGCTCTGGTACAGGCAAGTGATGTCATCAAACCTGGTGGACCGATAGACATCAACTTGAGTGCTGATGTCGACATCCCTGCCCCTGGCGTGTGTGCGTCACTGGCAACGGATCAGTTTGATCTGGTTGAATTGCGTATCAATGGCGTACTCAGTCAACGGAAACTGAAAGACTGTGATCCTGACCCCGTCATGAACAAGCTGGTCTTTCATTTGCCACAATCTGATACCGACAATTCTGCGTTGGAGCGTGAGTCATTGATGGGCTCCCCTTGGCGAGAGTTGCGGCACGACTACCGCCGTGACCTGCCGTTTAACGTCAGCTTCAAAAATGGTGGGAGCACGAACATATTGGCGAGTGGTATCCTGCGTTTCCAAATTTTGAAACCGGGTTATGTTGTGTTTGGTTTCGGGTTTATCGCTGTCGTTGGGTATGCATTATTCCGCCTTGGAAGAGATTCGGGTTTGCTGCGTGACAGTTCGGCGTCAGCGGTCAATGAACGCACTTTCAGCCTTGCACGGGTGCAAATGGCCTGGTGGTTCTTCATTGTGCTGGTGTCGTATATCTGGCTGTGGATAGTCGCTGAAGGCATTCCCACCGTTTCACCCCAGGCCCTGGGCCTGCTTGGTATAGGCAGCGCTACTTACCTGACAGCTGCGGGCGTGGATGCCAGCAAACAAAACCAGTTTGGTGAAAGCAAGGGCTTCTTTAAAGATATCCTCAGTGATTCCCAGGGCCTTACCTTGCATCGTTTTCAAATGCTGGTTTTCAATGTGCTGATCGGTGTGTTGTTCCTGGTTTACGTGATACAGCATTTCAGCATGCCTGTATTTGATGGCAATATCCTGACGCTGCTGGGTATGAGTGCCGGTACTTACGCAGGCTTCAAAATTCCTGAGCAACAGAGTAAGGACGCGCCAGATGATCCCAAGGCTGCTTATGGCGTAGAGACGTAAGAACTTTTACGATCTTACTGCGCGAGCGCAACCGGAGTCCACGCGGGGCTCATGCGCTGCTCAAAATGCTCATGTACTACAGTACATTCCGCTTTTTGCGCTGCGTTTTTGTTATCCTTACCCCGCTGACGCACGCTCGCTACAGATCGTAAACACGTTCTAAGGTCAGAAAAAATATACATCAGATGTCAATTCAGATGTCAAAACGGGGAATCGCAGATTCCCCGTTTTTGTTATTGCCAGCAATTCCCCGCTACCCGCTATCAACCATCAGCGCAGCTTGTTTCTTAATGCATCCATCATCTTGGGTATGCTGTCCTTGCTCATGCTGTCAACGATCCAGCCCAGCCCCATGGGAACTGGCCCCGGATCGGTAAAGACCTGATATTTGACGACGGTTTTATTCGGGTTGCCAGCCAGTGCACTCAAATCCCAATACCCTGCGGTATCTGCAATGGTTTCTTCCTGTTTCAAGCCTTCCCATGGCTGCAGTTTCCAGCTTAGATAGCAAGTGCCGGGGCCAGCCTTGGGGATCATTTTCAGGCGGTATTTCTTTACTTTACCCAGCGGCAGGTTCAGTGTGAAATCCACCAGCGCAGATTCATCTGGCTGGCGTGCTGCTTTGGCCCTGGTGGTATTCGGCATGAAGCTGGGGTAGTCTTCATATGCCTGCAGGGTTGCACACACCTTGCTAACAGGCGCATTGAGTATGGTGCCGGCGACAAAGGTTTTGCCATTGCTGTCTGGCTTGCTCTGGTCCAGCATTTGCACTTCGGTGTCGTTGAATTTGCTGACATCCAGTTGTGCTGCACCAGCCTGGGCACTTGCCAGCAGGCTGATGATAAATAGTTGTCTTGTGAACTTCGTGGCGAATGTCATGGCTGATGTCATGGCTGCACTACACCCTGTCGAATTTTGTCTATATCCACCTTACGCAGATATTCGGGAATGTTTTTCCACAGGCTGTGGTAGCCATAACCACCCTTGGTCAATTCTTCCAGCGCCTGATCCTTGCTCCAGCCCTGGTTCAGGATGCGGTACATGGCCGTTACCAATCCGGTGCGGTCGGCACCGTGCAGACAGTGTAAAAGTACCGGGCCTTGCTTCTCGGCTGCCTGCAATGCGCGCAGGGCAGCAATCACATTCTTGTCGTTGATATCCCAGGTATTGATACCTATGCGTTGCAGTTTGATGCCGGAATTTTTCAGTATCTCATCATCAGAATGGAAGGAACGCAGACTGACCACCGTCTTGATGCCCAGCGACTGCAACAGCACCAGGTCCTGGCTTTGTAACTGGGCGCTACGATAAAACGTGGGTGTCACGCGAAACAGATTCTGCGTGCTGGCTACCGGGCTGGCCCATTCAGCTGGGCGGGCTTCTTCGGCGGCGACTGTGGATGGCAGCAGCGGCAGGCTGATGCTGAGTGCCGCCATGCATGCCAGCAGTGGCGACAGCGGTTTTTCCGGTGGCTTAGAGTTGTACTTGCGCATGGGTCTTGTAAGAAAAACGGTAGAGAAAAAATCCGGCGATCAGGCCTACCCAGTAATCCACCGGGAAGCCCAGTAACCAGTGGACATGCCACTTTACTTCCTCAGGCGTAAAGCGGGCAAATCCGTAGGCCGGATTCAGGATGAACCACATGAAATCTTCGACTATCCAGAAAGTAATGATACTGGCGATGGCGCGGCATTCGAGCTTTGCCGTCCATTGCTGCATCATCACAAACGGAAAATGGAAGAACAGGGCGATGAAAGGAAACACCCAGGCGTGGTAGCCCGTCATGGCGCGTCCACCCCAAAAAATATCCAGCAGCCAGTGTTTTTCTATGCGCCAGGTCGGTAGGTTGGCAGCCCAGCCTGCGCTACCTTCTATCTGTATTTCTACCTGGGCAAAAAACACTGCCAGCAAAGAAGCAAAGGCGAATACCAGTAAAAAAGATTTAATTGAAGATTTCATCATCCAACCCTGGCTTATAAAGGCTGGCCCAGAATCCGCTGCAAGACCTGGCTGGCGGCATGGGGTTTGCCCAGTGCCATGGCCTTGTCATGCATATCCCTGAGCTTATCCGGATGCTGCAACAGATAATTGACCCGGTAAGTCAGGCTGACATCATCATAAGCCTTCATTGCCACGCCCTGTTCCAGCAAGAAATCGGCATTGCGTTCTTCCTGTCCGGGTATCGGTGAATTCACGATCATGGGCAAGCCCATGGCCAGGCATTCTGAAGTGGTCAAGCCTCCTGGTTTGGTAATCACCAGGTCAGAGCAGGCCATCAGGCGCTCTACCTTGTCTGTAAACCCCTGGGGTAAAAGACGACCGGGGTAGCGCTGCGCCAGTTGTTGCAAGGCTTGCAGCGCAGGCGCGTTATTACCGGCCAGTACGATCAGCTGGAAGTTACCGGGCAACGACAACAGGCGCTCGGCCACCTTGTCCAGCCCACCCAGGCCGGCACCACCGCCCATCAGCATGAAGGTCTGGCATGCCGGGTCCAGGCCAAATTCCTGGGCGCAGGCAGTCCGCTCAAGTTGCTGGGTAAAGGCGGGCATGATGGGGATGCCGGTCACGTGAATGTGTTCGGCGGCGATGCCATTCGCCCGCATGCGGTCAGCGACTTCTTCGCTGGCGGCAAAATAGCCAGCCATGTGTTCATGTACCCACATGCGGTGCAAATCAAAATCGGTGACCTGTACCCACACCGGACAATGCAGTCTTTCCTTGCGCAACAGGCGCGACAGCATTTCTGCCGGCAAAAAATGCGTGCAGATGATCACATCTGGCTGGAAATCGGCAATCGCCTGCAACAGTGGCCGTGCATTCAGGCGCTCTATGCCACGCCTGAGTTTTTCCATGGTGCCGTCGGCCTGCGCTTCATTCGACGCATGGTACAGATAGCCCCACAAGGTCGGGGCCTTGTTGACCAGTTTGATATAAAAATCGGTATACACTTTACGAAAACCGGCTGTCACAAAATCCATCACATCAAGGTGACTGACTTCCAGTTCATCCGACTGCTGCAACGCAGTTGCCCGTATTGCTTCAGCGGCCCGCTTGTGACCGGCACCAGCGGAAACGCTTAATAACAAGATCTTTTTCTTCTGCATGGACATCGGCGTTATGGTGAAAAAACACCGAGAATACCATGCTCCGCAAGACACCCGATAAAATCGGGGCCCACAGACCAACATCGTTATGGCTGCAGGCGCACAATGCTCCAGTTATCGTTGATATTGCGGGTATCGCTGGTATTGCGAGTGTACACGATGCGATCATGCAGGCGCGAGCTGCGGCCTTGCCAGAATTCGATTTTTTCCGGCAGCAGACGGTAGCCACCCCAATGCGCCGGTCTTGGCGGTGCATCCCCGAACTGGCTTACCACGGCAGCCAGTTGTTGTTCCAGTATTTCCCGGCTGGCAATCGGCTGGCTTTGTTGTGACGCATGCGCACCCTGCTGGCTACCCAGCGGGCGGCTGAAGAAATAGGCATCGTTTTCTGCATCCGTCAGTTTTTCTATACGGCCCTCTATGCGCACCTGTCTTTCCAGCGCAGACCAGAAAAACAGCAAGGCCGCATAAGGGTTCTGTGCCATGTCCTGGCCCTTGGCACTCTCGTAATTGGTGAACCATGAAAAACCGCGCTGATCAAATTCCTTGATTAGTACAATCCGTGAACTGGGGCGACCATCTGCATTTACTGTAGACAAAGTCATGGCATTCGGTTCGGCGACATCGGCTTTCAAAGCCTGGTCGAACCAGTTGGCAAACTGGGTAAAGGGGTCGGCGCTCACATCCGACTCGGACAGGCTGGCCTGGCGATAGTCAGTGCGTATATCGGCGATGGACATGTTTTTCCTTGATCAATGAAAAAATTTATACTTTGATGCCACGGCGTGCCTGCATGGCAGCACCCAGGGCGCTCATCTGCGCATCAGAAAACAAGCGTTTTGCCATGGGGGCAATCTGTGTTTCTTCGATCTGCATGTGCTCGTCGTACAGGGCATTGAAGGCCTGTACATCGGCAGTAGAAAGGTTGGCCGGTGCATGGTCAGCGGCTGCGACGATGGTCTGTAATTGTTTTTCCAGTTGCTGCCATTGCACTGCCATGATTTCGTGCTGAGCAAGAATTTTAGGTAGCAAGCCGGCCAGCAGTGCTGCATCGCCACCATCAGCAGTCTGCTTTAATTCCGGCAGCAGATTCAGTTCTTCATCTTCATGATGCAAGGGGGCGGCTTTGGTGAAATAGTTCAATACCGCCTGCGCCGCCTGTTTTGCATCCTGATCCGCGCCATGCTCTGGCAAATGCACCAGCATTTTGTTTAGCGTAGTCAACTGCTTGCGTATGCGGTCATGGCAGTGCTTCAGAACCGCCAGAGGCTGATCAAATCCCGGTGCGCTGTCGAATAAGTTGTTCATGCTGTGTTGTCCGTGTTGGGTGGTAGGGATACGGCTTGCGCTTCCTGCCCTCATTATGCAATAGACACGGTGTGCGCGCTTGCGACATATCAATAGGGCTAACAGTAGGGCTAACAATGGGGCTGACGCAAATACCCAGGCAGATAGTTCATTTCAGATAACAATGGCATGTAATGTAAAACGGCGACAGGCTGCTTCAAGTAAAATAACGCCTGCTCTTACTGTCAGCCTTACCGGCCAGATCTTCACCATGCAACAAGAAACAGATATTGATTTTGATCGCCGCTTTGGTGGTATTGCCCGCCTGTATGGCGCTGCTGCGCTGGAACGTTTCAGGCAGGCCCATGTTTGCGTCATCGGGGTTGGTGGAGTCGGTTCCTGGGTGGTGGAAGCGCTGGCGCGCAGTGCCATAGGCCAGATCAGCATGATCGATCTTGACAACGTTGCCGAATCGAATATCAACCGCCAGATACAGGCCAATACCGATACCATAGGCAAGGCCAAAGTCACTGCCCTGGCAGAACGCATCGCCCTGATCAACCCGTATTGCCAGGTCCATCAGGTGGAAGATTTTGTCACGCCAGACAACCTCGACGACATGCTGGGCAAGCCCGGTTTCGATTACGTGATCGATGCCATAGACAACGTCAAAGCCAAAACTGCCCTGATCGCCTATTGCCGTCAGCATGCCATCCCGCTCATCACCATTGGCGCAGCAGGTGGCCAGACTGATCCGGGGAAAATCGAAATCCGTGATTTGTCGCGTACCGAACAAGAACCCTTGCTGGCCCTGGTGCGCAAGCGTCTGCGCCAGAATTACGGTTTTCCGCGCGGGGCAAAAAGCAAGTTCGGGATCGATGCCGTATTTTCCATGGAAGTGCTGAGCATGCCGGAAACTGCAGAAGCCTGCGCAGTCGGGACTGATGCCGATGCCAATGCTAATACTAATTCTAATACCAACGCCGGCGTTAGCGGCCTTAACTGCGCCGGTTTTGGTTCTTCCATCGTCGTGACCGCTTCTTTCGGCCTGATGGCCGCAGCCCAGGTCTTGCGCAAGCTGGCAACCGTCGATTGAGGGCAGAATTCTGAAGGAAGAATGAACAATCGCCCCGGTCAGGGGCGATTACAGGGATAAACGCTAGCGCAAGCAGCAGACAAACTAGTGTAGTGCTTGCGAATTGTTTGAACTAGCCAATGTTTTGTTTGTCATATTCGTATTCTTTCTGTGGATCGAATGATGAATCAGGGCAAGCCAATTAATCTGACGGATGAACAACGAACCGAACTGGAGCGCCGAGTGAGATCGCAGACGCTCGACGCGCGTAGCGTAAGACGAGCGCGGATTG